>JBCQTJ010000001.1:0-191437 GCA_047178625.1 Rikenellaceae bacterium
TTCCGAGTGTAAAGATACGAAATTCCAATGACTTATGCAAATAATCCGATCATTGAAAACTGATTATTCCTGTTGTTTTGATGTGACTTATAGTAGAATTAATGGGGCGTGAGTAGTTACGTTTATGAAGTTTCTCGAAGAGGTGCTGCCAGAGGAGAACGCACGAAAGGTCGTAGCCGAGTATATAGGATATGTCTTTGCCAAGAATTTAAGATGGGAAAAGGTAATGGTTCTATTCGGAAGCGGTAAGAATGGCAAGTCAGTCTTGATGGATATTATCACTGCTCTGTTAGGACGAGAAAATGTCTGCTCATTCTCCTTAAAATCATTGAGTGACTCTACCGGGTATTATCGTGCCGAGTTGGAGAGACATCTACTTAACGCTTGTTCCGAAATGGGTGCAGATAAGAGCGACCCCAATATTGTTAAACAGTTGATTAGTAACGATCCTGTTAGTGCGAGATCTCCATACGGAAGGCCAATAACGATACATAACTATTGCCGCTTCTTGTTTAATACTAACCTGTTCTCGAACAAAGATATGGAGCAGACGCACGGATATTTTCGTCGTTTTATAGTTGTTGAGTTTAATGTAACAATTCCAGACCACAAAGTGAATACCAATCTTGCAAAAGAGATTATCAACGAGGAGTTAAGCGGTGTGTTCAACTGGGTGTTAGATGGGTTGTCTCGCATATTGGAGGTTGGACGAGAGGGCTTTACAAAGTCTGCTCATATTGATAGTGCGTGTGCTCGTGTAGAGAGGGAGAGTAACAATGTTGCAGTCTTTATCGATGAGTGTGATTACGTGAGTACACCAGATCAATACACCCCAGCAACTCAGCTTTTCGCTGATTATAAAGAGTTTTGCGAGGATTGCGGATTTAGAACAGTTAGCAGAATGGAGTTTATCCGCCGGCTTGAAAAACAGCTAAAGATAGGTGTTAAACGCAAAGCTACAAATAATGCTACTTGGGTATATTGTACCAAGCGTGCAAAACAACAAGTAGTAGATTCACAAATCGAAAAATTTTTTAATTTATGATAAGTTATAAAAGTCATACCGTGTCACTCTTCAGAAGAGTGACCAGTAAATATCCCAGCGATAGTGTAAATCTATGGGAGTGGTTACTAACCAAGAACGAGTACACACATATTGTAGACGAGCTTCGTGCGTGTCAAGATCCAGAGCGATGCAAAGTTTTAAAACAGCGACTTCCGGCGGTTACTGTTAGTGGTCAGTTTTCTAAGCGTCAAGCAGATTGTATTGAGCGACAAACGGGTCTGATATGTATAGACATTGATGGCATGGATAATCCACGCTTTACAGATATGGAGGAGGCAAAGGCTGAGATTAGTGAGCTACCTTATATTATATATTGTGGTTTGTCTGCAAGTGGAAAAGGTCTCTTTTGTATTGTTCAATATTCGAGGATCTTATATCACAAGTTGCACTTCAATGCCCTGCAACAAGAATTTAATACAATGGGAATCAACATTGATCCAAGTTGTAGTGATATTTCTCGATTGCGCCTATATTCGTATGACGACAACGCCTATATAAATACAAAGGCAGAAGTCTATGATACCATATCTGATAAAACGATAAATTATCACAAAGAGCGCAATATTTTGGTTTCAGAAGATGATCTTCCGATAGAGCTTGATATGACGTTCAAGATGGAAGATTACTTTAAAGGTCAGAACTTAGAGGGCGTTGCAGTCTTTGCAGAGTCAAAGCGACAAAAGGCACGGCGTTTCTTTCAGGAGGTGATTGATCGAGAGATTGATATTACTGAAGATTATGATAGCTGGATACACGTTGCCGGAATCATCAAGAATCTTTACGGTGAGTTGGGGCGAGAACTGTTTCATAATGTTTGTAAGTTTTATCCTAAATACACATATGAAGAATCGGATCAAACTTATAGCTCGCTAAATGTCGAAAGGTATCGCTATAGTAGCAACGCATTGTGGCTAATTGGCTCTAAGTACGGAGTCCATTACTACTAATGTAATGACAGCGCACGATTTACCGGTGTGTTACATTTTGGGTGATTTTTGAGAGTTTTGGCGACATATTGCGCAAATCGTGTGCAAATAAATAGGGCACTTGGGGGATTATTCTCCTAAGTGCCTTGTTTTCAATGGGTAATGGTGGCGGGATTTATTGAGACCCCACGATTATAGAGCGTGGATAGCCTATATTGGGCTCCATTTCCACTATTTAATGGTGTCTCTTGATGTGCTTAACTCAATAGCGAATATAGCAAAAAATATTATAGTTTGCACTGTCGAAAAGTAGTTAATTACTTTTTCTCTATTTTGACACAAAATAGGCAAAATATTATTATCTTTGAACAAGAGCAGAAATCGCATATTGATTTTGAGCTGTCGAAATAATATAGATGTCTAAGACTTATAAAAACATAAAATAATGATAGTATTTAGCAGTAGAGAGATGTTAGGAGTAAAATGCAGCGATGAGGAGTTGCAAGCTGTTGTAGAGTCGATAATAGAAAATCGAGTTGGTGATCTATTCTCGTTTAAACAATTAGTCGATTTGGTGTGTACTGAATTAGACAAATTAAATCACCTAAACAAACAGGCTAACACAAGGTACGAAGGTGGCGTAAAATTAAATCATATAGATATTGATAAGATACAAAAGATTGTTTGGACATTGATATGGGATCGAAAGTTAATGCTTGATCTATACAATGATGAATACCGTTATACTCCTGATAGAACCAGTATGAGACTAATAAAAATGAAGTAATGAAATCGAGATATTGGTTATTAGTATTCGGGACAATAGTGATCTCCCCCATTATATTATACGTGTTAATTAGTCAGCCTTGGGGATTTGATGCAATAGGTGGCGAAGAAGCTCCAAAAGTATGGCTTGGGTTTTGGGGTGGTTATATTGGTGCAATTATTAGTGCTGCTGTTGCATTTATAATTCTCAACAAACAGCTAAATCAGAACCATACGGAGAATGAAGATAATAGAGCATTACAATTAAAAGTGTTAGAGCACAGTAACGCTCAACAGAGATTGAATGATATAAAAAGTCGACTAGTCGATTTTCAAGTGGCATTTAATCTACTTGTTATATTTCCAATAATTGAGAATGTTATAAATGGGAGATACAAACAGGAAGATATGGATAGGCTGACTTTCTTGACACGAGATATTGATGAAAAAGCATTCTGGATTGAGGTTTCAACAGACCAATTAGAGCACAACGAGTCAATGAATCAGTATAATATTATCTATAATGAGATTTTCAATGAATATGGATTGTTAATCTCTGACATACTACTTATTATCGATCTGCTTAGGCACTTGCCAGCCGAGCTGGATATAAGAGAAGATTATGTAATACATCATATAAGAAACGATCGCCCGAACAGGATTGAAAAAAGAGATACATTAAGATCTTGTGGTGTGGATATTTCAGATGGTATAGAAGATGTAATTGCGGACATAGGCGATTATGAAAATATCGATAGTCACCTCAGAACTATAATGACTACGCGCTGTAATAACACCTTGAATAAAATAGCATCACTTAAAGAGAGTCTTAAAAAAGTTACGTTAAATCTTATAGAGACTGAACAAGATCGTATTAATAGCTTGTTCGAATAAGGAATATATTGTGCAGTACCTACTCCCGTGTGCAAATTGTGTGCAAAAAGAAAAAGCACCTAAGTAGTAAAATCTACCTAAGTGCTTGATTTTGAATTGTAGCGGGACCGGGACTTGAACCCGGGACCTCATGATTATGAAGCTCAAAAGGTTGCATTTCGTCCCATTTCGTATAATTAGTGCACGTCGCTTGAAGTATTGGTTTCCAAGCGTATAAGCAGCTATCTTATTTCAGCTCTGCACATTAAGTTTCGTCCTTTAGACATCGACGTGTGCAAATTGTGTGCAAATAGAGTTTATCACCCTTTCGATTTTCTAAGCTCTCACCGTGTGCAAATCGTGTGCAAAAGAAAAAAGCACCTAAGTAGTTTGACCTACCTAAGTGCTTGATTTTGAATTGTAGCGGGTCCGGGACTTGAACCCGGGACCTCACGATTATGAGTCGTGCGCTCTAACCAGCTGAGCTAACCCGCCATCCGCCAAATAACACTCCGATTTACCCCTTTCGAGATCGCCCCTTCTGCGTTATTGCGATGCAAATATATGGATAAAATAAGAACTATGCAACTATTTTGCTGAAAAAAATTATCAAAAAGTGTGGCATACTCCCCATAAATTCGCTATATTTGCATAGATCTTGTTGATACTTACCACCATAAGCTAATCTAAAAAATATGCCAACTCTATTAGAAAAAAACAGACTGATGAAACTTTTCGACTACATTGTAGTCGGAGCGAGCTTAGTTTTGATGGTTGCGATATCTGTCGAGATCCTCGATGGAGACCCTCACACATTTGCCCCTTGGTATATCGGACTCCAATTTGGGATCTGCTCCATCTTCATCACCGACTTCTTTATCTCGATGGCGCTCTCCGCTAATAAGTGGCGCTACTTTGTGAGTCACTTCATAATTCTGGTCATCTCGCTACCATACCTCTCGCTTCCCTTTATCTCGGTCGAGCGTGAGGGGTTGATGTTGATCGCCTTGATGCCTATTCTGAGAGCCTTTGTGGCGATGTATATCCTGCTCCGTTGGCTTATAAGGGGCGAGGCTGCACGTCGTATTCTCTATGCCTACATCCTCTCCGTGAGCTCATTCACCTATGTCTCGGCCCTGCTTTTCTACGATTGCGAGGGTAAGATCAACCCCAACGTCGATGGTTTCGGCGATGCAATGTGGTGGGCTGCGATGGCCCTAACGACCACCGAGCTCACGATCGTCCCCTATACAGTAACGGCCAAAGTCTTGTCGGTGGCGCTCCCTCTCGCTGGGATGATGATGTTGCCTATCGCGACAAACTTCTTGCTATCGCTTCGTCGGGGCAGTAGCCGAGATTAGATTTCGGCATCCATCCTCGAGGATATCTAACACCTTGTAGAACCCCTCTCGACCCTCGTAATAGGGGTCGGGGACGTAGTGTATATCGGGAATCGAGGTGACAAGATCGGCAAAGCGCTCTATCTTGTTGCGTGACTGGGGCGTTGGGGCCAGCCTCTCTACATCTCGGTAGTTATTGTCGTCCATCACAATTATTCGATCAAAAGAGAGCATATCCTCCTCCGTGATTTTGCGTGAGCGGTGGGTTAGGTTGTAACCACGTGAGTGGGCCGCCTCCCTCATCCTATAATCGGAGGGCTCGCCTGCGTGGCCACCATAAGTCCCTGCTGAGTCGATCTCGAACATATGCCCTAAACCCTGCTCCTCGACCATTGATCTAAGAACCCCCTCGGCCGCTGGGGAGCGACATATATTTCCTAAACAGACGAATAGAATGTGTTGTGTTGTCATTGTTATTGCTTATTTTGTTACAAAGGTATGAAATTCGGTGCTAATATGTTATTAAGTTGTTAAAATTGTGGCGAATATTATGTTGTCGGTGAAAATAGTATTACTTTTGTGGTCGTAAAGCTAATTGAGATTGTTATGGATAAGTACAGAATTTTGGTTGTTGATGACGAGGAGGCGATCTGCGAGATCCTCCAGTTGAATCTTGTGTCGGAGGGGTATGATGTCGATGTTGCGTATAGCGCAGAGGAGGCTCTGAGGCTTGACCTTAAAGGCTATTCGCTACTGTTGCTCGACATTATGATGGGCGAGATGAGCGGATATAAGATGCTCCAGAAGTTGAGAGAGAATGAGCAGACACGCCATATTCCTGTAATATTCTGCTCGGCAAAGGATACGAAGGATGATACAATCACAGGGCTTAACTTAGGGGCCGACGACTACATCGCAAAGCCATTCTTGGCACGTGAGGTTGTGGCACGAGTAAAGAGCGTGTTGCGACGTGCCTCGAGCAGCCGTGTCGATGCTGTTGCGACGAGCGTTGTCGAGTTCGAGACGATCAAACTCGACCTTAATCGCAAGCAGTGCTCTGTCGGGGGCGAGGATGTCCCAATGACAAAAAAAGAGTTCGAGATCTTGGCTTTACTACTTCAAAACCGAAACACAATCTTCTCTCGTCAAGATATATTGAGCAGAGTGTGGGACGACGAGGTGGTTGTGGTGGATCGAACAATCGACGTATTTATCACACGACTTCGCAAGAAGATTGGCGATATGGGAAAACATATTGTAACACGTTTAGGTTATGGCTACGGCTTTTACGAATAAGCTCTCTCGTCAGGGGCACATCTTCGCTGTGACGTTGATCCTGCTTTGGATCCTTGTCATATCATTTGTGGGGTTGCGCTTTTGGCTGCTAATCGGCAGTGACGATGGGTCTACTACGCCCGAGGATCTGGTCCTTTTCGACGAGGTATTTTTTGTTGTGGCGTTCTTCATCACACTATTCATCAGCATCATCGGAGTTATCGTAGCACGCCTCTACACCTCGTTGGGCGAGACTGCGTTGCAGGTGGAGCACGAGCACAATGTGGCACGCGAACAAGAGCAGGAGAAGATCAGAATCAAGCGACAGCTCACAAATAATATCAACCACGAGTTAAAGACCCCGATCTGCTCGATATTGGGCTATTTGGAGATGATCTTGGGGGCGGAGAGTCTCGACGAAAAGACAGTGAGGTCGTTCGTCCAGAAGAGCTACGATCAAGCTGAGAGGCTCCGACGTCTGATGTTTGACCTCTCGACGATCACTCGAATTGATGAGGCCTCGGTGATGATTGACCGTGAGTTTGTCGATCTATCGTTGTTGGTCGAGAATGTTGTCGACGACGTTGCGGTGCAGGCCGAGAGGCAGAATATTGAGATTGTGAATAGGGTAGGGCAGAAGGTTACTATGAATGGGAACCACTCCCTCTTATACTCCGTTTTTCGCAATCTGATCGACAACGCGATCGCCTATTCGGGAGGTCGTAGAGTTGAAATCTTGATAGATGGAGATAGCGAAACACACTATAATTTTGTGATTAGAGATAACGGAATTGGTGTTGAGTCACAACACCTGCCACACCTCTTTGAGCGTTTTTATCGCATCGACAAGGGTCGATCACGAAAGGCTGGCGGAACGGGGCTTGGACTCTCTATTGTGAAGAATGCAGTGCTTTTTCACGGAGGTGCGATCGTCGCCCGCAGGGTTCGGAGTGGAGGGTTAGAGTTTGCCTTCTCGTTAGCCAAGAGGCCCAGTTAAGGGCTTTTTTATAACCGACTTTTTAAAGGATAGCGTGAGCCCCAAAAGGGCTTGCGTTAAGTTTGTATATATAAATGTATTAATTTAAAGTAATGTTTAATTTCAACTTGAAGCCCAGCCTCATAAAGAGTATGAAGGGCTACACAAAAGAGACCTTTGCCGCCGATCTTATGGCGGGAGTCATCGTCGGCATTGTCGCATTGCCCTTGGCAATTGCATTTGGTATTGCATCGGGAGTGAGTCCCGAGGTGGGACTTGTCACGGCAATCATCGGCGGATTCTTGGTCGCTGCATTCGGAGGTTGCTCGGTCCAGATTGGTGGACCTACGGGGGCATTTATCGTCATCGTCTATGGCATCATCCAACAATTTGGCATCGAGGGTTTGATGGTGGCGACCCTCTTGGCAGGAATCCTCCTGCTTGTTATGGGTCTTTTGAAGTTGGGCACGGTGATTAAATTCATCCCCTATCCCATCATCGTTGGTTTCACGAGTGGTATTGCAGTAACGATCTTCACAACCCAAATCAAAGATCTATTTGGCCTCACCACCGAGGCGCTACCAGGTGAGTTCATCGGCAAGTGGGTCGTCTACGCCAGCTCCTTCCACACCTTCACACCCATCGCCCTGATCTTTGGCGTGGTGACAATTGCGATCATCTCCCTCACCCCAAAGGTCTCGAAGAAGATCCCTGGGTCGTTGGTGGCAATCATCGTTATGACCGTTGTGTCGTACATCTTGAAGAACCACTTTGGGGTTGCAGGGCTCGAGACAATTGGTGATCGCTTCACCATCTCGGCATCGCTTCCTGCACCACGAATGTTGAACGTCGATTTTAATATGATACAGGAGCTTCTACCTGCCGCCTTGACCATCGCCTTGTTGGGTGCTATCGAGTCACTGTTGTCGGCGACAGTTGCCGATGGAGTTACGGGCGAGCGCCACGACTCGAATATGGAGTTGGTGGCTCAAGGAGCTGCCAATATTGTGGTTCCTTTCTTTGGTGGTATCCCCGTTACGGGAGCTATTGCTCGTACAATGACAAACATCAACAATGGCGGCCGAACACCTATCTCGGGTATTATTCACGCTGTGGTCTTGTTGTTGATCCTTCTCTTCTTGGGACCTCTCACAGCTCACATTCCGATGGCTTGCTTGGCTGGAGTCTTGGTTGTGGTATCTTATAATATGAGTGAGTGGAGAACGTTTAAAAACCTTCTTAAGGGCTCAAAGAGCGACATCTCGGTCTTGGTGGCTACATTCCTCCTCACCGTTCTCTTCGACCTTACGATCGCAATTATAATTGGTCTATTGATGGCGATGGCGCTCTTTATGCGTCGTATCGCTGAGGTGACGAAGGTATCGGTGTCACGCTCGACTCTCGACCTCTCGTCGGAGGGTGAGTTGACCCACTCGGATGATCGTTTGGATCTTAGCGACGAGATCGAGGTTTACCATATTGATGGCCCATTCTTCTTTGGCGTAGCGAGCAAGTTTGACTCGGTGATGCAGAACTTGGCAGAGCTACCGAAGGTGCGAATCATCCGTATGCGCCGAGTACCGTTTATGGACTCTACGGGAGTGCATAACCTCACCTCACTCGTTAAATCGTCTCAGGAGTCTAACATCAAGATCATCCTCTCGGGTGTCAATCCCGATGTTAGGGCGATGTTGAACCGTGCAGGGTTCGAGGCTTTGATCGGAGCGGATGCTATTTGTGATAATATTGAGCAGGCTATTGCTCGTGCCAATGAGTTCATCGCCAAGTAGCGATTTGAAATAGGCACAAAAAAACTCTCAATGTCCGACGATGGGCATTGAGAGTTTTTTAGTTTAAAGATATATATGAAAAGCTTACGCCTTAGCGATAAACTCAGCGATCCAATCTCCAACCTCAGATGTTGAACAAGCCGCCACACCATCGACCTGAATATCCTCGGTGCGAACATTTGCAGCCATCGACTCAGCGACCGCCTTGCGGATAAGTGCCCCCTCCTCATTGAGTTCGAAGGCGTACTCAAACATCATCGCTGCACTCAAAATCGTTGCGATAGGGTTGGCGATATTCTTGCCAGCCGCCTGAGGATACGATCCGTGGATTGGCTCAAACAACGATGTATGGAGTCCGATAGAGGCCGATGGGAGCAATCCCAACGATCCTGTGATAACAGAGCCCTCGTCGGTCAAGATGTCACCAAACATATTCTCAGTCACCATCACATCAAACGAACTTGGCCACTGAATGAGGCGCATAGCTGCGTTATCGACAAACATAAACTCAGTCTCGACCTCGGGGAACTCAGGCGCGATCTCCTTGGCCACCTCACGCCACAGACGAGATGTCGCCAAGACATTGGCCTTATCCACAACCGTTAGCTTCTTGCGGCGCTGCATAGCGTATTGATACGATAGGCGAACGATACGCTCGATCTCCTCACGAGTATATACACAAGTGTCATAGGCGGTGTTTCCATCCTCCGTGCGACCCTGTGGACGACCGAAGTAGAGACCTCCCGTAAGCTCCCTAACACATACCAAATCAACTCCCTCGATCAACTCACGACGAAGTGGTGACTTCTCGATCAAAGCCTCAAATGTTGTGATAGGACGCAAGTTAGCATACAATCCCAACTTCTTACGCATTGCCAAAAGACCCTGCTCGGGACGCACCTTTGCCGATGGGTCATTATCGAATTTAGGGTGTCCGATGGCTCCAAAGAGGACCGCATCGCTCGACATACACAACTCGTGTGTTGCCTCTGGATATGGATCACCCACCTTGTCGATTGCATCTGCTCCACAGATTCCATACTCAAACGTGAGCTCGTGTCCAAACTTCTCACAGATCGCCTTTGTCGCCTTCAGCGCCTGATCTACGATCTCGGGTCCGATTCCGTCCCCTGGTAAAACTGCTAAGTTTAATTTCATCTCTTATTCTCTAATTTTAATTATCTCGCCTCGTACTCCTCGATCTTTTCGGTCGTGGTCATCAAGTAGTCGATATCATCATACCCATTCATCAAGCAGTGACGCTTATATGGGGTGATCGTGAAGCTCTCCTTACTTCCCGTTGCTTGGTTCGTGATCGTCTGCTCCGCAAGGTTGATCTCGACCTGAGCCTTAGGATCAGCCTCGATAGATGAGAACAACTCAGCCAAAAACTCGGGAGTCACAATAACGGGCAAGACAAAGTTGTTGAGCGCATTGTTACGGAAGATATCGGCAAAGAAGCTCGACACTACGGCACGGAACCCATAACCAGCGATGGCCCAAGCGGCGTGCTCACGGCTACTTCCCGACCCGAAGTTCTTTCCTGCCACCAACACCTCGCCCGAATAGGTAGGGTTGTTCAAGACAAACTCTGGGATGAGGTTATTCTCCTTATCATATCGCCAATCACGGAATAGGTTGTCGCCAAATCCCTCGCGTGTTGTCGCCTTCAAAAAGCGTGCGGGGATGATCTGATCTGTATCTACATTCTCCAATGGGAGGGGCACACAGCTCGAATTTAATATTGTTAGCTTATTTTTCATCAGTAATTCGACTATAAATTTTACATTAACTCACGAGGATCGGTGATGACTCCCGTAACAGCTGCCGCCGCCGCCACCAATGGCGAGGCGAGTAGGGTACGGGCACCTTGTCCCTGACGACCCTCGAAGTTGCGGTTCGATGTCGAGACACAATACATCCCCTCGGGGATCTTATCCTCGTTCATCGCAAGGCAGGCAGAACATCCAGGTTGGCGAAGCTCGAAACCTGCCTCTGCGAAGATCTTATCGAGACCCTCCTCCCTAATCTGCCTCTCCACAGCCCACGACCCAGGGACTAACCAAGTGATTGTGCTCTCCGCCTTTTTTCGACCCTTAACGATAGCGGCGAAATCACGGAAATCCTCGATACGGCCATTAGTGCAAGATCCCACAAAGACATACTCGACAGCCTTACCGATCAAGCTCTCGCCCTCAGCAAATCCCATATACTCCATCGACTTCTCGTAAGAGCTACGCTGCGCCTCATCCATACCCTCAGAGGTTGGGACAGTCGAGGTGATACCCATTCCCAAACCAGGGTTTGTTCCATAGGTAATCATCGGCTCAATATCCTCGGCCTTGAACGAGATCTCGCTATCGAACACAGCATCCTCGTCCGAACACAACGCCTTCCACTCCTCGACAGCTGCATCCCACGCCTCGCCTTGTGGTGAGTTGGCACGACCCTTCAAGTAGTCGAATGTCACCTCATCGGGAGCAACCATTCCACCACGTGCTCCCATCTCGATCGAGAGGTTACAGAGTGTCAAACGTCCCTCCATAGTGAGCGAACGGATAGCCTCGCCAGCATACTCCACGAAGTATCCCGTTGCACCGCCCGTAGTCATCTGAGAGATAATATAGAGAGCGACATCCTTAGCCGTAACACCCTCTGTGAGCTTGCCATCAACGCTGATTCGCATACTTTTGGGCTTCGCCTGCAAGATACATTGGCTCGACATAACCATCTCCACCTCACTCGTTCCCACACCAAAGGCCACAGCACCAACAGCTCCGTGGGTCGAGGTGTGTGAATCTCCACAGACGATAGTCATACCTGGGAGTGTATATCCCAACTCGGGACCTACGACGTGGATGATTCCATTGTCGGGGTGCATCATTCCGAAGTGCTTCAAACCGAAGTCTGCCGCATTCTTGGCCAACGTATCTACCTGAGTTCGTGACACAGGGTCGACGATTGGCTTATCCTGATTGAGCGTTGGGGTGTTATGGTCGGGCATACATACGATCCTCTCGGGGCGGAAACATTTGATTCCACGGGCCCTAAGACCTGCGAATGCCTGAGGACTTGTCACCTCGTGGCAATACAATCGATCAATGTAGAGCTGAGTCTGAGCATCTACGATCTGAACCACGTGGCGATCCCAAATCTTATCAAAAAGTGTATTCATCTCTTTATGTTTGTTGTTCGTTTCGTTTAGTTACGAAATTTATTGATACAGTCGATATAGGCCTCCAAGCTCGCCGCAACAATGTCGGTGTTGGCACCAAATCCATAGTATAGATTTCCATCATACTCAACCTGCATATGGACCTTACCAGTGTCGTCGCTACCTCGGCTGATGGCCTGAATAGTGAACTCCTTGAGCACCATCTCGCGGTTGATGATCTTCTTGAGCGCATTGATAGCAGCGTCGACAGGACCATTACCCGTTGCCGCAGCCTCGAAATGCTCTCCATCGAGGTTGATGCCGATGCTCGCTACTGGACGAACTCCAACACCACTTGTCACCTGCAAGTAGTCGAGCTTGATCCTACGATCCTGAGCACGGCTCTCGCCAACCAACAACAATACATCATCGTCGCAGATCTCCTTCTTCCTATCGGCAAGCAACAAGAACTCCTCATAGACAGAATCCAACCTCTCGGGTGATACCTTAACACCCAACACCTCCAAGCGATTCTTCAACGCTGCACGGCCACTTCGGGCTGTGAGGACAATCGAGTTTGTCTCGATACCTACGTCTCGTGGGTCGATGATCTCATAGGTCTGGATATTCTTCAAGACTCCATCTTGGTGGATTCCCGACGAGTGAGCAAAGGCATTCTTACCAACGATCGCCTTGTTGGCCTGCACTGGCATATTCATCAACGACGACACCAAACGGCTCGTCGGATAGATCTTCTGAGTGTTGATCCCTGTGTCGATCCCCAAGTGCTTGTGACACTTCAAGATCATCGCAACCTCCTCCAACGATGTATTACCTGCACGCTCTCCGATACCATTAAGTGTCACCTCGACCTGACGTGCACCATTGATAACGCCCGAGATTGTGTTTGCCGTAGCCATTCCCAAATCGTTGTGGCAGTGAGTCGAAAGGATCGCACGATCTACATTCGACACATTCTCCATCAAGTACTTGATCTTAGCTCCATACTCCTCGGGAAGGCAATAACCCGTTGTATCGGGGATATTGATTACTGTGGCTCCCGCCTTGATAACCGCCTCGACCACACGTGCCAAATATTCGTTCTCGGTACGTCCTGCATCCTCGGCATAGAACTCTACATCCTCTACAAATCGCTTTGCATACTTCACCGCAGCGACTGCTCGCTCGATGATCTCCTCACGATTTGAGTTGAACTTATACTTGATATGTGAATCCGATGTTCCGATTCCAGTGTGGATTCTCTTATGCTTAGCATACTTCAAAGCGTCGGCCGCAACCGTAATATCACGCTCGACCGCACGGGTAAGGGCGCAGATTGTCGGAGCCGATACCGCTTTCGAAATCTCGATCACCGAGTTAAAATCACCTGGGCTCGAGACGGGAAAACCAGCCTCAATAACATCAACACCAAGCGTCTCGAGTGCCTGTGCGACTTGGATCTTCTCGACGGTGTTTAATTGACATCCTGGTACCTGCTCACCGTCACGAAGCGTTGTATCAAAGATGAATAATCTGTTTTGCATAGTGTTATCTCTTAAATTGTTTTACTTAATAAATTTCCTCTATCTAATTGTTTAGCAGAGTCTTCACAGCCAACATAGGTGTTTGGGTATATAAAAAAAAGATCCTTCACACTCTATTGAGAAGTGGAAGAACCCTTTTTTAATCTCTTTAACCCTCTTGTAGGCTACTATGAGACGGCATTCCGCTTCCGATGGTGTGACCATAGGAGTAGCAGTGATAGTGTATGTAAAGTGTGCTGTCTCATAACTGGGTGTAAAATTAACTCTTTGCTTAATCATTTCCAAATTATTCTCTGATTTTTTTTATCTATGCTCCTATTTTCAACTTTTTTCCTATCTTTACAACTTGATTTTATAATTTATATAAGAGAATAATCTAAGATGATAAAAGTAGGAGTAACGGGAGGAATAGGAAGTGGGAAGTCGACCTTGTGTCGTCATTTTCGTGATAGTGGAGTGCCTCACTACGATTCGGATAGCCGTGCACGTGCCTTGATGAATAGCGACGAGAGCCTTCGAGAGAGGATAATCGAGGCCTTCGGAAGCGAATCATACAACTCATATAACGAGCTAAACAGAGGCTTTATCGCCGCCGAGATCTTCGGAGACGAGGCGAAGCTAAAGCTGATGAACTCGATCGTCCACCCAGCGGTGATGAGAGATTTCGAGGCGTGGGCCGATGGGCAGGATGAGGCGACATCGCCCTATGTCGTATTGGAGAGCGCCATACTTTTCGAGGCAGGGTTGGAGAGCAACGTCGACTACACAGTTGCGGTTTTAGCACCAGAGCAGATGCGAATCACCCGTGTTGTGAATCGCGATGGATCGACTCTCGACGAGGTGAAGGCTCGCATAGCGGCACAGTTGAGCGACGACGAGCTTCACACAAGGGCCTCCTACTCGGTGGTCAACATCTTCGAGGAGGATCTTGCAGGGGCAGCACAACGTCTCGACCAGATATTTAAAGGTATCGCATTCAAAAATATGGCCACAAAAAATGGAGTGTCGTAAAGCGAAATTAGATCTCGGTCGTCGTCACGTGATGACGATCCTAAATGTCACACCCGACTCATTCTTCGAGGGGAGCAGAACCTCCGAGGCGGAGGCGATAGGGGAGCGTGCGCGTGAAGCGATCGAGGCAGGGGCGACGATAATAGATGTCGGAGGATACTCATCTCGCCCCAACGCCGAGGAGGTCTCGATAGAAGAGGAGTGGAGGCGTGTCGACCTTGGGGTTGGTGTGGTTCGCTCTATCACTGATTCGATCTCGAAGGAGGTCGCCATCTCAGTCGACACATTTCGTGCGGAGGTGGTGCGTCGAGCGGTCGAGAAGTATGGCGAGGAGATTATCGTGAACGATATTATGGCTGGCGAGTGGGATCGAGATGGCGAGAGTGAGCCGATGTTTGACATTGTTGCGAAGCACAACCTCTGCTATATTGCGATGCATATGCGTGGCACTCCACAATCAATGCAGTCGATGGTGGAGTATCGAGATGTTGCGGAGGAGGTGATCGAATATTTCCGAGAGAGAATCAAAGTTATGAGGGATCACGGAGTCGAGAGGATAATCCTCGACCCTGGGTTTGGATTCGCTAAGAGCCTCAAACAGAATTATGAGCTGTTGGCGGCTCTGCCTCGACTCTGTGAGTTGGGCTATCCTGTTTTGGCTGGTCTCTCTCGCAAGTCGATGATTTACCGAGCATTAGAGATCGAGACTAAAGATGCTTTGGCTGGGACAATCGCACTCGGATGGGAGGCTCTGCGTCAAGGAGCCACAATACTTCGAGTCCACGATACGATCGAGGCGGTCCAGAGCGTTAAACTATATGAAATTTACAACAGAGTAAAATGATACGAGCGAAAGAGATAACAAAGAGTTTCGGAGAGATAGAGGTTCTTCGAGGCATAACCCTAAATGTAGATCGAGGCGAGGTGGTTGCGATCACGGGGGCGAGTGGCGCAGGAAAGAGCACTCTGCTCCAGATCCTTGGCTCCCTGCTATCGAGCGATGGTGGCGAGGTCGAGGTGGATGGCGTTAAGATCAGCAAGATGGGCAATGGTGAGTTGTCTCGATTTCGCAACGAGAGGATCGGCTTTGTCTTTCAATTTCATAACCTCTTATCGGAGTTCTCAGCCCTTGAGAATGTCTGCCTACCAGCCTATATCTCAGGACGAGATCGCAAGGAGGTGGAGCTAAGGGCACTTGAACTACTCACGATGATGGGGCTCAAAGAGAGGGCCAACCACAAACCAACCGAGATGTCGGGAGGAGAGCAACAGAGGGTGGCCATAGCAAGAGCCCTCATCAACTCGCCAGCGGTGATCTTTGCCGACGAGCCTTCGGGCAACCTCGACTCAAAGAACCGTGAGGAGATCCACAAACTATTTTTCGAGCTGAGAGATAAGATGGGGCTGACCATTCTACTGGTGACTCACGACGAGTCGTTGGCGAAGATGGCCGACCGACAGATTGTTATGAGTGATGGAGAGATTATAGAATAAATGAACTTGAACTCGATAATTATCGAGTTCGGCTTCTTAAGGAGCGTTAGCGATCAAGTCCCATCCCAAAGGGAGGGGATTTAGGGGTGGGGTAAGATATGAAAAGGGCTTTTAATGTCCTTAACGTGAGTTTGATAATAGGTAAAACTCACAAAAAAAATGAGACAAGCAATAAAATAAAAAAAGAGTTTTTCCTATTTTCGAACTCACGTTAAAAGAAAGATGGAGCAAGAGCAGATATACGAGCTATTAGAGCAGCTATACGACAGATATAACAATCCCAACTTTGTGGCAGAGGATCCGATCTCGGTTCCGCATCGCTACTCATCGAGAGAGGATCGTGAGATCGCTGGTTTTATGAGTGCGACAATAGCTTGGGGCAACAGAAAGGCGATTGTCATGAGTGCCCATCGGATGATGGAGTATATGGACGATGCCCCATACGATTTTGTGCGCAACGCCTCTGAGGGGGAGTTGGAGCGACTAACGAGCTATGTTCACAGGACATTTAACGGCCTCGACTTCCGCGATTTTGTGATGGCCCTACGCTCCATTTGCGAGCGATATGGGAGTGTCGGAGAGCTCTTTCAATCTCAATTCGAGCAGAGCGGCTCCATAGCCGAGAGCTTCTCCCTCTTTAGGCGTGAGTTCTTCGCCTCGCCCCACCAACAACGTTGCGAGAAACACCTCTCGTCGATCGACAAGGGGGCGGCCTGCAAACGACTCTGTATGTATGTGAGGTGGATGGTGCGCAACGATGGGAGAGGTGTCGACTTCGGAGAGTGGGGTAGAATCCCCTCGTCGGCGCTCTATATTCCGTTGGATGTCCACTCGGGAAATATTGCCCGTATGTTGGGACTCCTTAAGCGCAAGCAGAGCGATTGGAGGGCTGTCGAGGAGCTCACCGCTCGCCTATGTGAGTTCGACGCAGAGGATCCCGTGAAGTATGATTTCGCCCTCTTTGGGGCTGGTATTCAAGGTTATTTTAAGGAGTAGTAACGTGTTTCGATTCAAGAGATTTTCGATTGAGCAGGATCGCACACCTATGAAGGTGGGCACCGATGGAGTGTTGTTGGGTGCGTGGGTAGATATCCGTAGCGACGAGCGACATATATTAGATATAGGAACGGGAACGGGCGTGATCGCACTGATGATGGCGCAACGAAACCCCGACTCTATAATAGATGGTGTCGAGATCGACCAAGATAGCGCCTATCAAGCCTCGGAGAATGTTGCCGCCTCGCCGTGGAGCGAGAGGGTCACGATTCACCACTCCGATATCCAGAGCTTCTCGCCCAGCTACAAATATGATCTGATCGTTACAAACCCTCCATATTTCGTAGATTCGCTCCTCTCGCCCGATGGCAGACGTAGCGTGGCTCGCCACACAACGGGGCTCCTCTTTTGCGAGTTGGTTGAGGTGGTTATGAGGTTACTAAATACCGATGGCCGTTTCGCCCTCATCCTCCCCACAACCGAGTCACACCTCTTTGATGAGGAGGCCACAGGCAGACTTCGATTGACACGTAGGTGCGAGGTCTTTAGCCGTGAAGGTGGCCCCGTAAAGCGAGTTATGAGCGAATATCGACTCGCAAGTTCTGAACTAATGGCGGAATGTAGATTCGAAGATATAACCATCGAGAGCGGCCGACCACCTCAATTCACAGAGGAGTATCGAGCATTAACGGCCGATTTCTACCTTAAATTTTGATAATTAAGTTTGTAAATAGTATCTTTACGCAATTGACAGAAAATAAAATTAAAACCACATAAACTATGTTAAGACCAATTTTCTTAGCGATATTCTCGCTATCAGTGCTATCCTCTTCGGCAAAAGTTATCACTCCATCGGGTGTGAGTCTAAAAGGAGGCGATGTGGAGATCGCCATTACCACTCCATCGACCCTCGTGTTGAATATCGAAGTTGAACACACAAGTGTAATCGTTGGCCCTTACGCTCGCTACGCCCAGAAGTTGCTGGGTGTGCGTGCCCCATTAGTTGCCAAGGAGGAGGCGAAGATCGTCTCAACGGACCTATCATTGGCCCCCGACGACTATTACCTTGCAACCCCCGAGAAACTAATGGAAAAGAGGTGCTGCGGAGGCGTTGTGACATCGAAAGAGTCACTCCCAATCAACATCACATCGTCGGGCGCTCAATCGGCCGAGGAGGCGGCAGAGGATGCAGCGGACGAGATCTTCCGTATTCGACAGCTTCGTCGTGACCTACTCACTGGGGATTTGGGCGAGGGATTCTTTGGTGGCGGTTTGGCCGCTGCTCTCGATCGTTTGGATTTTGAGGAGAGCTCACTTGTCGAGCTATTTATGGGCTCAACAGAGCGTCGTCGCTCAAACGCAACATACTTTGTAACTCTCGATGGCACAACAGCTCGTTATATCGTTGGTCGATTTAGCGCCGAGAGTGGAGTAGTTGCCGATAGCGACCTCACAGCGGAGCCAATATTATTGCAGCTAACACCTGCCGAGCAGGAGCAGATGGAGACTCCCAAATACACTCCGAAGCATAAGTTGATTAAGTTCCAGATCGAGAATAGGGTGAAGTGTGACGTATATCAGAGCACCACTTTATTGGGCTCAAAGAACATTCCACTTCTTGAGTTTGGATATGAGTACACCTACCCAGTTCTCTAATATGGAGGTGGTTACAACATCGGAGAATCAACCAACAAACGGTTCACGATTGGCTTACCTATTGGGTGAGATGCGTCGACAGATGAATGGTGCGGTGGTTGGCTCGATGCGTTTCTATGGCGAGGAGTATGGCTTGAACTATGGCGTTAGCCTCCCCACGATTCGCTCTATCGCAAGAGCCGAGTCGGAGGCAACCGAGGATGCAGCTCTTCGCCACCGCTTCGCAAAGCTACTCTATCGTCAAGAGGTGCGAGAGTTAAGGCTTGCGGCTTTGTGGCTTGCCGACAGCCCGCTCATTGATGAGGAGCTGGATTTTTGGGCCAAGGGGATCATCAACTCAGAGGTTGCTGAGGAGGCGGCTTTCTCGCTTCTCTATCAGAGCAGCAGGGTAGAGGGGTGGCTCGATGGAGAGAGTGAGTTGCTGCAATATTGCGCCCTCTTGGCCATCGCAAAGCGAGATGAGATAGGGATAGAGAGCTATCTACCCCGAATAAAGGAGCTGATGGGCAAGCAGATCCACATCATCCAAAATGGAGTCGTCGCTCTATTGGAATCGGCCCTAAAAAAGGGATCGGATCGAGGCAATATAGAGTCATTCTTAGCCTCACTTCCCGATGGTAACTTCGTCCGTGAGGAGATGAGTTGGAGGATAGAATTTTTATAAAACAACAAGCCCTTGGAATCGTATTGACTCCAAGGGCTCGTTATTTATATAGCTGTATGCTCTCTTAGAACATTAGCGAGGCACCAAGTGTGAAGGCTGTGTTCATCTCCTCTGAGTCGAATTTGCAATTCACGAAGTTCATCTTGTAACCAGCTGCTACCGCAAGGTTCTTGAACACCTTAAATCCTACACGTGGATAGAGATAGAATCCGAAATCGTCCGACTTAATTTTGTAATCAACGCCTACATCGCCATTTGAATCGTAAGATACCTCCCAGTCAACATCGAGATCCAAGTTGCTCAAATCACCCTTAAGGTTCTGATAGAAAACTCCTATACGAGCATCAACAAAGAGGGCATCCATAAGGAAGATTCTCTTATTAAGACCAGCGTGGATTGTCCAATAATCGTTGTCGATATTGTAGACACCCGAGGTAACATCCTCAGAGAAGTAGTCGGCTCCAACAGCCAACAATCCATAGACAAATGTCGCACCAAGACCATTTGATCCATCGCCATACATCTGATACTCGAGGTCAATGCTCGATTTTGGACCACCCTTAGCCGATGCTGTTGATACACTAAACAGCATCATCGCTGCAACACATAAAGTAAAGACTTTTTTCATACTTATCAATTTTAAATTATAATTAGATCGCTCTTTAACACCCCTCTTTATCACCCCCTCTTTAACGCCCCATCAATTGCCAAATTCAACTTCAATAGATGAGCATATACAACTGCAAATATAAAAAATAATTATTTAAAAATATCATCATCCACCAATTTATTTAATCGAAAATTAAAAAACACGATCAAATAAGATAACCCCCACCGACGACCCGATCGCCAATATAGAGGGCTACGGGCTGCCCCGATGCGGCTGCCCACGCCATATCATCGAGTAGATAGACAATTGCGCCAGACTCCGTTATATCGAGTCGAGCATACCCCTTTGGGTTGCGCCCTATTCCTCTCACCATCACCTCGATACACTCAGACGACTCCACCTCCCGAGGGTTTATGAAGTGGCAATTTTCGAGGTGTAGGGTTCTGCTAAACAGCTCCTCATTAGACCCAACGACAACTCTATCCCGTTGAGCATCAATAGCGACAACACGACTCCCCGCAGGGATACCATCGCCTCGACGCTGTCCGATGGTGTAACGAGCCACCCCTTGATGGTGGCCAACAACCATACCATTTCGATCTGTCACCTCGCCCGATTGCATCGCCTCCGAACACCTCTCACATAGATAGTCGGCATAGTGTGCACCTCGCAAGAAGCAGACCCCCATACTCTCCTTTTTCATCTCGCTTCGGGCCTTCACATCCTCCTTAATCCTATCGCCCATCGGTGTCAAGGCTCTCATTAGATGTCGCTCCTCGACACCCCACAAATAGTAGGATTGGTCTTTGCGAGGATCAACCCCTCGTGAGGCGTAGAGGTGCCCACAATGTTCGCTTATGAGGAAATAGTGGCCCGTGGCGATATGGAAGATCCCCATCTGGTCGGCCTTGCGATCAAGTAGCTCCCACTTTATCTTTGTGTTGCACCGTGTGCAGGGGGCAGGTGTGCGTCCTTTGAGATACTCCGAGGTGAAGTTGTCGATGATCTCTCGTTCGAACAACTCACGCCCATCCTCGGTGTGAAGCTCCAAACCCAGCCTCTCGGCAGATAGACGAGCTTGCGACAACATCGCCTCGTCACCAATCATATCAATAGTAAATAGGTGTACACGGTAGCCCCACGACTGAAGTATCTCTACGGCCGCACAACTATCAATTCCTCCACTAAAGGCTAATAAAACCTCCTTCTCTCTGCTCATTCCTCTCTATATATTGCTTACTTAAAAAACAACCGCCTGCATCAATCATTGACGCAAGCGATAATTTTGAGTTTGGTTAGGGTTCATCGTCTTTTACAAAACTCCACACACTACACTCAGAATCTGTTTAAATTTCTCTCATCTAATTTGTTAAGGATCTGTCACTTCACTTTTCTCTTTTTGCACTCGTTACATAGCTATTGCTATGCTCCTCACGCAAAGAGAGAAAATTAAAGCAACATCTCTCTTAACAATTTTAGCGAGATAAACATAAACAGATTCTCAATAAAAGTAATTTTTTCTCCAAATAGTCGACGTTTTTAATTGATTACTTATCGGCACTCTCCTCGATCTGACTCTCGAAGTACTCGGGCTTCTCTCGCTTCACGAAGTTGACCACTTCGGATAGCCCCTGCTCAAACTTCAAGAAATCCTCTTTATAAAGGAAGATCTTGTGACGATCAAAAGTCACCGATCCATCCTGCAAAGTCTTTTTGCGGCTCTCAGTAATTGTCAAAAAATAGTCATCATCACGCGTCGCACGTACATCAATGAAGTATGTGCGTCGTCCTGCCTTAATCGCTTTCGTCTCTATTGGGTCTCCGAAATCCTCTTCACCGCGACGATTATTAGTAGAAATCATAAATGGTTATTGTTGGTTATCATCTGTTTTTCAATAACGAATTTAGAATTTTATTTTTAATTATGCAAATTTTTCTTGCGAAATATTTTGCCCTATTCGCCATTTTTAACAACCAAAATATATTTATAATTTTAATATATACTCCAAAATCTGACTCTTTTTATAAAAACTCACTGAATCAATTTGAATATTTGGAATAACTCCCCCTTTCAAAAACAGCCCCTCTTTATAAGAGTTCTGAATCACCCTTCCCGATGGGGTAACATATTGACCTACGGCCATATAGACAACCGACCCATCTCCAAAATAGAAAGGACGCAAAATTAAACCCTTACCAAAACTCTGAACTCCCAACACCTCTGCTCGACTATGATCTTGAAGTGCTGAAACAACTATTTCACTTGCCGAAGAACTATTTTCATTTATTAAAATAAAAAGTCTAATATTTAGGTGCTCGCCATCCTTTTGCGTCATAAACTGAACATCTGCCACCCCTCGATACTCTCCTCGGGTGATCGACTTAGCGTCAGAAAGGAATAATCCTGCGGTCGAAATAGCCTCCTCCATAACCCCTCCCAAATTATCCCTTAGATCGAGTATAAGAGTATTAATGTCGCCCAATTGTTCGATTGCCTTTGAGATCTCTTGCGCCGCCTCTCGCCCAAATTGCTCCACCTTAATGTATCCAACGGAGTCGTTGAGCATCGAGGCCTCACTTACCGACTTATCTACCTCTATGCTTCCTTGTAACTGCTCCATCATCTCAGCGGTTAGGTATCGAGAGTGGGGGTCGCAACCGCTCAGCGCTGCCACAATTGCACGATCTACGAGATCGCCATAGTTAAGCGTATCTTTATGGTTTTTATTGAGAGATTTCATCACCTCCCCAAATTTACGTAGCTCTCTACGCATCTCTCGCCTGGAGGTGGAGTTAGGCTCTCCACTTGAGGCAAAGAGCGGTGATAGCATCGTACCAAGTACAACCGCCATCACCGCTACTATTTTATAGATCCGTCTCACAACTTGATCCTACTATGCAAAATAGCTGCCAAGCTCCTCAAACGACACCTCGCTCTGCTCTCCCGAGACCATACTCTTAACTGTTGCTTGTCTGCTCTCCAACTCATTGCTTCCGATGATCACAACATAGGGAATACCCCTCTTATTGGCATACTCCATCTGCTTCTTCATCTTGCCTTGGTCGGGGTAGATCTCACACGAGACCCCACAACTACGGATCTCAGAGATCAACTTCATAGAGGCCAACTGCTCAGCATCGCCCAAATTGACAAACAACACCTTAGTCGAGACATTCACCTCGTCGGGGAATAGCTCCAACCCAGTCATCACGTCATAGATGCGGTCCGCCCCAAACGAGATACCTACACCCGAGACATTGGGCATTCCGAAGATTCCCGTCAAGTCGTCATAACGACCACCTCCACAGATACTTCCGATCGCATAATCCATCGCCTTCACCTCGAAGATTGCCCCCGTGTAGTAGTTTAGGCCACGAGCCAACGATAGGTCGATCTCGATAGGAAGCTTGATCCCCATCTCCTCGACAAACGATAGGATAGTGCGTAGCTCCTCGATTCCCTTGGCGCCCGTCTGAGAGACCGAGATGATCTCCGATAGCTTATCCAACTTCTCGACGTTCGAGCCGCTTAGCTCCAAGATTGGCTGCAACTTCTCGATCGCCTCCGCCTCGATACCTCGCTCCGCAAGCTCCGCTTTGACGTTATCCAATCCGATCTTATCCAACTTGTCGATGGCAACAGTTATATCCATCATCTTATCGGCGTGACCAATCGCCTCGGCCACTCCATACAAGATCTTGCGATTATTCACCTTCAACGTAACATTGATCTGCAACGCCCGAAATACACGCTCCACAATCTCGATCAACTCCACCTCGTTAAGCAATGATCGTGATCCGACCATATCGACATCACACTGATAGAACTCACGATAGCGACCCTTCTGAGGGCGATCCGCACGCCACACAGGCTGGATCTGATAGCGCTTATATGGGAACACAAGCTCGTTCTGGTGTTGAACGACATACCTTGCAAATGGAACGGTGAGGTCGTAACGAAGCCCCTTCTCACATATCTTTGATGGTGAGGTCAACTCCTCACGGCTCATCTCCTTGGCGTAGTTTCCCGAATTGAGGATCTTGAAGAGGAGTTTATCACCCTCCTCGCCATATTTACCCATCAACGATGATAGGTTCTCCATCGAAGGAGTCTCCAACGGCCCAAAGCCAAAGAGGCGAAAGACCGAGCGGATTGTGTCGAAAATGTATTGACGACGCAACATCTCACGATGTCCGAAGTCGCGTGTCCCCTTTGGGATTGATGGTTTCTGGATTGCCATTACAACTACTCTAAAATATTACTCAACTAACTTCTTATACTTAACCCTCTTTGGTGTTGTGTCGACACCCTGAGCCTTTTTCCACGCCTCGAACTCGCTATATGAACCCTCGAAAGAGATCACCTTCGAATCACCCTCGAACGAGAGGATATGTGTTGCGATACGGTCGAGGAACCACCTATCGTGCGAGATCACAACGGCACAACCTGCGAATCCCTCCAATCCCTCCTCCAAGGCACGGAGCGTGTTCACGTCGATGTCGTTGGTAGGCTCATCCAAAAGCAGCACGTTACCCTCCTCCTTGAGGGCCAAAGCCAAGTGGAGCCTATTACGCTCTCCTCCCGACAACATACCACACTTCTTCTCCTGGTCGGCTCCCGAGAAGTTAAACCTCGCAACATAGGCTCGAGCAGGCACCTGCCTATTGCCCAACATCACCCAGTCGCTATTCTGAGATATCACCTCGTAGACACTCTTGTCGGGGTCGATCGACTTATGCTGCTGATCGACATAGGCCAGCTTCACAGTCTGACCAACGGTGAATGTTCCTGCGTCGGGCGACTCAATTCCCATAATCATCCTAAATAGGGTAGTCTTACCCGTTCCATTGGCTCCGATAACTCCGACGATTCCCGCTGGTGGGAGTGTGAAGTTTAGATCCTCATACAAGATACGGCCATCATAACCCTTGGCCACTCCGTGCGCCTCGATCACGACATCGCCCAGACGTGGTCCGTTGGGGATGAAGATCTCCAACTTATCCTCCTTCTGCTTGGTATCCTCATTCATCATCTTGTCGTAGGCCGACAGACGCGCCTTACTCTTTGCGTGGCGGCCCGATGGTGACATACGCACCCAGTCAAGCTCTCGCTCCAAGGTCTTGCGACGCTTCGACTCCTGCTTCTCCTCCATCGCCATCCTTGTGGTCTTTTGCTCCAACCATCCTGTGTAGTTTCCCTTCCAAGGGATTCCCTCACCTCGGTCGAGCTCCAAGATCCAACCTGCAACGTTGTCGAGGAAGTAACGGTCGTGGGTCACGGCGATAACTGTTCCCTTGTATTGTTGCAGGTGCTGCTCCAACCAGTCGATCGACTCAGCGTCGAGGTGGTTGGTAGGCTCATCCAAAAGCAGGACATCGGGCTGCTGAAGAAGTAGGCGACAAAGCGCTACACGTCGTCTCTCACCCCCCGACAACACTCCGATCACCTGATCCGAGTCGGGGCAACGCAACGCATCCATAGCTCGCTCCAACACCGAGTCGATCTCCCAACCATTCACGTGGTCGATCTGCTCATAGAGCTCACCTTGACGATCAATCATCTTCGCCATCTCATCATCCGACATCGGCTCACAGAGCTTCATATTGATCTCTTCGTACTCTTTGAGTAGCGCCATTGTCTCGGCGCAACCCTCCGACGATATCACGAACGGTCTTGGTCTCATCTAACTTGGGCTCCTGCTCCAAATAACCCACCGAGAAACCTGGTGAGAATACCACCTCGCCCTGAAAGTTCTTGTCGAGACCTGCGATAATCTTCATCAAGGTCGATTTTCCCGAACCGTTGAGTCCGATGATTCCGATCTTCGCTCCATAGAAGAATGATAGGTAGATGTTGTTCAACACCTTTTTCTGATTGGTGAATGTCTTGCTGACACCAACCATCGAGAAGATAATTTTTTCGTCTGCCATATTTTGTGTTTATTCTAATTTACTTTGTTTGAACCCACAAAGATAGAAAGAAAATGTGAATTTTAGAAATTTCGAGTTGTAGTTATCTTACATAGGTTTGTAAGTCACCGTTATCGACCCCTTCTTCAGCGGTTTTGTGAAGTCGATACCGATACGAAAAGAGGCACGTCCACTTCTGAGCCCTGCCACCTCGACAGGCTCATCTTTGAGGACGACCTTGCCCCCTTTGGCCTCGATCGAAACCTTGACTTTGTGCTCGCCCGTTTTGAGGATGATCTCATTACCCTTGATCTCATACTCGACATTCACCATCACGGCTGTACCAAATGTCACCGCCTCACTTGCCGCAAATTCGTCGGTGATGGTGATCAGCCCCTTGCCGCTCTTGTCGTTGGTCATCGTGCGCTCCAACATCTTTAGCTCGGGGATATCGTAGGCCTCACGGATATCGACAACAGCCATATCTACGCTCTCCTCGAAGCTACTCTCGATGATCGACCCCTTGAACTTAGCCCCCTTCGACTGCAATTTATCGTTGATGCGAGGGACTGGGTGGCCCCACGAACTACGAGCAGGGTTGTGCTCCGAGAAGGCCCCAGCGACATAGGATGGTGCTCCGATATCTCCTGCCACCAAATCATCCTCCAAGAGGATAAAGTAACTTCCCACATCGTTGTGGTTGTGGTTCTCGTTGTTGTGTCCAGCCTTGATCGCAATCGAGAACTTCGACTTCTGATCGCCTCTCGATATCACGATTCCGCAATCATCGAAGTAGGTCGACGATGGAAGTTTCTGGCTCCCCTTCTTGGCGGTATATTTCGAGGCGTCGGCCCAACCTATGATCGTCTGCACCGACTCGTCACACTTGAAATAGCTTGGCTTTGCGGCTCCGTAGTGCTTCGCTGCCATCAGATATGCGAAGGTCTCGCTATCATCCGCAACGCTGGTCACACCATCCGAGAATGGGGCATAGAAGCCGTTGTGCATCTCGTAGTTGGCAGGGAAGTTTGCAACCGCCTCCAACTTCTTGGGGTTGTCGAACTTAAAGAGGTCGACCTTGCCATCGGTGTAGTCCAAGATGATATGGGCCAAGTAGAGGTAGTGGCCAAATCCATAGTTCCAATAGCCCAACCCCTCGGAGCAGTAACCATCTTCGCCAAAGCCTGCCACATAATATTTCATACTATTGAGGGCACATCCGATTGCTGCTACTCGCTCCGCCTTATCCTCGGAGGTGGTCATAATTGTGAGCAACGAACCGCTTGTGCAGACCGAGTTCCAGTTGCTTGTGTAGCGAATCCAAGTGTTTCCCTTCTTATCCTCACCTCGACAACTTGCGAAGTATGAGTCGGTAATTCGATACTTCAACTGCCTCAAAATCGCGCTTCGCAACTCTGGTGAGAGGCGATCGGTCAAGGTGATTTCGGTGATAGCCAACAAGAAGCCAAACTTACGAGCTCCCAAATCAATGGCTACACGAACACCCTCCAACACGCTATTGTCATCATCATCGTGGTTGGGGTGCATCCACGACTTCATCTCCATAATCGCCTCGGCATACTCCTCGATAAGTGGCAAGAAACGCCCATCGTTAAGGATACACTCCGAGAGGAGGAATCGCTCCATCCTATCCATCGTGCGATAGTATCGGGGCTTATAGATTGTTCTATTCCCCTCTAAGTTAGCTTTGCGATAGATCTCATCCGAGATTGGGACCTCGGGCTTTTCATCCATCAACGCAATCGCCTCGGCGAGGTATGCCTGACCCTCCTTGCTCTTTGCTATTTTGCCCCAATAGTCACGATCCTCGATAGATGGGAATGGGACATAGGTCTGGTCGGGCACAACCCCCTCCAACATCTTAATCTGCTCAGCGTTGGGGTAGATCTCCTTGCCCTCTGCCAACTTTAGGTAGCTCTTCATATTGAAGCCTGCCGCCATTGCTGATTGCGTTAGGACGACGATAGACAAGAGAGCCGTGGCTAATATTTTTACTCTTTTCATAGGTTATTCTCTTAGAATCTGTTTAAATTTTATTCATCTATTTTGTTAAGGATCTTTCACTTATCTTTTCTCTTTTTACAATCCGTTACATAGTCCCGCTATGCGCCTCTTGTAAAAAAAGAAGATGGCTAATAAATCCTCATTAGCCATCCTCCCTAAAATATGATATTATTTGTTGCCAACAAGCTTAAACTTCTCAACCAATAGGTCTCGAGAGTTTCCTCCGACAAATACCTTGTAATCACCTGGGTCGAGGATCAACTCCATCGAGAGTCCTGTGTACTTCAACATATCGGGGGTGATCTCGAACTCAACTCGCTTAGTCTCCTTAGCACCGATCAAGAGCTTCTCGATACCCTTCAACTCCATATTTGGTCGAGTCACCTCACCATATAGATCCTTGATATACATCTGAACAACCTCCTTACCCTCACGCTCACTTGTGTTTGTCACATTGACCGATACGGTGATCGAGCTATTCGCATCCATCGTTGCGCTGCTCACCTTTAGATCCGAGTACTCAAAATTAGAGTAGCTGAGTCCATATCCGAATGGGAAGAGTGGGGTGTTGTCGATAAATAGATATCCCTTCTTGTAGTTGATCTCCTTCTGGCTATAATGGTATGGAAGCTGACCGATTGTCCTTGGAACTGTCACTGGCAACTTACCCGATGGGTTGACATCGCCAAAGATAACCTCGGCAATAGCCTGGTCGCCATAGGCGCTAAGCTCCCAGCAGTCGATCAATGCGTCAACCTTCTCGACCAAGTTGTTGGCCGACAATGTACGACGGTGCTTCAACACTCCAATTGTTGGCTTACCCAACGCCACAACACGGTTGATAAGGTCATCCTGAGATCCAACCAAGTCGATATCCGACCTATCACCCAATGTGCTGCTATAATATGCCTCACGAGAGGTGAAGGCATCGCCTCCAACAAACAAGATCACTGCATCCGACCTCTTGACAACCTCCAAAATGCGCTTGATACCTGGCTCACACCTCTCGGGAGTGGTCAATAGCACCTCATTATCATTTGGCACACCATCGCCATCACCATCGGCCTTACCCTGTTTGTTGGTCAATGGAAAGCCCTTCTCGACGATGAATGTAACGTCATCTCCTGCCACCGACTTGAAGTAGTCGATCGCTGTCTTGCTCACTGTTGGACCAACCAATGCAATGGTCTTTTTCTTCTTGGTGAGTGGGAGGGCGTTATCCTCATTCTTCAACAAGATGATCGCCTCACGGTCCGCCTTAATAGCGAGCGCCTTTGCATCCTCATCCTTCACCTTGACAGCCTTCGCTGGGTCGATATAGTAGTTGTCGAATAGACCCAACTTCATCTTTGTCATCAACACACGCTTCACAGCTTGATCCATATACTTCTCGATCTCGGGGTTCTTCTTCACGATCTCGGGGAGTAGGACATAGGCACGAGTTCCATAGAGGTCGATATCCAATCCTGAGGTCAACGCCTCGATCGTAGCCTCCTCCATTGACTCGGCAGTGCGCATAAATGAGTGTAGACGAGATACATCGTCGGCATCCGAGACTACATATCCCTCGAATCCCCACTCGCCACGAAGAACATCTGTCAAGATCTCCTTGTTTGCGTGACACGACACACCATTGATGTCTCCGTGAGAGGCCATAACGCCAAGCGATCCGCTCCTCATAACTGCCGCCTTGAATGGCTGCATAATCTCATCTCTTAGGGTTCGAGGCGAGATCTCGATGCTGGCGAAGTTACGTCCTCCAGCGATCTGACCATAGGCAACATAGTGCTTCACAACCGCTCCGATATGGGTTGAGTCGAGGCCATCGCAATCGCCCTGCAAACCGCTAACAGCATTGGCGATCATCTCCGTTACGAGGAAGGTATCCTCACCAAAAGCCTCGCTCATACGTCCAAAACGAGGGTCACGGATGATATCCGCCTCGGGAGAGTGGGTCATATGCAATCCTCGCATACGAGCCTCACGACCGATGCAGTCGTAGACCTCGTGAACAAGATCCAAGTTCCAAGTCGACGACAGTGTGATTGGGCGTGCAAACTCGGTACATCCTCGTGCGTCGACACCGTTATATGACTCGGTGATGAAGAGCGCTGGGATTCCAGATGGGCTCTGCTCGACGATATAGTCCTGCAACATATTGTTCAACTTCGCCGAGAGCTCTGGTGGGTAGTTTCCTCCTGCATTCTTGATTCCTGCAATTCCATATTTCAGTCTCTCCTTGATGTTGTCGGCAATCACCAAGTTGCCCTCTTTATCCAAGTTGATGTAGTTGCTTGCGTGGACAATTCTTAGCTGTGATGTCTTCTCCTCGATCGACATCTTCGAGATCAAGTCGTCGATAAAGGCCTCCTCGGGAGATACTTTCTCGGCACACGACCAGCTCAGGGTTGTTAGTGCTGCTACGTAGAGCAGCTTTTTTAGTCTCTGTTTTTTCATAGTTTCTTAAGGTTAGTTATTTGTTTTTGGTTTAGAATAGACGTGCATTTTCGGACTTCACAATATCGAACCACACCTCGGGGTTAGCGACTCCCCAACCATTCCATCCTGCACCCATATAATAGGTGAGGGTTATGTTTGGGGTGTATGTGGTCTCGGCTTGAATATGGCCATAGGCTCCTCCGTGAGCCTTCTTCTCCTCCTCGTCGAACAGATCAACGACTCCCGTCATCGACTCATCGAAGAGAACTCCGTTATAGATCTGCCATCCGCTACTGGTCATTGGGTCGACATAGGCGATCGAGTTGGGGGTTATCTCATACTCGCGAGCTGCATCGTGCAGAACCAATCCGATGATGGCCTTCGCTGGCTTTGTGAGCCCTCGATAGCGAACTTCGACCTTGTTGAAGTGGGTACCTGCATCGAGGGTTATGATTCGCTCCTCTACAACAGACTCGCCACCCATCACAACTGCATCGTACTCCAACTTAAAGGTGACACGAAGCGGCCCATTATCCAAGAACTCATAGTTCGAGAAGTAGGTGGGGTAGTGAGTCACACCATCGACAATGAGTGCTGCCGTTCCACACCCCAGAGTAGGCCCAACGGTGTAGTAGTCCATCCCCTTTCCGTGGTCGAGGTGGTAGGATCTACGCCTCGATAGCTCAACGCTCTGCTCGGGATCCTCCTTCTTGTAGCGTGCTATGTCGGCGATGATCTTCGGGTCAGTCTGGAGGGCATATAACTCCTTCAACACTGGCTCGTTGCCTCTCTTCGAGAAGATGTCGTATCCATATAGCTTCTTGCCCGTTTTGGAATAATATGTGGAGTAGGTCCTAAAGCCGATCTTATCGTTCTCCCACGCCACATCCCACGACACATTATCCATCTTCTTTGGATAGAAGTCTCCGCACGCAATAGTTGCGTAGTCGCTACTATAGCCTTTGCGAAGTGTGAAGTTCTCCCTCTCGCCAGCCTCGATATTGACCTGAAAGATCAACTTCCCATCATAGGTGATCTGAGATGGGATCTCGTTGTGGTGGCTATCATAGAGCACTCGCTGTGCAAAATCATCGACACCTTCCACCTGATCGAGGGAGAACTCAACCATCTCGTTGACCATATCTCGATCATCGGGAGCGCTCACCTCGAACCTATACCTATCGGCCCCACACGATGCGAGACCGATAGATAGTGCAATTAAAAGTAGAGTTCGTCTCATAGAGCAGAGATTACCTTAGATCGGGGATTGCCACCTTGTCAACATCGCCATAGTCGAGGTTTTCGCCAGCCATTCCCCAGATGAATGTGTAGTTTGTTGTTCCTGCCGCTGAGTGGATGCTCCACTCGGGCGAGATGATAGCTTGGCGATTCTGCATCCATACGTGACGTGTCTCGTCGGGTGTTCCCATAAAGTGCGACACCGACTGCCCCTCGGGGAGCTCGAAGTAGAGGTATGCCTCCATACGACGATCGTGGAAGTGTGTGGGCATTGTGTTCCATACGCTACCTGTCTTTAGCTCTGTCATTCCCAACTGAAGCTGACAAGTCTCGGTTGTCTGGTTCACGATATATTGGATGATCTCACGCTTGTTTGACTCCGCCTCGGATCCCAGTTTGATGACCTTTGCATCCTTCTTTGTGATCACCTTTGTGGGGCAAGGCTTGTGGGCTGGTGCCGAGTTGAAGTAGAAGTATGCGGGGTTCTGCGCATCGTTCGACGAGAGAGTCACCTCCTTATTTCCCTGACCGATGTAGATCGCCTCTTTGTAGCCGAGCTTATATGATGTGCCATCGACAGTAACGACGCCAGCGCCTCCGATATTGATGATTCCGATCTCACGACGCTCCAAGAAGTATTGAGCCTTGAATGGGTCGATGCTCTCCAATGTGAGGGTCTTGCCAACAGGGACGATACCACCCACAACCAAACGGTCGTGCATCGTGTAGACCATATTGGTCTCATTCTCAACGAATAGATTCTGGATCAAATACTCGCTCCTAAGACGTTGTGTGTCATAGGTTTTGTAGTCCGTAGGGTTCGAGGCGTAACGCACCTCGTAGTTCACCTTTTGTGCTGATGCTGCATTTACCATAGCGATAGCGGCTATTGCCATTAATAGTTTTTTCATTATTCTTTCTCTGATTTAGTTATTTTCATTCTATTCAAAACCATCATCGCAAAGGCGAAGATAGTGAGGATGATTGGCCCAATAACCTTGAAGGTGTTGGTCAAGTGGTAAGTCACCCACGCAAAGAGGCTCGATGCAAAATCCAACGAGGCACCCTCGCTAAATCCATCGGGGATGCGCACCGTAGCATCGCCCGTAGCTTGGTAGACATCATAGGCCGCCAAGGTGAATGATGGTGCGAGGTTGGTGACAAAGTAGAGCCCTGCAATCAACGACACCAAACCTATCACAACGGTCTTTACGACATTTCCCTTTGTGATGGGGAGGATCATTGGAAAGAGGTAGAACATACCTGCGAGCGATGCCAAGGGCAAGAACTTATTACCAGGCAAGACCACCGACAAAAATAGGATGATAGGGATCAAGATCAACGAGGCTACAAGGGTTGTCGGATGGCCAATTACCAAAGCTGGTGTCATTCCGATATTGAACCCCTGCGAGTTGTTAAACCTCTTTGCGATGAGCTCCTTTGTCGCTGCTGAGATTGGCGTGAGACCCTCGATAAAGAGGCGAGTGATACGAGGGATGAGTTCCATCACCGCTCCCATCTTGATTCCCACAACAAGTACATTCTTGATTTTCTCGGCAATCGAGATGTCGGCTGCTCCCGAACCAAACTCGGCAAAGCAGGAGATGACACCGCCCACGATAACTCCCAAGATCAACGGCTCGCCCAACGCTCCGAATTTACTTTTCATCCCCTCAGCGTCGATATCGAGACGATCGAACCCAGGGATTGCATCCATCACCTTGTTGAGAACAACGGCAAAAGGGACAAATCCTTGGCAGAAGGGCTGAGGGACAGAGATCCCCTCCATACCTTCGTAGTAGCTCTGGAATTTAGCCGCTGTGAGGTCGGCCATCACCATCGTTACGATATAAAGGATGATCGCTGAGAAGAAGCCCCAAAAGAGGCTCTCGGTCGAGAAGTAGACGATCGCACCAAGGAATGCAAAGTGCCAATAGTTCCACAGGTCGATATTTACAGTTCGAGTAGTTTTGGTGATGATCATCAACAAGTTGACACCCAAACAGACAGGGATAATAAGCGCCCCGATAACAGGAGCGTTATAGGCCACAGCAGCAGCCGCAGGCCATCCCATATCGAACACCTCGAGCTCCAAGCCATAGCTCTCGACAATGGTTGCGAGAACGGGCCCGAGGGTAGAGGTGAGTAGGGCAGTGATAACTCCTAAGCCCACAAATCCCACACCCACAAACAGCCCCGAGTGGAGCGCCTTTGAGGGTTTCACGCCCAAGCAGATACCCAATATCGTAAAGATAATGGGCATCATCACCGCAGCGCCTAATTGAATTATGTAGCTGAATATTTCCATTACTTAGGTTGCTTGCCTATGTATGCTAATATTCCTCCATCTACATACAAGACGTGACCATTCACAAAGTCCGAAGCTCCACTGGCCAAAAAGACCGCTGGACCTGCAAGGTCGGCAGGAGTTCCCCAACGAGCCGCAGGGGTCTTTGCGATGATAAACGAATCGAATGGATGGCGAGATCCATCGGCCTGAGGCTCACGCAAGGGGGCTGTCTGAGGCGTTGCGATATAACCAGGTCCTATTCCGTTGCACTGGATATTATACTCACCATACTCCGAGGCGATGTTACGTGTCAACATCTTTAGGCCACCCTTTGCCGCTGCATAGGCCGAGACTGTCTCACGACCCAACTCCGACATCATCGAGCAGATGTTGATGATCTTTCCTGCCCCCTTCTTCATCATCGCTGGGATAACTGCCTTCGAGACGATGAATGGGCCATTAAGGTCGATGTCGATCACTTGGCGGAACTCCGCTGCCGACATCTCGTGCATTGGAACTCGCTTGATGATTCCTGCATTGTTAACCAAAATATCGACTGATCCTACCTCAGCCTCGATCTGAGCTGCCATATTATTTACCGCCTGCTCGTCTGTAACGTCGCAAACATAACCCTTTACCTCGATGCCATCGGCCTTGTATGACTCCAAGCCACGAGCTACCGCCGCCTCGTTGATGTCGTTAAAGACGATCTTCGCCCCTGCGGCCGACAAAGCCGTTGCGATAGCATATCCTATTCCATACGATGCTCCTGTGACGAGGGCAACCTTACCCTCTAATGAAAAGTTTACCATAGTTATCTACACTTTTTAATTATTGAAATCGACTCCTTGCACTTCTCCGATATTGCGGCCCAATCCTTAGTCTTAACGACATCCGAAGGGAAGAGTTGCGAGCCCATACCTACACACATAACCCCCGCCTTGATCCACGCTGTGAGATTCTCCTCGGTAGGCTCAACAGCCCCCGTAGCCATAATATTTGACCACGGAAGTGGTGCCTTAACATTCTTCACGAACGATGGTCCTCCGACATTTCCCGCTGGGAATACCTTCGTTAGGTCGCAACCCAACTCCTGAGCCATTCCGATCTCTGTCACCGATCCACAACCAGGTGTGTAGGGGACCAAGTGGCGGTTACAAACCTTTGCCACCTCGGCATTAAGGTAGGGACCCACAACGAAGTTGGCACCATACTGCATATAGAGCGCCGCCGTTGGGGCATCGACGATAGAGCCAATTCCCACAATCATCTCGGGGCACTCCCTCTCCGCAAATTTAATTAGTTCGATGAACACCTCGCTTGCGAAGTCTCCACGGTTTGTGAACTCAAAAGCCCTCACGCCACCCTCGTAGCACGCCTTCAACACACTCTTCGACACCTCAGCATCGTTATTATAAAAGACTGGAACCATACCAGTCGACTGCATTGCCTCGAGCACCTGCATCTTTGAAAATCTTGCCATATATAACAATAATCTATTATTTAACGTTGAACTCTACCACTCGCATCACCACCAGCCAAAGCCTCGACCTCCTCGATGCTCACGTGGTTGAAATCACCATCTATGGTGTGTTTTAGGGCCGAAGCTGCCACCGCAAACTCCAACGCCTCGCCCTGTGTGGGCTTGGTGAGTAGTCCGTGGATAATGCCACCCGAGAATGAGTCGCCACCACCGACACGATCCACAATTGGCTCGATGTCGTAACGCTTCGACATATAGAACTCCTCGCCATCGTAGATCATCGCCTTCCAACCATTGTGAGTTGCCGAGAATGACTCCCTTAAGGTCGAGACAACATATTTGAATCCGAAGGTTTGGCGCATCTGCTCGAAGATCCCTTTGTAGCCCTCGCCATCAGTCTTTCCACCCTCGACATCGGCCTCGGGCTTAAAGCCCAAACACAACTCGGCATCCTCCTCGTTGCCGATACATACATCGACATACTCCATCAATGGGCGCATAACCTCCTGAGCTCGCTCCTTAGTCCATAGTTTCTTGCGGAAGTTAAGGTCAACCGAGACAGTCACTCCGTGGCGCTTAGCTGCCTCGCAAGCCAACTTGGTCATCTCAGCCGACTCGGCCGATAGGGCTGGGGTGATACCCGACCAATGGAACCACGACGCACCCTCCATAATCGCATCGAAGTCGAAGTCGGCAGCCGAAGCCTCGGCAATAGCTGAGTTTGCACGGTCATAGATCACCTTTGAGGGGCGCATCGAAGCACCCGTTTCGAGGAAGTAGATGCCGACACGATCGCCACCACGAGCCACATAGTCGGTCTTAACGCCAAATTGTCGAAGTGCATTCACCGCACTCTGTCCGATCTCGTGAGTGGGAAGTTTGGTCACGAAATAGGCCTCGTGACCATAGTTTGCGCAACTCACCGCCACATTTGCCTCGCCGCCACCATAGATCACGTCAAATGAATTGGAGCGCACGAAACGCTTGTTTGCTGGAGTTGAAAGGCGAAGTAGAATCTCGCCCATTGTTACGATTTTCATCTCTTGGTTAGTTATATAGTTTGTTAGTTCTGATTTGTCCATTGTAAAAGTAATCTTTTTAGCGTAAAAAACAAAATAAACGAGCTATTCTTTTATGCAAAAAAAAGAGATAACCACCTCCCTCTCAGGAAGTGGTTATCACTATTAGTAGTAAATCTACCTATTTTCTACTCCAGACCTTACTGTCGTCAAGCAATTTTTTGTACTCGCTCTCCAACATACTCTTCATCTTGGCGAACATCTCGGGGTTCTCCTCCTTCATATCGTCGCTCTCGTCGAGGTCGTTTACGATATGATAGAGTTTAAAGTCGTCCAACGTCACCTTTCTGATCTTCTCGATATTTCCATCGTAGAGGTTGGCAACACGTGGGAGATACTTATCGCCATCCATCATTCGGCACATAATCTTCCACTCGCCATCGCGGAGTGCCACCTTACGCTCGTTGTTGGCGTTGAAGTAGACCCACAAAAGAGGTTTGTTGCGCTCGAACTCACCATCATCGAATAGATCGAGGCAAGATGTACCATCCAAATCGTGACTCGGAAGCTCTACACCTGCCAACTCACAGAATGTTGGGAGGTAGTCCAACGACGATACAACTGCATCCGAACAGCCTGTAAATGTCTTTTTGCCCAACCAATTCATAATTCCACAGACTCTGATTCCGCCATCACGAGTCCAGAGCTTCATTCCGCTCAACTCGCCAACAGTTCCATAAGAGTGGTTGGCCTTCTTATATCGGTTCAAAGTCTCGGGACCATTGTCCGACGAGAATACCACCAACGTGTTCTCTCCGTAATTCTCACGAAGATACTTCATCAAACGACCAGTTTGGATATCCATATTCTCGACATTTGCGAAGTACTCCGCCTGCTCACGGCAGATAGCTACGGGCATATACTTCTCGACCAAATCCTCGGGCGATGCGATTGGCTCGTGTGGCTCGTGGAAACAGACCTGAAGGTAGAATGGATTATCGTCGCCGCTCCTCTTCTCCAACCAATCAATCGCCTCATCGACAACCAATCCACAGCTAAAGCCCTCCAATTGACCTACCTCCTCGCCGTTGCGGACAAAGTTATAGGGGTCTTTATGTGTTGGCTCCGAATTGTTATGAGTCGCAAACCAGTGGTCGAATCCCATATCTCGGGGGTTAGGCTGTTCTGCGCTGTTGAACTTCGACGAGCAGTGCCACTTTCCCGACAAGCAGGTAGAGTATCCAGCCCCCTTCAACAACATCGGGATAGTGATCTCATCAGAGGTAAGGTGGACCAAATCCTTGCAATCTGGGGTAGGTGTTGGACCTGGGATATAGTCGTAGAAACCTGCACGGTTTGGGTTGCGGCCAGTCAACAATCCAGCACGAGAGGGAGAGCTCACGGCTGCTGCCGAGTAGAAGTTGGTGAGACGAATACCCGTTTGGGCCATCTCATCGAGATTTGGGGTCTTGATCTGAGGATGGTTGAAACATCCCAAATCACCATACCCTAAGTCGTCACAAAGAATGACAACAAAATTTGGCTTCTCATTATTTGCAGCCTCCGAGGGGGCGCAACTTGTAAGTGGTTGGAGTAGTGCCAAACCACAAAGCGGAGTCGCAATACGACCGATCTTGTTTAGGTTTTCCATCTTTTTGTTTTAGGTTTAGACAAAATTAACTCTTATTTTTGAAAATTACAAGAATATACGCCATTAAAAAGAGGTCAAAAAATGAGGGTTTTTTAGTAAAAAGTCGTATCTTCGCACCAATAATAAAAACTAAGATGCTATGAAGTATAAAAGAGTATTGCTCAAACTTAGCGGCGAGTCGCTTCAAGGAGAGCAGAAGTATGGTCTATCGACCGATATGTTGCAATCCTATGCCGAGCAGATTCAGGCCATCGCCTCGCAAGGAGTTCAGGTTGGAATTGTGATCGGAGGAGGTAATATCTTCCGTGGTCTAAGCGGTTCAAAGCAGGGCTACGATCGTGTCAAAGGGGATCAGATGGGAATGTTGGCTACGGTCATCAACTCACTCGCTCTGCACTCTGCGCTCGAGGCTAATGGAGTAAAGGCCAAGGTCTTGACCTCAATTAGGATGGAGCCTATCGGTGAGTACTACTCTAAGGCTAAGGCTCTGGAGTTAATGGAGCAGGGTAGTGTGGTAATCATCGCAGGCGGAACCTCAAACCCATACTTCTCGACCGACACAGCATCGGCACTTCGTGGAATCGAGATCGAGGCAGAGGTGATGTTGAAGGGGACACGTGTCGACGGAATCTACACGGCCGACCCCGAGAAGGACCCAACAGCGGTGAAGTTCAACAAGATCACATTCGACGAGATCTATGAGCGTAGGCTCAAGATTATGGACCTCACGGCCTTTACGCTCTGCCGTGAGAATAACTTAGGAATCATCGTGTTCGATATGGACACCCCAGGCAACCTACAACGTGTGATGTCGGGCGAGAATATCGGAACAATTGTAACGAACTAAAAAATAAAAACAAAATAGATTCAATGGAGACACAAATTATTTTAGAGGATACAACGGCCCGTATGCAGAAGGCCTTTGCCCACTTCGAGGAGGAGATCGCCAATATTCGTGCAGGAAAGGCCTCGACAAATGTTCTCAACTCGGTGATGGTTGAGTATTATGGTTCGATGACCCCAGTGTCGGGTGTGGCAAGTGTCACAGTTCCCGACGCAAAGACGATCATCATCCAGCCTTGGGACAAGAATATGATCCGCCCAGTGGAGAAGGCGATCATCGACTCAAACATCGGACTAACACCATCGAACAATGGCGAGCAGATCCGACTATCGTTGCCCCCCGTAACGGAGGAGCGTCGTAAGGAGCTCGTAAAGCAGGTTCGTGGCGAGGGCGAGGCAGCACGCATCATTATGCGTAACATCCGCCGTGACTCAGTAGATAGCTTCAAGAAGGCTCAGAAGGATGGAATGTCGGAGGACATCGCCAAGGATGGCGAGGGCAAGGTTCAGAAGATCTTGGATAAGTTCTCAAAGCAGATCGACTCGGTTATCGAGCTTAAGGAGGCGGATATTATGACTGTGTAAGCAGCATAGTCGATTTTCGGCAAAATACACACTCTACGTCATTGCGGCCTCCGAGCCGCAATCTACAATACATTGAATTACAGAGTATTAGAGATTGTGGCTCGGGGGCCGCAATGACGTTATTAGGAGAACTTTAGACTCTTTAGTCGGGATCTCTTGTCTTTTGTCAAGCTATATAGCGCTAATTACCTCCATCAATAGTGGTGCTCGCTCCCGCTGTAATATCGCCAGACTCTTGAGAGACGCTCACTCCAGCATCAAGCGAACTATCAGCAACCTTAATAGTTATTGTATGCTGCTGCAAACGAGTAAATGCAAGGGGCTCATCGGCTAATAAAACCGTAACTCCATCATCCTTTACCCAGCTTATCATCACTGAGATATCTTCGGAATAATTATCAGTTTCCCAAGCACTAATCACACTATTAAACGTAACTATCTCCTCTTGCTCTGTAAGATCAGGTGTCAATGTCACCAAAGGAGCTTCAGCCATATTAATTAGCAACTTCCCTTCGGTAAGATCTTCGGCTACGTATTTTACTCCAAATACAGTTCGTTTCATCTCAATCGAGACTGAACCATCTTCAGATGGTTTGTAGTCTGTTGCTACTCCATAATATCTGTCTACAAACGGGCGATAGTAACCTCCTGTTGTCAAAGAAGAATATCCCTTACCAATCCAATAAAAATAATTTGTTCCATCCCAAACAAACGTATTGTCAGCAGATGTTCTTGTAATAGATCCTATCGTAAATGGAGCAGAATAGCTTGATAAGTACGAATAAATTAAATTCTTACCATCAACAACCATAGTAACAACAAACTTATAAAGATACCCATCAAGCAACTTTATAGACATAGCCGAAGGGTCATCAAAGAGACCATAGGCACATACAGAATAAGAGCTGCCATCTACATCGGCCTTTGAATAGACCTGCACACCATAAAGATCTGTGCTCTCATCCGCCCTACTTAATGGCGATGTTGTCATCTCGATCTCTCCCGTCATACCCAACGATATTGTGTACTCTTTAGGCGATTGACTCTCTTCAAATGAGGTCTGAGTCTCCTCTTTGCTACACGCCCCCAAAAGCAAGGCGACAAGTGCAAATACAAAAATAGTAAATCTGTTCATAATAGATAGATGAGGGCTTATATGCACATTCCTCCGTTCGGCGCTAATGTAAAATTAAACAAGATAGTTCTTACTTCAACGCACTTAATAACGAACGATGCGTGGGTCATTACTTATTTACTGAAAGGTACGACCAAGCACCACGCCACAACAAGTAAAGCCCACGCACAGCGCAGGCTTTTACTTATCATTTTTGCGGCTTAATTAAATTGGTCGTTTTTTCAGCACAAAACAATAGCAAAACGCTATATATAAATATTTCGGCAAGCACATATGTGCCACACTACTACAAAGATAGATAAAATAATCTATAATCCGAAGAAAAATCAAACATATTTTCAATATTAAAACAAACTCTTCCTGAGGTAGTTACACAAACAATTAGGGGCAAACCCAACAGTTAGCCCCTAATTCCTATTTGATATGTGGAATGCCTACTTCTTCGACTTGGGTGCCAAGATCATATTCATCTTCTTACCCTCGAGGCGTGGCATTGACTCTACCTTTGCGATCTCCTCCAAATCGGTGGCGAAACGCAACAGCAAGATCTCTCCCTGCTCCTTAAAGACGATCGAGCGTCCTCTGAAGAATACATAGGCCTTAACCTTTGCCCCCTCCTTAATGAAGTTCTCGGCGTGCTTCAACTTGAAGTTGTAGTCGTGATCGTCGGTCTGAGGACCAAATCTGATCTCCTTCAAGACAGTCTTAGTCTGGTTTGCCTTCAACTCCTTCGCCTTCTTCTTCTGTTGATACAAGAACTTAGAGTAGTCCGCAATACGACACACTGGTGGATCGGCCTTGGGCGAGATCTCGATCAAATCGAGCTCCATCTCATCGGCCATACGAAGGGCCTCTCTCGTCGAGAGAACCTCTGATGTCTCAATATTATCACCTACCAAACGTACCTGAGGCACATCAATCTCTTTGTTGGTACGATGAGGATTCTCCTTCTCTGGTAATCTGCGTCCACGAAGACCACCCGCTGGTCTCGGACGATTTGCTCCTGGGTTGAATGGTTTCGGGTGAAACGGTTTTGCTCCTGCTATAGCTTTGTCCTCCTAAAAATTTGTTATATACAATATAAGTATCTGTAAAAAAGAGTGTTTTCTCTCTAATTCTCTGCAAAGTTAGTGAAATAAAACTGAATTTCGCAAATATTGAGCCAAAAAACACTCCCTTTTTTTACTCCTCCTCGCCAAGTTTATTAGCCTCGATCTCCGCTTTCACGATGCCCGAAACATAATCGGCAAACTCCTGAATGGCCATCTGACCCTTATCGCCCTCACCTTGAACACGAACAGAGACCACCTCGCCCTCCATCTCCTTCTCACCAACGATGAGTAGGAATGGGATTCGCTTCAACTCGTTATCACGAATCTTACGACCGATCTTCTCATTACGATCGTCGACCTGAGTGCGGACATCCTGCTTATTCAGAATCTTCGACACCTTCTCAGCGTAGTCGTTATACTTCTCCGAGATTGGGAGAACAACGACCTGATCGGGTGACAACCATAGTGGGAAACGACCTCCCGTGTGCTCCAACAACACAGCCACAAAACGCTCCATAGAGCCGAATGGTGCACGGTGGATCATAATTGGGCGGTGTAGCTTATCGTCTGATCCCTTGTATGTTAGATCGAACCTCTCGGGCAAGTTGTAATCTACTTGGATGGTTCCCAACTGCCACTTACGACCGATCGCATCCTTGACCATAAAGTCGAGCTTAGGGCCATAGAAAGCCGCCTCGCCATACTCCACAATTGTCTTTAGACCCTTCTCAGCCGCCGCCTCGATGATTGCAGACTCCGCCTTCTCCCAGTTCTCGTCCGATCCGATATACTTCTCGGTGTTCTTTGGGTCACGCAACGACACCTGAGCAGTGTAGTTGTCGAATTTCAAGGTCTTGAAGATATATAGCACAATGTCGATCACTCGCTTAAACTCCTCCAACAACTGGTCGGGACGCACAAACAAGTGGGCATCATCCTGAGTAAATCCTCTCACACGTGTCAATCCGTGAAGCTCGCCTGTCATCTCGTAACGATATACCGTTCCAAACTCCGCCATACGGATCGGAAGATCTTTGTATGAGCGAGGCTTAACCTTGTAGATCTCACAGTGGTGAGGGCAGTTCATAGGCTTCAACAAAAACTCCTCATTCTCGTCGGGAGTGTGAATTGGCTGGAATGAATCCTTACCATACTTCGCATAGTGACCCGAAGTGACATAGAGCTCCTTATTTCCGATATGTGGGGTGATAACCTGCTGGTATCCGTGCTCACGCTGCACACCACGTAAGAATCCCTCCAAACGCTCACGAAGTGCCGCCCCCTTTGGCAACCAAAGAGGCAAACCCTGTCCAACACGCTGAGAGAAGGCGAACAACTCCAACTCCTTGCCCAGCTTACGGTGGTCACGCTTCTTGGCCTCCTCCATCATTGCGAGGTACTCATCGAGCATAGACTTCTTGGGGAACGAGATTCCATAGATACGAGTCAACATCTTGTTCTTCTCGTTTCCTCTCCAGTAGGCTCCAGCGACAGAGGTCAACTTGATAGCCTTGATATGTCCCGTGTGGGGGATATGTGGTCCACGACAAAGGTCGGTGAAGGCGCCATTGGTGTAGAACGAGATCGTTCCATCCTCCAACTCGCTGATCAGCTCACACTTGTAGTTCTCGCCCATAGCCTCGAAACGAGCCAACGCCTCGCTCTTGCTTACATCGGTACGCACCAAAGTCTCCTTGGTGCGAGCGAGCTCGATCATCTTGTTCTCGATCGCTACAAGGTCGCCCTCCGTAATTGGGCGTGGTGACTCTACATCGTAGTAGAATCCGCTCTCGATAGCTGGACCGATACCAAACTTCACACCTGGATATAGCTCCATCAAGGCCTCGGCCAAGAGGTGAGAAGAGGTGTGCCAAAAGGCGTGTTTACCTGCGTCGTCGTCCCACTTATAGAACTTAACTGAGGCATCGCTGGTGATAGGGAATCCCATATCCACCGTCTGATCGTCAACCGACGCAGCAAGGCAGTCGCCAGCTAAACGAGGGCTGATACTCTCTGCCACCTGATAGGCGGTTGTCCCTTCGTTATACTCACGCTGCGAGCCGTCGGGAAAAGTTACTTTAATCATAAAAGTCTTTTGTTGAATATTTTTTTATTGTTTTTGTCTCTCCTGCCCTCCCTTTCCACAATTACGAGACGGAATAGGGCACATTCGAGTTTTTTTGCTACTCTTGCGACTTTGGCTCTTGTTGAGTGGGGGTTGCCTCTGATCGTTGTTGTTGAGCTGGCTTTGGGGTTTGGTTTTGCCTTGGCTCACGTGGTTCACGTCGGCCATTTCCCTCTCGCCTTGCATTTCCCTCGTAGTTGCGATGTTGATTCTCTCTATAACCTCCGCCTCGCTCTCTCTCGCTCTCAGCGTGCTGAAGAGGATTTGCGCTCATCTCGGCGTAGCGACTGCGTGACTCTACCACATCAATGGCCATATAGATAGCATTGCGCATTGAGTCGGGATTTGCGACACCTCGCCCCGCAATATCGTAAGCCACTCCGTGGTCGGGCGATGTCCTCACTGCTGTAAGACCTGCCGTGAAGTTGACCCCCTCGGGTGAGAGTGTCTTGAATGGGATCAAACCCTGATCGTGATAGATCGCCAACACAGCATCATATTTCTTGTAGCTTGCCGCCGCAAAGAAGCCATCGGCAGGGAATGGTCCAAAGGCGTAGACACCATCCTTGTAGGCCTCCTGAATAGCAGGCTGGATGATCTCCATCTCCTCACGCCCCAACATTCCACCCTCACCAGCGTGTGGATTGAGCGAGAGGACCGCTATGCGTGGCTCCACGATCGAGAAGTCGGAGATCAAGGTCTTTCTCAGCCCCTTTAGATCCTTCACGATCATCTCCTTATTGATTAGCTCTGCAACCTTGTTGATCGGGATATGTTTTGTGACAAGGCCCACCTTAAAGAGGTCGCTACACATCATCATCATCGACTCACCCTCGAACTGTGAGGCCATAAATTCGGTGTGACCTGTGTGAGAGAAGGCCTCGCTCTGGACACTCTCCTTGTTGAATGGTGCGGTGACAACTGCGTCGACAACACCTGCCTTCAACTCCTCGACAGCCTTTGCGAGCGAGTCAACGGCAGCCTTTCCTGCCTCGGAAGATGCCACTCCTACGTTGACCGACTTTACAGCTCCACACTCCACCATATTCACTCGGCCTCGACGTGCATCCGAGGCTGAGGTTACGACATTAAACGAGATAGGGTCAAGATCCTTCAGCAACGCTTTATAGTGCTCCGCAGCGCTCTTTGATCCATAAATTATTGGTGTGCAGAGTTCGCACATCCTGTTATCGGCGAAGATCTTGAGGATCAACTCCCATCCGATACCATTTGTGTCTCCCTGCGTAATTGCTATTTTGAGTCTCTTTTCTGACATACTTTGTAATTTCAAAATTATTTAGGCGAAGATAGTGTTTTTTTTCGGTTTCCCCAATTATTTAATTAAAAATACTCGTTTCGATAGTTATAACTATTTCGCACACCCTCAAACTCCTCGGGGTTATCCTTTAGGTTTTTGCTCTCGGCCACGATATCGAAGCGTTGCGACACACTTCTGATTAGCTCCTCCCAACCGATCATAGCCCCCTCGTTTCGCTCCACATCGGGATACCACCCCTCGATGGGTAGGCCAAAGTGTCGGGCCACGCTGCCTACGACCATCGCTGTTCCGTTGGCCTTTCCTTGCATCGAATAGCCTGCGATATGAGGGGTCGAGATCACCGATCGGCGCAACACCTCACAATCAATTTCGGGCTCTCTCTCCCATACATCGAGGGCATAACTATGTTGCGGATTTTCCAGAATTGCTCGGGTCTCTAAACACTCTCCTCTCGATGTGTTGACAACCAACGCTAATGGCTTTAACCGCTTGATATTCTCGGAGTTAATCAAATGGCGAGTACTCTCCAAAAGAGGGGTATGTAGAGTCAAAATATCGACTCGGGGCAACAACTCATCGAGCGAAACAAACCCCTCTTCACCACGCTCCGCACGAGGCGGATCACAACACAAAACCTCGAAGCCCCAACTCCTACAATATTGAGCGATCAGGGAGCCAACATTTCCAACCCCGACAACTCCAACCCTTCGCTGAGATGGAGACCATCCGCCCTCGCAAGCACACAACACCATAGCGGCCCCAAACCACTGCAACACCCCACGAGCATTACATCCAGCGGCCGTTGTCACCTCGATCCCCTTAGAGTGGCAATACTCCATATCAATGTGGTCGTAACCGATTGTGGCCGTTGCGATGAGCCGAACCTTCGACCCCTCCAACAGCTCAGCATCGCATCGAGTTCGAGTTCGGATGATTAACACATCAGCATCGCAGACCAAAGAGGGTGTGAAACTACCTCCGTTGGCATAAACAACCTCTGCATAGGGTTCGAAAACGGACTCTATGAATGGGATTGCGCTATCTATTATTATCTTCAATTTACGAAAATTTTCTCATTAAAGTTATGCAAGGCGCAAATATAGGACATATTATTAATAAATTTTATTACATTTGCGAAAACTTTTATTTAAAGTGTCGAAAATAAGTATAGAACTACAAGATTTCGATCCCAACGGAGTAGGGGTCGTAGGTGGCGGATTCTTCTCGTTGCCCTGTACCATTGACCAATCAAAGATGGTGATCATCTCTGCACCGTGGGATGTCACAGTCTCGTATGGGGCAGGTAGCGCCTCGGCCCCCGAGGCTCTGCGTGAAGCCTCGTCTCAACTCGATCTCTATGATTCGTCGGCTCTCGATGCGTGGCGTGAGGGGATTGCGACCTATCCATACATAGAAGATATCGCCACACTATCGGCCTCACTTCGCCCAATGGCGGAGCTTGTGATCGACCACCTCGAAAAAGGCGGAGCAGATGACGACGAGAGGATAGTGGAGCTTATCCATAAGATAAACGATGGCTCTCGCACCCTAAACGACTATGTATATAGTACTACAAAGGAGCTCCTCGAAAAGGGGAAGTTGGTGGCATTGGTGGGCGGAGACCACTCAACCCCTTATGGCGTAATTAAAGCCTTAGCCGAGCGACACGACTCATTCGGAGTACTTCACATCGACGCACACCGAGATCTGAGGGTGGCCTACGAGGGATTCGAATATTCTCACGCCTCGATAATGTATAATGTCTTGCGAGACATAGATCAGGTCGAGAGGCTTGTTCAGGTGGGAGTGAGAGATTTTTGCGACGAGGAGCAGAGGCTTGCCGAGAGCTCGAAAGGTAGGGTAGTGAGCTTCCCCGATATGGAGCTATCACGACGAAGGTTCGAGGGTGAGACGTGGCGTGATCAGTGTCGACGCATTGTCGAGACACTACCCCAAAAGGTCTACATAAGCTTCGACATAGATGGCTTGCAGATGGGCTATTGCCCCCACACAGGCACACCAGTCCCTGGAGGGTTGAGCTTCAACGAGGCGGTCTATCTCGTGGAGATGGTTGTCTCATCGGGGCGAGAGATTATTGGATTCGACGTTGTGGAGGTTGTCCCCAGCGATAGAGATAATATAGATGTAATTATTGGAGCACGCATACTCTTTAAATTGTGCGGACTAACTATAAAATCAAACAAGTAAGGAAAAAAATGACTTTTCACGTTTCAAAATTTGCGTGGGTGCGCCATAGCCACTCTGCAATGTTGAAAACACTTCGGTTCACACGCAAGCCTTGGGCTGGCGGTGTGATCCTGCTCCTTTGCGTCATCATTGCGATGATCTTTGCAAATATGGAGTGGAGTGCAGATGCCTACCACGCACTGCTAACAACTGACCTAAAGATCCTATTACACTCTCACGATCAGACGATCAACATCCTCTTCCCTCGGGATATGACAATCGAGCGCTTGGTCAACGACGCTCTGATGGTGATCTTCTTCTTCCTCGTTGGTCTCGAGATCAAACGAGAGGTTATGCACGGAGAGCTGAGTTCGTTTCAGCGTGCGATACTCCCCGTTTTGGCCGCTGTGGGGGGTATGGTGGTCCCTGCTATGATCTATATGTTTGTCAACAATGGCACACCCGTAGAGCAGGGCTGGGGTATCCCGATGGCCACCGACATCGCCTTCGCAATTGGTATCCTCTCGATGTTGGGGAGCCGTGTCCCCACTTCGCTCAAGGTCTTTCTAACGGCCCTTGCGATTGCCGATGACTTGGGGGCGATCCTTGTTATTGCGATCTTTTATGGGGGTGATATCGACTTCACCTGCCTGATATTTGCCGTTGCGGTGATGGCCTTTGTCTACCTTATGAATAGGCTTGGCGAGCGACGTATGATCTACTACATTATCCCTGCGATTGTGGTTTGGACCCTATTCTACTACTCGGGAGTTCACGCCACGATGTCGGGTGTGGTGATGGCGTTGTTGATCCCAACCTCGCCTCGTTACAGCAAACAATACTTCTTGAGGCAGGCCGATGAGTTGGAGCACAGCATAGTAAATGCAGCCCACGAAGAGGGAGCACACGCCGACGAGCACTACCACGAGCAGCTACGTAAGATGAGCATCTTGACCAAAAATTCGATCCCGATGAATCTTCAGTTGGAGGAGAATCTATCCCCCTATGTCACATTCTTCATTATGCCAATCTTTGCCTTGGTCAATGGCGGAGTGAAGATTGATATGGCCAATTTAGATATCTTCAACACGGTAACAGGGGCAGGATCTATCGGGTTGGGAGTCTTTATGGGACTTGTCTTGGGTAAGCCGATCGGAATTTTCATTATGAGTTGGTTCGCCGTTAAGCTAAAGCTCGCCTCTATGCCCTCGGGAGCTGGTTGGATGATGTTGTTTGCGGTGGCCTGCTTGGGTGGTATTGGCTTCACGATGTCGATCTTTGTCGACACCCTCGCCTTTGGAACTGCTCATATCGACTATATGAATCAGGGTAAGATCGCTATTTTGGCTGGCTCTATTGTAGCCGCTGTGTTGGGGGTTATATTAATTCTCATCACTTCATCGTTATTTAAGAATAAAACAGAATAATATATGCGTAACAGGAAATTTATCTTTATCGTAGCAGGCGTTGCAGCAGCAGCTCTGTCGAGCGTTGGATGTTCATCATCGGGAAGTGGGCCAAAGGTCGATGTCAAATCTATCGGGTTGAGATCCGAGAGCGACTCCCTGTCCTATATCGTAGGTCTCAACATAGCCGAGCAGATGATGAAGATGGACTCTTTAATAAACTTCGAGGTTGCGTGCAGAGCCATCATCGAGCACTCGAAGGGTGAGTCGTTGATGAACATAGAGGATGCTAAGGTCGACTATCTACGCTACCTGCTCTATGTCGAGCCCGAGCGTAGACGTGGCTACGAGACGAAGTTTCTCAACGACTTGGTGGCCTCAGACCGCACATTCAAGCGCACCAAGAGTGGTTTGACATATAAAATCGAGGTGATCGGTGACGAGAAGAACACCGCCAAGAGCTCATCCGATTGGGTCGAGGTGCGCTACACCATATCACGTGTCGACGGAGAGGTGGTGGCCAAAGGTCTTACGGCCGAGGAGCCTCTAAACGACCATCTGAATGGTATAACCGAGAGCGTGAAGCTGATCGGAGAGGGAGGACGTATTCGCTCGTGGATGCCATCGGAGCTCGCCTATGGCGAGGGTGGTGACGAGGAGTTGGGGGTCAACCCAACCGAGACTCTACTCTTCGACATCGAGGTGGTCAAGGTCGAGCGCAACGCCGCAACCAACAATAAAAACAAGCGAGACGTCAAGGAGTTCTAACAATGGCGATAAAATACCATACCGCAACGGGTGAGGAGTGTGATGGTGTGCCTATGCCTCATCGCATATTGGCCATCTTGGCCATTATGTTTGCTGTCTCACTGGCGGTCATAGATGGTGTTATCGCCAACATCGCACTGCCGACAATCTGCGAGGGTCTCGACATATCGGCCTCGGAGTCGATATGGATCATTAATGCCTATCAGATCGCTGTCATAGTCTCTCTGCTGCCCCTCTCGGCCCTTGGGGATTTCATCGGCTATCGCCCCATCTATATCGTTGGATTAACCACCTTTACCCTTATGTCGGTGGGGTGTGCACTCTCGTGGAGCTTCGAATCGCTGGTTGCGTGCCGAGTTATTCAGGGGCTCGGTGCGAGCGCTGTGATGAGTATCAACACCTCGATGGTGAGGTTAATCTACCCCAAAAGGATGCTTGGCAGAGGTTTGGGGCTCAACTCGATGGTGGTCTCGGTCTCGTCGGTTGCAGGGCCCACTCTTGCCGCCTCGATAATGGCTGTGGCCGATTGGAAGTGGTTGTTTGCCATCAATCTACCCATAGGCTTCTTCGCCGTGTTGTTGGGTTATCTCTACCTCCCCAGCAATACAATTCGCCAAAATATCAAAGATTATAGGTGGGACGATGCACTTCTCAATGCAGCGACGTTCGCCCTGATCTTTGCCGTTGTAACGGGATTTTCTCACAATGTCGATTGGATCTGGCTTGCACCGATTGCGGTGGCGGCATTGATTGTCGGGGCGATATACGTCCGCACTCAATTGAGGCGACCGCTCCCCATCTTGCCATTCGATCTGATGCGAATCCCGATCTTCAACCTCTCGATTGTGACCTCGATACTGACCTTCATAGCCCAGATGGCGATGATGGTTGCGATGCCATTCATCCTTCAAAATCAATTTGGATATACCCCGTTGGAGGTGGGGGCGGTGATTACAGCTTGGCCTGCCTTTAATATGGTGACAACACCCGTGGTTGGCTTCCTTGTGGAGCGCTATCACGCTGGATATTTGGGGTGTGCAGGTCTCACGATCCTCACCATCGGATTGCTGTTGATGGGGTTTATCCCCGAGGAGCCTACCAAGTTTGATTTTATGTGGCGACTGGCCCTCTGCGGCTTCGGCTTTGGCTGTTTCCAAGCCCCCAACAATAGCATCATCATCTCCTCGGCTCCTCTCTCAAGAAGTGGCTCAGCGAGTGGAATGATGGCTTCGGCACGCCTTACGGGGCAGATTATCGGTGCGGCAAGTGTAGCCCTTATGTTCTACATTCTCCCTCCCGACCGCTCATCCGACATCTTGTTTATGGGTGTCGCCTTCACCTCGATAGCGACCATTCTCTCCTATGCGAGATTGTCGCTGCCTCTGCCCGAGGCTCTTGTTTATGGTCGAAAGTAGAGAGTAAAACTATTTCTGAGCAATATAAAGCAGGTCGAAAGAGCGGTCGGAAACGGCCGTGACCGAGTAATCCGACATCTCGATGCCTTGGGTTAGATCTTGGTTATCTTTTAGCAACCTTTTTCGATTGATCCGATTTAGGATGTCGTATGGGATCTGCAACAGCCTTCGTGGGAGTCGGTGTTGGAAGTCGAAGATGTCGAAACGGGTGATACGCTCAACCCCTGCTCGGTTCTTCTCGTAATACTCCATCACCTTCTCACCCCCCTCTACGCCACACTGCTCGATCTTCGAGGGGTCGAACTTGGTCCCCAATAGGGCTGCAAATTGGTTCGGAGTGTACTCTCTGACGTGCCACGGATTGCGAGTGAGCGACATCGGGGCGTTGGGGGTCGAGACGATGAATCGTCCGTTGGGCTTTAGGACCCTATAAACCTCGGCCACAAACTCGGTGTCGTGGTCGATATGTTCGATAACTTGGAACGAGACCACACAGTCGAACGTGCAATCGGGGAATGGGATTGGGGGGACTGTGGCCGCCACCATCTCTACATTCTCGATCGGCTCCTCGCTCTCCAAATGGGGCAAGAGTTTGTCGAGGGTGACAAACTTTGTGGCCTTGGGAGCTATGATGGAGACTCCATAACCCGAACCCGTTCCGATCTCCAACACTCGCCCCTCGACACGCTCCGCCGCAAAGTGATAGGCGAGTAGAGAGCGCTGATAGACAAAGTTGTCGGATGGTTCGTGAGAGACCCTCTCGGCTGTGGTAATCTTGCTCATTTACTCACCTTTGATGATCTGAATACCCTCGGATGTGGCCTCCACAACACCTCGTTTGAGGAGTACTCCCAACGACCTCTTGAAGAGCTTCTTGCTCATAAGTGTCACCTTGGCAACCAACTTAGGGTCGCTATTATCGTTGATTGGAAGCTTTCCGCCATTCTCGTTCAAGAGATCCAGAAGGGTCTCCGCTGAGCTCTTAACCTCCTTGTATCCCTGCTGATTGAGGGTTAGGTCGATACGTCCATCCTCGGTGATTCGCCTCACATAGACACTCAAACGATCTCCCACAGCTACGGGGCGGAACAGCTGGTTCTTATACAACATTCCCCAATATTTGTTGTTGATAACGCAACGGAAGCCGATCTCCGACTCCGAGGCCACAAGGATCTCGACCATCTCACGTGGCTCCACACCGATGGTCTCGTTGTGAACTACGCTCTTTAGCTTGGTGGTTGCGACACAACGCCCTGTGATATTATCCTCATAGAGATAGACAACGACATATCCACCCACAAAGACACCCCCTTGTTGGTTGCGGTTGGGTAGGAATAGATCCTTACCATATAGTCCCCAGTCGAGGAATGCTCCGTGTAGATTCTTGTCGATCACCTTCATATAGGCGATATCACCCACCTTGGCCGCTGGCTCCTCGGTAGTCGCTACGAGGCGATCCTCCGAGTCGTGATATACGAATACCTCCACCTCGTCGCCCTCTTGTTGGGTGAGCGAAATGTAGCGGTTGGGGAGTAGAACCTCGTCTCCCTCGTCGTTTGCGAGGTAGAGACCGAAGTCTGAAATACGGTTTACTATTAGCTTATGCTTACGTCCTGCTCTTATCATCTCTCTTTAATTTTGGTGCAAAAATAGCGATTTTTTTAATGGTTTTCACTATTTTTGCTCATTATTTAATGCGTTGGACGATAAAGCTCTGTTTGGGATCGTTAACATAACGTATTTTACTTAGAGTAGATTCTATGCAAAACAACAATATATTAAACATTTACGCCCCAGAGCTGGAGGGTGACGAGTCGATCCCAATGGCGCAAAGCACCATCTCGGCAGGCTTCCCCTCTCCAGCCGACGACTTCTTGGGGCTGAAGTTGGACCTAAACCGAGAGTTGGTCAAGAATCCAGCCTCGACATTCTATGCTCGGGTGAGTGGTGTCTCGATGGTCGACGAGGGGATTGACGATGGCGATCTATTGGTGATCGACAAGAGCATCGAGCCCAGCGATGGAGCCTTGGCGGTCTGCTTCGTTGATGGTGAGTTCACCCTCAAACGCTTCTCGGATAGAGGCGACCACGGAGTGTTGATCCCTGCCAACAAAGATTATGCACCGATTAAGGTGAGTGCCGAGAATGACTTTATGATCTGGGGCGTTGTGCGCTACCTCATCAAAAAAATGTAGCGAGACTATGAGCGAGATCGAGAGAGAGAAAGAGACGATGCAACAGATGATCAGAATCTATTGCCGAGGCAACCACACCCCTTGGTCGGGTGAGGTGTGTGGTGAGTGTCTCACCCTCATTGAGTATGCCACCTCTCGCCTCGACCACTGTCCATTTGGCGAGGAGAAGGGTAGTTGTCGACTCTGCCCTATCCACTGCTATAAGGCCGACCAACGAGAAAAGATCGCCGCTGTGATGCGTTACTCGGGCCCTCGAATGATTCTTCACCATCCCATCAGTGCAATTCGCCACCTAATCAAGGAGCGACGACGATGATTGGGCTCTGTGACTGCAACAACTTCTATGTCTCTTGTGAGCGACTATTTGACCCCTCGTTGGAGGGGCGAGCTGTCGTGGTTATGAGTAGCAACGATGGGTGTGTCATCGCTCGATCCAACGAGGCTAAGGCCCTCGGGATCAAGATGGCGCAACCTCTCTTTCAAATTCGGGATTTGGTGCGCAGCCAAGGGGTGGTTGTGAAGTCGGGAAACCTACAACTCTATGGCGATATCTCGGAGCGAGTGATGATGACCCTTCGCGAGGCGGTACCAGCCATAGAGGTCTACTCAATCGACGAGGCTTTTCTCGATCTCTCGGGCTTCTCGGTCGATGAGTTGGGGGAGTTTGGGCGAGCACTTTCGCTCAAAGTTCGACGAAACACGGGGATCCCCGTTAGCATCGGGATGGCCCCCTCGAAGAGCCTTGCGAAGGTGGCGGCCAAACTCTGCAAGAGCTACCCAAAGCTACGTGGTGGCTGCCTCCTCTATCGAGATGAAGATATCAAAAAGGTCCTCACAAACTATCCTATCGGCGATATTTGGGGCATTGGCCGACGCTCTGTCCAGATGTTGAGCGACTACAATATCAGAACTGCCGAGGCATTTAGGCTGGCCCCTCGTAGCTGGGTTCGAGCTAAAATGGGGGTCACAGGAGAGCGGACTTGGCGTGAACTTTGGGGCGAGAGCTGCATCGAGATAGATCTTGCCCCCTCGGATCGTCAATCTATAATGGTCTCTCGTTCATTCCAACACGAGGCGACAACCCTCGATGAGCTACTCCGCTCCATCGCCGCCTTCTCATCGAGGGCGACTGAAAAGCTAAGAGGTCAAAATTCGGTAGCCTCCGAGATGCAGGTATTCATAATGACAAACCGCCATCGTGAGGAGCACCCACAACATAGCGAGGGGCGGATGGTCCACTTCTCGACCCCGACCGATAGCACCTTGGAGATTGTCAAGGCGGCCACAACGACACTTCGCAAGCTATTCAAAGAGGGTTATGGATACAAAAAGGCGGGGGTTGTGTTGGGCGGAATAAGCGACAATAGCGCCATTCAAAATTCGATGTTCGATGGGGTTGACAGGGCGAAACATAGAGCTTTGATGGAGACGATGGATCGTCTGAACTCTAATATGGGACGATCGACAATCAAGGTAGGGTCGCAAGGCGAGGGGGCTGCGAGGTCGAGTAGCGAGAATCGTTCACCGTGCTATACAACCTCGTGGAGTGACATATTGACGATCAAGGTGTGATAAGTAAAAGGTTTTTTGTATATTTGCAGATGTATGGAGGATAAGATTAAAATATTGGGGGCGAGAGTCCACAATCTCAAAAATATAGATATAGAGATTCCACGTCAGAAGCTGGTCGTCGTGACTGGGCTATCTGGCTCGGGAAAGTCGTCGTTGGCCTTTGACACGATCTATGCCGAGGGGCAGCGTCGTTATATGGAGACCCTCTCGACATACGCTCGCCAATTCGTCGGCACGATGGAGCGACCCGACGTAGACAAGATCACGGGGTTGAGTCCCGTTGTGGCGATCGAGCAAAAGACCACAAACAAAAATCCTCGTTCGACCGTGGGAACAGTCACCGAGATCAACGACTTCCTACGACTTCTCTACGCCCGTGCATCGAGGGCCTACTCGCCAAATACGGGTGAGCTGATGGTGCGATATACCGACGAGCAGATCTTGGAGATGATCTTGGAGAGCTACGCAGGCCGCAAGGTCGCCCTCCTCTCTCCGATCGTGAGGGGGCGAAAGGGACACTATCGAGAGCTATTCGAGACACTGCGAAAGCGAGGTTATATCTATGCTCGAATTGATGGTGAGATGGTGGAGTTCACGGCTGGGATGCGTCTCGACCGCTATAAAGCCCACGACGTCGAGTTGGTGGTGGATCGTGTAGTTATGAGGGAGGAGGATAGCGAGAGGATCTTGAAGTCGTTGCGAGATGCGATGAGTCAGGGTGATGGAACCATATCGTTGTATGATTACGAGGCGGACTCTGCTCGATTCTACTCTCGACATCTGATGTGTCCAACCACAGGCATTGCCTTCGAGGAGCCAGCGCCATATACCTTCTCGTTTAACTCTCCGAAGGGGGCGTGTCCTCGCTGCTCGGGGCTGGGTGAGGAGGCGATATATGACCAAGAGAGGATCATTCCCGACCCATCGAAATCCTTAAGAGAGGGGGGGGTAGAGCCTTTGGGTAAGTATCGCAACAATATGCTCTTTGCTATGATCGAGAATCTGGGTCGTCGCCACGGCTTCACCTTAGATGATCCGATAGGGGAGCTGAGCAACGACTCGTTGAATGCCATTTTGTATGGCGATCCCGACCCTTTGAGGATCAATATGTCGGAGTTTACATCGACAAGCGGAGTGCACCTATTGGCGTGGGAGGGTGTTGCCGACTATATCGAGAGCACGATAGACCCCGATAGCAAAAAGGGGCAGAAGTGGCGTGAGCAATTCTTGGTGAGGTGTCGTTGTTCGGCCTGTGGAGGCTCTCGACTTCGCCCCGAGGCTCTACAATTTAGGGTCGGTAAGTATAGCATCGCCGACCTCTGTGCTATCTCGATCGAGGAGCTCTCATCGGTGATCGAGACCATTGATAAGACGATGAACGCCAAGGAGTTGAAGATCGCCTCGGAGATCATCAAGGAGATCCGTGAAAGGCTCGGCTTCTTGATCGACGTTGGTCTGGGCTACCTCTCGTTGAGTCGTGCATCGAGGACCCTCTCGGGCGGTGAGAGCCAACGTATTCGCCTCGCCACTCAGGTGGGGTCGAAGTTGGTGAATGTGTTGTATATCTTGGATGAGCCGAGCATCGGGCTCCACCAAAGAGATAATATAAGGTTGATCAACTCCTTGAAGGGGTTGCGTGATGCGAAGAACTCGGTGATCGTGGTCGAACACGACGAGGAGATGATGAGGGAGGCCGATTTCATCGTCGATGTTGGGCCATTGGCTGGTCGACGAGGTGGCGAGATTGTCGCTTCGGGTAGCTTCGAGGATATCTTGAAGTCGAACTCGATAACAGCCGACTACCTCACGGGGCGACGCAAAATCGAGATCCCAACCTCGCTCAGAGAGGGGTCGGGCGAGAAGATCACGCTCCGAGGGGCGAGGGGTAACAACCTCAAAGGGATCGACGTGGAGTTTCCGTTGGGCAAATTTATCTGTGTGACGGGGGTGAGTGGCTCGGGAAAATCATCGCTCATAAATGGCACTTTGCGCCCAATATTGAGCCGAGAACTCTACCGTTCCTACTCGCAGCCATTGGAGTATCAGAACATCGAGGGGATCGAACAGATCGACAAGTTGGTGGTGGTCGACCAATCCCCAATTGGCCACACACCACGAAGTAACCCTGCCACATATACCAACCTATTTGGCGACATTAGAAAGCTCTTTGAGTCGACCGTAGAGGCGCAAGTGAGGGGCTACAAAGCTGGGCGATTCTCGTTCAATGTCAAGGGTGGACGTTGCGAGAGCTGTCGAGGGGCGGGTGTTCAGTCGATCGAGATGAACTTCTTGCCCGATGTCTATGTTACGTGCAAGAGCTGCAACGGACGACGATATAATCGTGAGACTCTCGAGGTTAAGTATCGAGGCAAAAGCATATGTGATGTGTTGAATATGACGGTGAATATGGCGGTTGAGTTCTTCGAGGCGATTCCCACTATCTCTCACAAACTCAAAGCGATACAAGATGTAGGGTTGGGATATTTGACATTGGGGCAACCCTGCACGACCCTCTCGGGCGGTGAGTGCCAGAGAATCAAGCTATCATCCGAGCTATCGAAGCAGGATAGCGGACGCACACTCTACATCTTGGATGAGCCCACCACAGGACTCCATTTCGAGGATGTTCGTCAGCTTCTGAATGTACTTAACAAGTTAGTAGACAGAGGAAACACAGCAATCGTCATCGAACATAATTTGGATGTTATCAAGGTGGCCGACCACATCATCGACATCGGAGCCGAGGGGGGAGCGGCAGGCGGAGAGCTCGTTGTGAGCGGAACGCCCGAGGAGGTTGCTCGCTGCAAGGAGAGCTACACGGGACAATATTTGGCTAAAATAATAACAAAACAATAGAGTATGAAAAATTCATTGAAAATGGGGATTATAGCGCTGGCAATAACCTCTACGTTAACAAGTTGCATAGATAGTGAGAGCTCTGCGGAGAGGGTAATCTCGGAGGGGCTACGCTTCAACGAGAGCACACTTCCCTACGATGGAGGGCTGTTAGTGGCCAACTTCGGCTGCGATGAGTTAAACCCACTCAACAACGAGGGCAGAGGATATATCGCCTTTTTGAAGGGTGATAAGGTCTCGCCATTCATCCCGAACGATGGCATTTTGTCGGCCCCAAAAGGTATGCTCATCAAGGGAGATTATCTCTTGATCTGCGATGTAAATAAGTTGGTAGCATACAAACTAAGCGACCTAAAAGCAGCTCCACAGGTGTTGCCACTTGGCGAGGGTGAGCTCTTCGCTAACGACCTGACTTCGAAGGGAGACGAGATCTATTTCTCTGTGACAAATAGCGGAAATATCTTCAAACTTCGTAGCTCAGATCTCGAGAACCTCGCCGATGCAGAGCCCGAGTTGTGGTGCAATGTCGTTGGTGCTAATGGATTGTTAATCAGCGGATCGACCCTATACGTAGCCTCATATCCAGCGGATGGAGTCACCACCGAGGCGAACGTAATCTATGCCATCAGAGACTTAACATCGCCACGAGCCGAGAGGCTAACATCGAAGGCAGGGCAGTGGGATGGATTGGCCATATCGGAGGATGGCGGCACACTCTATTCGAGCTCGTGGGCACCAGCCGAGATGGTCTCGATCGACATTGAGAGTGGGGTGGTGACACCTCTCGACTTCGAGACGGAGTTTATCGGAGCGGCCGACTTCTCGTTGGTCGATGGCTCCTTATATATTCCCGATCTGCCAAATAGCGTTGTGATTATAAAAAAGGTCGAGTAACTTTTTTACTTTAAATTAAAGTGATAATATACGATATATTAAAATTAAAACGTTATATTTGTCGGAACTTTTTCAAGATAGAAGCAAATTACAAACAAAATTCAATAAACAAAACTACAAAAATGAAAAAAATCGTTATTTCGGGAGTTGTAGCCTTAGCTGTCGCTTTGGGCGCTTGTACATCTTCCCAGCAGAGTAGCCTCGTATCAGAGGGAAATCCTTCAGTTCTTGACTCTCTATCTTACGCTTTGGGTGCAAACGTCGGCTTTGCAATCACTCAGCAGATTCCAGATGTTCCATTCGACTACGATCTATTCGCAAATGGTATCTCGGATGCAATCTACGGAAAGAACACCATCACAACTGACGAGATGTCTCAGACTTTGCAGACATACTTCAACGAGACACGTATGCAGCGTGCCGAGGTAGTTGAGCAGCGTCGTGACGAGGCTGATGCTTTGGCGATCAAGAATGGTGCTGACGAGGCTACTGTTGCGGCAAACCGTGCTGCGATGAAGGCCGATGCAGATATGTTCGAGAGCGAGGCTCAGCGTAGCGAGGTATCATACGCATTTGGTGTAAGCGTAGGTCTTAGCTTCGAGTCGTTGGATGTTCCAGTTCAGGTATATTGGGTTAGGACTGCATTCAAGGATGCTCAGAGCGGAAATGCTGATATGAACGATCAGGAGTCTTTGGCATTCCTTCAGAACTACTTCACAGTTGTTCGTCCAGCCGAGTTGAAGGCTATCTCTGAGGAGGAGCTTGCTAAGGTTGAGAAGATGTCGAGCGTTGTTAAGACTGAGTCTGGTCTTATGTATCGCATCGAGAAGGCTGGCGACGACACACTCATCGCCACTGACGACCGTGACGTTGTTCGTGTTCAGTACACAGGCCGTTTGTTGCGCAACAACAAGGTGTTCGACACATCTCGCTACGAGGATCGTGACGAGGAGTATCAGGAGATGATGAGGATGCAGAACCCTGATAATTATAGCGTTAACGAGCCTATCGAGTTCCCATTGAACCGAGTTATCCCAGGATGGACCGAGGGAATGAAGTTCGTTGGTAAGGGTGGCCGTATCTCGTTGTGGATCCCATCTGAGCTTGCTTATGGCGAGCGTGGAGCAGGTAACGACATTGGCGCAAACGAGGCTCTCTTCTTCGATGTTGAGATCGTTGATGTGATTCCTTACACAGAGTAACAACATTACCACATAAGAGGCAAAACGCCCCGTTCCATAGGTTTGGAACGGGGCGTTTTACTTGTTCTGAGACTCTCTACAATCCGCAAATCTCTCCGATTTCTGCAATGAACTTATTCGCCAAAGTGTCGGCCTCCTCCTGAGACTTAGCCTCGGTGTAGATACGAACGATTGGCTCGGTGTTCGACTTGCGGAGGTGGACCCAGCTCTCGGCGAAGTCGATCTTCACACCATCAATATCATTCACCTGCTCGTTGCTATATCGCTCCTTGATCGTTAGGAGTAGCTTATCCACGTCGATCTGAGGTGTGAGGTCCTTCTTGTTCTTCGAGGCGAAATATGCAGGATATGAGGCTCTGAGCTCTCTCATCGAGCAGTTACGCTGCGCCAAGAGAGTCAAGAATAGAGCGACACCCACCAACGCATCACGTCCATAGTGAAGCTCTGGGTAGATGATTCCTCCATTTCCCTCGCCACCAATCACAGCAGCAGTAGACTTCATCGTCGCAACAACGTTCACCTCGCCAACAGCCGCTGCGGTATAGCTACAACCGTGGGCCTCGGTGACATCACGCAAGGCACGAGACGAGCTGAGATTCGAGACTGTCGCACCCTTTTTAAGCGACAAGATATAGTCGGCCACAGCGACCAAAGTGTACTCCTCGCCAAACATAGCGCCATCCTCGCAGACCAACGCCAAGCGGTCAACATCGGGATCGACGACCACACCAAGGTCCGCCTTATGGGCTGGTATTGCGGCTGCAATCTCGGTGAGATTTTGAGCCAATGGCTCTGGATTATGGGCAAAATTTCCTGTTGGATCACAGTTTATCTCGATCACCTCGCAACCCATTTGACGCAAAAGATCGGGGATCACAACGCCTCCGATTGAGTTCACAGCGTCGACAACCACACGAAATTTACGGCTCTTAACCAACTCTAAATCAACCTCTTTCATCGCCAACACCTTCTCTATGTGAGTTGGGTTAAAGTCAGTCGTAAGTTTTAGAGATCCGATCTGCTCGATTGTAGGGTAGTTGTAGTCCGCCTCCTCAGCCAAGGCCAATACTCGCTTGCCCTCAGCGTCGTTTAGGAACTCACCCTTTGCGTTCAACAACTTCATCGCATTCCACTGTGCTGGGTTGTGTGATGCGGTGATGATGATACCTCCATCGGCCGAGTAGTGGGTCACAGCCATCTCGACCCCTGGGGTTGTGCACATCCCCACACTTATAACCTCGGCGCCACATCCGATAAGAGTTCCCTCGATGATGCTCTGCACCATAGCACCCGAGATACGAGCGTCACGTCCAACGACAATTGTTAGGGGTTTTGAGCCGCTGCACTCACATCGCTGCTCAGCGATTAGGCGAGCATAAGCGGTGGTAAATTTCACGATGTCGATAGGGGTGAGGTTCTCGGCGCAACAGCCTCCGATTGTTCCTCTAATACCTGAGATAGATTTGATTAGTGTCATAGGCTTATGTATTATCTGTTGATTTAATTGATCTATAATTTTGAAAATCGCTGTAAAAGTAGTACTTTTATCCCAATTATACATATAAAGAGATAAATTTATGAGAATTATACCTCCATCGGAGCTAATAATCAATGAAGATGGCACAATTTTCCATCTACACCTTCGTCCCGATCAGATAGCCGACATTGTGGTTTTGGTTGGCGACCCTGCTCGTGTAGATATGATTGCAGAGTATTTTGACGATGTAGAGTGTCGAGTTGCAAACCGTGAGTTTCGCACCGTGACGGGTAGCTACAAAGGGCGCCGAATGAGCGTTATGTCGACGGGCATTGGTGTGGGAAATATCGACATCTGTGTTACGGAGTTGGATGCGTTGGTGAATATTGATTTCGAGAGCCGAACAATCAACAAGGAGCTTAAGAAGCTAACCCTATTGAGGTTGGGCACCTCGGGGGGTCTGCAAGAGGATATCAAGGTCGGAGATCAGATCTTCGCTCGCACCTCGTTGGGATTTGATGGTCTGCTGAACTACTATGCAGGGTGCGACGAGGTTTGCGACAGAGAGTTGGAGGCAGCACTTATGAGCCACACGAAGTGGAGCGAGAGCTTCCCAAGGATCTATGCTGTGGATGCCGACGAGACCCTTTTCGACCTCTTCAAAGATTCGACAAGAGAGGGTATCACAATCGCCGCCCCAGGGTTCTACGCTCCACAAGGACGACACGTCAGGATCTCACCAGCCGACACTCAGATCAACGAGAGGTTGGAGAGCTTCGAGTTTAGAGGACGACGAGTCACCAACTACGAGATGGAGAGTTCGGTGTTGCAGGGTCTGGGGATGTTGATGGGCCACCGAGCAGCGACGATCTGCACGATAATCGCCCAGAGGGTCAAGGAGGATGCCTGCACCGACTACAAACCATTTGTGAAGAGGATGATCGAGATGGCGCTGGATAAGTTGGCAACATTGTAACCAAACGACCAAAACAAACTAAGATAGATTAAGAATAACAAAAAAAATACTAACAGAGATGAAATTTACGGTATCAAGTCAAGCATTGCAGCAGTTGCTCGCAACGACAGGTAAGGTAATCAGCAACAAGAATACATTCCCAATCCTCGACTACTTCCTCTTGGAGCTAAATGGCGAGGAGTTGAAGGTGACAACATCCGATCTGGAGACAACGATTATGAGCTCTATCACGGTCGATTCAGCCGAGAGCGATGGCGTTGTTGCAGCTCCAGCGAAGTTGATGCTCGACACATTGAAGGAGTTTGCCGATATGCCACTCACCATCGAGATCGACGAGTCGATGTGGGAGATCAAGATCAGTTGGAATAGCGGATCGTCGTCGATCCCTGGTGCCAACCCAGTGAGCTATCCCGAGATTCAAGACCTTGCGGAGGAGCGCCACGAGATCTCGATCGAGGTTGAGAACTTGGTGAGCGGAATCTACAAGACGATCTTCGCAACAGCCGACGACGAGCTTCGCCCAGTGATGAATGGTATCTACCTAAACATCGAGCCATCATCGTTGACATTTGTCGCAACGGATGCCCACAAGTTGGTGAGATGCACACTCTCACAAGGCTTTGACCTAACAGCTTCGTTTATCCTACCCAAAAAGCCAGCCAACCTCCTCAAAGGGTTGTTGAACAAGGCGGAGGATAGCGTGAGTGTCGCTTTCGACTCGAAGAATGCACGTTTCACATTCAAGAACTATGTGTTGGCGTGTCGTTTGATCGAGGGTAGCTATCCAAACTACAATGCGGTAATCCCTCAGAACAACCCCAACAAGATTATCGTTGATAGGGTGGAGCTCTTGAATGCGATTCGTCGTGTTGCGGTCTGCTCTAACCTCACGACCAACCTCATTCGTCTCGACGTAGAGGATAACTCGATCTCGTTGCAGTCGAAGGATCTCGACTTCTCGGTATCGGCAAATGAGAGGTTGAGTTGTAGCTATGATGGGAGCCTATCACCATCGGCTTCAAATCGACATTCTTAGTCGAGATCTTGACAAATATCGACACTCCGACCGTTGCCATCGAGCTTGCTGACTCGGCACGTGCAGGTGTGTTGAAGCCAATCTACGAGCAGAAGGGCGACATTGATGTGTTGATGTTGTTGATGCCGATGATGATTAACGCCTAAAGGTGGAATTAAAGTAATTTGGAGAACAAACAAAGTTAAGGTTAGCAGATGAAACTCAATCTAAAACGCCCAATCATATTCTTCGACCTCGAGACAACGGGTGTCGACACGATGAAGGATCGCATAGTCGAGATCTCGATGATAAAGATAATGCCCGACGGGGAGCGTATCACAAAGACACGTCGCATAAACCCCGAGATGCCAATCCCCGAGAGCGCTACGGCGATCCACGGCATCACAGATGAGGATGTGAAAGATTGTCCGACATTTGCGCAGGTTGCCCGTTCGATGATGCAGTTTGTCGCAGGGTGTGACTTTGGAGGCTTCAACTCTAACCGCTTTGATATGCCTCTGTTGGTGGAGGAGTTCCTCAGGGCAAATGTCGATGTGGATTTCAAACGTCGCAGCTTCATTGATGTTCAGAATATCTTCCACAAGAAGGAGCAGCGAACATTGGTGGCGGCCTACAAGTTCTATTGCGACAAAGATCTTGCAGATGCCCACTCGGCAGAGGCCGACACGATGGCGACATACGAGGTTTTGTTGGCTCAGTTAGAGAGGTATGACGATCTACCAAACGACATTGAGGCGCTGGCAGCATACTCTACACACAACCAAACGGCCGACTTCGCTGGGCGAATCCTACTTGATGAGCAGGGGCGAGAGGTATTTGGGTTTGGAAAGTATCGTGGCGAGTCGGTCGCTGAGGTGTTTGGGCGAGATTTAGGATATTATAGTTGGATGATGAATGGTGATTTCCCTCTCTACACAAAAAAGGTGATCACCGAGATCAGAACAAGAGGGTTGTCGACCCTTAAGAAATAGATACAATGATTTATGAATAGGTCAATAGCGATTATATTATCACTTGCCGTTGCAGCAGTCTCGATACCCACCTTGGTTAGTGGTGCATCGAGTGGCACAGATAGCGAGAGTGCAGTTGTATATGTAGATGGCGCAAGATACCATCTACATAGTGTGGTTAAGGGGGATACCCTATATTCGTTAGCCAAGAGGTATGGCGTAGGTGTCGACGAGATCACGGCATCGAACCCAAATGCAGAGGGCGGATTGAGCATCGGGATGAGTCTTAAGATCCCAAACAAGGTGGAGCCGCAGGATAAGGGGCTATCGGATAAGAAGCTCCGCAAGACCTTCGATATCCACCCAGTTCAATTTGGCGAGACGCTCTACTCGATCTCGAAGAGGTATGAGATCTCGATCGAGATGATCTTGGAGGATAACCCCTCAATCGACCCTGCGAGCCTGATCGTTGGTGCAAACCTAAACATCAGAAAGAGCGAGCAGGGATTGACCAGCGAGTCGATGTTGATCGCCGAGTTAGATGGGTATAGGAGCCAACTCAATAGGGTAGCGCCCGAGGGGTTGATCTACCATTTGGTCGAGGGCGAGGAGACGATGGAGTCACTCGGCCGAAGGTTCCAGATGAGCAGATCTCAGATCGAGGAGCTGAATAACTTGGTATCAGGTGCCACACTATCGACTGGGGCGATCATCTTGGTCAACGATGTCGATGGCGAGGGACAGAACAGATATCGCAATAGTGTGGGCTTTGAGCCGCTCTCGTCGGACGAGACGTTGGAGATTGCGCTGCTGCTACCACTCTCAATAAGAGGCTATGCGTTGCGACCTATGGTGGAGTTCTATCGTGGTTTCTTGCTTGGTGTCGAGGATCTCAAGAGGGGTGGGCGCGACGTGGTTGTCAACCTCTTTAACACCGAGCGTGATGGCGAGGTGGTGGAGCGAATCATCGGTGACTCGCTCTATCAGAAGTCGAATTTGATCGTTGGGCCTGTGTATGAGGAGTTGTTGCCAGCGGTGTTGAGCGATGCTGAGAGGCGATATATCCCCGTGGTTTCGCCATTGGTGACACTAACTCAGGAGGAGAGCAATAGCCCCGTTTTGTTCCAGATGGCACCCGACAGAGCGCTTCGACTCAAAAAGGTGGAGGATCTGTTTGCCGACGATATAGATGAGGATATTGTTGTGACTATGATCTCGGGGCAGACCAATGACGACGAGTACAGCTCTATGATCGAGGCCTTCTTGATCGAGCAGGGGTTGGAGTTTCACGAGGAGGTGGACCCTTATGCGGTGGTTGATAGTATGGCGGTTGATTCGATGCTAATAGATACGATGTTGATAGATACGATGGCGATGGACTCGACACTTCTTGAGAGGCGAAAGCTACGTATATATGAGCGCTTTGAGTATAAATATGAGCACCCATCAGTGATCACAGAGAGGGAGAAGGCTGCCGAGGAGAGGATCAAATTGGCGATGGAGGAGGCGAGGCTGATCGTTAAGAGCAACGACTCGTTGATCTTGGCGGGGCTCGACTCGTTGATTATCCCCATCGACACACTATTCTTGATAGATTCACTCTCGGCAAAGCCATCACCGAGCGACCTTACTCAATTGATAAGCCGTGACACGGTGACAAATATCTTCTTCGTCACCTCGAACGACGAGACCGAGGTAGATAGGATCCTGTCGGCCCTCGCCTCGGCCTATACGGCTCAGGCTGCGACGCTTAGGGGCAGTGGACGACGTGCATCCGAGGTCTTTAAGTTCTGTGTGGTGTCGAACCCAGCGTGGAGGCAATATGAGAATATCGACCACTCGATCTACTTTAGAGATAGGGTGATCGACCTTCCGACCTACCTTGCACGACGTGACAGCGATGTGATACGAGAGTTCGACAGCCGCTATGGCACCGAGTTCAGCGACTTCCCGTCGCTCTACTCCTATCGAGGCTACGACGCTGCGAGGATCTTTGGCGAGGGGTTGTTTGGCGATATCGAGTATGGAATGATGGGGGAGAGCTACACGCCACTCCAGAGCACCTATCGCTTCGAGAGAGGCAGCGAGAACGAAATGTGGATCAACACCCACTGGATGAGGGTGAAATATAATATTAACTACACAATAACCATCGACTAAACGATGGGGGGAAAGGAGGATCGAGAGAGATGGCAGGAGCAATACCAAACGCAATACCAGAGAAGACAATCGAGCGTCTGAGCGAATATAGGAGAACATTGTTGGCGAGCCACAAGCAGGGTATCACCCACATCTTCTCGCACGTGATAGCGGGAATCCACGGAATCACAGCGGTTCAGGTGCGTCGTGATTTGATGCTCATCGGCTTTACGAGCGACAACAAGAAGGGGTATGATGTGAAGGAGTTGATCGACTTCATAAGCTCGATCTTAGATAGCTCGTCGATGGTCAACATCGCCATAATGGGAATGGGACACTTGGGTCAAGCGATCACGAAGTACTTCAACGGCAAGGGCTTCAACCTAAAGATCACCGCCGCCTTCGATGTCGACCCCGAGAAGGTGGGGACAACCATTGATGGGATACCTTGCTACCATATCGACCGCTTTGGCGATGTGGTTGTCGAGCAAGAGATCTCGATAGCGATACTCTCGTCACCTACGAAGGTTGCGCCGACGTTGGTGTTGCCGATCATAAATGCAGGAATTAGAGGCGTTCTCAACTTCACCTCTACGCCGCTGAACTTCCCTCAGGGTATCGTTGTCGAGAATTACGACATCACGACTCTGTTGGAGAAGGTGGCCTACTTTGTGAAGGAGAATGAGGAGAATTTGGATAGAAATTAACTAAAATTTGGTACTAATATGAGAGTGTTTAAGGGTTTCGACAACCTCCCTTCGTTTGATGGAGCAGTTGTCACGTTGGGTTCATTTGATGGTATGCACAAGGGGCACCTTTCGTTGCTCGATGCTGTGCGCACCACGGTTAGAGAGCAGGGTGGCGAGAGTGTTGTTTTAACCTTTGAACCCCATCCACGAGTGGTTTTGGGGCGTGCCGAGGGGTTGCGCCTGCTCAACTCGATGGAGGAGAAAGTTATGTTGTTGGAGAGCTTCGGCATCGACAACTTGGTCATCATCAAGTTTGACCGTGACTTCAGCCGAATCGCCTACGATGAGTTTGTCAAACGATTCTTGGTAGAGAAGATCGGGGTCAAGAGCTTGATTGTGGGATATAACCACCACTTCGGGCGAGGTGACGAGGGGACACATAGCGACCTTGCGAAGTTGAGCGAGGAGTGTGGCTTTACGCTCCAGAGGATCGAGGAGTGGCGCAACGAGAGTGGACGGAGTGTCAGCTCGACGGTGCTTAGGCAGATGGTGACACGAGGCGATATGGAGGGTGTGACGGAGCTTCTATCTCGGCCGTATATTGTCATTGGCAAGGTTGATGGCGATGGGAGGATTTGGGTTGCGGATTCGCTCAAATTGATCCCCCCAGCTGGCCTCTACGACGTGTTGATGGATGGCAAAGAGTCGCAGGTGAGAATCGACGAGAACGCTGTGATGAGTTGCGACAAGGAGTGTGGACGAGTGGTTATTGAGTTTGTCCGCAAAATAGAATAAGAGGTTATGTTGTCGAGAGAGTTTGAGATGAGAGTGTGGTATGTCGACACCGACCAGATGGGCATTGTCCACCACTCTAATTATATAAGGTATTACGAGGCGGCACGATCGGACTTGATGCGAGATTTGGGAGTTTCGTATGCCGAGATGGAGAGCCGAGGGGTGATGATGCCGATCTTGGAGGTCCACTCCGCCTACCACGCATCGGCCCACTTCGACGAGATGATACGTGTCGAGGTGACGCTCAGGGAGCTGCCGAAGGCTCGGATCACCTTCTACTATAAGATATATAGCGAGAGGGGAGAGCTACTAAACACAGGCTCGACAGTCTTGGGATTCCTAAACTCCCAGACACGCCGCCCAACCAGAGCCCCACGCTGGTTCACCGAGCTATTGGAGCAAAATTGGAAAGAAGAGAGATAAAAAGCAACCCAGAAAGACTCAGAAAAAAAACTCAAAGAAGAAAAAAATACATTTAAAATAACTATAACTACAAAAAATGAAAAAAATCCTAATCCTATTAGCGCTCTGTTGTAGCGCAATGCAGGTCGTCACCGCCTCCGAGCTGAGTGATGAGAGCAAGGGCGTCTTGGGGGGCAAGCAGATCCTCTTTATCGAGCGTCAGCCCTACCCATTAGACCACCACAACACGGGAACGATGTTCCAGCAGGGTGAGTTCAACGAGGATAGCTTCGCTGTTGTCACAAAGGGTGGTAGCGCGATGAAGGTCTTGGATGTCGACACCAAAGAGGTTAGGACCTTGGTTGAGTTGGAGGCAGGACTTGTTCGTGACCCCGAGCTCTCGTATGATGGCAAAAAGATCATCTTCTCGATGCGCCAGAACGAGGATGACACATATAGCATCTATGAGATCAACGTCGATGGAACGGGGCTAAAGCGCATCACCTCGGCAGCGGGGGTGTCGGATATCGACCCCTTGTATCTTCCCGATGGAGGCATCGTCTTTTCGTCGACTCGTCAGCCAAAGTATTGTATGTGTAACCGCCACATTATGTGCAACCTCTTTAGGATGAATTCGGACGGAAGTAACATCACACAGATCGGTGTGAGCACCCTTTTCGAGGGCCACTCTACGATGTTGCCCGATGGTCGTATCTTGTATGACAGGTGGGAGTATGTCGACCGCAACTTCGCAAATGCACAGGCGTTGTGGACAGTGAACCCCGATGGTACGAAACATAGCATCTATTATGGTAACAACACCAACTTCACCGATGGAGTGATCGACGGACGTGCCATACCAGGGACCGACTTGGTAGCTTGTATCTTCGGAAACTGCCACGAGGCACCTCTTGGAGCCTTGGCCATCATCGACCGCAAGAAGGGTATTGATGGGCTCGAGCCAATTGTGAAGATCTGGCCCGACGATGCGATCACGCTGATGAAGAACCCCAGCAACAAAAACCCCGAAAAGACCGATAAGCTGCTTCATATGTCGGTGACTTACGAGGATCCATTCCCATTGAGTACAGATTATATGCTCGCTTCACGCTTGATCGAAAAGACGGTTCAGGGCGGACGAGCACGTGGTAAGTCGGCGATCTACTTGCTTGGTATCAATGGCGACCTCGAGGAGTTGATCTATGAGAGTGATAGCGAGCACGGAGTCTACGACCCGATGGTTATCGCCCCTCAGTTTAAGCCAACGGCGATCCCCGAGCAGAGGAACTACGACGATATCAATGGTCTGTTCTATGTTCAGAATGTCTATATCGGAACCCATATGGAGGGTGTTGAACCAGGAAGCGTGAAGTACTTGCGTGTTGTTGAGTCGTTGGAGAAGAGGACATACACCAAAGAGGCGTGGTATGGTCAGGGTCAGTTGGCCCCAGGTGTCAATTGGCACAACTTCGATGTTAAGCGCATCGTAGGCGAGGTCGAGGTGGAGAGCGATGGCTCGGCCTACTTCGAGGCTCCAGCAGGTAAGTTCCTCTACTTCCAGCTCCTCGACAAGGATAAGAAGATGATCCAGACTATGCGAAGCGGAGTGTCGTTGATGCCAGGTGAGACAAACGGATGTATCGGATGCCACGAGGATCGCCTCGACGCTCCAGTCCCCTCGATGAATATCTTAGCGCTAAAGAACAAGCCTGTGAAGATGAATGGTTGGATGGGCAATGAGAATACTCGTGGATTTGGATTTATGGAGAATGTTCAGCCAATCCTCGACAAGCATTGTGTTAAGTGTCACGACTTCGACCAAAGTGACCGCACGAAGTTGGTCTTGGCGAGGGATAAGAATATGTACTTCAACGCTGCATATATCAACCTCTATGTTAGCAAGACCGTTGATTTGGTGGGTGCTGGTCCAGCCTCGCTGAGAGCTCCATATAGCTGGGGAGCCCACGCAAGTAAGCTAACCGAGATCGTCGACAGCAGGCACCACAAGGTGAAGTTGAAGGATGCGGAGAAGGAGGTTCTCTACACTTGGATGGATCTAAATGGCGGATACTACCCAATCTATGAGTCGGCATTTGACACCACAGTTGCAGGTCGCTCACCACTCACGATGGCCGAGAGCAATGAGCTATATTCGCTCACTGGTCAGAACGTAAAGGTCCTCAGGAGCCACTCTCGTAAGATCCCTGCTCAGATCTCGTTTGATCGCCCAGAGTTGAGCCCTTGCTTGGATTTGGTGCGTGACGACAAGGCGAAGTATGATAGGGTGTTGGAGCTTATCAAGATCGGAGCGAAGAGGTTGGAGCAGACCCCTCGTGGAGACTTGGAGGATGAGATCGTATATTGCGAGCGCCACATCGAGCAGCTTCGTCGCTACACTGAGCGTATGAGCGGACAACACCAGAACACGTGGCATATCGACACCTCGATGAAGCGTTTCGACGAGGAGGCTGCGGAGTAAAAACAGAACAACAAAAATTAAGTCGGGTGTGCAACCAACACACTCGGCTTACTAAAAAAACTAACACCAAAAACTAAACAGACAAAAAAAAATGAAAAGAGATCTAATTACAGGGGCAATAGTCCTACCAGCAATCATCGCAGGCTCAACGGCTTGTGGCGGCTCAACGAACGGAGCGAAGTCGAAGCTACCCACCCAGAAGCCAAACATCGTCTTTGTATTGGCCGACGATATGGGAATTGGCGACTTGGGGTGTTATGGTCAGAAGGATATCAAGACCCCAACGATCGACGCATTGGCCGAGAGCGGATTGCTCTTTACCCACCATTATAGCGGCTCGACAGTGAGTGCGCCATCGAGGTGTTGCCTCTTGACGGGTAAGCACACGGGAAACGCCTACATCCGTGGAAACAAGGGTGAGGCGGTGAACGGAGGCTCTTATGACAAGGCCCTACCAGCCGACGAGGTGACAATAGCGAAGCTACTCAAGGAGCAGGGCTATGCAACGGGATGTGTCGGAAAGTGGGGATTGGGAGGTCCAAACACCACGGGAAGCCCAACGAACCAAGGGTTCGACTACTTCTATGGCTACCTCTCGCAGGGGGCGGCTCACCGCTACTACCCGAACCATCTCTTCGAGAATGATGAGAAGGTAATGTTGGATGGCAAGACATATAGCCACACCTTGATCAAGGATAAGGGGCTCGACTTCATCCGTGAGAACTCCGATGGGCCATTCTTCGCCTACTTTGCGATCACCCTGCCACACGCCGATTTGGACTATCCCGACATCAGCCAATACGATGGTAAGTTCGAGGAGACCCCCTATATCAACAAGTCAGGCAAGGGATTCATAACTCAGATGAAGCCTCGTGCAACCTATGCGGCGATGGTGACTGGGGTGGATCAATGTGTAGCCGAGATCGTGGAGTTGTTGAAGGCCGAGGGGGTCTACGACAATACGATCATCATCGTCTCATCGGATAATGGGGTGCACGACGTTGGTGGTCACGACCCCGAGGCGTTTGATAGCAACCTCGACTTTAGGGGGTGGAAGCGTGATCTATATGATGGAGGTGTTCGCACACCATTCATCGTGAGCTGGCCAGCGGTAATCAAAGGGGGCAGAACTACCGACCACGAGTCTACGTTCTGGGACTTCCTGCCAACCGTGTGTGAGTTGACTGGAGCAGAGGCGCCATCGTCGATTGATGGTATTTCATACCTGCCAACACTCCTCGATGATGAGACGAATCAAGCGAAGCACGACTACATCTACTATGAGTTCTACGAGAGGGGTGGCCGTCAGATGATCTTCAAGGATGGCTGGAAGTTGGTGCGACTCAACAAGTCGAAGCCAAAGCAGTATGTCGAGGAGCTATACTTCACACCCAACGACATCTCGGAGGCGAAGAATGTGATCGGCGAGAACCCCGAGAAGGCGGCGGAGCTGGGCCGCTTGATGGATGGTGCGAGGAGCGAGAGTGAGATCTTTAAGTGGTAAGACTAAGACTCTTAAATTAACCAAACTATAACTGAAAAATGAACAAACTTGGAACTGGATTGGTCTTTGCTGCCGCAGCCGTTGCTGGTGTAAGCTGCCAATCGACAACAGAGGAGCGTCCCAACATCTTGGTGATTCTGCTCGACGATGCAGGGTACAACGACTTTGGATTTATGGGGTGTCCCGACCTAAAGACCCCCAACATCGACGCTTTGGCGGCCGATGGAGTCTGCTTCACCGATGGTCACGTGTCGGCCTCGGTGAGTGGCCCTTCGCGAGCTGGTATCCTCACAGGACGCTATCAGCAGAGGGTGGGGTATGAGTGCAACCCCGAGGGGGGAGATGGACTCGATGTTGGAGCTGTGACCATCGGTGATATCTTCCAAGGGGCAGGCTACAACACCGCCGCCTTCGGAAAGTGGCATCAGGGTCACGGAACAGCGGACCAACACCCCAACAACCGTGGATTCGACTACTTCTATGGATTCAACACTGGTAGCCGCTCCTACTTCTACAGGCCTAACACCAATGATAAGGCTGGATCGTCGGGCAACCTCCAGATCAATGGCGAGCAGATCACGTTTGAGGGCTATATGACCGACGTATTGGCTAAGGCGACTTGTGACTATCTCGACGACATCACGGCCAAAAATGACGATCCATTTATGATCTATTTGGCCTTCAACGCTGTCCACACTCCGATGGAGGCGACCGAAGAGGATCTTGCCCTTTTCGAGGGACATCCTCGTCAGACATTGGCCGCTATGACTTGGGCGGTGGATCGTGGAATTGGCGATGTGGTGAATAAGCTAAAGGAGAAGGGGATCTATGATAACACCCTAATCTTCTTCCTCAGCGACAACGGAGGAGCCCACAACAACACCTCTCGCAACACCCCATTGAAGGGATTCAAGGGTAATAAGTTCGAGGGTGGACACCGAGTGCCATTCTTTATGACCTATGGCAAGAGGTTCAGCGGAGAGAGCTACGATGGGTTGATCTCGTCGTTGGATATCATCGCAACATCGGCGGCGGCGGCAGGTATCGAGACCTCGACGTTGGAGCAGCCATTGGATGGTGTCGACATTATGCCTTATGTTACGGGCAAGAGCGAGGGCGAGCCACACGACATCCTATTTTGGCGCAAGGAGGATATGGCGGCCGTTCGTCAGGGCGACTACAAGCTGATCCGTGTTGTGGGGGTTGGAGAGCGTCTCTACAACTTGGAGGAGAACCTCGGTGAGGATAACGACCTATCAGCAGCGATGCCCGAGTTGAAGAGCCAGATGGAGGCTTCGTTGGAGGCTTGGGAGTCAGAACTTGTCAACCCATTGCTCTGGAAAGAGGGTATTTGGAACGATGTCACTCGCATCATCCACCGTGATTTGATGGAGAACAAGCCAGTCTCTTGTTACTCGCCAGATCAGATGAAGAGGCTTGAGAAGTAGTTTTTTAATTTAGAAAAAAAAGAAGGGGAGGTGATGATTGTGAATCAACGTAGATTATTGGATAGGATTATCGAAATCTATACAAATCCCGATCGTTTCCTCCTCACTAAACAAGGCGATCACAACTCCCCTCAAAGGGCCGTAGAGCTGAGAGGGGAGGATGTGACGACCGAGCGAAAGAAAAATCGGATCGAGTTTCTCTTTAGAACAGAAGAGTTATCCGATGAGCGCAACCACCCATTCAACAACCATCTGATAACCCTGCCCACAACGATAGATGAACGGGAGGGTTGCAGATACTTAACCACTCGCCTCGAATCATTTTCATCTGAGCTATTTTGTGAATACCGAGTAGAGTCTATGCTTTTTACCGACTTGGCCGTCGGAGGAGGCGCAATATTGGCGGATGTCGCCATTCAAAAACTTCACGATGGCGATCTGCTGTCGGAGTGCAGCGGTTTTAGTCGAGGCTCGCTTCTTAAGTCCGTGGAGCTGCTGGAGCGCACACTCATCAAATTCAATATCTCATTCAAGGAGCTTCGTCCCGAGGATATCATCGTCGGAATAGATGGGAGGCTCTATCCTTTTAGGTATGATATGCTGCGATTTGGCCGCACCTCTGCCTCAAAGGAGTGCGAACCCCTAAGGAGGTGGATTGAGTCCAATTTTGAGGCTCAGAAGGGGAGTTTCTCGGCTCCTCGGATGGAGCCATACCCAAGTAGGGGTTCTGTGCTCTATCCCAGACATATCACTGCGGAGAGTTACCACGAAGATCGTGTAGCTGTCGAGCAGCCTTCGGGATGGGGCTTTGTCGATGGTGAGAAGCGCTTTGTCGTTGAGCCGAGGTATAGGTATGTAGAGGCGTTTCGAGAGGGTCGTGCTATGGTTGAGAGCTGCGAAGGGTGGGGTGTGGTTAACCTCTTTGGCGAGGAGATTCTCCCTCCGATCTATCGGAGTGTCGGGTACGACGAGAGCAGCGGGACGATTGTCGCCTGCAAGGGTCTACTATGGAGCTACTTCAACTATCGAGGTGAGCAGCTTACCCCATTCAAGTATGACTACCCCGATGAGGAGGTAACACGAGAGGAGCTCGCTATGCTTATAGATAGCGAGGTGGCGATGAGTGGGATGGTAAAATGATAATGATAAAATGATAGGCTACCTCTTCTGCTCCGATGAGCTCTCGTAGCTGGCGATCCTCTTTGTTAGTGTGATGTGGAATGCACTCCAGACTGCCAAGTCGATCACTACAACCCAGATAATGTTGATATATAGGGCGAGGACGATATTGAGGATCAAGAAGAGTAGGTTCATCGTCACAATCGAGAATAGCGCCTGATGTGGGGTGAATCCGATCGCCATAAACTTGTGGTGGATATGATTCTTATCGGGCATAAATAGCGGCTTGTGGCTGCGATAGCGGTGGATCACGATACGCACCACATCGAGACAAGGGACCAACAACATTGTGTAGGATAGGACCGAGAACATACGGCCATAGGTGTAGCTGAGGTGGTTGTCATAGGCGATATTCCAAACCGAGACAGCGGCAAAGCCGAGCAACGCTCCGATAACCAAAGCTCCCGTGTCGCCCATAAAGATCTTGCTCTTGATAGCTCGCCTCACACCAAAGATATTGCGGTAGCAGAATGGCACCAAAGCACCAAGTGTGGCGGTGGTAAACAACAGCTCGACAGTCAACCCCGACGAGAGGAAGAGCAGTGCGCTATAGACCGCAAGGGCCATAATCGAGAGCAGCGAGGCCAAGCCATCAATACCGTCGATCAAGTTTATAGAGTTGGTGACAAAGACATAGAACAACAGAGTCACAGGAACTCCGATATAGCTGGGGATCTCGTAGATTCCAAAGATTCCGTGGAGGGTCTTGAAGTAGACATCGGAGCTGATAATCAAGATCGCAGCGATGATCTGAACAAAGAACTTAACCTTGAACGAGGCTCCGACCATATCGTCCGAGACACCGATGAGGTAGAGCATCAGAAGAGACAAGACCACCAAGATCAGCCTTACGTTGGGGACGATATTGGTATCGAAAAATTGGGGAAACAAGATATTGATCGAGATACAAGAGAATACGGAGAACAATATGGCAGGGAAGAACGTGACACCACCCAACCTCGATGCTGGGCTTGCGTGAACCTTTCGTGGGTCGATCGGGTCGAAGAGCCTCTTCCTTAACGATAGCATCATAATGTGGGGTATCATCATAAATACCAACACTGCACTTAGAATAAAGGATAGGAATATTATTATCATATGGTCTCTTATTTTCTTGTCTTGTACGCTCTCTGTTTTAAATCAACTGTAAATGTAATATTATTTAGCTGTAATTCAAAATATTTTTTAGAAAATATACGCATTTTCATAAAAAAAGAGAATGGCGACAACAGCATCCCAAATGATACTATCGTCGCCACTCCTATCTACTGCTTGAATGTCAAGCTACAAGGGGCCTATATTAAGCCTCCTCGGTGTACTCGGCAAGCTCACGGTCGTCGACACTTGCGAAGCCGCCATACTGCTCGTTATGCTGGCTCAAATCGAGACCCATCACCTCGCTCTTCTCAGACACACGCATTGGGATCATCTTGTTTGTCAACCAATAGAGGGCGAATGTCACAACGAATGTGTAGACACAAACGATCACAACGGCCAAGATGTGAACCCAGAATACGTCGAAGTTACCCTCGATGAGACCGTGTACAAACACTCCCGTGAGGATGGTTCCGAAGATACCTCCAACTCCGTGGGTTGGGAATACGTCGAGCGCATCATCTACACGAGTCTTATTCTTCCAGTGAACAGCCGTGTTACATACGATAGTGGTCATAAAGGCGATGGCGATACTCTCACCCACGCTGACAAATCCTGCCGAAGGGGTGATAGCGACCATTCCGACAACGGCACCGATAGCAGCACCCATAGCCGAGGGCTTAAGGCCACGCAAACAGTCGAAGAAGATCCAGACCAACATAGCTGTAGCCGAGGCGGTATTGGTGTTCAAGAAGGCCTTGATAGCGGTGCTATCGGCAGCCAACGACGACCCTGCGTTGAAGCCGAACCATCCCAACCACAACAACGACGCTCCAAGGATCACGAGGACGATGTTAGCAGGGGTGTGGGGCTTGTGTGCGTTCTTTCTGCGACCCAAGAACAAGGCTCCTGCCAACGCTGCAACTCCCGACGAGGCGTGAACCACGATACCTCCCGCAAAGTCGATAACACCCATCTGACGAAGGAATCCATCGGGGTGCCAAGTCCAGTGTGCCAAAGGACAATAGACGAAGATACAGAACAGAATCATAAAGACCATATATGACGAGAAACGAACTCGCTCGGCGAATGATCCAGTGATGAGTGATGGGGTGATGATGGCAAACTTCATCTGGAAGAGGGCATATAGCGCCAACGGGATTGTTGGGGCCAACTGCTCGTTGACCTGTGCTCCCACACCTTTGAACATAAAGAATGTCATTGGATTGCCGACAAAGCTACCGATCGAGTCGCCAAAGGCCAATGAGAAGCCGAAGAATACCCAGATAACGCTGATGATACCCATTGCGATGAAGCTCTGCAACACGGTCGAGATGACATTCTTCTGCCCAACCATTCCTCCATAGAAGAACGAGAGTCCAGGGGTCATCATCAAAACGAAGATTGTAGCGGTGATCATCCACGCCACATCGGCCTTGTCGACACCCTCCGCCATTGTCCAAAGATCAGCATCCTCGGGAGTTAGGACTCCTAAGATACTGATAATGACCATTATGGCCATCAAAATAATCCATCTTTTCTGCATACGAAATATTTAATTAAAATTAGTTTTCCTTATTTTCCGCACAAAAGTAGCTAAAAAAACAAGAAAAAGAAAATTTCCTGCTCTCTTAAGTGTATATTATTATCGCAAAACCACTTAGAGGTAGTCGAGAATCCCACTGATATATGCAATAACAACGCCATAGTTGGTCATTGGCACCCCTTGTCGTTGGGCTTGATGGAGTCGGTGCATCATATATTTTCGGTTGAACATACACCCTCCACAGTGAATTATGAGCGAATAGGGGCCCAGATCCTCGGGGAAGTTGCGGCCTGCTACGATGTCGATTGCGAGCTCTGGACCGACCCTCTCTCTCAACATCCGTGGTAGCTTCACTCGGCCGATATCCTCGCTCATTGGGGCGTGGGCACACGCTTCGGCTATTAGGACTCTCGAACTTGGCGTTAGTGACTCGATAGCCTTGGCCCCCTCGGTGAAGCTCTCGATATCTCCCTTGTAACCTGCCATTAAGAGCGAGAATGAGGTTAGCTTGCTCTCCTTGGGTTTCATCTCGTAGACTCTGCGGAACACCTGTGAATCGGTGATTATGAGCTTTGGTGGGGCCGATAGGGTAGCGAGGGTTTGGGGCAACATCTCGGTGGTGCAGCTTAGCGCTATTGCGCCTATGTCGAGGAGCTCCCTCAGGGTCTGCACTTGGGGCAGGATCAACCTCCCCTTTGGTGCTTGGGGGTCTTGTGGCATCACGAGTAGCACCACGTCGCCCTTCGAGGCTAACCCTGCTGTGATTAGTCGCTCCTCGGTCTGGGGTGAGATCTTGGTGAGGATCGCCTCACGTAGGGTCTCTATGTCGACACCTTGCTTGGCACTCAAGAGCAAGGGGGACTCCCCGAACAGAGTCTCTACATCCTTGGCGAACTTGGTTATGTCCTCTCTTATGTCGACCTTGTTGATCACGGGGATCACCGCTATCGACTCTTTGCGCAGCTCTGATAGCCACTCTCTCTCGAAGCTCAGATCACCCTCCTCGCAGAGTAGCAGGGCTATGTCGGTGCGTTTGGTGGTTCGCTGGGCCCGTGAGACCCTCACCTCGCCCAACTCACCCTCGTCGTCGAAGCCTGGGGTGTCGATGAAGAGCACAGCACCTACTCCGTGGAGCTCCATCGAGCGGAGGACGGTGTCGGTTGTGGTCCCTGCAATATCGGATACGACTGAGCACTGCTCGCCTGTTATGGCATTTAGGAGCGATGATTTTCCGCTGTTTCGTCGGCCATAGATCGCTACGTGTAGTCGGTTGGCATTTGGTGTTGTGTTCATCTTAACTCTCTCTTTAAAATCGGAAGTCTCGCTTGCCCCCCTCGATCTCGACGAGGCACTGCTCTGTTATCTTTCGTACCCTCTCGTTGGGGATTAGCCGTAGGGACTCCGTGATTATCTTTTGGCCCCTCTCTCGGCTCGAGGGTGAGGCGTAGTCCTCTAAATACTCCTTTAGGGTCATCATCGCATTGGGGGCGCAGCAGTTGGCGATTTGGCCGCTCCTGATCAGCGACATAAAGCGGTCGCCCGTGCGCCCCTCTCGGTAGCAGGCTGTGCAGAAGCTGGGGATGTGGCCCATCTCTAAGAGCCACTCCACGATCTGGTCTAAGGTGCGGTTGTCGCTCACCTCGAACTGGGCGGAGTTCTCCTCTTTAGCATCGTCGGCATAGCCCCCCACCGTGGTCTTTGAGCCGCCACTGATCTGAGAGACTCCCAACCCTAAGAGTCGCCCCCTCACCCTCTGAGACTCTCTCGTCGAGATGATCAGACCCGAGTAGGGTAGTGTGATGCGTGAGATGGCCACCAAACGGCAGAAGAGGTCGTCGGAGATGGCATCGGGGAAGTCGTCGGTCGAGATGTCGTCGGCAGGGCAGATCCTCGGTAGGCTGATGGTGTGGGCCCCTACGCCATAGCTTGCCTCGAGGTGTTCGTTGTGCATCATCATCCCCACAAAGTCGTAGCGATAGGTGTTGAGTCCGAAGAGTACCCCCAGACCCACATCGTCGATCCCCCCCTCCATAGCTCTGTCCATCGCCTCGGTGTGGTAGGCGTAGTCGCTCTTGGGGCCCGTTGGGTGGAGCCTCTCGTAGCTCTCACGGTGGTAGGTCTCTTGGAATAGGATATAGGTTCCGATCCCTGCCTCGCTCAGCTTGCGGTAGTTCTCGACCGTGGTCGCTGCTATGTTGACATTGACACGACGTATTGCCCCATTGCGGTGTTTGATCGAGTAGATGGTCTCGATTGACTCCAGAATATATTCGATCGGGTTACTCTTTGGGTCCTCGCCTGCCTCCAACGCAAGGCGTTTGTGGCCCATATCTTGGAGCGCTTTGACCTCGGCTCGGATCTGCTCTTGGCTCAGTTTCTTGCGCTCTATCGTGCGGTTCTTGGCGTGGTAGGGGCAGTAGAGACAGCCATTGATGCAGTAGTTCGAGAGGTAGAGGGGGGCGAACATCACTACTCTATTTCCGTAGAAGCGCTCCTTGATCTGGGCAGCGAGAGAGTATATTTGCTCTATAACTTCCCGATCCTCACACTCCAACAGCAGGGCCGCCTCACGGTGTGAGAGACCTCGGCAGAGCTTTGCCTTAGTGATTACTGAGTCGATGAGCTCACGGTTATTGCGGTTTGCAGCGGCGAAGTCGAGTGTCTCGACGATCTCGGTGTGGGAGATGAACTCCGATGCTATCTTTGATTTTACGTTGTACATTGCCTATCCTATTATGTTTGGGGCAAAATCGCCCCTCTCGAAGCTGATCTCGTAACCGATCGCCTCCAACCTATCACTCAAAATACGTAGCCCCTCGCCCGACTCCGAACCATAGGAGGCCTTGTTGTCGTAGAGGGAGTAGTCACCTCGCCCCTCGGGGGGTGATATATTGGGCATCGCAACATTCGCACCAGCCAAGATCCCTCGCTCTCTCCCATCGCAGGAGAGTGTGGCGAGGGCGGTGGTAGAGGGTATCAGCGCCCGTGGGTGGATCAACCTAAATATCGAGATCAGCTTCAGAGTCTGCTCTATGCTCCCTGCCGCCTCGTGGGCGAATGGGGTGGCGTGGTGGGGTATGAAGGGGCCTATCCCTATCATCTCGGGCTTGAACTGCTCTATGTATTTTATATCCTCCGTGATATGCTCCGTGGTTTGGTGGGGCGATCCCACCATTATTCCCGTGCCTACTTGGTAGCCTATCTGCTTCAGTTCGTCGAGGCACCTTAGTCTCCGCTCCAAAGACATCGCTCGGGGGTGGAGCTTTCGGTAGTGCTCTGCGTTGTGGCTCTCGTGTCGTAGGAGGTAGCGGTTGGCCCCTGCATCGAAAAGCCGTTGGTAGAGCTTAGGCTCCATCTCGCCCAGAGACAAGGTTATCGCTACATCCTCGAACTCGGCCCTGATCCTCTCGACCAACTCCACGATCGAGCTGTCGGAGCGTGAGGGCTCCTCGCCCCCTTGGAGCACGAAGGTCCTAAAGCCTAATCTATACCCCTCTCGGCACGACTCTAATATCTGGGCGTGTGTCAAGCTATATCGCCTTAGCTCACTATTAGATAGACGTATGCCGCAATAAAGACAATTATTGCGGCAACGGTTTGTTATCTCGACCAACCCTCTGACGTAGACCTTATGGCCAAAATTGGAGTGTGCGACCTCTCTCGCTTGCGCTGATAGGTAGCCTCTCACCTCCGAGTCGGTGGAGTTCAGAATCGAGAGATACCCCTCACTGGGGAGCGATCGGGACTCACGAAGTCGATCAATCCACCACCTCGTCGTCCTCATAGCTCTTGGTCTGAAGTGCCAACTGCTTGGCGAGCTGTCTCTTGGCCACTGCTACGGCGCTATGGCTGCTTGGCCCCGTGATACATCCCCCCTCGCAGGCCATCACCTCGATGAAGCGCTGGGGCGCCTTGCCTGTCTTGGCGAAGGCTCTCAACAACGAGATGTTCTTCTTATTGAGGTCGGCCACCTGCAACGCTCCAACGGCAGCATCCTTCAAGAAGGCATTCACCGCACCACTAACACCTCCCACTTGGGCAAATCCGTGAGCCTCACGAACCGATGTGAACGACATAGGGTAGCCATCACAACTCTCCATCTCGATAGATAGACCCTCCATAATTGAGGCGATCTCCTCGAACGAGATGACGTAATCGACCGCCTCGTCACGCTGTGCCTCCTTACGCTTGGCAACACAAGGCCCCACAAAGACGATCTTGGCGTCGGGGTGTTTCTCCTTGGCTATGCGTGCGGCGTAGTACATCGGAGAGCCCGTTCCCGAGACATACTTGCGCATATCGGGGATATGCTTCTCGACCAACTCTATATATGATGGGCAGCAAGAGGTTGTCATAAAGGGTTGTCCCTCCTCGATCTTCTCCAACAGCTCGTGACCCTCGTTCTTCACCGTATCCATCGCACCTTGCGCCACCTCGATCACATCCGAGAAACCGATCTTGCGGAGTGCTCCGTAGACCTGCTCGATGGTGGTGTTGAATTGACCCAATATTGAGGGGGCTACGATAGCCACTACCTCCTCCTCCTTGCGGATCTTCTGCAAGACATCGAACACGTGCGAGATCTCGAAGATAGCTCCAAAGGCGCAGGCGTTGAGACACTTACCACAGAAGATACACTTCGACTCGTCGATGCGCTCGATTCCCCTCTCGTCCTTGCTGATCGCCCTCACTGGGCAGACCTCCTCGCAGGGGATTGGGATGTAGACTATGGCGTGGTAGGGGCAGCTACGATAGCAGATTCCGCACGATGAGCAGGCGTTATGGTCGATCCACGCCTTGCCATCGGTGCCTCGCATATGGACAGCGTTCTTTGGGCAGTTCGACTGGCAGCTACGTGCTATACAGCCACGGCAGAGGCTTGTCACCTCGTAGTTGATCTGGACACAAGCGGTGCAGGCCTCGTCGATCACACACAGTGTCTGCTCCTTGGGCTTGCCGCTATTGGCTCGATCAATGGCCTTGCGAGCATACTCCGATAGGGGAGTCACCTCGTCGGTCTCGTCCGACATACTCAGCCCCAGAAGTGGTAGCGACTTATACTTCCACACAGCCCTCTCCTTGTGGACACAACAGCGCCCCGTATGGCGTGAGCCCTTGGGGCTTAGCTCGATGGGTAGGTGGTCGATCTTCTCGACTAACTCTCGCTTATTCCATAACTTTACCAACTCAGTCAGCAGACGATGACGCACGATCATCACATTGTTTGTAAATGCCATATATGCTTCTATGTTTTTAGAGGTTGCAAAGGTATCTATATTTATATAAATACAAAGCTTTTTCGCTCTTTTTTTTAATTCTCTTTTTTTGGGAACGTTTGCTGTTGAAATTATAGTGTGTTGGGGTGGTGATTTGGGTGGTGGAGATCGTTGATAGGTGGATGAGATTTTGAAGATGGCGCAGAGGGGGCTAAAGGGAGCGTACTACAAGGTACGTGACCGAAGCACACTCTGTGGTATCTTCGAAATATCGCCGCCTTGCAACGATCTCTTAGAGGTTGCCGAGGCGTGTGGAGATTATGTCGCCCTCGGTCGAGGCACGGAGCTCGATACTCGCATCCATAACCACATAGCGGGTGGGGGAGTCGGGTCGCTTGATCTTCTCGACCACGAGATGTGCCGCCTCACGCCCGATCTTGGCCAACGGAGGCTCGATGGTGGTGAGCTGAGGGTGGACAACAGTCGATAGGACAGTGCCCGAGAAGCTCGCCACAGCCACCTCCGAGGGGATCATCACCCCATTATCACGCAGGTAGTTCATCGCCCCGATGCCCAGTGTGTCGGTGAAGGCGAAGATTGCGTCGAAGCCTACGCCGAGATTTAGCAGCATCTCGGCCGCCTCGGCTCCATCCTCGAAGCTCATCCCATTGCTATGAACCACAAGAGATGACTCCACCGCTATGTCAAACTTCTTCAGCGCATCACGATACCCCTTGGCCCTCTGCGTGGAGTTGTAGATGTGGTCGGGGCCGTGGAGGTGGACGATGCGTTTGCGGCCACTGCGGATGAGGTGTTCGGTCAAGAAAAAGGATTTGATGTAGTCGTCGACCACAACCTGCGAGACCTCCATCTGGTGGGGGATACGATCGAAGAATACCACCGCCATACCGCTCTTTTCGAGCTCGAGATAGGCCTCACGGTTGCGCTTGTAGTCGCAGATAGAGGCGATCACACCATCGACCATAAAGCGCTCCATAGTCTTGATGTTCTCACGCTCGATCTCCCACGACTCCTCCGACTCGGCGATCACCACCTTGATCCCCTGCTCGAAGAGCACCTCTTGGATCCCACCTATGACCTGTGCGGCGAAGGGGGTTATCATCTCGGGGACTATCACGCCCACGGTGTTGGTGCGCCCATATTTGAGGTTTGTCGCCACGGGGTTGGGTCGGTAGCCCAACTTCTCGGCCGCCTCGACCACTCGGTCCTTGGTCTCTTGTCTGATGTTCTTGTCGTCGGTGAGTGCTCTCGACACCGTAGAGACTGAGATGGTCAGATGCTCAGCTATATCCTTTATCGTTACTCTCTTCATAGTTTAGTTGTGAGTTGGTTATAGGCAAATATAGTAAAAATTCAGCAAATATAATCCGATTTAACCCATTTTTTAAAAATTAACCATTAAAAATTAACCATTAACCATTTATAATTTGTAGTACTCCCCCAGCTCATTAAACCCGATGGTGTAGCCCTCCCACTGCCTGAGGATGTTGTAGGAGTAGTTGCCCCCATAGCCCAGAGCCTTGGCCACCTTGGCGGCTTGGGCCTTGGTGAAGGTGTCGGGCAGGGCGTCGTAGAAGCGGAGCTGCTTCTGGGTTAGGTGGCGCTCCACCTCGGGGTAGAGGAGCTCCTGCGCCTCGATGATCTGGGCTCTGAAGTACTCGGCGATGGCGATGGCCGCCTCCACATCCTCGGGCCCGACCGCCCCGATCTCGATGTCGCTGCTCGAGAAGTAGCGCAACACCCTCATAATCAGACAGAAACGCACGAAGTAGATCTCCAACTTGGAGAATGGTCCCGAGAGGTGGGCGTTCTCGGGGCTATTCAACAGATCGGTATTCTCGACCTGCCACCCCGAGGCCATCACCATCGCCTCACGGCTGAAAGAGAGGGTATAGCGGCACTCGACATTCAGCGCCGAGATCAGCACATTGCGCCACGTCTGCTCCAGCTTGGGGTCGATATCGACACTCGACCAATAGGGCTTGTCGGTCGATCGGCGCACCACAAACAACATCCTATCTACAAAGCCATTGGAGCCCTTGTCGCCGCTGGCAAACGACGAGAGTACCGAGGGTTGGGTAGAGCCCAAAACGCTGATGAATGGGTCGCTAATCGAGATTGGCAGCGCCTCGCTCTTGCGGTCGACAAGGATCGGAGAGCGTGAGAAGTTCGACAACCAGAACTGCTCTTGACTCCCCGACGAGTAGCGTGAGAAGTTGTTGATCCACGCCTTCAGCTCGTCGATGCAGAGCAGCAGCCCTCGTGGGTTTTGGAGCAGCAGCTTCACCAGACTCTCTTGGGTCACATCCGATACACAGAGCCTCTCGGGGGTGATGGGCTCCTCGCCCCTATTGGCGGCGGCCCTTGCAAGGCTGACCCTCTCGTGGTCACGCCCTATTAGGGGGGCGAGTGCGAAGTTCATTGGGTGGGTTTTGTTGGCCCCAGCGTTGCCCACCAAGGCGCAATAGAGGATCGCCTTCTCCCTCCATCCTCGCTTCACCTCCAACTCGAAATTGTTGCCCATAGCGGTGGCAAAGGCGACCAATAACGCCGCCGAAGTGTACTCACGGGGGTAGCCAAAGGCGACCTCGAGACCCGCTACAATACCCCTTATTTTGGGCGGAAAGGCCTCTATTGGGAATGGCGTGGCCTCCTCTTTTTTTATCATTTTATCATTTATCATTTTATCATTTAGGTTTTGATGGTGTGTTGGGTCTTGCTGGGTCTTGCTGGGACTTTGCTGAGTCAGCGTGTATGGGTTGGTTGGTCTGTTAGTTTGGTTCTCTACTCTTGTCATATACTACTTGTTTATATTTATTTATATATATTTAATATATATATTATATTATTATATATATAGTTATTATATATTTATATATTATTATTATACTATTATACTCTCTACTACTATACTCTACCACTACACTCTACCACACACACCGACTCAGTTAAGACCCTGCACACCTGTTTAATGGTTAATGATCAATGGTTAATTATAAGACCAAATGATAAAATGATAAATGATAAAATGATAAAATTCCCTACGACTCAAACCCTCGATCATCGGGGCTAAGCAGATAGTGTGGATGGATGTCGAACTCCTCGCCAAGCAGGCTCCCCAAGGGGTGGTAGCTGATGGTCCCGACCTCGGTGGAGGGGAACAACGAGCGGATGAAGCGATGGTGGTTCTCGTTTAGGTAGGCATCACTCGAGACTGCCGTGACCTTGGCCTCGGCGAAGCCCTCCTTCTCGATGAGCTCCCTGAGGGCCGAGCTGAACTCCGCCATCGTGCGGCTCTTGGGTTTGCTCACCACCAACTCACACCTCGAGCCATACTTGGGGGTGGGGTGGGTGAAGCGGGCATCCAACCAGTGGGGGCTCTCCGCCTCTCGCTTGGCTGTGACTACGTCGTAGCGACCATCGCTGTAAAAGATCTTTAACCTAAGGTTTTTTGATATATCCATTGTTTTGATTATTTAATTGTACTTTATTGTACCTCTTTCGGCTACAAATTTAATATCATTTTTTAATTTTTCCAAATGATTTCTTGATTTTTTATTCATTTCTTTGATTTTTGTGGGGTTGGCTGGGTCTTTGCTGGGTCTTTCTGGGACTTGCTGGGTCTTTTGGGGGTTTTTGTCATTTTGGGAACGTTTGCAGATTTTGGGAACGTTTGCGGGAACGTTTTCTCTCCCTTATTGCATTTTCTCTGAAAGATATTCTACCCACTCGACGTACATTTGTCATAAGGAAACACCAAAACACAAAAAAACTAAAACCATAAAGATTATGAAAACTTCAAATTACAGCTACAACAGAGATCAAGTAAAGTCGGGAATCCTCCACTTCGGAGTCGGCAACTTCCACCGTGCACACCTCGAGTGCTACACAAACCGTCTGCTTAGCGAGGCCTCTGAGTCGGGATGGGGAATATGTGGAGCGATGCTCCTCCCACAAGATGAGAAGCTCTACAAAAAGCTAAAGTCGCAGGATGGCATCTATTCGCTCACCGTGTGCGGACGTGATGGCAACAACGAGGTAGAGTGGATCGGCTCGCTCGTCGAGCTACTATGGAGCGGCGAGGACGTAGAGGCGATAATCAACAAGGTGGCCGACAAAGATATCAAGATCATAACACTCACAATCACCGAGGGGGGCTACAACCTCGACAACGCAGCGGTAGAGGGCGACCTCAAAAACCCAGCCTCGCCAAAGAGTGTCTTTGGGATAGTGGCCGAGGGTCTACGTCGTCGAGTGGCGGCAGGCAACGGAGCGATCACAATCCTCTCGTGCGACAACCTCCAACACAATGGCGACACCTGCAAGAGGGTGTTCACCGACTTCTTCAAGCGTCAAGACTCGGAGCTTGCCGCTTGGGTCGAGGCCAACGTGACATTCCCAAATAGTATGGTAGACCGCATCACCCCCGCCACAACCGAGGATGATGTAGTGAGGATCAACGCCTCGTTGGGCACATTCGACGCTGCACCCGTATATTGCGAGGATTACATCCAGTGGGTGGTGGAGGATAACTTTGTGGCAGGTCGCCCAGCGTGGGAGAGCGTAGGCGTGGAGTTCACCGACGATGTGGCCCCATTCGAGAATATGAAGTTGAGCCTCTTGAACGCTGCTCACACACTCCTTTCCTACCCATCACTTCTGAGCGGCTACCGCCGTGTCGACGAGGCGATGCAGGACCCACGAATCATCAAGTTCGTCCGCTCGTTTATGGACTTAGACGCAACGCCCTATGTCCCAGCGCCAAAGAATACAGATCTTGACCTATATAAGCAGACCCTCATCGAGCGCTTCGCCAACAAGGCTGTGAGCGATCAGATCAGCCGCCTATGCGGCGATGGAGGCTCAAAGTTCCCAGTCTATGTTATGCCCATTGCGAAGAAGATGGTCCCAAACGCAGACGATATGACTCGCATCGCATACCTCATAGCGGCCTATCGCCACTATCTTAAGTACTTGACCGACGACAATGGAGTGTCGTTCGAGATCTTCGAGCCTCAGCTTAGCACAGCCGATTTCGAGCTCATAGCGGAGGGTAGCGCCCTCGAGTTCCTCACGGTCTCTGCGTTCAAGGATGTCGATCTTAGCCAATGCGAGCCCTTCGTGGAGCTATACTTGGGCTACGTAGAGAAGATCAAGGCACAAGGGGCAATGGCCACTTTGGAGTCGCTTATTTAGTCGTTAACCCCTAAAAAGATTACGGCTATGGAACAGAGCAAAACCTATGGCTTAGGACCATTCGCCATATTGACATTCATATACTTTATCGTAGGCTTCCTCACCACCGTGAATGGGCAGTTTCAAGCCCCCCTTCAAGTGGCGTTCCTCTCCGAGGTCGAGACCCTACGCAACACGTTGACCTCGCTGATCCCCTTCTTTTTCTTCCTTGGCTATCTGGTCAATAGCTCTACGGGGGGCGGTTGGATCAACTCCTATGGCTACAAGATGACCCTTATTCGGGCCTTGGTCATTATGATCTTTGCCTTAGCGTTCTACCTCGTGGCCTCGTTTATGGCCTCGCAGTTCGGAGAGTATGGGGTCAACATCGGAGCGGATTATATCCCCTATGGCTACTTGGTATTCTTGTTGGGGTCGTTTCTGATGGGAACCTCGGCGGCGATCTTGCAGGTGGTTATCAACCCCTATGTGGCCTCGTATGATCTGCCCAATACGCAGCCCGTCCAACGAATGAGCATCGTCTGTGCGATCAACTCGTTTGGAACGACAATTGCTCCCTTCTTTGTCACTGGCGTGATGTTCGCAGGTGTGGCTATGAGTAGCGTGGAGTCGTCGCAGCTGATCACCCCCTTCATCATTATGGGGCTCGTGATTACCCTCGTGACATTGGTGACATATAGGCTCCGCCTGCCCAATATCGAGGGGACATATAGCAGCTCCGAGGAGGGCCAGCAGCGTAGCATCTGGTCATTTAGGCACCTTAGGTTGGGGGTCATTGCGATCTTCTTCTATGTCGGCGCCGAGGTGGCGATCGGGGTTAATGTCAACCTCCACGCTGTGGAGCTGCTCGAGAAGGGGGCAGGGCTGAGCTTCTTCGGCAGCGACAACCTCCGCTTGGGTGGTGTAGAGCTGGGCATCCCAGCGCTCCTTGCAACGCTCTATTGGGGCGGACTGATGGTGGGACGTATCTTGTCGAGCTTCGTGAATTCTATCTCGGCTCGTATCCAGTTGGTCGCAACAGCGGTGTCGGCCATTGTGCTCACCATCGTTGCCATCCTATCTAACAACCTTTGGGTCTTGGTGGCGGTTGGATTGTGCCACTCAATAATGTGGGGGGCGATCTTCACCCTCTCGGTCAAGGGGCTCAAGGAGTACACCTCACGTGCCTCGGGGATCTTTATGATGGGGGTCTTTGGCGGAGCTGTTTTCCCCCTTATCCAAGGCTCTATGTCGGATAGCTTGGGGTCGTGGCAGTGGACTTGGACGTTGGTTGTTGTGTGTGAGTTGGTGATCCTCTACTATGCGCTTTGGGGCTCGAGAATCAAGGAGGGCGACTCTTTGGAGTAGTGAAATTTAAAAGAAAAATATAAAGATATGAGCAAGTTAGATAACGGATATGTAGTGGGAGTGGGGGAGCTACTATGGGACATCCTCCCCGACGGAAAGAAGATCGGTGGCGCACCAGGCAACTTCGCCTACCACGCCTCACAGTTTGGCTTCAACAGCGCCGTGGTTAGCGCCATTGGCTCCGACAAGTTGGGCGACGAGATCTTGGAGAATATAGCGGCCAAGGGGCTCGATAAGTATGTCGAGAATGTGGCCTACCCAACGGGAAGTGTACAGGTGACACTCGACGACAACGGCATCCCGATCTACGACATCAAGGAGAATGTGGCGTGGGACAACATCCCCTTCACACCCCAGTTAGAGGAGCTGGCCTCAAAGACCTTGGCCGTGAGCTTCGGATCGTTGGCTCAGCGCAATGTAGTCTCGCGTGAGACCATCGCAAGGTTCATCGACGCTATGCCCTCCGACAACAGCTGCTACAAGATCTTCGACATCAACCTTAGGCAGGGTTTCTACACACGTGAGACCATCTGTAGCTCGATGGAGAGGTGTAACATCCTCAAAATCAACGACGAGGAGTTGGTGGCCATCAGCCGAATGTTTGGCTACCCTGGCATCGACCTTCAAGATAAGTGCTGGATTCTGTTGGCCAAGTATAAGTTGGAGCTGTTGATCTTGACGTGTGGTGTGAATGGCAGCTACGTCTTTACCCCAGGCAATGTCTCGTTTGTAGCCACACCCAAGGTAGAGGTTGCCGACACAGTTGGTGCAGGTGATTCGTTCACAGCGACCTTCATCGCCTCATTACTCAAGGGCGAGAGTGTCAAGCAGGCCCATATGAAGGCGGTTCGTGTCTCGGCCTATGTCTGCACACAGCACGGGGCGATGCCGATTATCCCCGAGAACTTGAAATAAGAGTTATGTTTTAAGATAAAACGATAGTGGTTCATCGTTGGTTTATTTAGTTAGTTGGTTGAAAAATGTGACGAGTGATGAGACGAGTGGATGGTGATGAGTGATGAGATGAGTGAGTGACGAGTGGATGGTGAGAAAAAGTGACGAGTGACGAGACGAATGAGTGACGAGTGGAATGAGTGACGAGTGGAATGAGTGACGAGTGATGAGACGAGTGATGTGACGAGTGATGAGACGAGTGAAAAAGAGAGGCGGAATGATCTGAAAATCAGATCACTCCGCCCCTCGCTTTTTATGCAGATATCAACGATAATAATACCCCTTATACTTCTCACGTCGCCTATTCTCCTTGAAGAGATACTTAGATCGAGCCCTACGATCCTCCCTCTCGAAGTCGATAGCCACACCATAGGGATTCTCGACCACCAAGATATCTTGCCTATCGGGCTCCACAATGATGAAGTAGTTATTCTCCACCACACGAGGCTGAGAGATGAGCGTGCGAGTCTCTACAACGCACCAATCGGTATAGAGCACCTCAACCTCCACACAACGCATCGGAGGCAGTATATTGCCTGCTATATAGCTCCACGACGTGGGCATCGACTTCAACCTCTGCTCGATCACCGAGTCCGAGCTCCCGCTCCTAACAGCGCTCAACACCGCCGCCTTATTTGGGGTAGCCATCCTCTCGACAGCCGAAGCCGTAGCACTCCAAGGCAGCGCCACACCCGTGGTGGACCCAGTGAAGTGTGAGAAGCCATACTTAGAGTTGATGTACTGCCTCAGGTCGTGGGCCCGAGCCTCGGCCAATCGTTGATTTGCCACCTCGCCACCATCGGGCGAAGCGTAGCCATAGATGTTGATCCCCGAGATGCTCTTCTCCTTGTCGGCGATGATCCCCACGACGAAGTTGTGCAACCCCTGAATCTCCTTCGTGTTTTGGTCATAGTCAGAGACCATCTGCTGAGCGTTGATCCGATAGCGCACCGAGAACTCCTGCTCGTCGCCCGAGCTACGCTTCACGAGCCATTTAGAGACCCTATAATTGCCCTCCATCGTAGAGCTCAATAGTTTGGCGTCGGGGGTGGGTTTCGACGCATCTTGCCCCATCTGTGTGCAGTTGCTGCCTTGGGCCGATACTCCCAAGATTGATAGGGCCAAAGCCAATGTAGTAATAGTTTTTTTCACGTCCATAAAATGTTAATGTTTGTACTTGACTCTACACAACACAACATTCATACCAACGCACAAAAAAAGGGGGCCAACGAACAAGCCTAAAATTAATACACACACGTCATTGCGGCCCCCGAACCGCAATCCCTAACACCCTATAATTCAATGTGTTGTAGATTGCAGCTCAGAGGCCGCAATGACGTATAAGTTAGGTGAAATTAGACGTATCAGTCTCCCTCCTCCTAACAGAAAAATAGACTCTTACCTACTTCTGGACGTTCAACGCCGCAGAATCAGCCACCACCATCGCCTTGTCGATACGAAGCGTAACATCGCTATCAACCTCGATAAGTAGTGTAGTCTCCTTAACCTCCTTGACAATAGCGTAGATTCCCCCCGCTGTAACTACCTTGTCGCCCTTCTTCAACCCATCACGGAACGCCTGCATCTCCTTGCGACGCTTAGACTCTGGCCTCCACATAAAGAGCCAAAGCACGAGGACCATAAGGCCGATCATAATAAATGGTGAGAACTGCTGGTAGAGCGATGCCGCTGGATCAGCTACAACCTCTGTCTGTAAAAAATTCATCATTGTTTTTCTTTTTTATTTTAATTTATAATTATCTCTAATATAGCCTATTACTCATATCTACCTGTTTTCAACCTCTGCACCTCCTCATCGGTCAAGAATCTCCACTGCCCCCTCTTCAAATTCTTCTTAGTGAGGCCAGCATAGTAGACCCTATCCAACTTCTGCACCGAGTAGCCCAAGTGCTCGAAGATACGCCTCACGATACGATTGCGACCCGAGTGGATCTCGACCCCAACCTCGGTCTTATCATCCTTCACATAGGCGATCTCGTCGGCATATATCTCACCATCCTCGAGTGTGATTCCTTGGGCAATAGAGTCCATATCGGCACGTGTCAAGGGTTTGTTCAACGACACCTGATAGATCTTCTTCTTGCGGTGTGATGGGTGTGTGAGCTGCTTTGTGAGGTCTCCATCGTTGGTGAATAGCAACAACCCCACGCTATTCTTATCGAGTCTGCCTACGGGGTAGATGCGCTCCGAACAGCTCTCACGCACAAGCTCCATAACGGTCTTATCGGCGTGTGGATCGTCATTCGATGTCACATATCCCTTTGGCTTATTGAGGATCAAATAGACCCTCTTCTCGCCCATTACACGGCTATCGTTGAACTTCACCTCGTCGCTTGGCAAGACCTTGGTGCCCAACTCCGTAACCACCACTCCATTGACCGTCACCACACCTGCTGCGATGTAGTTGTCGGCCTCACGACGCGAACACAACCCCGACTGTGCGAGGTAGCGATTTAGGCGCATCTCTCCCAACTGCTTGTTTGGGTCATACTTTGGGTACGACTGCTTCTCATCATCACTCCTGCGTGGGGTGAATGGCTTGCGATCCCCATATGGTTTTCTATCCCCAAACGACTTGCGCTCCCCATAGGGCTTCTTCTCCCCATAGGGCTTCTTCTCCCCAAACGACTTACGCTCACCATAGGGCTTCTTATCGCCAAACGACTTACGCTCCCCAAAGGGCCTACGCTCACCTCGCTCCGACTCCGACTTAGGACGATTCTCACGTGTGAAGTTGGGGTTAAAAGATCGACGCTCCGAGCGTGGGTTATCCGAATCGGCGGCATCACGCTGCGAACGCGGACTGCGCTCCTCAAAGCGGTTCTCGCCTGTGCGCTCTCGCTTATCACGCCCAAAACGTGATAGGTTCTTCGAGGCTGAGGAGTCTTTCTTGAAATCTCTCATAAGATTATTCTCTCTGTTTGTTTTAATTACACCCCACCCACCGTGGATGAGATGCCGCCACAAAGATAGTAATTTTATCTATTGGGGCAACAATATTTCGCCACAATTACCCCCTCAACACACAAATTAACCCGTTGACAACACTTTTAACGACTCTTATCCGACGAAAACAGAGAAATAGTTGTAAATTTGCGGTCAAATTATCACCAAACAAAAGGATGAACCGAGAGATACTACGCATAGCCCTGCCCAACATAATATCCAACATCACCGTGCCGATAATGGGTATCGCAAGCACCGCCATAGCTGGACGTTGTGGCGACGACTCGGCCTACACCATCGGGCAGCTCGCCATCGGGGTCTCGATCTTCAATATGATCTATTGGAACTGCAACTTCATCCGTATGGGGACGAGTGGCCTCACCGCTCAGGCCTTTGGCGCTGGGGACTTCGCCGAGACTACCCGTATGTTGATCCGCTCGATTGGTGTGTCGCTGATCTTGGGGCTCGTGATCCTGCTCTTTAAGTCCCCCTTGGCCTATGGCTCGGTTGAGCTTATTGGAGGTGGTGATTTGGCGTTGGAGTATGTCAAGGCTCGATTGTGGGCTGTCCCTGCTGGCATCTTGTTGTTTGGGTTTCACGGCTGGTTTACGGGGATGCAGAATGGCACCTACTCTATGTTTACCGCCCTCACGGTCAATATCCTCCACATTGCGTTGTCGCTCTACTTGGCCCTCGCTCGGGGGATGGGGGTGGTCGGCATCGCCTACGCCTCGGTTGTGGCTCAATGGGTTGGTGTTCTGATCGCCTCTGCCCTGCTGTACCTCAACTTCCGAGGGCGGCTCGTGAGGGTCTCGATCAGCGAGGTTCTAAGCCCCAAGATGATCCGCAAGTTCTTCAGCATCAACTCCGACATCATCATCCGCACAATCTGCATCGTCTCGGTCTACACCTTCTTCACTCGTGCCTCGGCTCGTATGGAGAACGAGGCCCTACTCGCCATCAACACTATGCTCCTCCAGCTCTTCACCCTCTACTCCTATATGACCGACGGCTTCGCCTACGCTGCCGAGGCGCTCACGGGGCGCTTCATCGGGGCTCGGGATGGGAACTCTCTTAGGCGTGCCATCATTGGGTGTATCCTCTGGTCGACCGTTGTGTCGGTGGTCTTTGTGGGTATCTACCTCATCTTTTGGCGTGACATCCTCTCCATCTTCATTGGTGGTTCGAGCGACGTGGAGCCTATGTTGAGCCTTGCGGGGGAGTATATCTGGTGGATCATCACCATCCCAATTATGGGTGCCTTCCCCTTCCTAATGGATGGGGTTATGGTGGGGGCCAACTTCACGAAGGTTATCCGCAACTCGATGTTGGTCTCGACAGTGATCTACTTCTCGACATTCCTCATCTTCGAACCCATTATGGGCAACGATGCTCTGTGGCTCGCCTTTATGCTCTTTATGTTCCTGCGTGGTGGGGTTCAATACCTTATGACCTCTCGGCTTCGCGATATCTTTGGGGCAGCAGGTTAATCAGCGTTCTGTCGACCTTGACAATCTGAGTCGCAAAGGGGGCAACCGAACCTATGTCGTGGGAGATCATCACAATCGCCATCCTCTCGTTTAGCTCCTTGATGAGGGAGTAGAACTCACCCTCGAAGTCGACATCGACAAAGTTGGTGGGCTCATCGAGGATCAAGAGCTTGGGCTCCGAGATCATCGCACGACAGAGTAGCGCACGTTGAAGCTGCCCTCCCGAGAGCTCATCTATCCTTCTGTCCGACAGCTCCCAAATCGAACATCTTCGCATCAGCTCCTCACCCCTCTCGACCTCGGCCCTGCTATATCGCACAGCCCCAAAGAACCCCTTTTTTTGAGCTATCCCCGACATTACGACCTCCCCAATGGTGATGGGAAAGGAGCGGTCAAAGAGCGAGACTTGGGGCATATACCCGATGCTCAGACGACCATCCTCACGCCGCAAAGAGTCGCTATATGTGATCTCGCCGCTATGGGGGATCATCGAGAGTATAGCCTTCACCAACGAGGTTTTACCCCCTCCATTAGGCCCCACGACGACCACAAAGTCACCCTCTCCAATATCGAGGTTGACCCCCGAGAGGACCCTCTGGTGGCCATAACACACCTCGACACCACGCAATTTTATCAGCTCCCTCATATCTCTACTTCGCTGTAATTAGCTTCGTCACCCTTCGGATCTCATCCAACAGCCCCTCCGACAAAGGATCAATCTCGACCGCCTCAGCCCCGATATCCTCCGCAATGATCTTCACCGACGAGATGGGTTGCTGAGCTTGGTAGAGGATACGCCTAACCCCCTCACTACGCCCCCGCTCGATCATCTGGGCAAGATGTTTGGCCGATGGCTCCTTGCCCTCATCCTCGATTGCGATCTGCTCCACACCATAGGCCCGAGCATAGTAGGTGAGGGCTGGGTGGTAGATAAATATCGACTTCACGCCACTCCGCTCGATCGCCTCCCTGCACTCCACATCGAGCCTCTCCAACTCAGCCCTTAGAGCCAAGTAGTTGGCGGTGTAGTTCACCGAGTCGGGATAGCTCCGCTGAATAGCCTCCACACAGTTCCTCGCCATAATCATCAGCTCGCTCGGTGAGGTCCAGATATGGGGGTCTACACCGTGGTCCGAGTGGCTATGGCTGCTATTGCCGTGGGTGTGCGAACAGCTCCCCCCGATGAGCTCTATCCCTCGGCTCAGATCGACCACCTTGCCCTGATCCTTGACCCTCTTGATGATCGACTCCTCGAAGCCCAAGAGCCCCGTGCTAAAGATCATCTGCGACGAGTTCAAGGCGATAAACTGCTTGGGTGTAGGCTCATAGCTCTCGACCGAGGCCCCCGATGGGACAACCACCTCGATGGGAAAATCGCCCCCCACAATCCGCTCCACAACAGAGCGTAGAGGAGTTATCGAAACATAGATTGCCGAAGTGGGTTTATATACAACATCCTCCACACACGAGGAGAACAAAAGTAGGGTAGCGAGGGGCAAACAACCCCTCAATGTTCGAACTATATTCACTATAAATTTATTATTTAATTGGCCAAAGATAGTTATTTCCCGATAATTTTTATATATTTGTTCAAAAAAGAAAACGAGCGATGATCTACAACGAGAGAGAGGAGCGACACCAACACATATTGGAGGTAGCACGACAGATGATGACAGCAGCACGAACCGCACCAAAGGGCAAGGGGGTCGACATCATCGAGATCGGGATGGCCGATGGCGAGGAGCTTGAGGAGTTGGCTGTGAAGATGGAGAAGTTGGCCGACCAGACGGGGATGAAGTTCCTGCTACGTGACGCTGGGAATGTGAGAGAGAGCGAGTGTGTAATGCTCGTCGGCACACGCCCCGAGGCTCAGGGGCTCAACTGCTACCATTGTGGTTATGAGAGGTGTAGCGACAGAAAGGCGGATGTCCCCTGCGCAATCAACTCGATTGATGTGGGCATTGCGATCGGTTCGGCTTGTGCCACAGCGGCAGATCTGAGGGTCGACACACGAGTGATGTTCTCGGCTGGATTGGCTGCCCAGAAGTTGGAGTGGCTGGGGAGTGCCGAGCAGGTTATGGCGATCGTGATCTCGGCATCGAGCAAGAGCCCATTTTTTGATAGAAAACCTAAAAAATAATAAAAAATCTATGACAAATTACGCAATTATCGAGACGCAGAAGGGAACAATGAAGTTGGAGCTGTATAGCGAGCAGACCCCAATCGCCGTGAAAAATTTTATAGACCTTGCAGAGCACGGATTCTACAACGGGTTGACATTCCACCGAGTGATCCCAGGCTTTATGGTTCAAGGAGGCTGCCCACGTGGCGATGGCACGGGAGGCCCAGGTCACAAGATCAAGTGTGAGACCTCTGCCGATCGTCAATACCACGACCGAGGAGTGATCTCGATGGCCCACGCAGGACGTGACACGGGAGGCTCTCAGTTCTTCATCTGCCACAATAGGATCAACACTCAGCACCTCGATGGTGTGCACACCTGCTTCGGTCAGGTTGTTGAGAATATCGACGTTGTGGATGATATTCGCAAGGGCGATAAGATCATCTCGGTCAAGATCGTCTCAGAGTAGAGTAGAGATCGTTGCAAGGCGGCGAAATTTCGAAGATCCTGAATCATCTACCTCAGTCACGTACTAAAGTACGCTCCTTCGGCAGCTGCTCCACGATCTTCAAAATTTCATCCACCTATCAACGATCTAACGTCGGAATAATGACGGAAAGAAAGGCAGCTAATTTGATTTAGCTGCCTTTTATCTTTTTATCATTATCATTACTCAACTTGAAGCTGAACCTTACCGCTCTTAAGCCCCTTGCCGCTAACCTCGACGTTAATCACACCCGACTTCACGCCCGACTGAACAAGCAGGGTCAATTGGCCATTAAAGAGGTGCATATGAGGCTCGTGAAAGAGCTCCAACGACGTAGGGTCTCCATTGGCCGCAGCACGATATTTGCCCGCCCCTTTGACCTTAAACGACAACTCAGAGCTATCGGTTGGGAGTGGACGACCCTCACGATCGACAACCTTCACATTGACATAGGCTAAATCCTCACCATCGGCCACCAACCTATCACGGTCGGGGGTCAAGACGACCTGATAGCCATCCCCTGCGGTCTCCACGCTCTTCTGATCGGCCACCTTGCCACTCTCATCATAGGCCACCACCTTAAGCTCACCAGCCTCATACTTCACGTCGCTCCACATCAAGCGGAAGCGGTGCATCACCGTCGAATCACACTTCTCCCTCACACCTTGACTCACGCCATTCACAAAGAGCTCTGCCTTGGGGTATGATGTGTAGACAAACACTGGGGTAGTCTCGCCCTCACGCCCCTCCCAATTCCAATGGGGGAGGATATGGAGCGTTGGTGACTCACGGTTCCAAACACTTCGATACAACCAATACCTATCCTTAGGGATCGAGGCGAGGTCGATGATTCCAAACATCGACGAGTGGTTGGGCCAAGAGTTGGTGTCATAGGGCGAGGGCTCACCAAGGTAGTCGAAGCCAGTCCAGACAAATTGACCTATCACATACTCCAGATCCTCGTCGGCAGCGAAATCCTCGTCGGGGATATTGGACCACGAGCAGAACTCCGTGTCGTAGGATGATGAGTGGTGGTTGTCATACTTGGCATTGGCCCGATTCTCGACTGGGAAGAAGTACTCGCCACGAGAGCTCACCGTAGAGGCGGTCTCGCTACCCAATATCAGGTTCTGAGGCAACTTAGCATAGGCCTCCTCGTATCGGCGCACCTTATAGTTGAATCCAGCGATATCCAATAGGGCCGCAAAGCCATTGTTCAACACAGCGTTGATCTGATCCATTCCGCAGGTCACGGGGCGAGTGGGATCCTCTCTCTTGCAGATCGACTGCAACCACGCCGCCACCTTATATCCATCCGCCTTCCACTGTGATGGCACCTCGTTGCCGATGCTCCACATCACCACCGAGGGGGCGTTCCTAAAGTTGTGCAACATAGAGACCATATCACGCTCGGCCCACTCATCGAAGAATCGACGATAGCCATTCTGACACTTCGCCACATCCCACTCGTCGAAGGACTCCACCATCACCATAAAGCCCATCTCGTCGCACAAGTCGATAAGCTCGGGAGCTGGCATATTGTGAGCCGTTCTGATGGCATCGCACCCCATATCTTTGAGCATTGTAAGCTGTCTGCGTAGGGCGGCAACATTGATCGCTGCCCCCAACGGCCCTAAGTCGTGGTGTTGACACACCCCCCTAAACTTTCGCACCTCGCCATTGAGCACAAACCCCTTGTCGGCACGTAGCTCCACGGTCCTAATTCCAAAGCGTGTCTGATATTGGTCCACCTCCTCGTCACCCACATATAGCGTCGTGTTGGCGTAGTATAGCGTTGGGCTCTCGGGCGACCATAGCTCGGGATTCTCGACCGTGAAGTGCTGCTCGGCTGGCATCGAGTAGTTTAGCTTCTGGGTGTTGTGCTTCTGGGCAACCACTCGCCCCTCCTCGTCGGTGATCTGGGTCACAAGCGACACCTCGTCGCCACTCTCGATCCCCTCAACCGACACCCTTAGGTGCACCGAGGCGTAATCCTCTCCGACATAGGGTGTGGTGATATAGGTTCCCCAAACGGGGATATGGACCCTCTCGGTCGAGATTAGGTGGACATTGCGGTAGAGACCCGCCCCAGGGTACCAACGAGAGGATTGTGGCTCGTTATTGAGGCTCACCTCTATGAGGTTATCCCCAACCTTAGCGGCCTGCGTAATATCGCAGGTAAAGGCGTTATAGCCATAGGGCCACGAACCAACCTCCACACCATTGAGCTTCACAACCGCCTCGCTCATCGCACCATCGAAGAGAAGCACAAGGTTGCGCTCCTCGATCTGAGAGGGGGTAAGGTTCAGCGTCAGACGATACTCGCCACGGCCCATATATGGGAGGCCACCCGTGCGCCCCGTCTTTTGGGTTGCGACCTTCTCGCCGTTCTGTGTCACCTTGACAATCTGGAGGTCGTTCTCTTTGTCAAAAGGGCCATAGATCGCCCAATCGTGCGGCACACTCACTCGGCTCCACTTCGCCTCGTCTGCTCGCCTAAACTCCCATCCCTCCTTCAAAGTTGTCTGCACTCTCTTTTGCGCCTGAGCTACCATCGTGGTTAGGGACGTTAGTAGCAAGAGCGCTGTTAAAATTCTTCGTCTCATAGATTTTAATTAAGTATTTGAGACAAAGATAGAAAATAATCCTCATAAAACAACAAAAGAGGCCCTCTCAGAGCCTCCTTTGCCTTAAAACATAATCTTTACTCCTCCTCCTTTGTCTCAGACTCAGACTCCTCAGCCTGTGCCTCAGCCCTCTCAGCCTTAACCTTCTCGATCTGATCGACAACCTTTCCAGTGTAATCCTTGCTCTTGGCCAGAGCATTATTCCAATTATAGTTGCGACGTAGACCCTGAACCGTGAGGTAGATCATCAGCAGACAAGAGGTACCACAGAAGATAGCCAACGCAAGAAGTCCAAGCATTATCTTCATCACCATAATGCTCTTATTCATATCATTCTCCTCTCTCGTCGTTGATCCATCGCTCCAACGGACCTTCGTGTCGGGCAAGAAACTCATCGTCAAGGCGGTGAAGGCCAGACCTCCTGCCAACCCCATAAAGACCTTTTGGATGCCACCCACAATCTTGCTCTCCAACCTTAGGCGTGTGATTGTGTAGCCATAGGGGCGCTGAGCGAAGAGATACAACGGGATAAGGATCATAAAGAATACATACCACTTGTAGAGCTTCCTTAGGCCATTATTGGCACCTTTTAGATATCTCTTATTCTTTTCGAGAGCCAACTCCGAGATCTCCTTGAACTTCATATTGTTGATCTTCTCATACTCCTCTAACTTCTCTGCTTGACTTTCGTGATAATCCTCCGCACTCTCCAGATACATCTTCTTTCTCTTGTCGGTGGCTGCCGTATCGGCCGAGAAACGAGCCTCCTTCTCTCGCGTCACCGATGAGTCGTAAGAATAGCGTGCCGAGAGCAACATATCATACTTGTATGTGATTGCACTATTGATTCTGGGCTGTGACGAATTAGGCTTTCTCACAGGCATATCGGCAAAGACAACGGTCGTGTCTCGCTCGACCCACGCCTCGATCTGAGCCCTCTCTTTCTCTATCCTCGCTATTGTATCCTCTTGGCCAGAACTCATCAATGAGATACACCAGAGTGTCACTACAACACCAGCGATGAGGATCCACTGAAATGACCAGTGGCGCTTCGACGACCACGCAACGATAGATCGCAGCTCCGAGAGTCGCTCCCCAAAGGTTGGGTCCGATGAGTTTCCAGCCGCCTGCTCCGCCTTATCGAGGTATTGGCTCATCTGCTCGGTCTCCTCGGCTGTTACAGGGTAGATATCGTCTATGTCGACCGTGTTCCCCTTTTTGTCCTTCTTCTTGACATTCGACGATGTGAACATCGCCCTGTCTAACCAACCATAGGCCTCGGCGTTTAATTGGTCGTTGGTTACAGAATCTTTGATTTGTTCTTGGTTAAATGAGACGTATCCGTCACTCATTTTGCCCTTCTTCTTTTTATTCCACCACATAATTTTAAGCTGTTAGTTTGATTAGTATTATAATTATTGGGTCTCTCTCTATCTACACAACGACTAAAACGGCTACACATAATTATATTGAAATAGACAATCACGGAATTAATTTCATAGTCCTACGCCACAAAATTAAAAAAACATTTTCAAATTAACAATTATTTTAGCAACTAATATTATAGATAATAAAAAAATCGCCTCGCAGGGTGGCCGTAGAGGTGGGGTAGTGATACAAAAAAAGTGGCGACAAGGGATAACTTCCCGATTATTTAACTACCTTTGCTAACACCTAACAATTAAAATTCGAGAAGAGATGAAATTCGAGGAGCTATACAAGATGGACACATTCGCCAACGAGACTGGCGTAGTATTGGATGAGTTGAACGACGACCACGCCGTGATGCACATCGAGATCAAGCCACAACACCTCAATGGTGTAAAGACGGCACACGGTGGGGTAGTCTACCTCCTTGCCGATATCACAATGGCGGCGATGGCCAACTACAAGCAGACCCCTTCGGTCTCGATTCAGTCCGATATACGTTTCATCGGGGCAGCTGTCGAGGGCGACACTCTAACGGCCGAGGCGGTCGAGGTGTCGGGTAGCGGTAAGACACTCTATAACAGCCGAGTAACTATCAAAAATCAGAATGGGGTATTGATCGCTGTGGCCGAGGGGATGTTGTTTACTAAACGCAAATAACCGCTCTATTTCGAGGCCTGAATAATCCACTTCGAGAGCTTCTTGGCCCACAGATCGAGGTCATTGAGAGCCGAGACATAGATAAACTCCTCGCCACCTGCGGCAAGGAAATCTCGGCGTGCCTCTATATCAACCTCATACAGGGTCTCGAGGCAGTCGGCAGGGAACGATGGGGCCACAACCGCAACGCTACGAACCCCCTGCTTGGGCAGCTCTCTTAAGGTATTAGTGAGCGATGGCGACAGCCACTCGGAGCGATCTGATCGGGATTGAAACACCACATCAAACTCACCCTCGAGGATCCCCAAATTTATCGTCACAAGGCGTGCAGTCTCCTCACACTGAGCACGATACTCCCGTGGGTTATACTTCAACGGAACCCCGTGAAACGAGAACACCACACGGTCGACCGTGCGCCTAAAAAGCCCCTCACGAATTGAGCGCTCCAAGGCGGCAATATAATCTCCGTGGGCATAGAATGGAGGGACGAACTGCACCTTCATAGGGTATTTTCTCACAACACTTCGCACCTCGTCAATGGCACTCTGGTAGGTCGACTCCTCATATTGGGGGTACATCGGGATCACCAACAGACGATCAACGCCCATCTTCGACAACCGCTTGATCTCGCTCTTAATAGATGGCTCTCCGTGGCGCATTGCAAACGAGACCTCTGTGTCGTTCTCCTTCTCACGTAGCTTCGCCTCGACCTTCTCAATGAGGCGCTCTGTGTTGACCACAAGGGGCGACTTCTCGCCATCACGCCAGACACTTTTGTAGGAGTCTGAGGAGTGAGCCTTGCGACGAGGAATAATCACGCCATTCACCAACATTGCACGTGAGAGCCACGGCATCCGCATCACGTGGCTATCCATCAGGTATCGACGCAAGAATGACGACACATCTCTCTTCTTTGTTGACTTTGGAGTGCCTACATTTATGAATAGGCAGTGAAATTTTCCCATCGTTATCTGTTTGAACAAATAAACCACTCAAAAACCGTGCTATTATTTATTCCGCAATATTTATATTATGTTAAATTACCACTCGGGCAATAGAGTTTAGGGCATTAAAACACCCCGCCAAACTCTATCGGATACGATCAACAGAACGCACCAACAACTCGTCGGTAAAGATCGCCTTAGCGGCAAGCAACGACAAGACAAGGCTCACGATTGGGCCAAACAAAGCTGGATGAAAACCCCTCTCTACAATACCCTCCGCCTCGAAAACACGGCAACTCAAGAAATAATAGGCACCGATCATAATATAGTAGCCAATCAGCAGCACCGCCTCGACAGCACAGATTCTCATCTGCAACATTCGGTTCTTGAACAGAAATATTGCGATGAATGGGATGATCGTCGTGGTCAACGCCAAGACCGACATATAGATGGTCCCTTGGATAGTCTCGCCGCCCACAACTCGTAGGCCCGAGCTATAGAGGTCGAAAAGCTCACCCGAGCCTGTTGAAAAAAATGCCAATGGCAAAAACGTTGTGAGTCCTGCTAAAACTCCCGCAACCAATAGATAGATTGTCTGTATTCTCTGTATCATCTTTATAATTTTTTTTCGTTTAATTAACCCTCTTATCAATCAAATAACTATTACGATCCGACGAGCTACGATTGATTAACTCGCCCAAGAAACCAGCTAAAAAGAGCTGTACACCAAGGATAATCGCCACAATCGAGATGTAGAAAAGCGGCTGCTCAGCCACCCCTCTGACCGCCTCACCAGCCATCTGGCGCACTATCTTGTTGACAATAATGTAGGTTGTACACCCACCTCCAAGCAGGAACATCAGTGTGCCAAGGCCTCCGAAAAAGTACATCGGAGAACGTCCGAACGACGACAAAAAAGTGACGGTTATAAGGTCCAGATACCCTTTCACCATTCGCTCCATTCCAAACTTCGAGACTCCATATTGCCTCGCCCTATGCTCCACCACCTTCTCACCAATACGCTTAAAACCAGCGTGTTTCGCAAGGATCGGGATATAACGGTGCATCTCGCCATAGACCTCGATCGCCTTGATGACCTTACGTCGATAGGCCTTCAATCCACAGTTGAAATCGTGGAGTTTGATCCCCGAGACCATCCTCGCTGTCGCATTGAAAAACTTGCTCGGCAGTCGCTTGCTCAATGGGTCGTGTCGACGCCTCTTCCACCCCGATACCAAGTCATACCCCTCCTCAACGATCATACGTCGCATCTCTGGAATCTCGTCGGGCGAATCCTGCATATCGGCATCCATCGTAAAGACCACCTCGCCATTAGACTCCGCAAAGCCACAATAGAGGGCGGCAGACTTGCCATAGTTGCGCCCAAAGCTAATACCCCTAACCTCGGGATATTGGCCACTGAGCTGCTCAACAACGCCCCACGACCCATCTGTCGACCCATCGTCGATCAGCAGAACCTCGAAGCTCAACCCCTCGCCACGGCAGACACGTGATATCCACGCCACCAACTCGGGCAGCGACTCCTCCTCGTTATAGAGAGGGACAACGACCGAAATATCGACTCTACTCATCCTCATCATCTTTGTTGTTATCCATATCAGTTGGCCTCTCCTCAGAGGGCATAACAGGGCGCCTACGAACAAACCACACTATGATTAGCGAGGTGAGAAAGGCCCCAATGATATAGTTGGCCACCATCGAAAAAATTGTCGTGAAGATCGTCGGAGGATTGCTCTTTATATCCTCGGCAGCGAGCAAGCTCTGCTCCACAATCTGCTCCCCCTCGGCCCCCACTTGCGCCTCGTCCAACACCCTCGAGATCGACTCTATGCTACGCTCAGCATAGAGCCCATAGCCACCAACCACATTCGAGATATAGATATGGGAGCTTATCGCAACGATCACTGAAGCGAAGATCGAGATTACGAGTGTGTAGTTCACAACCTGCCTCACTCCATAGCCCACCTCCGAAGGGGTTGCGTTAGCCCTCTGCTTATTGGCCCTCAACAACAGATAGACAAACAGAGCGCTCGAAAAGATCCACTCAAACGAGACCAAGACGTAGCTCGACGCATCGCCCGAGACCATCACACTCGACTCATAGATGCGAGAGGCACTCATCAGCACTCCCACAATCAAGCCCCACTTCGCTGCGCTATTTGCCAACTCCTTATAGTTATTATTCATTCTCCTTATATTACTTTTTTATTACAAAATAATCTCGGCATCGCCCTGACGCAAGATCTCCACATCACCCTCGCTCAAATCGACAATCGTAGAGGGGGTATTCTCGCCTATTCCGCCATCTATGACACACTCCACCGAGCCGCCCCACATCTCGTGAATTAGCTCAGGATCAGTCAAATACTCCTCCTCAACATCACTCTTCAGGGAGGTCGACAACAGCGGCTCACCCAACATCTCGATCAGGGCTCTGGGAATCGAATTATCGGGGATTCTCGCCCCTATGGTCTTACGTTTTGCCACCACCTTGTCAGGGATTCGAGAGAGGCTCTTCATCACAAATGTGATCGCCCCAGGGGTGTTTCGCTTCAAGAGCTTGAAGGTCGAGTTATCAACCTTGCAATACTCCGAGATCGAGCTTATCGAGCTGAAGATAATGGTCAGCTCCTTGCCATCCTTACCACTCAGTTTTCGCAACTTATCGACCCCCTTAGAGGAGCCAATAGCACACCCAATGGCGTAGAGGCTGTCCGTCGGATAGATCACTACCCCACCATCTCGGAGCATATCGCAGACACGTCGAAGCTCCTTCTCCGAGGTGTTATCTTTGTATAGTTTTATTAACATAGCTACAAACTTACATATTTTTTAGGGTTTTTGAAAACTTTATCATCGAAAACTTTTCTACCTATTGAGCCTGCCCCCTCTTCTCCGCCTCACGTCGATTCAGCTCGTCGGTGTATAGCTTCGCATTCTTCAAGTGTTGCGAATATGTCGTGGCGAAGTTATGGTAGCCATCCATCTCGGCCCTTGCACAGAAATAGATGTATTTGTGTTTCTCGTAGTTCAACACCGCATCGAGAGCGGCGATACTTGGCACCGAGATCGGCCCTGGAGGCAATCCCTTGTAGAGGTAGGTATTATAGGGAGAGTCATATTTGAGATGTTTGTTCAACACCCTCTGCAACGAGAAATCGCCCAATGCATACTTCACCGTAGGGTCGGCCTGCAACCTCATCCCTCGTCGTAGCCTATTGACATAGACCCCCGCAACACGAGGCATCTCACCCACCTTGGCAGTCTCCTCATAGACGATCGAGGCCAATGTAGAGACCTCCACTCGGCTCAACCCCAACACCTTGCGAGCCGCCTCTCGCTCATCTGTCCAGAATCGGTTATACTCCACATTCATCCTACGGACCAACTCCTCGGGGCTAATTGTCCACCACAACTCATAGGTGTTGGGGATGAATATCGACATCAGCTCCTCGCTCCGATATCCCAACTCTTCGGCAAACTCCTTCGAGACAATCGCCTCGGCAATCTCCACCGAGTCGAGATCTATCTGCCCACTTATGCGTCGAGCCAAGAAGCCCACGCCTCGGGCATTGTTGAAGATCACCCTCACGGGGGTTTGGTGTCCCAATTTCAACATCCTCACAATGTCGACAACATCCATACCTCGCTTCAACTCATAATGGCCTGCCTTCACCCTCTCATCGAGATTCAACCTCTTTGCATAGAGGTTAAAGGCCCACCGATGACGAAGGTTCGGAACAACCAAGCTATCGACAACAACTGCGCCACCACGACTCTCTAACACCTTTCCACTCAACTCAATAACTACATCTCTCTTAATGGCGTTCCCATAAAACTGGATCATCAAAAAGATAATTACAACAAAGATTGTAACTGTTAGCGCAATGAATGTCTTTAAAAATACTTTCAACTTATTTTGGATATTAACTTTTTTTATCTACTTTTGTCACGGGTAAGTCTTATACGACCAGCTCCTACTAATCCCCCAGGTGAGGAATCAAGCAAGGGTATGTGGTCGAGCGGTGCGATATAAGTAGCTTACCCACTTTTTTTTGCCCCTATATCAAGCTCTCTTAAAAGACGATCTTGGCACCCACCATAGCACCGATTCCATACTCCCTATATCTCACCCAGCGATATTGATCCTGATTGAGGAGGTTGCTCAACTCACAGAATAGAACCAACCCTCCATTCAACCTATAATCGGCCGAGAAGCCCAGATCAAAGGCCGAGGGTATCTCCACCACCGAGTAGGCAGAATAACCGCTCAAATCGGTCGAAATCACACTATTCTTGCGGCTACTCAATAGCTCACCCTTTAGTGCCAAATCGAACTTACCAACGCTATACTCTCCTCTCAGGTTGAAGCTAACTGTCGGAAGTGTCGCCTCCCATAGCTGATCGCTGCTATATGAGTAGTTATTCACAACCACCTCGGCCTCAAACTTTAGGTTCGAGAGAGGGTGATAATCGAGCGAAAGGGCACCATAGAGATTGTTCAATGTCGCTAAGTTGGCGATGAATCCATTCTCTACATAGTCGAGCGAAACGGCACTCTCGGTGAAGGCCCAGAATAGATTGTTCTTCGTGATCTTATACCCTCCCGAGAGGCTATAGCCCAACTTGCCTTGGCCCGCAATGCCTCGAACACCTATCGACATATCGTAATCTACGCTGCTCTTTGCCCCAAACAACCCAGCCACAAGGTAGGGATTTTGCTCGCTCAACGAGGAGAAGTCATTCTGGCGCACAGAGCCTTCGACACTTGCGAAGATGGCCAGATTAGCCACCGAAGTGTTATACTCCACATCCAAGCGTGGAATGGCATAGAAACTCTTATTCTCGATCGAATCCTCGCCTCCGAAGTCTGCCCCGCCCATTAGAGTGGTATCGACTGCCGAAGTGGCTACATTAGCCCCTAAGGTGGAGAATGAGACACGATCCTGATAGAGACCAACGCCAACATAGGCACGCCACCTCTCGCCCCTAAAGCCATAGAGTAGATCACCTCCAAAGGTGGTGTTTAGGTAGTCGCCCTCTCCCGAACGGTAGCCGTAGCCAAACGAGAATTTAAACTCGCCACCTGCCACCGTGTGACCCACGGCAAAGTCGCTCTCGACCGTTAAGTTATCGAAGTTCGAGCTGCTCATAAACCTCTCGACACCTCCGCCTATCATATAGTTCCAACCCTCCCAATTTGTAAAGTTGTCACCAAAGCGAATCTGTGCCTCACCCCTCTGATATTGGGGCTGGCTGTCGTTATAGGTGTCGGTTGCATATCTACTCCACACGTCGTAGTCGTAGGTGATCATTGCGTCGAGGCTCCTTCGATCGAAGTAGAGCCCTGCCGCCGCCCCCACCCTCAACAGCGAGTTGAAGGCATCGTTCATATCGCCAAAGTCGCTCTCGATATCGGCATAGTCACCACTATAATTCAAAAATCCCACTGCATAGCCTCGACTCGCATCATTCACCGAGGCGTAGAGATCGGCCACCGAGCGGAACGGATAGCCTACACCGACCTTGGCATAGTAGTTATTGGCCAGATTATACTCATAATAGTTGAGCTCCACCGCCTCGTAGGGGGTTGTGTCGATCTCGGTGTGGATCGAGATTGGGGTTATCGAGTAGTCGATATCGGGCGAGATGTAGGCATCATCACCCATATCGGGCATCAAGAGAGGTTTGGTCGCCTCCTTCACCGTCGGGATAAAGGCCTGTGTCACCTCAACCTCCTTTGTCACCTGAGCCGATGTCGAAATCGAGATCGACAACATAGCTGCTCCAAATATAATTTTATCTATCTTCATCTTCTTTCCTCTTTTTCTCTTATCATTTACCCCCTCTACTTCAACTCATCAATCTTGGCCTTGGCCGCCTCGATGATCCCATCGCTCTCCGACGAGTAACCATCGACGATACTCTGGTAGGTGGCTCTGGCTTGGAAGTTATCACCATTGGCTACATAGATATCTCCGAGTAGGATGTAGCTCCTCGCCAACCAGTAGGCATCGGTCGCCCCACTATCGGCAAACTCGAAGATCAACTTCTCCGCCTCCTCGTTGCGCCCTGCCCTATGTGCATCGTCGATTATATAGTAGCGTGACTCGCTCCAAAAACTCTTGGCACTCTCTCTTGCGACTATCTGCTTGTAGACCACAATCGCATCGCTACGCTCACCCCTCTCTCTTAGGTTGGTCGCCTTGATATAGAGCGCCTGCGAAGTGGCCACAGCACCAGCCTTCTCCTCGCCTACGGCCAAGATATCGTTGCTCATACTCTGGATTGCCGAGGCGTCACCCCCTGCGAGGGTTGCCTTGGCGTAGTGCGACATCGCCTCCTCTCTCGTAGCGGCCTCCTTAGCCACCTCGAAGAGCCTACGGCCAGCGGCTGCCGACTGAGCATATTGCCCCTCGTCGAAGGTCAACTTCGATAGGGTTTTGTAGACACTCTCGCTATATTGGTTGTTTCCCCTATCCCCCAACATCGTGAGGGTCGAGATTGCCGACTGCTTGTTGTCTGTTTTGATGTAACAATCGCTCAGATAGAATAACGCATCGCTCAGATAATATCCGTTGGGGTACTTCTTCACATAGTTGTTCAACGACGAGATCACCTTCTTGGCGTTGCTCTCGGAGCCATCAATCGAGAAGTAGAGACCACGAGCCGAGGCAAACGACAACGAATCACGTGTCACAGCGTTCAGATCGCCCTCCATTCCGATCGACTCCGCATATTTGAAGTAGACATCCGCCTCTCCCTGACCCACATAGATCTCACGGACACCCTGCATAGCATCCTTGGCCACCTGCGACTGTGGAGCCGCCTTGATAGCTTTGTCGTAGTAGCTAAGCGCACTCTTCGAGTCGTTGGCGTTGATATAGGCCACACCCAAATCCGAAAGGGTCTGAGCATAGAACTCCGAGCGAGGATATAACTTCAAGAAGCTCTCCAACGTGGCAATTGCATTGCGATACTCACCAGCCTTGATGTAGGTGTTACCCAACTCATATTGCGCGTCGTCCAATAGTCCGCTACCCTTTTTATCCTCGACGATCGCCTTCAACGCCGCAATCTTCTCCTTCGTTTTTCCCTCGACTCCGAGGATTATAGCTACTTGATACCTCGCATAGTTATCCCCCACGCCTCCGCTCTTGATCGAGCTCTTGTAGCTATCTGTTGCGGCCGTGAAGTTACGCAGGCTATAGTTGATATCTCCTATTCGGTTGTAGGCATCGGCCCTCATCGCTGGGGTGCTATATGCCGAGGCGATATATCGTTTGAAGTAGTCGAGCGACGAGGTGCTGTTCCCCTGAAAATATAGCGCATAGGCGATGCTAAATAGCGCCTCGGCCATTGCCTTATCATCCTTCGACGAGCGAGCCATCAGGTAGTTGTACCCCTCAACGGCCTTGTCGTAATCACCCCTTAGGAAGTTGATCTCACCCACCCAGAACGAGGCGAGGGCCACCTGCTTGGGGGTGACACCGATCGAGATCGACTCCTCCAGATACCTCTCGGCATCTTTATAGTTTGCCGCCGAGTATTGCTCCAAACCTCTTAGGTAGGTGATCTTCTGTTGTGCGGCCCTTATCTCCGCATCGGGATTCTTGATCTGTCCGATCTTGTCGTAGGCCGTGGCGTAGTCACGAGAGTTGTAGTAGGCCGAGGCCAATAGGGTCTGAGCGACCGCTCGCCGCTTGGGGTCATCATATTTGTCGATGTAGCGAGTCAAGATGTTGATCGTCTCGTTGAAGAGGCCATCGCCCAACTCGAATTGTAACTTTGCGTAGTTGAATAGTGCCTCCTCCCCGATCTGAGGGTTAAAGGCATCGTTCGAGGCCATCGAGAAGGCCTTCAACGCCCCCGCCTTGTCGTTTGTCTTGAGGTAGCAGTTCGCAAGGTGGAACGATGCGTTCTGTGTCATCGCATCATCGGCTCCGCAGGCCAACTTCAAGAATGGGATCGCCTCCTTGTATTTTCTGGATTGGTGCAGCGAGAAGCCCTTCAGATAGTACTCCGCACGCCCCAACTTACCACCTTGACCCTCATACTTGTCGATATACTCTATCGCCTCGGAGTATTTGTCCGACCTAAAGTATGACTCGGCAATACTTCGCACCAACTCCTCCTGCTGCTCCTGAGAGGCACTCTTCAAGAGCGACGTTCCATACTCGATCGCCTTGTCGTAGTTCTCGGTGAGGTACTCGATTTGGAGCAGGTAGAATGGCACTACGGGGCTATACACCTCGTTGCTCATCAGCGCCTCGAAGCCTCGTCGTGCCTCGTCGTATCGCCTCTGCTCGTATGCTATGTATGATTTGAAATATAGGGCGTGTTCGTAGAGGGTGCTCTCCTCCTCAATCTCAGAAAGGTAATTCTCGGCATCGTCGCTCTCACCCTCGAGGAACGAGAGATATCCGATCCTCAGGTTATAGCGCTCCCTCTCGCTCTCCGACAAGAGGTCGGGGTTCACCTCCATCATCCTCTCGTAGGCCTCGTCGACCTCACCATCCTCCAGCTCCAACACTGCCCGTGTATAGATTGCGAAGTTGTAATCGGCCGTTGCAGGATAGTCCGAGATATACTTCAACACCTCGTCGCCAGCACTCTCGACCCCAAGTTCTACGGCACACATCGCCAACATAAAGTCGATGTTCTGCCTCTCCAATCCCCTTCGTGATGTTGCCGCTTTTTTGCGAGCCTCCGTTAGCTCCTGCCTCGCATCGGCCCAAAGCGATAGGTTATATAGCTCACGCCCCCTCTCATAGTGGGATGTGGCGGCCGAAAGGTTGGTCGGCAAGATGGTGGCTGCCATCGCTGTCACACAAGCCGCTATTGTTGATGTTATCTTTTTACTCATATCTCTACGCTCCTAAATTGAGGATTTCTAATATCCGCAAAGATATGCTTTTTTATCTATTATAACAACCTTTTTTCACCCCAATATTTTTTTGGAGTTTGCTGGCTCTTTCTGAGTCTTTGCTATTGGGCAGCAACAAACCCATAATAGGCAAGGGCAATCTGATAACGATACTCGGAGTCGATGGCATTGGTGTAGATCTGAATCCAGCTAATCTGTGCCGTTAAGAGCTCCACGATAGATACCTCGCCCTCGTTGTAGGAGTAGGTGCTTATGTCGAGGTTCTCGCTCGCAATTTGCAGCGATCGGGCCGCAGCGCTCATCTGAGCTCGGCTCTCTACGACACTCACCCAAGCGTTGCTCTCATCCCCCGTGATCGAATCCAACAATATCGAGCTATTGATGGCCGAGATCTGCTCACTCTTGCGAGAGGCAGCCACCGCCTTACGTCGCTCACCGAAGTGGAAGATGGGGACCGAGAGCTCGACAAACACCGCCCCATCAATGGTTGTTGAGCCCGTATAGTTGGGGGTATTGCTCCGCCACGAACCACTCACGCCTCCATAAAGCTGGGGGTTATATACCCCTCGAACCGCCTTTGTGGCCGCCTCAGCGGCAAGCTCCGTGAGCCTCAACGCCTCGTAGTCGGGTCGCCTCATTATCACCTCCTCTATTGTGGCTCTAAGGGGGAGACTCATCGAGTCGGGTCGAATATCGGAGAGCGACACCTCGACCGATGGGTCGACACCCCTGAGCACATTGAGGTTGTTTTGTGCCGTCTGTCGGCTCTGCTCGGCCGATGTCAGTGAATACTCCGCCTCGCTAAGTCTCGCCTCGATCATCAAGAGGTCGCCCTTCGAGATATACCCCTCGTCATATCTCCGCTCTATCACCCGCAACTCCTCCCCAATTATCTCGACATATTGTAGTTGCGCATCATAGTAACGGTTCATCGCCCACAGATTCCAATAGGCGTAGTCGGCAGCGTAGTTCACCTCCAATTGGGTGTAGTCGGCATCACACCTCGCCACATCGCTATATAGCTCAGCTTGGGCGATATTTGCCCTGTTTACACCCCCTGAGTAGAGAGTTTGAATGATCTGAGGCTCAGCAGCTACGCCCCACCTCTTGGCCCCATTTACCCCCTCTCGAAAGCTACTCGAGAAGCGCCCCGACATCGAGAGCGTAGGCAGAAGCGAGACCCGCTCGTAGGCCACTCGCTCGTCGTAATACTCTACCTTAGTCTCAGCATTTTTCAAGCTCCAGCTATACTCTCTCACCTCCTCCCGATATTGAGATGGGGTTAGCTGTGCAGTTGCCTCAACAGAGAGAGCAACCAATAGGGATAAGATCACTCGTCTCATAGCTCATCGTTTTTAACGTTATAGATAATGGCATAGGCCACTGGGAGCACACAAAAAGTGAGCAGCGTAGCGACAACCAACCCTCCCATAATAGTGGCCGCCATAGCCCCAAACAGAGAGTCAAAGAGCAGAGGTATCATCCCCAATATGGTGGTTCCCGAGGCCATCGAGACGGGGACGACTCGGCTCTTTGTAGCCTCTACGAGCGCCTTACCTGCCGTGAGACCCTGACGCCTCAACTCTCCGATTTGAGCCACAAGGACCACTCCATTTTTGATATTCATTCCGATGAGCCCCAACATCCCCAACAGTGCAAAGAAGTTGAAGAGCTTGCCACTCACCCACAACCCAAATACCACACCGACAAAGATCAGAGGGATCATCATCAGGATTATGATAGGCTCACGATAGGAGCCAAAGAGGATCAGAAGTGTAACAAAAATTAGGACAATAGTCATCGGAAAGTTCTCGGCCAGAGCATCGTTCGACTCCGCCTGCGACTCCTCCTCTCCAAAGAGGCGGAACTCATACCCCTCGGGGAGTGTGACATATCGCTCTACGGAGTCTCTAATCTCGTTGAAGAGCGACTTGGTATTGACCCCATAGGCGGGGTCACACTGCGCCTTCATCACCCTTTGGCGGTTGTATCGTCGGACCACCCCCAACTCGTAGCTCAAATCGAAGCCCGATGTAGCCTGCTCCACCGCAAAGCTCCGCCCCTTGGGCGAGAAGATCGGCAGGGTCTCTAAGTTGGTGAGCCTCTGCCCACTCTCCTCGTCGTCTCTCATTAGGATCGGCATAATTTGGTCGCCCTGTCGATACTCGCCTAAGGTGTAGCCCACCGTTGCTATGGTCAGCCCCTGAGCCAAATCACTCCTCGATACTCCGATTCTGCCACCCCTCATCTGAGAGTAGATTGGCTGCCACACGGGGACTCTATTGCCCCAACTATTGCGGACATTTATCGCCCTCTCGTTGCGCCACATCATCGCCTCAACGCTCTGTGTGAGCCTTATCAGGGTGTCGATGTTATCCCCCACAAACCCCATCTCGATCGAGGCATCGGGCACGGGAGAGAGCTTAAAGAGCGACGAGCGGAGCCAGACATCGGGCATCGAATCTCGCACAAAGGTCGAGAAACGACGCTCCACCTCGGCCGAATCATCGCTGCTCTCTAACTCGATCAGTAGGTTTCCGAAGTTGGGCATCAACGCAACCGAGCTACTTGCAAGATAGTAGCGAGGAGGTGTTCCGCCAACTGTCGTCGATACACAGACAACCTCACGCTGCCTCTCAAGCCACCTCTCCATAGCGATCAACTCACGCTCCGTAGCCTCGATGTTATAACCCTCGGGGAGGATCACATCGGCCCTGAAATAGGGCTTATCGAGCGAGGGGAAGAAGTCTTGGGGCATCCGAGCCATTATCTGTGTCGCACCTATCAGAATGGCGATAGCTGTGGCGACGACCCACCAACGATGACGAATCAGCGAGATTAAGGAGCGATAGAACCAACGATAGAATCGCCCCTCCTCTTTACTCTTTTTCTCCTTCTCCCCCTTCAATATAAACATCGCAAAGAGCGGAGTCTGAATCAAAGCTAACAACCAACTCATCAGCAGCGAGATGGCAAGGACCACAAAGAGCGGCTTCACGATCTCAGCAACAGCCGAGGGGGCAAGGTAGAGAGGCAAGAACGAAAAGATAGCGATCAAGGTGGCCCCAAGCAGACTCCACTTCACAGAGTCGGCCCCCTCAACCGTCGCCCTTCGCCTATCCACACCCCTCGCAATAGCATTCTGAGCATTGTCGACCACCACAATGGCGTTATCGACCAACATACCCATAGCGATGATGAATCCAGCCAGAGAGGTGCGGTTGAGCCCCTCGCCCACAAAGAGCATAATGAGGAGCGTGGAGCCTATCGAAAAGATCAGAGAAGAGCCAATCAACATCGAGGCTCGAAACCCCATAATAAGCAAGATCACAACAATAACGATGATGATAGACTCTATCAAGTTAAGCAGGAAGGTAGATGTCGCCTCACGGGCGATCCGATCCTCGGGATAGAGAACCTCCAAATTGATCCCCACAGGCATCGCCCCCTCGATCTGAGCGAGGCGCTGAGCAATCTGCTCCCCCGTGGCCACCACATCCCGATCGCCATAGGTCGAAATTCCGACCCCTATGGCTCGCCTTCCATTCACCCTCATTAGCGAGGTGGGTGGGCTCTGGTAGCCCTGCTCCACTCGGGCTATATCTCCTATTCTGTATTGCTTTCCGTCGCTTGCTATTAGGAGCTGGTCGGCTATATCTTGGACGCTGTTGTAGCTGCCTCGCTCCAATATCTTGATCTGCATCTCGCCCGCCTGCCTCTCGCCACTACTCACCACACCATTTTGGCGTGCGATGGTTGAGATGATCGCCTCGGGACGTATCGAGAAGTTGGTTAGTTGAGATAGTGAGACATAGAGATTTATGACGGGCGACTGCTCACCATAGAGCGTCACCTTCTGAACCCCATCGACACTCACCACATCGGTCTTGATTCGCTGTGCCCACTCCCGAAGCTCCGAGAAAGAGAAGCCATCATCGGCCGAGAGGGCGTAGTAGATGCCATAGACATCGCCAAAATCGTCGTTCACGATGATCTGAGAGGCCCCCGTGGGGAGTTGCGGCTGTATGTTCATTGTCTTGCGACGAAGCTCATCCCAGAGCTGTGGGATCTCGTCGGGAGGGGTTGCGGGGTCCAGCTCGACCAAGATCTGCGACATCCCATATCGAGAGTCTGAGGTGATCTTATATCGTCGTCGCATCGTCTGCACCTCCCTCTCGATGGGCTCGGTGATGAGCATCTCGACCTCGGAGGGGGTGGCCCCAGGGTAACGGCAGATTATCGAGGCACTTTTGATGACAAATGTAGAGTCCTCCTTCTTGCCCAAATTGAGGAATCCGTAGACTCCACCAACGATAAAGAGGATGAGCAGAAACCACGTAAGGTTGCGATTTCGCAGTGCATATTCGGGTATTGATCTCATCTCCTACTTCGCTATTAGTTTCACCCTCTGACCCTCTCTGAGCTGATAGACCCCAGCCGTTACGACCCTCTCACCACTCTCGACTCCACCCCTCACAACCACAGAGCTTTCACCCGTAGGCTCCCCCAAAACAACCGAGCGCAGAGTGGCCCTATCGAGTGAATCGACCACCCAGACGTAGCTCCCGCCCGAGGTGGGAGCATAGATCGACGTGAGGGGCAGAACGACCGCTCCTCGATCACTCTCGGGGCTAATCATCGTTATCGTGCAGGACATTCCCGAGCTGATCGTGTAGCGCTTTGGATCATAATTTTCGAGTTCGAGGGTGACAGGAAACCCCGACGCATCGGAGGAGGTTCGAGCATACTCGCTCACCCTTGCATCGAAGCTAAGGTTGGGGATATTGTCGAACCTGACACGGAAGTGTGTCAAGCTATCGTTGATCACCGATAGTGAATTTTCGGGCAGCGTGAACTCCACGGTCGAGGTTGTTGGCGAGACGATTCTCATCACCGCCTCACCCGATTGCACCCTTTGGTAGTCATCGACATAGATTCGTTCGACAACCGCCTTGAATGGGGCTCGCAGAGATGTCTGTTCTAAGATCTCGAGGGTATTCTCGTAGACCGACTTAGCGGTCAAGTAGCTCGACTCCGAACGCTCCACCTCCTGCATCGAGACGGCGTTGTGGCTCAACAACCTTTGAGCCCTCTCGTAGCTCGACTTCGACTGCTCGTAGAGGGAGTTGTCGGCTATGAGTTGCAGCTCCACATCGCGAGGGTCGATCTGGGATAATAGCTCACCTCGATCGACAAGCTGCCCCTTCACCACGGGGGTTCTAAGGATCTGCCCCGAGATCTTAAAGGCCAGATTTACCGCCATAGTTGGAGTTGATAGCCCCACAAAATCTCGCTCTACCACCTCGGAGGTTGTTGCAATGATGCTCTTTACTGGGCGCACAGACTCGTCGTTATTCGGGTTCGACATACCGCCCCCTGCACACGAAGAGAGGAGGAGCGCAGATAATATTATCGCTCTATTCATAGCATAAAAAAAAGTTAATCACCTCCAAAGAGATAATCAACTTTCATACCATATAGATCGTTGCAAGGTGGCGATATTTCGAAGATACCTATCAACGATCTTCTCAGAGGTCTACATATCCCGACAATTACGCTTATCATAGATAACCCCATCCTTTAGTGAGATAACGCCATAATTTGCCCTTAGGGCGGTCTTCATTGTCGTTGGGTCGATGTTGTAGCTCTCGACACCCATATAGTTTGCTCGCTTGCTGATATAGCCTGGAGTCACCGTTATGACCCTATCTCCATTCGCCTTTGCTCGCTCTATGAATCGCCTGAAGTTCGAGTCGCACTCTGCCCCCATCTGCCTAAACGATGCGACAAAGAGGATGTGGAGATTGCCCTTAGTGGCCAAGATCTCGTCGGTGCGCTCATTGCCATCACGATCTCGCAGCGAAAACTCACCTATGAGGGCCTTCACATCGGGCTCCTCATCGGCCACCACAGTCTCGACCCACTCCCACTTCTCGGCGTTGTGCCACTCCTTATCCTCTAAGGTGAAGTTCCTAAGCTTCCCCGTTTTTATATTTCGGTAGACAAGCACCACCTCTGTGTCGACATCCGAGCCACTTCCGCTCTTTGCATCGGCAATAGCTTGGGGCAGATTCACACCCACTCGATAGGGCAAGTAGTCGATCAAAGGGAGGTGTCGATAGCAATAGGTAGCCAACCCCATCGAGAACGAGAAGAAGGTGGCGGCCAAGATCAACTCGACCCTCTTGAAGAGGAAGATCTTATCGGGGCGATAGCGCCAAAAGACCGTAAAGGCCATCGGCAACAGTGCCAGATTCTTGAAGAATGTCTGCCACGGAGTGAGCTTAAAGGCCTCGCCAAAGCAGCCACAATCCTCAACGGGAAGGACCGTCGCACTAAGAAATGCAACGACTGTAAAGATGGTCATCGAGAGCAGGGCGAAGATCGAGACAAAGCGGATTCTCACCTTGAAGGTCAACATAAGACCCATCATCAACTCGGCACCACACAACCAGATCGAAAAGACGAGGCTATGGGGAATCAACCACTCCCAACCATAGATCATCATATACTCGTCGACCTTGATCATCGTTCCCCACGGATCTATCGCCTTGACAAATCCAGAGGCGATAAATACCAGTCCCATCGTCATTCTAAAGAGATGGGAGATATACTTCAAGGCTTTGCTTACGTTTGCCTTGCTATTTAATGGCTGTTGAGACATCTAAGTTTGGGTTCGTTAGTCTCTTTATTTTATTTTCTAAAGAAGCGGTTTCACTCGGCTCCTTATCCTCTCAAATATATTCTCGGGCGTATCCATTGCGCCCTCCTCCGACGAGCAGTCGATAATGGCGAGCGACTCATCGACCTCCGATGCCGATAGGTAGACCTCTCGCACCCTCTGTTGGAGCTCCAGCGACGATTCGTGGATATCCTTCTTGCCATTTAGGTAGTCTCTGTCGGCTCCATCCCTCTGCTGCTCCAACTTTCGCTTGGTAAACTCGAATGGTACGTCTAAGAAGAACGAGATATCGGGGCGAGGTATTGCGTAGTGGTTGAACTCTAAGTCGAGAATCCACTCCGAGAGGGCCTTTCGCTCCGCCTCGTCGGCCACCTTACCACACTGATAGCTCACATTCGAGTAGACATAGCGATCCAAAATCACCACCTTGCCACTCTCCATCCAGCCACGCATCATCTTCGCCGCATCGGCACGATCTCCTGCATACAAGAGGGCCACAAGGTAGGGATTCACCTCATCCAAACCACCAAGCTCACCCCTTAGGAATCGAGCAATCAAGTCACCATACAAAGGTGCATCGAAACGGGGAAAGTGAAGGTATTCACTCTCTACACCCATTTCCGTAAACATCCCCCTCAGGAGCTCTATCTGGGTCGATTTTCCTGCTCCATCTAACCCTTCGAGTACGATCAACATAGCCTTATTATTAGCGCGAGTTTAAAGATAGGAAAAACTCACTTTTTTATTTATTACTTATCTCAATTTTTGTGAGTCTCTCCTATCTTTAAACTCACACTAAGAGCTTAAAAGCTCTTTTCTTAATATCTTACCCCACCCCTAAATCCCCTCCCTTTGGGATGGGACTTGGTCGCTATCGCTCCTCAGCGGATTTTTTTCTTTTATTTATTTTACCTTAACATCATAACAGCCCGATCAACCCCTGCTATGAGGGCCTCGACATCGGCCATCGTATTATACATTCCAAGCGAGGCTCTGCACATTCCCTTGACACCGAAGTGCGCCATCGTAGGCTCCGCACAGTGTTGGCCCGTTCTGATCGCCACTCCCAACTTATCGAGTATCATCCCCAAATCATAGGCGTGAACCCCCTCGACATTAAACGAGACAATTCCACACTTGTCGGGTTGCGTACCATAGATGCGTAACCCATCGACCTTAGAGAGTCTATCGCTCATCTCCCTCAACAACATCTGCTCATAGGCCTCAACCTCCGTGGCATCGAACTGCTCGACATAGCGAATCGCCTCACATAGGCCAATCGCTCCGATATAGTTGGCCGTACCCGCCTCGAAACGCAGAGGTAGAGGGGCATACGTCGTCTTTTGGAACGAGACCCTATCCACCATATCACCACCCGCTAAAAAGGGCGGAATAGCCTCTAAAATCTCACGTCTGCCATACAACACACCGATTCCCGTTGGTCCATAGAGCTTATGGCCCGAGAAGGCGTAAAAATCGCAACCCAGATCCACAACATCGACTCCGCCGTGGACAACCCCTTGGCATCCATCGACCATCGTCACAACCCCCATCGCTCGACACTTAGTCGCAATAGCTTTTATGTCGGGACGAGTTCCCAAGGTATTCGATGCTTGGGTCACGGCAACCAATCGAGTCCGCTCATCCATCAACTCATCCAACGCCTCGACCATCAATCGCCCCTCGTCGTCGAACGGCAGAACTCGAATCTGGGCACCTCGACGATCAGCGATCAACTGCCACGGAACGATATTTGAGTGGTGCTCCATCTCCGATATGATGATGTTGTCACCCTCCTTCAAGTTGCTCTCGCCCCAGCTATATGCGACCGTATTGATCGCCGCTGTGGCTCCTGCCGTGAAGATTATCTCCTCCCTATGCTCGGCGCCGATGAAGCGCCTCACGCTCTCTCTCGCCTGCTCATATAGCGATGTCACCTCCTGAGATAGGAAGTGCACCCCTCGGTGGATATTGGCGTTCAACTCGCTGTGGAGTTGGTTGACCCTCTCGATCACACACTGAGGCTTCTGCGCCGTTGCGCCACTATCGAGGTAGGTCAACGGTTTATTGTAGACCCTCCTCTCCAAAATTGGGAAGTCACCCCTTATCTGATCTATGCTTCTCATCACTCTCGCTCCAAATTTTACAACTCTCCCAATCGCTCACGCACCATCTCCGAGAGCGCCTCACACAACCCCGAGATTGCGCATCGTGAAGTCACCTCCGAGACAAAACCATCTAACTGCAACTTACGAGCCTGATCCTCGCTCAGACCTCGCTGCATCATATAATATACCGCCTCGTCGTTCATCTGGCCAACCGTTGCTCCGTGCGAACACTTCACATCGTCGGCGTAGATCTCCAGCTGAGGCTCAGCGATAATATGCGCTCCGTCGCTCAACGAGACGTTGCGGCTATTCTGCTCCGAGAGGGTACGCTGTGCATCTTGGGCAACATAGACCAATCCGTGGAACTCACCCTTCGACTCACCCGAGGCGATACACTTCGAGAGTGAGCGGCTCGTGCAATCCGAGACATTGTGCGAGATTGTGATATCAATCGAGGAGTGATCCTTGGCTGTGACCATCTGCAACATATCGACCTTCGAGTCGGCTCCTCTGCCATCGAGATCAACTCGATAGCATATCTTTGAGCTCTCCATCTCCAACAGGGTGGCCTGCAACTCGGATGACTCACCCTGCGAGATCTTGGTCTCACCCTTGGCTCCCTCGAATAGGACCTCCAACATTGAGAGTTGCGCACCATTTTCAACCGAGATATTCACCTCGCCACCCTCAACGGCATTCGTCCTCACAACGATGAGCCTTGCAGCGCCATCCGAAGAGACAACCTTGAGGTTAAGGTGCGTGGGGTCGATCACGATATGTAGTGGCTCCGAGGCCGCATAGTCGATCACACAATCACCCTCACTGGCCAAACGACTCAGCTCCTGCGACTCTAAATATTTCAAAAAACGCTCCATAAAACCTCTACTCCTTAATATCGCCAATCAACCAATCGTAACCCTCCTGCTCCAACCTCAACGCCAAAGATTTATCACCCGAATAGATGATGCGACCCTTATACAAGACGTGAACGAAGTCGGGGACGATATAGTCCAAAAGACGCTGATAGTGGGTAATTACGACCGTTGCGTTATCCTCCCTTTTGAGCTTTGTTACTCCCGTTGCGACGATCCTCAGTGCGTCGATATCGAGACCACTATCTGTCTCGTCCAAGATCGCCAACTTTGGCTCCAACATCGCCATCTGGAAGATCTCGTTCTTCTTCTTCTCTCCACCCGAGAACCCCTCGTTCACCGAGCGTGAGGTGAGCTTCGAATCCAACTCTACGACCTTGCCCTTCTCCTTCATAGTCTTTAGGAATGCACCTGCCGACAACGGCTCCTCGCCCCTAAACTTACGATGCTCATTTACGGCAATCTTCATAAAGTTGGCCATCGAGACACCAGGGATCTCAACTGGATATTGGAATCCTAAGAAGAGTCCTGCTCGGGCCCTATTCTCAATCGACATCGAGAGTAGATCCTCTCCGTTGAACTCGGCACTTCCCTGCGTCACTGTAAACTTCGTGTTTCCAGCCAATACACTCGCCAATGTGCTCTTTCCCGAGCCATTTGGTCCCATTATGGCGTGTACCTCGCCAGCCTTAACCTCGAAGTTTATCCCCTTCAATATCTCCTTGTCGCCTACTGTGGCGTGTAGATTCTTTACACTTAACATATATTTCTTCTCTCTCTTCTTAAAATTACTCCTCTTTTGTTTACTCGACTAACCGACGCTACCCTCCAAACTCAACGCCAATAGCTTCTGAGCCTCAACGGCAAACTCCATCGGCAACTTCGAAAGCACCTCCTTGGCATATCCATTCACAATAACTCCCACTGCATCCTCGCTCGACAATCCTCGCTGGTTGCAATAGAAGAGCTGATCCTCCGAGATCTTCGAGGTGGTTGCCTCGTGCTCCAATACCGAGGTTGAGTTGTGGTTCTCAACTACGGGGAAGGTGTGGGCTCCACAACGATCTCCGATTAGCAAGGAGTCACACTGCGAATAGTTCCTCGCTCTCGAGGCCCCTTTGGCCACCTTCACCAAACCTCGATATGAGTTTTGGCTCTTTCCTGCCGAGATTCCCTTCGAGATGATGTGTGATCGGCTATTGCGACCTATGTGGATCATCTTTGTTCCTGTGTCGGCCTGCTGGTAGTTATTCGTCATCGCCACCGAGTAAAACTCACCGATCGAGTCGTCGCCCAACAAGACGCAACTTGGATATTTCCACGTCACAGCCGAGCCAGTCTCGACCTGAGTCCACGAGAGCTTCGCCCCCGAGTGACACACACCTCGCTTTGTCACGAAGTTATAGATTCCACCCACACCATTCTTGTCGCCTGGATACCAGTTCTGAACCGTTGAGTACTTAACACTCGCTCGGTCGTGAACCACAATCTCGACAACCGCTGCGTGGAGCTGATTCTCATCTCGCTGAGGCGCTGTGCACCCCTCCAAATAGCTCACATACGACCCCTCGTCGGCAACAATCAAAGTTCTCTCGAACTGACCTGTCCCCTGAGCGTTGATCCTGAAATATGTCGACAACTCCATCGGGCACCTCACCCCCTTGGGTATGTAGCAAAACGACCCATCCGAGAATACTGCGGCGTTGAGTGCAGCGTAGTAGTTGTCACGATAGGGAACAACACTCCCCAAATACCTCTTCACCAACTCGGGATGCTCCTTGATAGCCTCCGAGATCGAACAGAAGATGATCCCCTGCTCGGCCAACGTCTCGCGAAAAGTTGTCTTTACCGATACCGAATCCATCACGGCATCGACCGCAACACCTGCAAGGGCCATCTGCTCCTCCAGTGGGATTCCCAACTTGTCGAAGGTCCTCTTCAACTCGGGGTCTACCTCATCCATCGAGTTTAGCTTCTTCACCTGCTTTGGCGCAGCGTAGTAGCTTATTGCTTGTAGGTCGATAGGTGGAATGTCGAGATGCGCCCACGTAGGCACCTCCAACGTAGTCCAATAGCGATAGGCCTCCAACCTCAACTCCGTCATCCACTCAGGCTCCTCTTTCTTGCGCGAAATTATGCGCACGACATCCTCCGAGAGTCCACTCTCGATGATGTCTGTCTCGATATCGGTGGTGAAGCCATACTTGTACTCCTGCCCTCCGATATCATCAATTATATCTCTATCTTTTACCTCTGACATCTTACACTTTGAAAAATTAACCACATTCACCTCTCATTCAAGAGACGACATAAATTGTGCAAATATATGCTTTTTTACCGAAATCTCAAAGATTAAATCTTCCTAATCTTTGCCATTCGCTATTGGGGCTAAAAAATCTCTCAAAACTTGGCGTAAAAATTAGCGTATTATTTTTTTTTATTTTAACTTTGTAAAACTATTTTCTGAATAAATCAGAGAACTAAACTAAACCAACAATAAACTATGAACAAAAACCTACTCAAACTGGCCTTTGCAGCACCTACTGCCGCTATGGCAGTTGGATGTTTGGGAGTTGCTGAGCAGACGCAACCAAACGTAATCGTAATCCTTGCCGACGACCTTGGCTACGGAGATATGAGCGCTTATGGCGCAACCGAAATCAACACACCAAATCTCGATATGCTCGCAAACGGAGGTGTTCGCTTCCTCGATGGACACGCAACATCAGCGACATCGACTCCGAGTCGCTACGCCCTATTTACGGGCTCTTATCCTTGGAAGAATCCACGTGCCACGATCTTGGCAGGTGATGCACCTCTACTAATCGCCGAGGATCAATTCACAATGCCAAAGCTATTCAAGAGCAAAGGATATACAACTGCTGCAATCGGAAAGTGGCACCTCGGAATGGGATCGGGAAATCCGAACTGGAACGAGACTGTGAAGCCAGGTGCGAGGGAGATCGGATTCGACTACTCTTGCCTAATCGCCGCTACCAACGACCGTGTGCCGACTGTATATGTCGAGAATGGCGATGTTGTAGGGCTCGACCCCAACGACCCGATCGAGGTGAACTACAAAAAGAACTTCGCAGGAGAGCCAACGGCAATAACAAATCCTGAGATGTTGAAGATGGAGTGGGCTCACGGACACAACAACTCGATTGTGAATGGAATCCCTCGAATCGGATTTATGAAGGGTGGCGAGGCTGCCAAGTGGGTCGACGAGGATATGGCCGACTACTTTGTGGGTAAGGTTGCTGACTTCATCGACGAGAATAAGGATGAGCCATTCTTCTTATATTATGGACTACACCAACCACACGTGCCTCGTGCGCCACACTCTCGATTCGTTGGATCTACCAACTTGGGACCTCGAGGAGACGCTATCGTCGAGGCTGACTGGTGCGTTGGCGAGTTGATCGCTAAGTTGAAGAAAGAGGGACTTTTAGAGAACACATTGATCGTATTTTCGAGCGACAATGGCCCTGTTCTAAACGATGGATACAAAGATCAAGCGGCTGAGCTATTGGGCAACCATACCCCCGCAGGAGCCCTCAGAGGCGGAAAATATAGCCTCTTTGACGCAGGTACGCGCGTACCGTTCTTTGCCTATTGGAAGGGACAAATCAAGCCAACTGTCTCGAATGCGCTCATCTCACAGCTCGATTTATTGGCCTCATTTGCTACCCTTATTGGCGCTGAGATCGAAGGCGAGACTGACTCTGAGAATTATCTCACAGCTCTGCTTGGAGAGTCGGACGAGGCCCGCACAGAGCTTATTGTCGAGGCTAATCACCGCCTTGCATTCCGCAAAGGTAAGTATGCTTTGATCCCTCCTTATGGTGGAAATGCACGCAACCAAACTGGTAATGAGTTGGGCGTAGTGCCTCACTTCTCGATCTATGATTTGAGCACAGACCTCGGCCAGACTACCGACCTTTCAACTACAAACAAGGAGTTGCTAGAGGAGCTAAAGAGCGAGTTTTTGGAGCGTACAGAGGGCTACTACAAGTCTAATGTACCAGAAATCCAATTGCAATAAAAGAGCCTTAATTTCCGCCTCTCTGCTCGGCTAACGAGTTGGGCAGAGAGCGGTAAATTAGAGCTGAACGAGGAGGCCAAAAGGGCCGCAAAGGAGTCTCGAAAAGAGAGACAAAACGGTATTGAAATAGGTCGAAAAAATCCTCGGAAATATAGGAAAGAGGAGCCACCCCGAGTTGGGTTGGCTCCTCTTTTTTTGTGCCTATATCTTACGGTTAAAGAGCCTCATACTCTGCCCACTATTCCAGCCCTATTTTCACTCAATTTTCCAAAAATGAAGGCTGTGTACATATATAATAAGTAAGGGGCTAAAATAGGGCGCTAAATAGCCAATAAACAAGAGGCCGAGGGTTTTATCCTATAATCATCCAAGATACCCTATAATCGAGGGGCAAAATTTAAATCACCATAGATAATCAGGGGCAAAATCGAGGTTATCGAGGCATCGAAAACTTCTCACACGAACCATCATCATAGAAAACAACCACAAATATTGGACTTTTTAACCCATTATTACCCCCATTGAACTGTGATAGAGGGTTATTTTGTGGTTTTTTCTCAGAACCAACACCCCCAATAGGAGAATTTTGGCCATTATGGAGCCCAAATAGTGATGAAGCTGCAAAATCTTGCGAATTTTCACTCTCAACACCCGAACAGAGAGGAGAGGGGTCATCTTCGTCCTGATCTGGGCGCAAAGGCTCCCCTAAATCCAACAACAACCAGTCGGGATTGATCCTTGGGAAGCGACGCAGTATCTTCTGCAAAAGATCGTACCCAGGTTTGTTTCTTCCCGAGACTAAATGCGACACAGTTGAGGGTTGGATGCCCAAAATCTCAGCGAAACGAGTGGTTGTCAAACCCTCGCTTTTCATCAAATAGGTGATTTTCTCCTTCATAACATAGAATTTTAACAAAGGTAACAATTTTTCTCTTGTAAAACAAGTTTAAGTTACAAATGTTATGATTTGTTTTTCTGTTGTTAATGTGACAAATGTAATGATTCGTGGTTGATTGTAAACAGGTGCCTCTATTTATCTTACCCACGTGCTATGTAGTATATGCCAATATGCTCTATTTCATATTATTACATCTCATTTCATTAGCCAAATCTTATCTATATGGAAGATGTGGGGCAAATGGGTTATATTGATCTGTATATAACTTCATATAAAACCGATAAAATGCTGCTAATCAACGGTGATAGAGTGGAGAAATAAGTAGTTGAACAATCCTCGGAGCGCAGGGGGCACGGGCGTTTACGCCTCATTTCTCAAATTGGAGTCTTGTAAAAGATTGGGGTAAAATCCACAGGAATTAGTTACAAATGTTGTGTGACGTCTCTTAACATCACTACGCTATTATTTACATCTGTAATTTTACTTGTGTGAAATATCGTATTTTAGGGAATTTTGACAATTACCCAATAACGAGCCATCACGACTCAAAATATGAGATTCTCAGAGGGTTAAAATTGGACAAAAAAAGAGGCGAGCAGAGCATAAAAATCACCCTACCCGCCTAAATAACAGACGATTACGAATATGTAAACTACCTACTTAGAAGCGATTTTATCGGCTATCTCAGCGAACTCATCTGGAGTCAATTTCTCCCTTTCACGCTTAAAATCGACATCTCCTTCGCCAGAAATCGGGATCAAATGGATATGTGCGTGTGGAACTTCAAGCCCCAGAACAACCACCGCAACCCTCTCACACTCTACACTCGCTTCGATCTGTTTCGCTACCCTTTTTGCAAACAAAATCATCCCCGAAAGAGTCTCATCTTCGAGGTCGAAAATGTAATCTGTCTCAACCTTGGGGATGATCAGAGTGTGCCCCCTCTTTAGTGGATTTATATCCAAAAAGGCGAAATATTGGCTATCTTCCGCCACCTTGTAGCAGGGAATTTCACCCGCAATGATTCTTGAAAAAATTGTTGCCATAAATTAATAAATTATTGTATAAAAATTAAAATTTGCCCTAAAAATAGAAAAAGGAGCCAAAATGACCCCTTTTCTTATCAAAAACTGCTACTCAACTCGTTTTACCACCTCGAGACCCTTGATTCGCCGTAAATTATCCAATACAACGCTCAAAACGTCGGCCCCCTTGACATAAATGCTCAATCTGCCCTCTACAATGCCGTTGTGAGAGCAGGTGTTTACTTCGCGAATATTGATGTTCATCTCGGCCGAGATAACTTTGACCAAATCCATCAAAAACCCAGTTCTATCTATGCCTCGCAGCGATATTGTGCACAAATATGACTCGCTCTTGGAGCGTGACCACTTGATTTCATCCTTAATTATATGCTTTCCAAACTGCGCAGCAATGCGATGTAGCTCTTGACACGTAGACTTGTGTACGATTATCGAATTGTCGACGAAGTTACGAAAGCCCACAATCGAGTCCCCAGGGATCGGTTGACAACACTCCGCAATCACAAACTCATCCTCGACCTCTCCGACTGGCGCATACTTAGGCGGCTTTGGCTCTCCGCCCTCAGCGGCTAACGCCTCTTCATCAGAGATAGTCTCGACATCCTCATCCTCCGACTCCGACTCCGACTTCGAGCGGTTGATGAAGAGGGTCCAGAACTTCGAGATCTTGGTCTGAGAGTTATACTTCAACACACTCTCCAAGTCGACCAACGAGATAATTCCAGCTCCAATATTGCTATAAAACTCATCCTTATTCGAGGAGTTATAGGCTGGAATCACCTTCCTCATTACCCTACCATTCACGGGCACCTCCAACTTCGCCATCGCCTTTTCGAACAAGATCTTTCCTCGCTCGATGTTGTTTTCCCGGTCTCGTTTCAAGTAGTATTTGATCGACGAAACCGCCTTCGACGTAGTGGCAAACTCCAGCCATTCGGCACGTGGACGGGCCGTATCGGCCGTTATGATCTCGATCTGATCTCCCGTAGTCAAGACCCTCGAAATAGGCTCTATCTTATGGTTTATCTTCGCCCCAATAGCGCTATTTCCGATCTTAGAGTGGATCTCATACGCAAAGTCGAGAGCAGTCGCCCCGAGGGGCAGCTTTCGAGGCTCTCCCTTGGGGGTAAAGACCACCATCTCGGTGGTATATAGCGCCAACTTGAAGTTGTCGAGGAAGTCGACAGCGTTGTCGATCGGTGAGTTGAGAGCGTCTCGAATCTTCTTTAGCCACTTATCAAACTCATCATCTACCTTCGAGCTCTCGTCGGATTGTTGTTTATACTTCCAGTGGGCCGCAAAGCCCCTCTCAGCGATCTCGTCCATCCTCTGCGTTCGGAGCTGCACCTCGACCCACTCGCCACTCGGGCTCATTACCGTTGCGTGCAGCGCCTCATATCCGTTATCCTTGGGGATTGAGACCCAATCCCTCAAACGGTCTGTATTAGGCCTATAAATGTCGGTAATTGAGCCATATATCTGCCAGCACTGAGTCCTCTCGGGCGGAAATGGCAGCGCCTGAAAGACGATCCTCACCGCAAAGAGATCATAGATCTCCTCGAAGGGAATCTGCTTGCGCTGCATCTTGCTCCAGATCGAATAGATGCTCTTGACACGCCCCGAGACCTCGTATTTGATCCCATAACGATCCAACATATCTTTGATCGGTTGGATGAAGTTTTGGATGAAACTCTGCCTCTCGCTCTCACTCGCCTTCAACTTACTGACGATGTGGTTATACTCCTTCGGATAGCGATACATCATCGAGAGATCCTCCAACTCGCTCTTGATCGCAAAGAGGCCCAAACGATAGGCCAGCGGTGCGAAGAGGTAGATGGTCTCCGAGGTGATTTTGATCTGCTTATTTGCGGGCATCGAGCCCAAGGTGCGCATATTGTGCAACCTATCGGCAATCTTAATTAGGATAACCCTCACATCGTCCGAGAGGGTCAAGAGGACCTTGCGGAAATACTCCGCCTGCTCCGAGACCTCGGCATTAAAGACACCCGACATCTTGGTCAATCCATCGACCATTGTGGCTATCTTCGCTCCGAAGATTCGCTCCATATCCTCCACCGTATAGTCGGTATCCTCCACAACATCGTGGAGCAGAGACGCAACGACAGATTTCACACCCAAACCGATCTCGTCGACGGTGATCTGAGCCACCGCAATAGGGTGCAAAAGGTAGGGCTCACCCGAACGGCGTCTTACACCGTGGTGAGCCTCCTTAGCCAAAAAATATGCTCTACGAATCTGGTTCCAATCATCCTCGGAGTGGCAAATTCGCTTACACGACTCCTCTAATTTTCCCCACGCCTCGGCGATGATTATCTCATCCCTCTCATCGGCACTTTGATTATCCATAATTTATGCCTCCTTATTTGTTTTTTTTGAAGGGGTTTTAGCTTAATCCTGCCCCTCCTCCTTGGCTCCTGTGCCGAGCATTATTGCCCTCACCTTAGCCTCGATCTCGGCCATCATATCGGCATTCTCGGTCAACATATTCTTAACCGAATCACGCCCCTGTCCAATCTTGCTATCGCCATAAGAGTACCACGAACCAGCCTTCTTCAAGACTCCGTAATCTACCCCCAAGTCGATAATCTCACCGATCTTCGAGATTCCCTCGCCAAACATAATATCGAACTCCGCACGCTTAAATGGCGGCGCTACCTTATTCTTTACGACCTTCACCCTTGTACGTGTACCAATCTGATTCTCACCATCTTTGATAACCGACACACGACGAATGTCGATACGTACACTCGAGTAGAACTTTAGGGCGTTACCTCCCGTTGTGGTCTCGGGATTTCCATACACCACACCGATCTTATCACGCAACTGATTGATAAAGATACAGATCGTTCCAGTCTTTGAGATGCTCGCTGTGAGCTTCCTCAACGCCTGAGACATAAGTCTTGCCTGCAATCCCATCTTCGAGTCACCCATCTCACCCTCGATCTCCGCCTTGGGTGTGAGGGCCGCCACCGAGTCAACGACCACGATGTCGATTGCGCTCGAACGGATCAATGAGTCGGCGATCTCCAACGCCTGCTCACCATTGTCGGGCTGCGAGATTAGCAGGTTGTCGACATCGACACCCAACTTCTGGGCATAGAAGCTATCGAATGCGTGCTCCGCATCGATAAAGGCAGCGATTCCGCCCTCCTTCTGAGCCTCAGCAATTGCGTGGATCGCCAATGTTGTCTTTCCCGATGACTCGGGTCCATAGATCTCGATTATACGCCCCTTGGGGTATCCTCCCACTCCGAGAGCTACATCCAAAGTTACTGATCCCGAAGAGATTACTGGCACATTTGCCACATCCTGAGAACTCATCCTCATAATTGATCCCTTGCCGAAATCCTTCTCTATCTTCTCCATCACGGCGTTTAACACCTTGAGTTTATCGTTGTTTGCCTCTACTTTAGCTGCCATATCTATTTTATTTTTATTTTACCCTTCACAAAGCATCCTAAATAGGTTAATGCGAACCCACAGAGGCATACTACGCCAAAGATAGTAATTTTTCTATAAAAAATACCAATTATTGTCTATTTTCTCGTGACTTTCTACCACTAAGTAATTAGTCCCAATATGTCTCCTCGACCACCTGCTCTCTCAGCTCCTCCTTCGTTGAGTTTAATCGTCGCTGGCACATAGGGCACTTAACAACAGACTCTCTCTCGATCGAATCACCACACCCTATGCAGGTAGGTAATACTCCATAACCACTATCTGCGCTATGCACAAATTGTGTTCCACAGTGCTTACACTGAATCTTATACGCTTTTCCCATAACACTTAATTTTTTTAGGTAATAAATAGTTTTTTTGCTCAACACTCTTCACTCTCTTGGGAGGTGTTGATAGTGCAAAGTAAGGGGGTTTGTGTGACAACTTGTGACACACCACAAAAATTTAGTGTTTTTTTTAGGGGGTGGGGGGTGCTGAGTCTGGGCTGGGTCGGGCTGGGTCTGGGTTATATCTGGAATTTTTTTGCGAAATTATGGATGTAGCTCTCTAATTCGGGCGAGTCTACAATGTAGATATCGTCTATTAGGCCCACCACGAAGCGGCCGACACCTGCTAAATTGGCCACCTTGGTGGTGAGTCGCCACCTCCTATCGCCAATCTGCTCTACGTCTCGCTCCGCCAAGGGGTACTCCTCCATCAAGAGGTTGTAGGCCAACAGCCCCATCTCGAAGCTAACGGTGATCTGCTCGCCATCGCTCCCATTCATCCTAAAGATGTCGATGTAGCCCTCTCGGTGTTGCTCCTCCTTGGTCCACCCCTCGCCCGTGGGCTCGACAGCTCCGATTCTCGAACTCTTGAATAGCTTATTGCACCCATCATCTAAGTCGAAGCACCACACCTGAACATAGCCCGTGGTGAAGGCAAACGGCTCGACTCTTCGATCCCTCACCACACTTGCGTGGGCCGATTTGTAACGTCTCAGAACCACACTCTCTCGGGAGCTGATCGCCTCCAAGAGCCTATGGATATTGGTGGAGTGTTGACTCGACATCCTCCCTTGAGAGATGGTTCCATTGTCGTAGACCGAGTAGAGCTTTCGCTTTAGGTTGGCCTTCAACATATTTGTGTCGTCGATGCTCTCGATCGAGCGACGTAGGATCACCGCCTCCTCCTCTGTGAAGTGGACCAATTGAGATATGTCACGGAAATGGGGCGACTCCTTGTCGAGGCGGATGAACTCGCCATCTCGCTTTATCACGAAGCCTACCTCACGGAATGTGTCGATATAGCGATAGATGGTGCGTCGAGACATAGAGAGCCTCTGCGCCAAATCATCTACTCTATACGAGGTGTTGGCGGTGAGCATCTTCATCAGACGTAGCAATCTCTCTATCTTTGGCTGGTCCATAGTTGTGTCCTGCTTATATCGACAAAAATAGGGAGCCTCTCAACCCCCTAAATCCTATATCTATTATATATCCTAAATATCTACAACAATATCTCGCGAGTGATATTCTCCACCACCTCTTTGAACTGCTTGTCGGTCTCTATCAGATTTGTCACCGCCTTGCAGGAGTGCAACACCGTAGAGTGGTTACGTCCACCCACCGCTGCTCCGATCACCGAGAGTGATGATTTGGTGTGTTGCTTCGCCAGATACATCGCTATCTGACGAGCTTGCGCCAACTCACGGGTCCTCTTAGCGGAGTTCAGCGCATCGAGCGAGATGTTGAAGTTACGACATACAACACCGATGATCTGCTCTACATTGATCTCCTTGTGGTTAAACTGGACATACGACTTCAAGATCTCACGAGCCAACGGAATTGTCACCTTGCGATGCAAGAACTTTGCGTGGGCAACGATCGCCGAGAGCGCACCCTCGATCTCTCGCACATTCGACATAATATTGTTTGCCAAATACTCCACCACCGAGGCAGGGATAATCGAGCTATTACGCTGCGCCTTGGTCTCGATGATCTGGTACTTTGTCTCATAATTGGGCAGCTCCATCTGCGAAGCGAAGCCCCACTTGAAGCGAGTGAGCAACCTCTCCTCGATATCCTTTAGCTCGACTGGCGACTTATCCGAAGTGAGGATAATCTGCTTGCCCGAGAGTTGGAGGTGGTTGAAGATGTTGAAGAAGGCATTCTGTGTTCCTGCCTTTCCCGTTAGCTCCTGAATATCGTCGATGATCAAGACGTCGATGGTCTGATAGAAGTGGATGAAATCGGGGATCTCACCATTTTTATAGGCTGTCTGGAACTGCGACTGGAACTTATTCATCGAGACATACAACACCTGCAAATGGGGATGTTTCTCTCTGATCTTGTGGCCCACCGCCTGCACGATATGGGTCTTTCCCAACCCCGAATTTCCGTAGATATAGAGGGGGTTGAATGGGTTGTTACCTGGGTTCTCCGCAACCGCCAAACCTGCCGAACGTGAGAGCCTATTGCACTCACCCTCGATGAAGTTCTCGAAGCGATAGTTGGGGTTTAGATTTGGGTCGATGTTGATCTTCCTCAGACCTGGAATCACAAATGGATTCTTGATGTCGGCCATATTCGACTGAGAGGTCGAGAAGTGGGGCGATGTCGCACCTGCCACACTACTATTTGAGGAGGGAGTCACCGAGGTCGTTGCAGTTGTCGTAGCTCCGCTCTTTGGCACAGCATAACAGATACGTGTCTGCTCGCCATACATCTCCCAAATGATTGGTTGTAAGAGGTTTATGAATCGGCCCTCGATCTTGTCGACATAGCCTTTGTTTGGTACACCCAGACGTAGCTTATCGCCATCATACTCTAATGGTACGATGGGTTTAATCCAACGAACAAAGTCCTCCTCGGTTGTTTTGAGCTTAATTTGCTCAAGACAATCGCGCCACTTTGTGTCGTATTTTGAGTTACCTTTTAACATTGAACTATTGTTGAAACAAGATTTTTTACTATCTTTACGAAGAGCTCTGCACAATGTGATTGACTCTACCAAACTCTCCACCCACCAAATGCCGAAATTACAAAAATTGCCATCTCCTCCGCTCCGTTTTTTCTCGTTTAGCACGAATCGGATTACAAAGATGAGGATAATTTTTCTAAAAAAAATATTTTGAGATCTTGTTTTTTTACTTTTTTTTCATATAGTTATTACCAGAAAAAATTGTCTGATTTATTTAAGTCTCTGATTGATAATATTTAATTTTTTTTCACTACTTTTGCCCATATAATTTTTCGCTACTCGGATGACAAAGTATAGAAAAAACTAATATCATCGTCAGAGAGTAGCGAGAGAGGGATTGGCCGAAATATTGTATGTTATACCTATATATTATAATAGGAGGGGAAGAGCGGCCTCAAAAATAGAAGTGTAAATTAATTTTAAACAAATAAGTAGTAATGACAAACGAATTAGAAAAAGCAGTTATCGCTAAGGCGCAGCAATGGATTGAGGGGTCGTATGATGAGGCGACTAAGAGTGAGATCAAGGAGATGATGGCAAACAATATGAGTGAACTCATTGAATCATTCTATAAGGATCTTGAATTTGGTACGGGTGGCCTTCGTGGCATTATGGGTGTAGGTTCTAATAGGATGAATATCTACACAGTTGGAGCAGCCACACAGGGGCTCTCAAACTACTTGAAGCAGAACATCGAGGGTGAGATCCGTGTTGTAGTGGCTCACGATAGCCGCAACAACTCACGCCTTTTTGCTGAGCGTACAGCCGAGATCTTCGCATCGAATGGCTTCAAGACTTTCCTCTTCGATGCTCTACGTCCAACGCCAGAGCTTTCGTTCGCAATCCGTGAGCTTAACTGCCACTCGGGAGTTGTCGTAACAGCGTCACACAACCCAAAGGAGTACAACGGATACAAAGCATATTGGGGTGATGGTGCGCAGGTGACTGAGCCACACGACAAGAATATCATCGACGAGGTTCAGAAGATCACATCTGTTGATATGATCAAGACGGGCGAGAACGTTGACAAGATCGAGATCCTCGACACTAAGTTCGACGACATCTACCTCGATATGATTAAGAAGCTATCTTTGTCGCCCGAGGCGGTCGAGAAGTACAAGGATATGAAGATTATCTACACTCCGATCCACGGTTCGGGAGTCGACTTGGTACCTCGCGCCTTGAAGCTATATGGTTTCGAGAATGTTCAACTTGTTCCCGAGCAGGCTATCGTCGATGGAGACTTCCCAACCGTTGCCTCACCAAACCCAGAGGAGCGCAAGACGATGAGTATGGCGATCGAGTTGGCCGCTAAGGAGGGTGCCGATTTGATCTTGGCAACCGACCCAGATGCCGACCGTGTAGGTGTAGCTTTGCGCAACAACAAGGGCGAGTATGTCTTGCTCAACGGAAACCAGACTTTGGTCCTCATCCTCAGCTACCAGCTTACACGTTGGGCCGAGTTGGGCAAGTTGGATGGCAATCAGTTTGTGGTTAAGACCATCGTGACATCGCTTATGGCCAACGCCGTTGCGGACCACTTCGGAGTCACTTGCTATGACTGCCTCACAGGATTTAAGTATATCGCACGTATCATCCGTGAGCAGGAGGGTAAGAGCCAGTATATCGGTGGTGGAGAGGAGAGCTTCGGCTACTTGGCTTGCGACTCTGTTCGTGACAAGGATGCTGTCTCGGCTTGTGCTTTGGCCGCTGAGGCTGCCGCTTGGGCTAAGGATACTATGGGTCTTACGCTCTATGAGTGGTTGCAGGAGTTGTATGTGAAGTATGGCTTCTTCCGCGAGGGTCTCGTATCGGTTGTTCGCAAGGGCAAGGAGGGTGCAGAGTTGATCCAGCAGATGATGGTTGACTACCGCCAGAACCCACCTAAGTCGATCTTGGGATCGGCCGTTGTGAAGATCAACGACTACAAGAGCTTGGAGTGCACCAACACCCTAACGGGCGAGGTCGAGAAGATCAACGAGGATTCGAGCAACGTATTGCAGTGGTTCACCGAGGATGGAACGATCGTATCGGTTCGCCCATCGGGAACTGAGCCTAAGATCAAGTTCTACTTCGGAGTGAAGGCTCCTCTCGCATCGGTCGATCAGTATGAGGCTGTCGAGGCTGAGTTGGATGGCAAGATCGAGGCTATCAAGGTTGAGTTGAAGTTGGTTTAATCCCAACTCCTAAATATTTTCACAGATCGCCCTACGTTTACATTTTGTAAACTTGGGGCGACTATTTATGTACCAACACCTATGACAACCCAACAAAAAAGAGATGTAGCGACAAGGCCCATAATGGGAATCCTACTCGGGCTGAGCCTCTGCCACTGCTGCAACGATGCACTTCAAGCGGTAGTCACCTCGCTCTACCCTATGATCAAGGATGATTTGGCGCTCAACTTTGTCCAGATCGGAATTATCACCCTCTGTTATCAACTCTCGGCCTCGATTCTTCAGCCTATGATGGGGATCTATCTCGACCACAAACCCAACCCTTGGTTCATCACCTTGGCCGCCTGCTTCACCTTCTCGGGGCTTATTAGCTTGGCCTATGCCTCCTCGCTTTGGTGGGTCATTGGCTCGGTTGTGTTGGTGGGTATCGGCTCATCTATTGTCCACCCCGAGGCCTCGCGCCTCACCTCGTTGGCTTCGAATGGTAGGCGAGGATTGGCCCAGTCGGTCTTTCAGGTGGGTGGTAACTTGGGCAGCTCGATTGGCCCTCTGTTGGCCGCTTTGGTGATCGCCCCTTATGGCAGGGAGAATACCACACTGGTGGCACTGCTCTCCTTTGTTGGCATCGGAGCGAGCATCTTCATCGCCCGTTGGTATCGCTCTCTGTTGCGTGACGAGAGCTCCGCAGCGCCGAAACATTTGGCCCACGAGGGGGATGCAGATTGGATTCCACGCCCCTATTCGAATCGACGCACCTACTTTTATATTGGGGTTCTGTTGGTGCTCATCTTCTCGAAATATGTCTATATGGCGAGTATGAGTAGCTACTATACGTTCTATATGATCGAGCGCTTCGGCCTCGATGTTCAGCAGTCGCAATATGCCCTCTTTCTATTTATCTTTGCCACAGCCTTCGGAACACTCATCGGGGGTCCGATTGGCGACCGCATTGGGCGAAAATATGTGATCTGGACCTCGATCCTTGGAGCCACGCCATTCACCTTAGCACTACCCTACGCTGGCCTCACGGGCGCCATCGTTTGTAGCTTTGCCGCTGGGTTGATGTTGGCCTCGGCCTTCCCTGCTATTGTGATCTTGGCGCAGGAGCTTCTTCCAAATCGGCTGGGTATGATCTCGGGTTTGTTCTTTGGCTTTGCCTTTGGTTTTGCAGGTATCTCGGCCGCCTTTTGGGGGTTGTATGCCGACCATTATGGAGTCATCGAACTATTCCACATCGCTTCGTTCTTCCCCCTTTTGGGGATGGTTGCTATGTTGCTTCCACGACGATAATAATATTAAAAATAACCAACCTATGAAAAACAAAAACCTACTACTTTTGACCGCCCTATCATCATCAATAGGGCTGATGGCAGCGGAGCGCCCAAACATCGTCCTAATTATGGCCGACGACTTGGGATATAGCGATTTGAGCTGCTATGGAAATGACTATGTAAACACCCCAAACATCGACCGAATGGCGGCCGAGGGGGTATGCCTCACCGACTACCACACCAACGGATCGGTCTCGAGCCCCACACGAGCGGCACTTATGACGGGTCGCTACCAACAACGTTGCGGAATCACGATGGTGGTATCGGCCGCCAACCACCGAGATGTCGGGTTGGCCGACGAGGAGCTGACCCTCGCCGAGGCCTTTAAGCAGTGTGGCTACACGACGGCGATATATGGAAAGTGGCACTTGGGTTATCAGCCAAATTTCAACCCCGTAAATCAAGGTTTCGACCACTTCGAGGGGTATGTAGCGGGAAATGTAGATTACCACTCACACCTCGACTTGGTGAATATTCACGACTGGTGGTGTGGCACCGAGCAGCTCCGTGAGGTGGGATACACGACCGACCTCATCACCGACAAAGCGGTCAAATTCATCGAGGAGCACAAGGATGAGCCATTCTTCCTATACCTCCCTCACGAGGCGCCACACAACCCTCTTCAAGGTCGCAACTCACCTGTTCAGAGGTACGAAGAGGGGCAAGAGAGACCCCAAAAGGGCGACCCCTCAACGATCGAGGCAAAGAGTGCCAAAGAGCTATACAAGGAGATGATCGAGGTGATGGATGAGGGGGTAGGACGAGTTCTCGAGACATTGGAGAAGAGCGGCCTCACAGAGAACACCATCGTGATCTTTACATCGGACAATGGAGCGACAAAGCAGGGTTCAAACCTCCCATATCGAGGGACAAAGAGCACATTCTATGAGGGTGGGCATCGAGTGCCTGCTATCGTCTGGTCGCCAGCGATAAAGATCTCTCCATCAATCCCATACACCTACGACTCTCCCGTTATCGGAATGGATCTCTTCCCATCGTTGATCAATTTGGCAGGTGGAAAGGCTCCAAAGAATTTGGATGGTGTGGACTTCCTATCCCCTCTTAAAAAGGGCAAAGAGATGAAGAGCAGAGACCTCTTTTGGGGCGACGAGAAGGGCAACTATGCTATGCGTCGTGGAGATTGGAAGTTAGTCGTTAAGGGTGAGGCTATTGAGCTCTACAACCTTGCGGATGACGTTGCGGAGAGCCGTAACCTCACGAGTGAGCGCCCCGAGATTGCGGCCGAGATGAGGGCCGAGGTTGAGCAGTGGCTTGCGGAGGTGACTCCTACTGACAAGTAAGAATTTTGAGCAAAGATGGTGGCAATTAAGAAAAAAATCACTATCTTTCCACATTAAAACCGAACTAATTAATTTTAAACCTAAATAATAGCCAATGAAGAGAGAACTTTTATGCTGCGCGCTATCGGCGCTTGCAGTCTCTGGTTTTGCCCAAGGAAAAGAGTGGCAAGACCCGACAATTAACCAAGTAAATCGTGCTCCGATGCACACCGCCTACTTCGCCTACAACTCAGCGGAGGAGGCCGAGAAGGGGGCCAAGGAGCTATCGGAGAACTTTATGACACTTAACGGAACGTGGAAATTCAACTGGGTGAAGGATGCTGACTCTCGCCCACTCGATTTCTATCGTCTCGACTTCAACGACAAGGGTTGGGGCGAGATGCCTGTTCCTGGGGTTTGGGAGCTTAACGGCTACGGAGACCCAATCTATGTAAATGTAGGCTACCCTTGGAGGAGCCAATTCAAGAGCGACCCACCAAAGTTCCCAACCGAAAACAACCACGTGGGATCGTATCGCAAGAGCTTCACGCTGCCTAAGAGTTGGGCTGGCGATGAGGTATTTGCTCACTTCGGATCTGTTACATCTTGTATGTATTTGTGGGTCAATGGCAAGTATGTCGGGTATAGCGAGGATAGCAAGTTGGAGGCTGAGTTCAACATCACGAAGTATTTGAAGGCGGGTGAGAACACCATCGCATTTCAGGTGTTCCGTTGGTGTGACGGAACCTATTTGGAGGATCAGGACTTCTTCCGCTTTGCTGGTGTAGGTCGCGACTGCTACCTCTACGCTCGTGAGAAGGTTCGCCTCAACGACATCCGCATCACCCCAGACCTCGACGAGAACTACTGCGATGGAGAGCTCAACATCGAGCTCGATGTTAAGGGAAGTGCCGACGTAGAGCTTCTTCTTACAACCCCTTGTGGCAAAGAGGTTGCTAAGAGTTTAGTCAAGGGAAGCGGTAAGCTAAAGACAACAATCAAGGTTGAGAACCCTAAGAAGTGGAGCGCCGAGGAGCCTAACCTCTATAAGCTCACCACAACAGTTAAGAGCAAGGGTACGGTAAGCGAGGTGATCCCCCAGATGGTTGGATTCCGCAAGATCGAGTTGGTAGCTGACCAGATCTTGGTCAACGGAAAGGCAGTGCTCATCAAGGGTGCTAACCGTCACGAGTTGGATCCCGAGGGAGGTTATGTAGTATCACGTGAGAGGATGGTTCAGGATGTATTGCGAATGAAGCAGCTCAACATCAATGCGGTTCGTACCTGCCACTACCCTAACGACTCATATTGGTATGAGTTGTGCGACAAGTATGGTCTCTATATGGTGGCTGAGGCCAACATCGAGTCACACGGAATGGGCTACAAGGAGAACACTTTGGCAAAGAACACGCTATATACAAAGGCCCATATGGAGCGCAACGAGCGTAACATCCAGCGCAACTTCAACCACCCCTCAATCATCTTCTGGTCGATGGGTAACGAGGCTGGATTTGGCCCTAACTTCGAGAGTGTATATACGTGGATCAAGGCTGAGGATCCAAGCCGTGCCGTTCAGTATGAGCAGGCTCGTGCCAACGACTTCACCGACATCTTCTGCCCAATGTATCAGAACTACGAGGGTAACATCCGCTATTGCGAGGGCAACCCAACAAAGCCTCTTATTCAGTGCGAGTATGCTCACGCGATGGGTAACTCACAGGGAGGATTCAAGGAGTATTGGGATTTGATGCGCAAGTATCCAAACTATCAGGGTGGATTCATCTGGGACTTCGTAGATCAGGCGGTTCACTGGACAACTAAGGATGGTGTCGAGATCTATGGTTATGGAGGAGACTTCAACCGTTACGACGCATCGGACAACAACTTCCAAGCCAATGGTGTCATCGGACCAGAGCGTGAGCTTAATCCACACGCCTATGAGGTTGACTACATCTATCAGTCGATCTGGAGCGAGATGAAGGATAGCTCGAAGGGTGAGATTGAGATCTACAACGAGAACTTCTTCAAGGATCTCTCGGATTACAAGTTGGAGTGGGAGATCTTGGCTAACGGATTTGCAGTTAAGAGCGGTGTTGTCACCGACCTCAGCGTTGCGCCTCAGGCTAAGTCTACAATCACTTTGGGCTACTCGCTGGATGGGGTTTGCAGCTGCAAGGAGTTGCTTTTGAACCTTAGCTACAAGCTAAAGGAGAGAGATGGAATCCTCCCAGCAGGCGAGCAGGTGGCATACCAGCAGTTGTGCATCGAGCCTTATAAGTTTGCTGAGCTTACAAACGAGAACACGTCGAAGATGAATGTGGCAACAGTTGTCCCAACAATCAAGGATAACGACCGCTACTACCTCATCGTCGAGGGTGAGGACTTCTCGGTTGAGTTCACAAAGCGCACTGGATTTATCTCGTTGTATAACGTTGCAGGCAAGGAGCTAATCGAGTCGGGATCTGAGCTTCGTCCAAACTTCTGGCGTGCTCCAACCGACAACGACTACGGTGCAAAGCTCCACCAGAGGTATAACGTATGGCGCAACCCAACCCTCAAGCTAAACTCACTCGACTTTGAGGTGAAGGATGGTCAGGCACTCATCACAGCTCAATACACAATCGCAGAGATCGAGACTCCACTCACGTTGAGCTACACGATCAACAACGATGGTGCGATCAAGGTGACTCAGAAGATGACAGCCAACAAGGATAAGGAGGTATCGAATATGTTCCGCTTCGGAATGCAGGTTGCGATGCCTAAGAGCTACAACACCGTTGAGTTCTATGGTCGTGGACCAATCGAGAACTACTCGGATCGTATGAACTCGACTCTCTTGGGTGAGTATCGCCAGAGTGTAGAGGAGCAGTTCTACAAATATATCCGCCCACAGGAGACAGGAACAAAGAGCGACCTGAGATGGTGGCGAGTACTCGACAAGAGCGGCAATGGTTTGGAGTTCTGTAGCGATGCTCCAATCTCGGCTTCGGCGCTAAACTACACAATCGAGTCGTTGGACGATGGCGCATCGAAGGGACAGAGCCACTCACCAGAGGTTGAGAAGGCACCTTTCACAAATGTATGTGTCGACAAGGTTCAGATGGGTCTTGGATGTGTTAATAGCTGGAACGCTTTGCCACTCCCCGAGTATCAGATTCCTTATGCTGACTACGAGTTCAACTTGTTGATCACTCCCGTTAGCAACAAGTATCAGAAGGTGGCTTTGTAGGTAGCGACCTAACGAAATTAAGCGAGAGGCTACCACTCACAATATCGGAGGTGGTAGCCTCCCTTTTTAAGAGTAACCAAAGAACCAAATCCTAATAAAAATAACGTGAACTCGATAATTATCGAGTTCGGCTTCTTAAGGAGCGTAAGCGACCAAGTCCCATCCCAAAGGGAGGGGATTTAGGGGTGGGGTAAGATATGAAAAGGGCTTCTTAAAGCCCTTAACGTGAGTTTGATAATAGGTAAAACTCACAAAAAATGAGACAAGCAATAAAATAAAAAAGAGTTTTTCCTATTTTCGAACTCACGTTAATAATAACTATGAAAAGACCATTTAACATCGCACTCCTATCGGGAGTGGCCTTAGGAGCTGCATCGTGCTCCGAGGGGGTGAGCGAAAAGCCGCTCAACATTCTCCTTATCAACATCGACGATTTGGGATGGAGCGACCTCACCTTTCAGGGGAGCACCTTCTATGAGACCCCAAACATCGACAAACTACGCAGCGAGGGTGTATTCTTCGACAATGGCTATGCGGCGGCGGCAAATAGCGCCCCGAGTCGTTCGTCTATGTTGACGGGAGTCTATGCGCCACGCCACGGAGTCTACACCGTAAACCCTGCCGACAGAGGCAAGGCGAAGGATAGGAAGTTGATCTCGGCCGAGAATCGGGAGTTCCCACGAGCTGAGTTTGAGCTCATCTCGGAGAGGTTGCAAGCTAACGGATATAACACCTGCCAAGTGGGTAAGTGGCACTTGGGCGACGACTCTGCGGAGCAGGGCTTCGACCTCAACATCGGAGGATATGCCAAGGGGCACCCCGACAGCTACTTCTCACCATATAATAACCCCCACCTCACAGATGGCGAGGATGGTGAGTTCCTAACCGACAGGATCACCACCGAGGCGATCAAATTCTTAGAGAGTGGACGAGACAAGAGCAAGCCATTCTTCCTCTACTATGCGACCTATGCGGTCCACACCCCGATCCAGCCTAAGCCCGAGCTTGTGGGTAGATACGAGGAGAAAGAGGCTAATGAGGCGCACTACAACGCTAAATATGCCGCACTCATAGAGTCGATGGATCAGAATGTGGGACGACTCTTGGAGGCTCTACGTGAGACGGGCGAGGAGGATAACACAGTGATCATCTTCACCACCGACAACGGAGGGTTATATAGCGTCTCGAAGCAGTGGCCATTGCGTGCAGGTAAGGGGTCGTTCTATGAGGGAGGTATTAGAGTTCCATTCATCGTGAAGTGGAACGGACACACAACCCCAAACACGACCAACCACACCCCCGTATCGCAGATGGACCTCTACCCTACGATCCTCAGCCTCACGGGAGTCACCAACGAGGGTCTCGTGCTCGATGGCGTTGACATCTGCGAGATGATTGTGGGCAAGAGGGATATCGACGAGAGGTCGATCTATTGGCACTTCCCAGCCTATCTCGAAGGTGGCAATAGCGAGTGTACAGATTCGATCTTTAGGTCACGCCCCGTATCGGTCGTCAGGCGTGGTGACTGGAAGCTAATCCACAACTATGAGAGTGGCATTAACGAGTTGTATAACATCAAGGATGACATCTCGGAGAAGAGCGACCTTGCTAAAGTAAACAAGGCGATGTGCGACCAACTATATGGCGACCTACAAGCGTGGCTAAAGAGTGTCGATGCACCTTGCGACTTTAAGCTTAACCCGAAGTATCAGGGCGAGTAGGCAGAGGGTAAATATCTATTGCGAAATAGGAGTGAGAGTGGTTATATGCCACTTTCGCTCCTATTTTCTTTTATAAAAACAGATAATTTACTAACGTTAAACTATGCACTTAGTTCAACATCAAATCACTTTCTCTTCAAAAGAGACTAATTTGCTCTTCAAAAGAGATAATGAATTAATGCAAATATATAAAAAATAATCATATAAAGTATATTATTTTGCAGAAAAAAATGATAAATAATGACATTTTTTACCTTGTTGTTTTGTTATTTTGTCAAACCAGTATGTGTAATACTTTGATTATTAGTTTATTGCAATAATCACTTTCTCTTTTGAAGAGATAACGTGTTTAAATAACCCAATTAACTAATTAATTAAAGTATGAAAAAACGAAACTATTTGTTGTGGTCGCTGGCAATTGTCTGTGGCCTAACTGTACAGAGTTGTACAATGGATTATGATGAGCCAGCAGGTGTGACAGCCTTGCGAGAGGCTACGGCAGATCTTATCTCGGCTCAAGCAGCTGTTGAGAATGCCGAGGTCGCTATCAAGGAGGCAAGTGCAGCTCAAATGGAGGCTGTTACAGCTGGTTATTTGATCAACAATCAGATCAAAGAGATCGACCTTGCAAAGGCTGAGATCGAGCTTGCAATGAAAGAGCTTGAGTTGGCAGAGGCTACTGCCGACACCGAGGTATATCTTGCAGAGAAGCAGGCTGAACTCGAGGAGTTAGAGAGAGAGCAGGAGCTTCTTCTTGTAGAGTACGAGGCTGATATGCTCGACGCACAGTCTACGTTGCTCGCTGCTCAGGAGGATTACGAGAAGGCATTGAGCGATTTGGCGATCACTCTATCTGGCATCGACTCAGATCAGTTGACTGAGCTTACTCAGATCATCAACGCTATCTCGACAAACCGTTCGGACTACTACGATGCAGTAGCTGAGTTGGTGACTCTTAACCTCAATTATTTGAAGTTGTCTGACTACACCTATGACTCGACAACTTACGAGGCTACTCTTCAGTGGGACATCGACAAGCAGGAGTTCACAATCCTCTCTTACGAGAATTTGATCGCTAACTACGAGGCCTACAACGGAGTATCATACTCTGACACATCGGCTCTCGCTACCCTCTCAACAAGCCTTGAGGCTTTGATTAAGCAGTACAACGAGTACTTCGATCAGTATGAGGCTCTATCGAACTCTATCGCTGCGGCACAGCTCGACGAGCAAAACTTCGAGGCTGCAAACACAGCTGCTGAGCAGGCGCTTGCAACAACTCAGAACGAGGCTGTCACTGAGCTTAGCGAGACTCAAAACAAGGCTGTCACTGAGCTTGGCGAGACTCAGGCTGAGGCTGTAAAGACCCTTACCGAGACACAAGAGACAGCTCGTATTGCAACATACACTGAGGCTCAATCTGCTGAGTTCAAGGTAGCCACTACCGACACCGATGTGCTTAAGAGCCTTTTATCGGAGCTTAGTAGGTATTATACTCAAAGTGATTTGGAGGCGTATGGTGTAGTATACGTTAGCGACGTACCTGCTGCTTCAGGTCTCGATGAAATGACATTGCCAACAAGTAAATTCTCTATCGTATCTGAGGAGAAGGTGACTACCGACAATATCTACAGCTCGAACACCTACCTTCAGGAGCGTAAGATCTACAGCTTCAATTCAGCAATTCGCAACAGCTATGCATCATATATGGGCATATCGTCAACTAATACTACCGATGAGGAGTTGGCTGAGGCTTATACTAAGTACGTTGCAACAACAAACATCGCAACAGACGAGAGCATTGCTCAGCTTGCGATCTACAAGGCAAACTACGAGAGCGCATTGACTACATTCACAGCTGCTGAGAGTGCATTCAAGGCTGCTTATGAGCCTTACAAGTGGGGTGAGCAGACTTTGTATGAGTGGTTCCAAGGACAGGTGACTGCTTATGAGGCTGTTCGCGTGAGCTACCGTACTGAGGATATGCAGAAGCAACTTGCTGCTGACCTCGTAACTTATGCTAAGGCTCGTGCTGCAATCGACGGCTTCGCTGCTGTTCGCACTACTGCTGCTGTTATTGACCCTGTAACAGGTCTCGTAACAACTCCTGAGTCTTATGAGTATTGGTATGAGTATTTGGCAACATATTCTGGATGGCAGAGTTTGTTTGATATCACTCCTGCTGTAACTACTACCGACCCTGTAACTGGCGAGACCACAGTAGTTACTGATGCTGTCGTAGAGAAGACTCTTAACTCTACATATCTAACAATCCTTGGTTCACTATTACTCAACAACGATAAAAACTTAGGACCAGCTGACACATCGGATGGTTTATTTAACTACTCTTCGACTGATAAGACATACTCTGAGTACGCTTATGGTGCATACTACTGGGCATACAACACTCTCTATGGCGGATATATCTCGACTGTAAACAATGTAGTAACTTACGCTACTACTTACACATTCGAGGAGGCTTGCAAGAGCACATATTTGGTTGGTGGTCTATTCAATACATACGTCGTTGCATACAACAATATGGAGAGTGCAACAGATCAAGCTACTGTTAACTTGGTTAAGGAGCTCAACTCTTTGTATGCTTTGACATCTCCTGCTTATGTTACTATCAAGGCTAAGTATGACGCTCTTGAGGCTACTGTAAAGAGCGATGCTGAGGCATTGACAGCCCTTTATGAGAGTAATGCCGAGGTGATGGGTGCACTTGTAAAGAGCAACACCGAGGCGATGACAACTCTTACAGAGGCTAACACCGAGGCGATGACAACTCTTACAGAGGCTAACGACGCAGCGGAGAAGGCTATGAAGAGCAGCACAACCGAGGGTAGCGAGGGAAGTGAGACACTTCAGGCGGCTCAGGATTTGATCGCTGTGATCGTTGGTACTCCAACAACTGAGATCTACACTAAGATGTCGACTACAACAGCTTCTAACGACATCTACAAGATCTCGCTTAGCTCATCAATCTCTGGCGGAACTCTTTGCCTCGAGATCAACCAGCTTGTTAGCATCTACAACGACATTGTAACGACTGCTAACGCTGTTGATTACGACTCTGAGATCCTTGCAGCTAAGGAGAACCTCATCGACGCCGAGGCATCACTTGCAACACTCGAGATGAAGCTTGCATTTGTTCAGGCTGGCGGATATGTTGACGGATCAGACTACCTTGCTACAAAGGTTGCCGAGGCTCAGGCTGCAATCGAGAAGAAGGAGGCTGAGATCGCTGACCTTGAGGAGATCTACACTGCTTTGTTGGCTCAGAAGTCGGCTTTCCTTAGTTCTATTGAGTAGGGAGAGTTATTTTGAAGTGTAAAAAAAGTATAATTATGCTAAAACAAATAACATCAGCACTTATGTTGTCTTTGCTCTGCGCCACTACTGTGGCGCAGGAGCAGAGCGAAAAGAGTAGTTTTAGCACCAGCAGAAAGGGCAAATGGGATGTGGCGTTGATGATGGGTAGTGGAAACTACCTCAACGAGGCGCTATTAGACGAAGATATTCTTCTACCTGGATATGACGGATTGACTGATATCGGAATAGATGGGGATCCCTCTTTGTACCTTAGTTCAGATTCATACAACTACAACAGCCTGGCTAATATCGCAGGACTTGAATTTGGCTATTTTGTCCACGACAATATTCAGTTGACTCTCTCAGCCTCGGCTACAATCGGTGCTACACCAAGTGTAGATTATATCGAGAGGATGCAGATTGGCGACGAGATCAGTATGCTTGACATTCCTGCATACGAGTATATCGAGGGTAGAATAGATCAGCGCTGTATTGGTTCTGTTGGGGCAAACTACTATATCAACACGAAGTCGCCACGAATAAATGTATATGTGGGTGCAGAGTGTGCTTATAGCTTCGCATCGTTGGAGACCTCGCTACCTTATACTGGCGAGACCACCGAGAGCGGAGAGACTACTGCAATATACCAAAGTTATATTAGCGGAGGATTCGCCCAGACTATCTCGGCCGTTACGGTCGCTGGAGTCGAGTATCTCCTCTGCGAGAACCTAACTCTTGGTATTCGATTCTCTCCCGTAACATATACTTGTGGATTGATCGCATTGCGTCCCCAGAGTTATGGTGACTACAATGTTCGACACGACAGTATCAAGATCTTCGCATTCCCTAAGGTGCGATTTGGCTTTAGGTTTTAGAGAGTCTATTATCAATTGATGAGAAGTTGTCCTTACTCACTTTAGTGAGTTTGGGCAACTTCTTGTTTTTGGGGCTATCGAGGCCACTCGCCTACCTCTAAATCCTTTATCTCTTCGCCATCTATCGTGAAACGGACCGCTGTTCTTACCTTGTGGATTCCGTAGCAGCCTGCTGCCCCTGGGTTGATGTGGAGCAGGTCGTATTTGGGGTCGTAGATCACCTTTAGGATGTGGGAGTGGCCCGAGATGAAGATCTTGGGGCGCAGGAGCTTTATCTTGGCCTCCGACTCCGCCTCGTATCGCTTTGGGTAGCCTCCTATATGGGTCATTAGGACCCTCACCCTCTCGCACTCGAAGCTCTCAAATCGTTGAAAGGCACGTCGCATCTGGGCTCCATCTATATTGCCCCACACACATCGCAAAGGTTTGTATTGGGCTATCTCATCGGCAAGGTCGGTCGCCCCGCCTCCGAAGTCACCAGCGTGCCACACCTCGTCGACATCACGCAGGAACTCCCTCAACGCAGGGTCGAAGGTTCCGTGGGTGTCTGAAATTAGAGCTACTCTTTTCACTATTTATTATAGGGGAGTTCTATTTTCTCCCTGATTTTAATTTTCTGTTAATAATTGTCTATTTTTGGTTTTGCAAAAGTTGATTGTAGTGGCTCCTACTACCTATTTTTGCAAAACCAAAAATAGGCAGTTAGTAGCCGAAAAGTATTTTAGAGAGAAATTAGAACTCCCCTATCGATATTTATCGCCCCACAACCTCTTCATCCGCTCGTCGATCTGAGTCTCGGTGGCGTTCGAGCGGTTGGGCTCATAGAATCTGTGCCCCTCCAACCCCTCGGGTAGGAACTCCTGAAAGGCGAAGTTGCCCTCGTAGTCGTGGGCATATTTGTACCCTTTGCCATAGCCTGCCTCCGACATCAGCTTTGTCGGTGCGTTGCGGATATGGAGCGGCACAGGGCGATTTGTTGTGTCGTTTTGCACCATCGCCAACGCCTCGTTGATCGCCACATAGGCGGAGTTCGATTTGGGGCTTGTGGCGAGGTATATTGTTGTCTCGGCAAGGGTTATCCTCGCCTCGGGCATTCCGATTTTGTGAACCGTGTCGAAGCAGGCGTTGGCCAACAACAGAGCATTTGGGTTGGCCAACCCTACATCCTCTGAGGCTAAGATCACCAATCGTCGTGCGATAAAACGAGCCTCCTCGCCCCCAGCCAACATCCTCGCAAGGTAGTAGGTGGCGGCATTGGGATCGCTCCCCCTCACCGACTTTATGAAGGCCGAGATCACGTCGTAGTGTTGCTCACCACCCTTGTCGTAGAGGGCTATGTTTTGTTGCAGAGAGGATGTCACCAACTCGTTGGTGATCGTTATCGGACCATCACTCGCCCCGACGATTATATCTAATATGTTGAGCAGCTTTCTCGCATCGCCACCCGAGAAGGTGAAGAGAGCCTCTCGCTCATCGACCACCACCTCACGTCGCTTCAACTCCTCATCGGTGGTCAGAGCTCGCTGCAACAGCAGCTCCAAATCCGCCTCCTCCATCGAGCGGAGGATATAGACTTGGCAGCGGCTCAAAAGCGGCGATATAACCTCGAACGATGGGTTCTCGGTAGTTGCCCCCACAAGGGTGAAGATACCCTGCTCAACAGCCCCCAAAAGCGAATCCTGTTGGGATTTGTTGAAGCGGTGGATCTCGTCGATAAAGAGGATCGGCTGAGCAGAGTTGAAGAAGCGGCCTCGCTTGGCGCTCTCGATCACCTCCCTCACATCCTTCACCCCCGATGTCACGGCCGACAAGGTGTAGATCTGACGATCGAGCGTCGAGGCTACCAACTTTGCAAGCGTAGTCTTTCCGACCCCTGGAGGCCCCCAGAGGATGAACGACGGGAGATTCCCCGTCTCGAAAAACTTACGAAAGATCCCACCCTCCCCGACCAGATGGTCTTGACCAATGTATTCGTCGATGGAGCGTGGACGCAATCGTTCTGCGAGTGGCACGGACATATTTTTCTATAAAGTAATGTATTACTCCTGAGCAGGTGTAAGCGTTGCAAGATACAACTCATCCAACTGCGCTTGGTCGATTAGCGACGGTGCGTCGATCATCATATCACGGCCTGCGTTATTCTTAGGGAATGCGATATAGTCACGGATCGACTCCACACCTCCGAACAGAGAGCACAAACGGTCGAACCCGAAGGCCAATCCTCCGTGAGGTGGCGCTCCAAACTTAAAGGCATTCATCAAGAAGCCAAACTGCTCCTCCGCCTTCTCGGGCGTGAAGCCCAAGATCTCGAACATCTGAGCCTGCAACTTAGAGTCGTGGATACGGATCGAACCTCCTCCGATCTCGACTCCATTACATACGAAGTCGTAGGCGTTGGCTCGCACCTTACCTGGGTCGGTCGCGAGGAGGTGGATATCCTCGGGCTTAGGCGATGTGAATGGGTGGTGCATAGCGTAGTAGCGACCACTCTCCTCATCCCACTCGAAGAGAGGAAAATCGACAACCCACAACGGCTTAAAGACCTTATTGTCACGAAGCCCCAAACTCTCGGCTACCTCCAAACGGAGTGTGCAGAGCTGAGTGAGGGATTTAAACTTGGCACCACACAAGATGAATACCATATCGCCCGCCTTGGCACCTGCCTTGTCGGCGATAGCCTTCACCTGATCGGGTGTGTAGAACTTGTCGATTGATGACTTTGTGGCGCCACTCTCGTCGACCTTGATCCATACGAGCCCTTTGGCTCCCACCTGTGGTCGCTTAACGAACTCTGTGAGGGCGTCGATCTGCTTGCGAGTATAGGATGCACACCCTGTGGCTGCGAAACCACACACATAATCTACGCTATCAAATACCGAGAAGCCGTGGCCTTGGGTGAGCTCCGTGAGGTCGGCAAACTCCATTCCGAAGCGCACGTCGGGCTTATCCGAACCATACCTCTCCATCGCCTCCAACCAAGGCATACGCTCGATCTGGCCCAACTCGACATCCATAACCTCCTTGAACATATAGCGTGCCCACCTCTCGAAGGTCGACAATACATCCTCCTGCTCAACGAAGGCCATCTCACAGTCGATCTGGGTAAACTCGGGCTGGCGATCAGCTCGTAGATCCTCGTCGCGGAAACATCTCACGATCTGGAAATACTTATCGTATCCTGCCACCATCAAGAGCTGCTTGAAGGTCTGAGGTGATTGAGGCAGGGCATAGAACTCATTTGGGTTCATTCGACTTGGAACCACAAAGTCACGTGCCCCCTCGGGTGTTGACTTGATGAGGTATGGGGTCTCGATCTCCAAAAATCCCTCAGAGTCGAGGAAGTTACGAACGGCGTGTGCCATCTTGTGGCGCAAGATCAGAGCTCGCTGGAGCGGACCACGACGTAGGTCGAGGTAGCGATACTTCATCCTCAGGTCGTCACCACCATCCGAATGCTCCTCGATGGTGAATGGTGGGGTCTGAGCAGCGTTGAGAACCGTTAGCTGTGAGGCTGCGATCTCGATCTCGCCTGTCGACATCTTTAAATTCTTCGATGAGCGCTCGATCACCGAACCCTCGACCTTGATCACATACTCACGTCCGAGCTGTGAGGCTACCGCCTTGATCTGCTCGTCGGAGTGCTCCTCAACGACGATCTGTGTAATTCCATATCTATCACGTAGGTCGATGAATGTCATTCCTCCCAAGGCACGAACCTTCTGGACCCATCCCGAGAGTGTCACCTGCTCTCCAACATTGGCGATTGTTAGCTCGCCACACGTATGCGTTCTATACATAATTTCTCTATTATTATTTATTATTTTTGTTTTATTCGCTCTTGTGTTATAACTTTGTGTCGGCTCAAACGCCATACAAACGCCACAAATATAGCTAAAAAATTGCAGATTCGATGGATAATCGAGATGAAAAATATATGCGCCTTGCTCTCGACGAGGCTCGACGTGCTTTTGACGAGGGCGAAGTGCCCATCGGAGCGGTCGTAGTTGGGGGAGATCGGCTCTTAGGACGAGGCCACAACTTGGTCGAGACACTATGCGATGCGACCGCCCACGCCGAGATGCAGGCGATCACAGCGGCGACCTCGACCCTTGGTGGAAAATATCTCTCGGATTGTACCCTTTATGTCACGGTCGAACCCTGTGCGATGTGTGCTGGGGCGATCGCTTGGAGTCAAGTTGGGGAGGTTGTCTTTGGCGCTTCGGACCCGAAAAAGGGGTTTCGCAGATACTCCCGTGATATTCTCCCACCCAAAATAAAACTACGCGAAGGGGTCCTAAAAGGGGAGTGTGAGGCGATAATGAATAATTTTTTCTCTAAATTGCGTAATTAGGGGTTGTAGATTACAAAAAATTAACATACTTTTGTCTGTTGTTGTTTTGCATAAATAGATACAAACCGCAAAAAAAAGAGATCGCAGGATTGAATACAAAAAAAACTAAAAACTATAAAAAACAAAAAACGTAACAATGAAAAAGATCGTTCTATCATTTGTGGCTCTTATGGCCATTGCATCTGTATCAGCACAGAGCCTCAAAGAGACAATGGATGCAGGAGTCGCTGCATACAGCGCAAAGGATTTCGCAACAGCAGCTGTAAAGCTTGAGAAGGTAATCGACGACGGTATGGATGATGAGGCTGCCGCATCATCGGTTGCAACAGCGAAGAAGTATCTTCCTAAGTGTTTCTTTATGTTGGGAGGTGCCGCAACAAAGAGTGGCGACTTCGACACTGCTCGTATCAACTTCACTAAGGCTGCTGAGTATGCAGAGCTTTATGATGATCCAGCAACAATGAATAGCGCTCGTGGTTGGGTTGGTCGTACTTATGAGTTGCAGGGAAGTAAGCTCTTCAACGACAAGAAGTATGCCGAGGCACTTCCAATCTTCGAGAATGGATATGCAGAGGATTCACGTAACGCCAAGATGGCAAACTGGTTGGGAATCTGCTACTGCGAGACTGGTAACTTCGATAGCGGAATGGATGTATTCGCAAAGGTTGCGGCAATGGGATCAAACCCAAAGTATGCTGCCGAGGCTGAGCAGGCTCAAAAGAACATCGAGGTCTACACTATCAACCGTGTAGCGAAGTTGCAGGAGAGCAAGAACTACAACGGAATCATCGACCTTGCAAATCAGATGCTTTCGAAGGACTCTTCTAACGGAACAGCTGCTAAGGTTCGCCTTCAGGCATATAGCGACAAGAAGGATTTCGCGAAGGTATTTGAGTTGGCTGAGTCGGCTGCCTCAATCCAGACATCTGCTGAGGAGAAGAGCAACATATACTTCATCTTGGCTGCTGCCTACAACGAGAAGGAGATGAAGGATCAGGCTATCGCAACATTCAAGAAGGTGACTGCTGGTCCTAACGCTGCAACTGCTGCGAGCACTGTTGCTGAGTTGACTAAGTAATCTACGCTTATAAGATATACGCCACAAGGAGCGTCACCCGTTTTGGGTGACGCTCCTTTGCTTTTTAAATTCACTACTTTATAGCGACCTCGCTTACCTTCTCGGCGACTATCTTTAGGCGAACCCCTCCAACCCCTCGCTCCTTCTCGATCACGACAAGGGCGCCTTGGTCGACCTCACCGCCAACGATCAGCTCGGCAAGTGGCTCCTCGACTCGCTCCAAGAGGGTTCTTCTGAGGGCTCGGGCTCCATACTTGGATTGGAAGCCCATTTGGGCGAGAGCCCGTCGGGCGGCTGGTGTGATCCTTACGTTGTAGCCCAACGACTCTGCTCTGTTGAGGATCTGCCCCAACTCGATGTCGATTATTCGTTCCATATCTTGCTGTGTCAACGAGCGGAACAACAACACATCGTCTACCCTATTCAAGAACTCGGGGGCGAAGTGTCGCTCCAAAGCTGCTCGATAGTGCTCATCTACACCTCTCTTTATCTGCTCTGTGCGGCTCTCTTTTGTGGCGTAGCCGACTGGCGTGACTCGCTCCAAGGCGGTTCGTGAGCCTATGTTCGAAGTCATTATGATTATCGTGTTGCGGAAGTCTACCTCTCGGCCCGAGGCATCGGTTAGGCGCCCCTCGTCGAAGATCTGCAACATCAAGTTAAATGTCTCGGGGTGCGCCTTCTCGATCTCGTCGAATAGGACCACCGAATAGGGGTTTCGCCTCACCGCCTCCGAGAGCTCACCACCCTCACCATAGCCGACATAGCCTGGGGGCGAGCCGATCAATCGAGCGACGTTGTGGCTCTGTCCATACTCGCTCATATCTATTCGGATGAGGTTGCGGCTCTGCTCCCCAAACATCCACTTCGAGAGCTCCTTGGCAAGCAGGGTCTTTCCGACCCCCGTGGGGCCCACGAACATAAAGACTCCGATGGGTCGCTGCTCATCACGAAGCCCCGTGCGTGAGCGACGAATGGTGCGAGAGAGCTTCTCGACTGCACGTCGCTGCCCCACGACACGACGTGCCAAATAACCTTCGAGATCACGTAATCGAGTGATCTCATCGTCGCATAGGCGCTCGGTGGGCACCCCCGTCACGGCGGTTATTACGGCCTCTATATCCGCTCGCTCGATCACCTTCACGGGTTGCTTTCCCGAGGGGATTGAGATGTTGGCCCGTGCGCCCGCCTCATCCATAATGTCTATGGCTTTGTCGGGGAGGTGGCGATCTCCGATATAGCGGTCGGAGAGGGTGACACACGCCTTCAATGCATCGTCGGAGTAGATCACTCGATGGTGCTCCTCGTAGCTTGGGGCTATGCGCTGGAGTATCTCGATACTCTGCTCGATCGAGGTTGGGTTGACCAAGATTCGCTGAAAGCGTCGATCCAGAGCTGAGTCCACCTCGATATGGGTTCTATACTCATCTAAGGTTGTCGCTCCGATGGTTTGGATCTCGCCCCTTGCCAAGGCTGGCTTCAGGATGTTGGCCGTGTCGAGGCTCCCCTGCGTCGATCCTGCTCCGACGATCGTGTGGATCTCGTCGATAAACACTATGGCATCACGTGACGAGGTGAGGGCGATTAGTAGTTGCTGCATACGCTCCTCGAACTCACCTCGAAACTTTGTCCCTGCCACCAATGCCGAGATATCGAGCGAGAATAGGCGCTTGCCACGGATGCTATCGGGGACATCGCCCGAGGCGATACGTAGGGCCAACCCCTCGATGATTGCGCTCTTTCCGACCCCTGCCTCACCGATCAGAATTGGGTTATTCTTCTTGCGACGAGAGAGGATCTCGACAACACGTTGTGTCTCGCCATCACGCCCCACAACGGGGTCGATCTCGCCTCTTTGGGCCAATAGCGTTAGCTCGACCCCAAACTTCGAGAGAGGGTGTGGCGCAGGGGTGGGGGCTAAATCTAAGGCAAGAGAGCCTCTTGGAGGGGATGAGTCGCTGGGTGAGAGCAAATTATCTCGGTTATACTCCTCGATGAGCCGATCTATCACCTTGGGGGCGAGCCCCATCATCGCCAACTTTCGAGAGGCGATGGTGTTGTAGTCGTTGACAATGAAGTGGAGGGCGTGAAGTGTCGAGAGGCGTGGCGACTCCGAGTAACGAGCCGCAAGGGCCGAGATCAAGTCACGATAGTATATCTCGGGGGTGACACCTCCGATCGAGAGCTCGGTGGGGGCGTGAGGCAGAGAGACCACACGACGAATCTGAACCTCGATCTGTTGGATCTGGACCAAATTGATCCGCTCGCTGAGGAGCTGATAACAGAGAGTGTCACGACGCGAGATCATCTCGAGGAAGAGAATATCCTCGAATGAACGTGTTGCGTTGAGCTTCATCGCTGCAAATGTCGCCGAGGCGATAACGGCACTCAGGCTCTTTGATGTTTTTGTGTTTTGCATAAATAAAAAAGTTTTGCCAATACAACGATGGTCGCTGCCTCACTATTATAGCGAAAAAATATCGTCTCATCGAGGCAATAAAATGGGGAGTGCGTGCATTAATAGATTAGATATTAATACGCATTGTGATAACAAATGATTACCTTTGTGGAGAGATCACAGCAGTGTAGATTTTAAAACATAAAAACGCCTAAATATTATGGTAAAGATATTATGGGTTGACGACGAGATCAACCTCCTAAAGCCCCATATCCTATTCCTCAACAAGCGAGGATACACGGTCGAGACCTGCAACAATGGCTACGATGCAATTGATATGGTTTCGCAGGAGTACTATGATTTGGTGATCCTCGACGAGATGATGCCTGGAATGACTGGGCTCGAGACACTACCTCGGATCAAAGAGATCCGCCCCGACACCCCCGTGATAATGGTGACGAAGAGCGAGGAGGAGAATATTATGGATAAGGCGATCGGATCGAAGATTGCCGACTACATCATCAAACCCGTAAACCCCAACCAAGTGCTTCTTGCGATCAAGAAGGTAGTCCACTCTCAGGAGTTGGTGACGGAGCAGACCACGGCCGACTATCGTTCGGAGTTTGGTCGACTCAGCGCCTCGTTGCAGATGGCCTCGACCTTTGCCGATTGGTGCAACCTCTATCGTAGGCTCACCGCTTGGGAGATCGAACTCTCGAAGGCGGGCGATGAGAGTATTCGTGATGTCTTGTCGTACCAGAAGGTGGAGGCGAGGCAGGAGTTCTCGAAGTTTGTGTGTCGCAACTACTCGAAGTGGATAAATGGCAAGAGCGATGAGTCACCCGTTATGTCGCACACCTTGATGAGGGAGAGGATCTTCCCACTCGTCGACAAGGGGGAGAAGACTACCCTACTTCTAATCGACAACTTCCGCTACGACCAGTGGCGTGAGGTGGCCACAGCGCTTAGGGGCCACTACGACGTTATGGTTGACGACTTCTACTGTGCGATCCTTCCGACAGCGACCCAATATGCTCGAAATGCAATCTTCGCAGGACTTATGCCCTTGACCATAGCTAAGCTGATGCCAGACAAATGGGTCTACGACCACGAGGAGGGGGCAAAGAATCAATATGAGGAGGAGTTCCTACGTAGGCTCATTAGACAGTCGGGGCGCAACTACAAGATGTCATTCGACAAGCTGATACGTCCCGAGCAGGGGCGCAAGCTGCTCGACAATATGCAGCATATCTATGAGGCGGACTTCTCGGTCATAATCTACAACTTCCTCGACATCCTCTCTCACGCAAGGACCGAGACCGACATCATCCGCAACCTCACCGAGGATGAGGCTTCGTTTAGGTCGCTCACAAGGTCGTGGTTCGACCACTCGGAGCTCTTTGCGATGTTGAAGCTGCTCTCGGAGAGGGGCCACACGATCATCATCACCTCGGACCACGGAACGGTGAGGGTAGATAGGGCTGTGAAGGTGACGGGAGATAGGCAGACATCGGCAAATCTCAGGTACAAAACTGGTCGCAACCTCTCATATAGCTCGAAGGAGGTATTCGAGGTGACTCGTCCCGAGGAGCTGCAACTGCCAGCGAGCAATCTCACGTCGAGCTTTATCTTCGCCTACAACAGCGATTTCTTGGTCTACAACAACGATGCAAATCGCCATATTCGATACTATAAGGATACCTTCCAACACGGAGGTATCTCGATGGAGGAGATGATCGTTCCATATATCGAGCTGAAGCCTAAGGTTAAGTCTTAAGTGTATAGTTTTCTAAATTCGATTTATTTTGCTACTTTTGCAGCGTAATTTTTAGCAATTTTAAACGCGAAATAGATGATAAAGATCTCGATCAACTCTCTGGATCAACTCTCCGAGGTTGCTGAGGCGATTTTGAAGGTCCTCAATGGACGAACCGTTGTGTTGTTGGATGCTCAGATGGGCGGCGGCAAGACTACGTTGGTGCGTGCCATTGCCGCCTCGCTTGGCTCCGAGGATAATGTTACAAGTCCGACATTTGCTATTGTAAACGAATATCGAACGGCTCAGGACCACTCGATCTTCCACTTCGATATGTATCGAATCGAGAGGATTGCAGAGGCTATCGACTTGGGCTTCGAGGAGTATATCCACTCGGGTGAGTTGTGTTTCATCGAGTGGGCCGAGAGGGTTGAGCCCCTGCTTCCCGACGATGCTATGATGGTCAGGATCGAGGTCCTCGGCGAGAGCGAGAGGTGTTTTATTATCGACGCTATTTAACCAAATTAAACACGTAAATCAAAGATGAAAAGATACGAATCAAAACAACATCAGATATTGTTGCCAGCAGAGCAGATATTTATGATTATCAGCAACTTCAACAACCTCACGCCAGCCGTTGGCGACAAGGTGGAGGAGTGGCAGGCGAGCGAGGATAGCTGCTCATTCAAGGCCAAGGGCTTCACCGTGAAGTTGAAGATGGCGGAGAAGGTGGCTCCCAAACACGTCAAGATCGTCCCCGACGGTGAGGGTGGCGTACCTATCGACTTTGAGTTTTGGGTTCAGCTCCACAGCGTTGCGCCCTACGACACTCGGTTTAGGTTGGTGTTGCAGGCGGAGCTCAATATGATGATGAATATGATGGTTGGGGGTAAGCTCCAAGGGGCGATAGATCAGATTGCGGAGCAGGTTGCCGCAGCCTTTTCGTTTGCTCAGAATCAAGCTCGTGGATAGAAAATAAGACAAATGCAGATCCAGTCGAAAGATATAGAGAGGCTCGTCGTTCAGGCGGGCTTCGATATTTTTGGGATCACCCGCGCGGAGTATCTTCCCAAGGGTGAGAGCCACTTTTGCGACTGGTTGGAGAGGGGCTATGGCGATAGTTTGGAGTATATGCAGAGGTATAAGGAGCTGCGATTCGATGCCTCAAAACTGCTCCCCGAGGGGCGTAGCGTCGTGGTTTGTGGAGTCAACTACAAGAGTCGCTATTCGATTGCAAAGGGGCGCAACAATGGTGCAGGGGTCGCCTCTTATGCCTTGATGCGAGACTATCACAAGACGATCCGCAAGCGCCTAAAAGGGGTGTTGAAGCAGATCCAGAGCCTCTACCCCCAGACCGAGGGGCGAGTATTCACCGACTCGGCTCCGCTGTTAGAGAAGCAGCTGGCACTCAATGCCGGGATAGGATGGATCGGCCGACAATCACTCATCATCAACCCCCAATTCGGCTCATTCATCCTCTTGGGCGAGATCATCCTCGACAAGGAGGTCGACCAATATAACGAGAGAATAGTGGCCAACGGCTGCGGAGAGTGTCGAAGATGTATCGAGAGCTGCCCCGTTGGAGCTATCAACGAGGAGCGAATGGTCGATGCCAGAATTTGTATCGCAAGCCGCACGATCGAGATGGAGCAGGCGGGGGAACTGACCCTCGATGGGTGGGCCTTCGGGTGCGACACCTGCCAGAATTGTTGCCCCCACAACAGATTGACTCCCATAGCGGTAGCGGATGATATGCAGCCAATCGTAACCCCTCCAACAGATGATGAGTGGATGGCGATGGAGCAGGCCGATTTCGAAAAAATAGCCGCTGGGACACCTCTCAAACGATCATCACTCCAGAGAATCCAACAAAATATTCGTAAAAATAGAGGCCTTTGATTTTGGAAATTTGCAAAGTGTTACTATATTTGTATTACCCAAACTTGAAAAGCAAACAGATGACTGAAGATAGTGTAAAGTCAACCATCGTTGGAAGTGGATGTAGCATCTTCCAATTTGGAATCACCGAGTGTCGATACTTCCCCAAACCCACCCGACCACTAACGGGACTGGAGTTGGTATATATAAATAAAGGGGAGGGGCTCTGCTTCTCGGGCGATGGGATAATCCAATTTCGCCCAGGCGATCTATTCTTCTTTAGCGCCAACACATCACACTATTTTAGGAGCGCTCCGCAATTTTATGCGCCAAACTATCCGCTCAAATGTGGCTCTACGTACCTGCGTTTTAGCGAGGATATCCTCCCCATCGGCTACCTTCGCCACTTCGATTGCGACAACCTGAAAAACCTAATTGTGAGCGCAAGGCAGGGGTTGAAGTGGAGCAACAAGGAGATTGGTGAGTCGTTGATTCGAGAGATCGAGAAGATGGAGCTAACACAAGGGTTCGAGCGATATATCCACCTGCTTAGGATCCTCAATATGTTGGGCGAGAAGGTGCCACAAGGGGTGATGATCGCCACGGAGCGTGAGCCCGAGAGGCGACGTAATAGCGATAGGGCCTACAACTGTGTGGTCGATTATATCTCGCATAACTTCCACAGAAATATAACTCTGGATGAGTTGGCCGACAGGGCCGATATGAATCGCACGGCTCTGTGTCGCCACTTCAAGGGGCACGCCAACCGCTCGATATTTGACTTCCTGCTCGACTTTCGGATCAACTTCGCCCAGCATCAGCTCACCACGACTCAGATCTCGATCTCGGAGATTGCCACCTCGTCGGGGTTCAACAACCTGCCCAACTTCAATGTGCAGTTTAAACGACTCTCGGGGCTCACTCCGAGCGAATATAGGATCAAGAGTCGCAACCAGATTATCGAACAATAACGGAGCCTATAAGTCGAACCTTTGAGATGCGATTTAACTCCTCTTTGAGAGCCTCCCTCTGATAGAATAACTCTTGACGAATGAGGCTCGAATCGACTTTGACGTGGAGGATTCCACGCTCGAAACGTAGCTCCGAAGTCATATTGGCGACGTGATCGCCCACCACCTCACGCCACGTATCGGGGAGCTTTCCCTCGGCTACTCGTGCCGCTATGTAGGGGCGCTCGAAGAACTCCTTCAGCAGGTCGCCTATTGGCCTTTCGTTTGTTCGTTTCATAGTTGGTTATTTCGCTACTTGTGAGGTCTCGCCTCCCGAGATGGTGAATAATCTATAATCGGTCTCTGCCTTGTCGAGGATGGTCCTCAGGCGCTCTTGGTTGCAATCCGAGATGAAGATCTGGCCAAAGTCATCGCCCGATACGAGGCGGATCAGCTGCTCGACTCGCCCACGATCTAACTTATCGAACAGGTCATCCAACAATAGGGTTGGGCGAGCCCCTTTGACCTCGCTCACGAGCTGGTATTGTGCCAATTTGAGGGCTACCAAGAATGATTTCTGCTGCCCTTGGGAGCCATATTTCCGTAGTGGATAGCCCCCGATCTTGAAGATCACATCGTCACGATGGACCCCCACAGTCGAAAATCCACTCATCACATCTCGCTGCCTCGAGGCTAAAAGTAGCTCCTCGAAATTGCCCCCCGAGAGTTGCGAACGATACTCCAACCCCACCTCCTCACGGCCGCCACTCAGCAGCTCATAATAGCGGCAGATCATAGGCACCATCCTATCTAACGTAGCTCGTCGGCTCTGCTCGATGGTGTGGGCATAGGGGGCGATCTGCTGGTCATAGATCACCAACATCGACTCGTCGCCGCCACTCTTTAACACCTGATTTCGCTGAGCGAGCAGGGCGTTATAGCGGATCAACGCACTCAGATATGTAGGGTCGAATTGCGAAATCAGTTGGTTCAGAAAACGACGTCGCTCCTCAGCCGAGTCGCTAATTAGGGCCGAGTCGTAGGGCGAGACCACCACCACAGGGATCATCCCCACGTGGTCCGACAACCTCTCATACTCCTTGCCATTTCGCTTCACGACCTTGCCCCCCGATCGCTGTGCAGAGTAGCTACACGAGACCGTCTCGTGGCGCTGAGGCTCAACTTGGTAGCGGCCGTCGACGATGAAGAAGTCGGTGGTGTGGCGCACACATCCGCTATCGGGAATTGGCAACATCGACTTACACATCGAGAGGAGATAAATCGCATCCAAAATGTTGGATTTTCCTGCACCATTATCGCCCACCAGAGCGTTTATGCCCGTGACAAAATCGAGCTGCGCCTGCTCTATATTTTTGAAATTTAGTAACGATAGGTGTTCGAGGTACATATCTAATTTGGGTGTTATAATTATTAACAAAGGTAGCGATTTTGATTGACAAATCAATCGTGCTAAGATATTTTTTAGCTAACCCACAATTTTTACACCCTATAATATTGTATATCCACAAAATTATGCTACTTTTGTGTGGCGTGAATTTACGTCACAAATATTAAGAGAATAAATATTAAAAATAAACTACAACTAAAACAATGGCAAAGACAAATGTTGAGACCCCCGAGATCGAGGTAATGGGCGAGGTGGCAATGACAAAAACAGAGACTTTCTTCGAGGAGAACGGCAAAAAGGTTGCGATGGCAATCCTTGGTGTTATCGTGGTTGCTTCGGCTATATTTGGTTACAAATCATTGGTTATCGACCCAACAGAGGAGCGTGCCTCAGAGGCGATGTTCTATGCTCAGGCTATCTTCGATGGTGCTACACCCGACTTTGAGACAGCGTTGAATGGCGATGCTGAGGTGACTGGATTCTTGGAGGTTATCGAGAACTATGGCTCTACAAAGGCAGGAAACCTTGCGAAGCACTATGCAGGAGTTTGCTACGTCAAACTTGGCGACAACGCAAATGCGGTGAAGTATCTAACTCAGTATAAGGCACAGAAGAGTGTCCCTGCACAGATCATCAATGCTCAGAACCTTGGACTTCAGGGTGATGTGGCTGTTAACGAGAAGCAATACAGCAAGGCTGTTGGCCTATACACTGCCGCTGCTAATGCCGCTAACAACATCCTCACTGCACCTCTATTCCTTCGCAAGGCGGCTCAGGCAGCTATCGCAGCTGGCGACACAGCTCAGGCTAAGTCTCTACTCGATAGGATCTCGACAGAGTATCCTCAGTCGTCTGAGTACAACACAGCCGAGAAGTATATGGGCGGTATTGAGTAATTAGGAAAAAGAGAGAAAATTTTATGGCAACAAAGAATCATAACCTATCATTGATCGACACTCCACTTCCACCGGCAGCCGAGATGAGTTTCGGAATTGTGGTGGCAGAGTGGAATCGTGAGATCACCAACGCAATGGCACAGGGGGCGATCGAGACCTTCAAGGCGGCAGGATGTCCCGAGGAGAGCATCTCGGTTAAGTATGTCCCAGGAACCGTTGAGCTTTCGCTTGGTGCTCAGTTCTTCGCTGAGTACACCGAGGTTGATGCGGTGGTTGTCCTTGGATGCGTTATTCAGGGTGACACACGCCACTTCGACTATGTTTGTGACAGCGTGACACAGGGGATCACTCAGCTATCGTTGAACTTCAATATCCCTATTGGGTTTGGGGTGCTCACGGTCAACGACGAGCAGCAGGCACTGGATCGTTGCGGCGGAGTCCACGGCAACAAGGGCGATGAGGCGGCAGCGACTGTAATTAGGATGGTGGCTCTCCAGCGTGAGATGGTCGATGCGGCACTTGCGAAAGAGGAGGGTGATGAGCCTAAGTCTATGCGTAATAGGGTCAACTAAACGAAGATTCGTTAAAGAACAAAAAGCGATGGGGAGCGGCTGTTTAAGTCTGCTCCCCATCGCTTTTTTTTGAGAGGTTAATCCTCATAGCATACTATATTGGGGGAAATCCAATTAAATTTTGAGAAACTAAATAGCCCCTTTTCTCCGATCTTGACCTCGGGGATCACGACCAACGACATAAAGGCGAGGGTCATAAATGGGCTGCTCAGGGTGCATCCGATCTCCTTGACGAGGGTTTGGAGGCGGTGATACTCCCTCGCCACCGTTTGGCTGTCGCAGGGGCTCATTATGCCCGCTATCGGGAGAGGTAGGAGCTCTACCCTCTCGCTGTCGGCTACTACCAATGCCCCTCGGCTCTCGATTAGGGCGTTGATGGCACTCGCAAGCTCGTGATCGGAGCAGCCGACCGCTATTATGTTGTGGGAGTCGTGGGCTATTGTCGAGGCGAAGGCTCCTCGCTTGAGGCCAAATCCTCGGCAAAAGGCGACCTGTGGCGAAGTGTTGTTGTAGCGATTTATGTAGACTATCTTAGCTATGTCTCGCTCCCGATCGCTCTCCAAATTGGCTATGGGGTCCGATGGGGTGTAGTGCTCCAATGTTGTCACTATCTCACCCTCGATCACCCCTATCACCTCGATCCTCTCCGACACTGGGGCCTCTAAATCTTTGGGCTCTATTGGGTCGTGGTTGAATTTATTGGGCCACGACTCGGCGACCGACATATCATCGCTCTCGAATGAGGTTGTGTGATCCCATCGCAGCTCACCATCTATGTAGACCTCTCGGAGCTCGAAACCTGAGAGATCGTCGACCACAATAAAGTCGGCCGAATCCCCCACTCTCAACGCCCCCACATCTAAGTTGTAGTGACGAATAGGGTTGAGTGATGCGATCCTCAGAACATCGAATAGATCATACCCCTCGGCGATGGCTCGGCGCACCATCGAGTCGATGTGGCCTCGCTCCAAGATGTCGTCGGGGTGGGCATCGTCGAAGCAGAACATCACCTGATCGGGTGACTCCTCGATCAAGGGCTTTAGCGCCTCGAAGTTGCGAGCAGCGCTCCCCTCTCTGATGAGGATGCTCATCCCTTGGGCGATCTTCTCACGGGCGGTATCGAGGGTGTACTCCTCGTGGTCGGTCGAGATTCCGCTCTCGACATATTTCGATAGCTCCTCGCCCCTCAACAGTGGTGCGTGTCCATCAATGGGCAGGCCATATCGTTTTGCGGCCGAGAGCTTCTTCACCACCTCCTCGGCTTGATTCAACACCGCTGGGACATCCATCATCTCGGAGAGGGCTACGAAGTGCCCCGAGGCGGCCATTTGCTCGACATCACGGCCCGAGATAACGGCTCCCGAGGAGTCGAACGGAGTCGCTGGGACCGACGAGGGGATTGTGAAGTGGATCTTCACGGGGGATAGTTCGGCACTGCTCAACATAAAACGGATCCCCCTCTCCCCCATCACATTGGCAATCTCGTGGGGGTCGCTCACCGTGGCGATAGTTCCTCGGCCGATCACCATCTCGCCAAAGCGTTGGGGGGTTAACATCGAGCTCTCGATATGGATGTGAGAGTCGACAAAACCTGGGATTATATAGCCTACATTTGGGGCGTGGTCCTCCTGCGCAATCTTCACGATAGAGCGGATCTCCCCTGCCTCAACCTCGACTCGGCCGAAGAAGATCTCACGAGAGGTTATATCTACTATGTTCCCAATTATCTGCTTCATACAATCTCAATTTGCGAGCGTCGGAACCGCTCATACTCCTCCTCGGTGGCCATTCGGGGGTGGCTAATCACCACAAGCGGCAGCCACTCCTCGCCCTCACGAAATGGGGGTTGGCGATGGGCGTGGCCATTCACAACAAAGCCGTGGCGGAGGTAGAAGTCGCAACGCCTGCGGGTGATCTCATCGACCATCGGCTCGATCTCGCCCACAATCAAGAGGCCAAAGCCTTGGAGCCGCTCCATCACAACGCCCCCCACGCCACCACCTCGGCACGAGGAGCTGATGGCGATATGTTCGAGAAAGAGGGTCTCGCCCCCGAAGATCCAATACCCCACAAAGCCCACCACCTCATCGCCTCGAAGGATCGCCTCAAAGTGGTAATCTTCACTTTGCATAGCCCTCCGCTGCGAGCTCTCATCACGTCGCTCGCACAGGGGGAAACTATCGTTGTAGATCTGCCAGCACGTTGCGAAGAGTGGGTGGTCTACGCTATCTATTTTATCAAATATATACATAACCATAAAAAAAAGAAATGGGGAATCACTATCTATTCCCCTTGGCCCGATTGTGCGACTTACACAACATTTGGCAGTTTTCGATATTAGTCGCTCCGCCTTTGCTCCACGCCGCTACGTGGTCGGCATCCATCTCGGAGAGTTTCCAGATCTTGGTTTTTGCGGCATCGTGACCAATAGCACACAGAGGGCAATTGGAGACACCTGCCTCCTGAGCGAGAGCACTCTGCTTGGCATATACACTCTTTTTTGTCGCCTCATCAAAGACTCTGACATCGAGTAATTTATGGTCGATACATCCACCCAAGATATATTCGAATACCCCCTTGCGATTTTTCACATACGAATCAGCATACAACTCACGCACCTTTTCGGAGACAGCTTTAGGGTTGTAAGGGGTGCTATGATAGGCCTCGTAGAGTCGTCCCCACTCGATTCCGCACATCTCCTTTTCGACATCCGAGAATACGCCCGAGACCCAATCAATCACACTACAAAAATAGGTTTGTAGCTCTTGAATATTATCATCATATCGGTGCAGACTCATATAATCGCCAATATTGCCACGACTAACCCAATCCAGCGCACACTGCAAGAACTCTTGACGCTTCTCACTACCCTTGACATAGGCCGACCACTTTTGAATATTTGCGTTCTGACTATTGCTAAATACCTCTTTGCCACGAGTGACGAAAGGGCCCGAATAGACCGCATTCAACAGCTCTTGTTGGTTGAGCGGCACGCCTGCGATATTGATCGTCTTGAACCACTCTTTGATCTCGGTCTCGCTACCCTCGCACTCATAGATCAGCAGCTTGGTATCGAGGATCAAATCTCTCTTTTCGGATGCGATGCTGTCGATATATTGCGGCATACCATTCTCATCGACTATCGAGAGTTTACCCGTAACGAATCGTCCGAGGCTCGTTATTCGCTGTTGCCCATCGAGCACCTCGAAGCTATTCTCTCCGACTTTGTTAAAATAGATCAAACCCAATGGATAGCTCTTTAGGACCGAGTCGATCACAGCGACATCCTTTTTGCCATCGGCATAGATGTAGTTACGCTGATATTCGGGTTGGACGGTCAACGCCCCCGACAATCCAAATAAACCCTTTCCCTCGAGTTCGTTATATACGAACCCCTCACAAATATCTCTAACTGTTATATCTGTTCTTAGTTTTGTTTTCATTTGGTTGGTTTTTTGTGTTCGATTAATATTCTGAAATATGGGCATTTACCATTTACCGACAAATCTTTATCATCATCACCCTTTCTAAATTTTATTATCTCAAACTGTTCGGGAGAATATTTGCCGAGGAAAGATATAGGTACACCCATCACACCATCATAATCACTTGGAATTGCATCTGTAAATGGAATTTCAATAGCATCATAATTATCATATTTATCATATTGCTCTTTACCCTTTAACTCCTTGTGTCGGCTAAATTTCAAGTTATCCTCCATCGTCATAAGAGGCATAGGATTATGTCGCCTTCCGTGATCGAGATTTGTAAACCAACAACAATTTCGAAACTTAACCAACCCTGTTTCTGCGTTATAAACCCCTTCACCATACTGCTCTGCAAATGGTGTCGAAAAATAGGCATTGCCAGCAGTAAATCCATTCCCCAACCACAACCGATTCTCTTTAATCAATGGGAACACCTCTTTATAGGTTATGGCGTTCATATTGCCTATGATTATACAACTCTTATCAGCCTCGACAATCCACGCCAAGAACTCACGGAAGAGCGAAAAGGGGGGATTTGTAACTATAATATCGGCCTCGTCACGAAGTTTTGTGATCTCCTCGCTTCTGAAATCGCCATCGCCGTCGAGGTAGCTCCACTCCAGATCATCGACATCTATTCGCCCATCTCCCGAGGTGTCTCGGCATAGAGTAAATATCTTTCCGTTTGTTATGGTCTTTTTTGCATCAAACTGGCAATCCGAAGTCTCGAACAGAGATGGTTGATAGGCCCCTTTGTATGTTTTGCTTTGGGGGGCATAGCTTGTGCTGATTAGCTTTTTGAGCCCCAACCTCTCGAAGTTCTGCGCAAAGTAGCGTGTGAAGTTGCTCCACTCGGGATCGTCGCAAGGCAGCAACACAACCTTCCCCTTGAACACATCAATATTGTAATCTAAATATGCCGAGATCTCCTTCTCTATATCGTGATATTGAGTGTAAAACTCATCGTTCTTCGCACTTTTTGCGTTCGACAGATTGCTGTTTGCCATAGTTTGTTTGTTATATATACTTATATGTAAAGATATAACATTTTCTTAAAGTATACAAAAAAAGTGTGGCCAATCTCGCGATTAGCCACACACATAAGTAAATTAACTAATCAGCTAATTACAAGATACCCTCCTCTGTAAGGATGTCGTTTACCTTGCGTACCGCCTCGGCTGATGCTACGAATGCAGCCTTCTCCTCGTCGTTAAGCTCGATCTCTACGATCTTCTCGATTCCTGCTGCTCCGATGATTGCTGGTACTCCGATGCAGATGTCGCTCTGACCATACTCACCCTCGAGTAGGCAAGAGCAAGGGATCATCTTCTTCTGGTCGTTGATGATAGCCTCAACTACTGACGATGCAGCAGCTCCTGGTGCGTACCACGCTGATGTTCCCAAAAGACCTGTCAACGTTGCTCCTCCGACCATTGTATCCTTTGATACCTGAGCCAACTCCTCAGCAGAGAGGAACTGTGACGCTGGAACACCCTTGATAGATGCCTTCGCTGTGAGTGGAATCATTGTTGTATCTCCGTGGCCACCGATTACCATACCATCTACGTCTGAGATTGGTGATCCTGACGCCAAAGATAGGTATGTACGGAAACGTGATGAGTCAAGAGCTCCACCCATTCCGATGATGCGGTTCTTTGGGATACCAGTTGACTTCAATGCAAGATATGTCATTGTGTCCATTGGGTTTGATACCACAACGATGATAGCCTCTGGTGAGTACTCGATAACGCTTGCGATAACCGACTTCACGATGCTTGCGTTTGTTCCGATCAACTGCTCACGAGTCATTCCTGGCTTACGTGGGATACCCGATGTGATAACAACTACATCTGAGTTTGCTGTCTTTGAATAGTCGTTAGTAGCACCTACCATCTTGGTGTTGAATCCCATAGTAGCTGACGCCTGCATCATATCGAGCATCTTACCCTCTGAAAGACCCTCTTTGATGTCGATCAAAACAACCTCGCTCGCAACCTCACGGGCTGCCATAACGTTGGCACAAGTAGCTCCTACGGCTCCAGCACCTACAACTGTAACTTTTGACATTTTTTCTCTTTTTTATTTTATTAGTGATAAATTTTCTTTCCTCTCGCAAAGATAGGTGTTATTTTCATAACAGCAATGGTTTTTACCATCTTTTTTTGCGCAATTTCAAAATTTATCTTCCTCGGCTCTCAATCACAAACTCTACCTCTCGAAAAAGGTAGCCCCTCTTATGGCCATCGCTATGCCTAAGTAGTAGCTCTCCGTGGGGTGCGACACCCTCGATTGTGGCTTCGATTAGCTCTCCGCTGGGGAGTTTGAAGTTATGCGACTCCCCTAACCTATATAATAGGCTATGGTACTTCGAGTTAATTAGCTCTCTATCACCTCCTCGGAGTCTCTCGCACCACTCGCAGAGTGATGAGTGGACCCTCCTCAGCACCTCCTCACACGAGAATCTTCGTCCTGTGACACTTCGCATCGAGGTTGGGTTGGGTAGCGATGGGTCGAACTCCAACTGGTTGATGTTTAGCCCTATGCCGATGATCGAGCGAGTTAGCGAGTCGGGGGTTATCGAGTTCTCGATCAATATCCCTGCCATCTTCTTCTCACCTACATATATATCGTTGGTCCACTTGATCTTTGTCTCGATGCCGAAGTGGCTCATCGCCTCGCATAGCGAGAGGGCGGTGATCTGTGAGACGAGGAACTGTTCGCTCGCCTTTAGGAATGTTGGCTCCAAGAGGATGGTGAAGGTGAGATTTTCGCCTATGCCACCGACCCACTTATTGCCTCTTTGGCCACGGCCTGCGCTCTGAGAGTAGGCCCAGATGGTGTCTAAGTGGCGGAATGTGGAGCTCCTCGCTAAGTCGTTTGTCGAGGTTGTCTCTTCGTAGATGTATAGATTCATCGCAATCGTACTAATTTTAATATCTTTGCTCCAAACCTCATTAGCTTTGAGATACGACGTAACCTTTTCTGGGCGCTTATAGATTGGAGTGAGGCCAAGATAGCTCTCTGCTGATAGGTCAACGTCTCGCCATCGACCTCTCGGCACAACTTCTTGATCCACTCATCCTCACCATTAATATAGCTCTCTCTTAAGATGCAACGATGGATGTAGAATAGTTGCATAGAGTGAAAATCAGCGGCATATTGCCCGTAGAGGCCATTTTGAATCAAGATCGTTCGGATCTTGCCCAGATATAATTTTAGGTACTCTAAATCGGGTTGATAGACCTTTCTCACCCCAAATGGCGCTCGATAGTTGTAGACTATTGAAGGGATTATCTTTACACTTCTCAGGCGTGTTGCGACCTCGATATTCATCACCAGATCTTGGGCTCGCTTCAAAACAGAAAAGCTCTCTCGGACGAAGAGTTCTCTACGGAATATTCGTCCCCACGGCACACCTATGTATTCGGGAGTTATGTGGATCAATCTCCTCAACCACTCGTCGTCCTTGACGACCTCCGCTTTGTAGATCAACCTCTTGACCTTGCCCGATTGGTAGAATCTTGTCGATGAGCCCACCACAATATCAAACTCGTAGCTCATATTCTCACAGAGCAACTTAATCGCATCGTGGGGCAGCCTATCGTCGGGATCGACAAAGGCGACATACTCTCCCGTAGAGCTCTCGTAACCCAACCGTCGAGCCTTTGAGACTCCGCCGTTGGGAAGGTGGAGGACCTTGATTCGGGGGTCTTGGGCGGCATATTGATCGCATATTTCACCACTCCCATCGAGCGATCCATCGTCGACGAGTATAACCTCGATATTCGTATAGCTCTGCTCGATCACAGAGTCCAACGACTCTCGAAGATACTCCTCGACGTTGTAGATCGGGATGATAACTGAGACCAATTCGCCCATTACATTACTATTTAGCTGATGTTGAAGTCTCGCAACGTATCGTTGAGCGAAGTCTTTTTGTCGGTTGACTCCTTGCGGCGACCGATGATCAAGGCGCAAGGTACTCCGTACTCTCCTGCTGGGAACTTTCGGTTGTAGGTTCCAGGGATCACAACCGAGCGAGCTGGCACATAGCCCTTATACTCTACTGGCTCGTCGCCCGTAACGTCGATGATGTGGGTCGAACCTGTGATGACGGTGTTAGATCCTAAGACCGACTCACGGCAGATCTGAGCACCCTCGACAACGATGGCACGTGATCCGATGAAACAGTTATCCTCGATGATAACGGGAGAGGCCTGAACTGGCTCCAACACACCTCCGATACCAACGCCTCCGCTCAAATGGACATTCTTGCCGATCTGGGCGCACGAACCAACAGTGGCCCAAGTGTCAACCATCGTACCTGAATCGACATAGGCGCCTATATTTACATACGAAGGCATAAGGATTGCCCCTGCGGCGATATAGGCTCCATAGCGAGCCACAGCCTGAGGTACCACACGAACACCCAACTTCTCGTAGTCGCTCTTGAGGTCCATCTTATCGTAGAACTCCAACTCTCCAGCGTGCATTGTGCGCATAGTCTGGATCGGGAAGTAGAGGATGATCGCCTTCTTGACCCACTCGTTCACCTGCCACTTGCTATTCTCGATGTCGATAGGCTCCGCAGTACGCAACTGCCCCTTGTCGACCAACTCTACAACTTGACGGATAGTATCCTTGACCATCTCGTCGGCGAGCATCTCGCGGTTCTCCCACGCCTGCTCGATGATATTTTTCAACTCGTTATACATATTTTTCTATAATTTTGATGCAAAGTTATTAAAAAGAATTGATTATTGGGCTATTTTTTGCAAACTTTTCGATATCTTTGCAGCCGTGATTTTTTGTATCACGACCAATAGAATAAATAAAAAAAACAATTTTAAACTAAATGAGGGTTTACAAGTTTGGTGGAGCATCGGTTCGTAATGCCGATGGAGTACGCAACCTCCACAAGATTATCAGCGATGAGCAGAATCTATTTATCATAGTATCTGCAATGGGAAAGAGTACCAACTCACTTGAGGTGGTTTTTGAGGGATTACAGAAGGGAGATAAACAGCTCTCTATGGAGCACATTACGGCCCTACGAACCTACCACGCTGAGATTATCAACGACTTGTTTGGCAAAGAGACCACCCTGCCACAGATCGAGAAGTTGTTTGCCGAGTTGGAGAGCGTAGCGACTCAGACCGTATATCGCACCGAGGATGCCGAGTTGTGGTATGATACGATCGTCACGTTCGGAGAGTTGATCTCGACAACAATCATCTCGGAGTACCTCAACTTCGCAGGTACTAAGAACCGTTGGATTGATATGCGCAAGGGATTCCTCACAGAGCAGCGCCACAAGGATGCGTCGGTTAACCTCGAGGGGTCGACAATGCGCCTTTTGGCTATGATGGAGGGTTCCTCGGAGGGTGTATTCGTTGGACAGGGATTCATCGGATCGGCTCCCGACGGAACGACAACTACATTGGGCCGCGAGGGTTCGGACTACTCGGCTGCCGTTGTGGCTAATATCCTCAACGCTGAGTGTATGGCTGTATGGAAGGATGTGGATGGTATCTTGAATGCCGACCCAAAGATCTTCCCCGATGCAACGAAGATCGAGCAGTTGAACTACCTCGACACAATCGAGTTGGCGTATAGCGGTGCACAGATCATCCACCCAAAGACGATCAAGCCACTTCAGAACAAGAATATTCCACTCTACGTTCGTCCATTTGGCGACAAGAGCAAGCCTGGAACTGTCATCAATGGAGAGGCTCCACTTGTTGATATTCCGATCTTGATCCTCAAGAAGGATCAGGTTCTCTTGACAATCCGTTCACGTGACTACTCATTTGTGTTGGAGGAGCGTTTCGCTTCGATCTTCTCACTTATGGAGCGTTACCGTTTGAAGGCTAATTTGATCCACAACTCGGCAGTTAACATCTTGCTTTGTGTCGACAACTCTTGGCACATCGACGAGGCTATCGAGGCGTTGGAGAATGAGGGCTTCGAGGCTCACGCAGTTCGTGATATGGAGCTGCTTACTATTCGTTGCTACGACGAGGAGTTGATGCAGCGTTACGCCTTCAACGAGAATGTTGTGGTGCGTCAGACCAACGACAAGAGTGTTCGTATCGTTCGCTCTAAGGAGTAAGCGAGAGTAACAATATTCCATTATGCGGAGGCAATTCTTTAATAAAGAGTTGCCTCCGCTCTTTTTTGTCCCTAAAAATCACTATATTTGCAGAGTATGTATAATTTCAAATTTTTCAAGCAGAGGAGAAAGAGAGGGGGCAATGAGCGTGAACCATCGGTCGTTGCGTCGTTGATCCCTCTATTGGCATTGATCGTGATGCTCTATATGGTGATCTCGATCTTCGGCTCGGAGTCGATGGATGGTGGCAATCAGATTGCACTGCTCACCTCTACGGCTGTAGCGGTCGCTATCTCGGTGGGGATCTATGGCGGCAAATGGTCGAGAATCGAGGAGGCGATGGTCGAGAATATCAAGATCTCGACCCCAGCGATAATCATCCTGCTTCTGATCGGCGCCCTCTCGGGGACGTGGATGGTTAGCGGAGTTGTTCCGACGATGATCTATTATGGGTTGCAGATCCTCGACCCCAATATATTTTTGGTCTCGGCAAGTGTGATATGCGCCATCGTGTCGCTCATTACGGGTAGCTCGTGGACCACTATCGCAACGATCGGTGTGGCGCTGATGGGGGTCGGGTCAGCCCAAGGTTTTTCTGAGGGGTGGATCGCTGGAGCTATCATCTCGGGGGCCTACTTCGGAGATAAGCTCTCGATGCTCTCCGACACTACGATTATGGCCTCGACAACGGTTGGGGTGAAGCTCTTTGACCATATTAGGTATATGTTAATCACAACAATCCCTGCCTTCTGCATCGCTCTGCTGATCTTCCTTGTCGCTGGCTTTGTGATAAGCAGCGACTCGGCGATCACCGTGGGGTGTTACTCGTCGGCGCTCAAAGAGAGCTTTCATATCTCGGGGTGGCTGCTTATCGTTCCGCTATTGACGGGTGTTATGATTGTGAAGAGGTTGCCAGCGATGATTACTCTCTTTGTCTCGGCCCTTATGGCCTCTATCGCTATGCTCTTGACTCAGCCTCAGATTATGGCCGAGATTGCAGGGGTTCCGCTCCACGAGCTATGCGCTGTCGACAAGTTCAAGGCTGTGGTTATGAGCTGCTATGGGGCGACCTCGATCACCACCTCGTCGGAGGCTGTCACGCAGTTGGTCGCAACGAGGGGTATGGAGGGTATGTTGATCACCATCTGGCTCATAATTTGTGCGATGTGCTTTGGCGGAGTTATGATGGGGAGTGGGATGTTGCAACGTATCACCACCCTATTGTCTAAGTATGCTCGCAAGACCAACACTATTGTGGGGTCGACCCTCATTGGAGGTATGTTGTTTAATCTGAGCACCGCCGACCAATATATCTCGATCATCCTCACGGGACGACTCTTCAAGGGGTTGTACGAAAAGCAGGGGTTGGAGCCTCGACTTCTTAGCCGCTCGGTGGAGGATTCGGCCTCGGTGGGGTCGGTGTTGGTCCCTTGGAACTCTTGCGGAATGACGCAGGCAGCGGTTTTGGGAGTCTCGACTTGGAGCTATCTACCCTACTGCTTTTTCAACCTCGCGAGCCCAATAGTCTCGTTTATTGTGGCGACGATCGGATATAAAATTGTCAGAAAAAAACAGAAATAAAAATATGAAACAGTTAGCAATTTTTGACCTTGACGGAACACTCCTCGAGACAATCGAGGATCTGGGGGCAGCCTGCAACGAGGTGCTGAGCCGCCACAGCCTACCAACATACGACCTCACGGAGTATAAAGCCTTCGTAGGCAATGGAATGATGCGTTTGGTAGAGAGGGCGATCCCCGAGGAGCTTCGCACAAAGGAGCTCATTAACGAGATCCGACGTGAGTTCATCGAGGTATATTACGATAATATCCACACCTACACAACCATCTACCCTGGGGTCTCAGAGCTACTCACGGAGCTGCAAAAGAGGGAGGTGACACTCGCTGTGGCATCGAATAAATTTCACGATGGCACACGGAAATTGGTCTCGCACTACTTCCCCAACATCCACTTCAACGCTGTGTTGGGACAGCGCCCCGATGTGCCTCTTAAGCCCAACCCTCAAATCGTTCGAGATATTCTCAACATCTGCTCCTTCACGGCCGATCAGACCATCTTCATCGGTGATTCGGGGGTCGACATCGAGACTGCGAAGGCGGCAGGCGTGGAGTCGATCGGTGTGACGTGGGGATTCCGCACTCGCAAGGAGTTGGAGGAGTGTGGGGCCGACCATATTGCAGATACGACCAAGGTGATTTTGAAGATTATAAACGGTTAACACAAAAAATAACGAAGCTATGACAGATCCTAAAGAACGATTTCTGAGATACGTCTCATTCGATACCCAATCCTCTTTCGAGAGCGAGAGTTACCCCTCGACAATGAAGCAGCTCCTGCTTTTGGAGCACTTGAGCGATGAGCTACGCTCGCTGGGGCTCGAGGATGTCATCCTCGACAAGTATGGTTATGTTATGGCGACGATCCCTGCCACAAAGGGGTATGAGTTACGCCCCGTGATTGGGTTGTTGGCCCACGTCGACACCTCGCCCGAGGTGAGTGGCGAGAATGTGATGCCAAATGTTATTGAGAGCTACGATGGCGAGGATATCGTGTTGTCGATGGGCGAGGTGATTAGCACCAAGGATTACCCCGAGCTAAAGGGGATGGTTGGCGACGAGATCATCACCTCGGATGGAACAACGCTCTTGGGGGCCGACGACAAGGCTGGAATAGCGATTATTGTGACGGCAGCCGAGCGGTTGATGGCCCACGACGCTAAGCCACACGGCAAGATCCGCATCTGCTTCACCCCCGATGAGGAGGTGGGAGCAGGTGTCGACTTCTTCAACGTACAACAGTTCGGAGCCGACTTCGCCTACACCCTCGATGGAGGGGCCGAGGGCGAGATCGAGTTTGAGAACTTCAACGCCGCATCGGCCAAGATCGAGATCACGGGCCACAACCACCACCCAGGGGCTGCAAAGGGGAGGATGAAAAATGCGCTCGACATAGCAACCGAACTCCACTCGATGCTCCCCGTTCAGGAGCGCCCACAATATACCGAGGGGTATGAGGGATTCTTCCACCTAATCAAGATGGGAGGATCGGTCGAGAGGGCCGAGATGGAGTATATCATTAGGGACCACTCGGCCGAGAAGTTCGAGAGCCGAAAGATCTTGATCTGGAGCTGTGTCGATATGTTGCAAAAACGATATGGCGAGGGGGCGCTGAAGCTCACCTTGAAGGATCAATATCAGAATATGAGATCGGTCGTCGAGCGCCACCCCGAGATGATCGAGCGTGCCGAGAAGGCGATGCAGGAGGTGGGCGTTGTACCGATCAAAAAGCCAATTAGAGGCGGAACGGATGGTGCGAGGTTATCATTTATGGGACTCCCCTGCCCCAACCTCTTTACAGGGGGTGGCAACTTCCATAGCCGCCACGAGTATTGCTCGATTACGACTATGAGGCGTGCGGTCGAGGTTGTCCTTAATTTGGTGTATAGTTGGGCTAAATAATTTTTTATATGCAAGTAGATCAATATTTCAGAGTGGCCACGGCCATCCCACGAGTAAAAATTGGGGCATCACACGAAAATGCAAAGCAGATCGAGGGTCTGATCAGAGAGGCCTCGAAGCAGGGGGCCGAGGTGGTCCTCACCCCCGAGCTATCTATTACGGGATATACCTGTGGCGATCTATTCCTCCAATCTCAACTCCAACGTAGCGCCATCTCGGCCTTGGAGGAGTTGGTGGAGAATCTTCGTGAGGTGGAGGTTGTCGGTATCGTCGGCCTCCCTCTTCGTGTGCGTAGCTCGCTCTATAACTGTGCCGTAGTGTTCTCGGTTGGCGAGATCTTGGCTGTGGTTCCTAAGAGCCATATCCCCAACTACTCGGAGTTCTATGAGAGCCGCTGGTTCTCGCCTGCTCGTGATCTGGAGGCTGAGGCTACGGTGGAGCTCTGCGGAATGAGAGTTCCCATCACCACTCAGAGTGTTGTCGAGGTGGGAGGTGTCGCCTGCGCCGTTGAGTTGTGCGAGGATCTTTGGGTCGCTACCCCACCATCGTCTCAGATGGCCGATGTTGCGGAGCTCTTCTTCAACCTGTCGGCATCGCCCGAGGTGGTCGGCAAACACGACTATCTACGCTCGCTCATCGAGCAACAATCGGCCCGTTGCATCTCGGGGTATGTCTACTGCTCGGCTGGTGCTGGAGAGTCGTCGACCGACCTCTTGTTTGGCGGAAATGGATTGATTGCTGAGAATGGGCGTATCATCGCCTCGTCGGAGCGCTTTTCATTGGAGGAGCAGATCACCATTGCCGACATCGACATCGAGCTATTGAGAAACCATAGGCTACGCACAACGACCTTCGGGGCGGGCGTGGCGACACACTCTATGCACCAGACAAAGATAGATCTAAATATAAGGTACGACAAGGAGCTAAAGAGGTATATCGACCCAGCGCCATTTGTCCCCAAAGACATAACGAAGCGCAATGAGCGTTGCGAGGAGATCTTCTCGATCCAGAGCGGAGGGCTCATCCAAAGGCTCTCGCACACACGCTCGAAATGCGCTGTGATCGGAATCTCGGGAGGGCTCGACTCGACCCTTGCGCTGCTCGTGACGGTCAAGGCGTTCGACTCGTTGGGGCTCGACCGCCGAGGTATCATCGGCGTAACGATGCCTGGGTTTGGAACGACGGGTCGCACCTACAACAATGCTGTGACGATGATTGGGGAGTTGGGCATAACCCTGCGTGAGATCTCGATCAAGGCGGCCTGCAACCAACACTTCCTCGACATCGGGCTGTCGCCCGACGATAGGTCGGTGTCGTATGAAAATTCGCAAGCTCGTGAGCGCACCCAGATCTTGATGGATATCGCCAATATGGAGGGCGGAATGGTGATCGGAACGGGTGATTTGAGCGAGTTGGCCCTCGGCTGGGCGACCTACAATGGCGACCATATGTCGATGTATGGGGTCAATGGGTCGGTCCCCAAGAGCCTCGTGCGCTACCTTGTAAGTTGGGTGGCCGAGCAGGAGAGCAACGAGAGGGTCAGAGCAACGCTTTTGGATGTTGTCGACACCCCCGTGAGCCCCGAGCTTCTGCCTGCCGACGAGGCTGGTAACATAGCACAAAAGACCGAGGATTTGGTGGGGCCCTATGAGCTACACGACTTCTTCTTATACCACTTCATTCGCAACGGCTTCGCCCCACGCAAGATCGAGCGAATGGCCCAAAGGGCCTTCGAGGGGAGCTACGACAACGCAACAATCAGAAAGTGGCTGACCACCTTTGTGCGCCGCTTCTTCAACCAACAATTCAAACGCTCGGCAATGCCCGATGGGCCAAAAGTGGGAAGTGTATCGCTCTCTCCCCGTGGCGATTGGAGGATGCCCAGCGACGCCACCGCCAGTGAGTGGTTGGCACAATTGGAGTAAAGTGGAAATTTAAATTAAAACCGTAAAGATATGGCACTAAGTTGGGCAGAGATAAAGGAGAGGGCGATACAATTCTCGAAAAAATGGGAAGATGCCGAGAACGAAGCATCGGAAGCAAAACCCTTTCTCATTGATTTTTTCAACATCTTCGGGGTGGCGAATCGACGTGTCACGGCCTTCGAGACCAATGTCAAGAAGCGCGACCAACGAAACGGCTATATTGATATGTTGTGGAAGGGCAAGATCCTTGTCGAGATGAAGAGTCGAGGCAAGAATCTCGACCGTGCCTACGCCCAGGCAAAGGATTATTTCCCTGGCCTCAAAGAGTATGAATTACCCCAATATATCCTTGTCTGCGACTTCCATACCTTTCATCTATACGATCAAGAATATGATAAGAAATATATATTCACACTCGATCAGCTCTACAAGAAGATCAGCCTCTTCGGCTTTATCGCTGGCTATGGCTCAACTGTCGAGATCAAGGAGCAAGACCCCGTAAACATCAAGGCAGCGGAGTCGATGGGGCGTCTCCACGACTCTCTAAAGGCGAATAACTACACTGGGCACGAGTTGGAGTTATACCTTGTTCGCCTGCTGTTTTGTATGTTCGCCGACGACACAACGATCTTCAACTCCAATATCTTTTACGACTATATCATCAACCGCTCGTCGGAGGATGGGGCAAATTTAGCCTCGGTGATTAACGAGGTCTTTGAGGTGTTGAATACCCCACCAGAGCAGAGGTGGCGAAACATATCGGAGGAGCTCAACGCCTTCCCCTATGTCAATGGAGGTCTGTTTAAAGAGCGAATCCGCTTGGCAAGCTACGACACAAAGATGCGCAATTTGGTGTTGGAGTGTTGCCTTTTGGATTGGGGCAAGATCTCTCCTGCGATCTTTGGAAGTATGTTTCAGAGTGTGATGAACCCCACGGAACGTCGTAATTTGGGCGCTCACTACACAAGCGAGACGAATATCTTGAAGCTGATAAAGCCTCTATTTTTGGATGATCTATGGGATGAGTTCGAGAGGGTCAAGAATAATAAGCGACAGCTCGAGGCGCTCCACCAAAAGATCGCCACACTCAAATTCCTCGACCCAGCGTGTGGTTGCGGAAACTTCCTTGTCGTCACCTACCGAGAGATTCGCCTCTTGGAGATCTCGATTGTTAAAGCGTTATTGGGATCTCAGCGAGTTCTAAATATTTCGGATTACCTATTGTGTAATGTCGACAACTATTATGGGATAGAGTATGAGGAGTTCCCTGCTCAGATTGCGCAGGTGGCCCTGTGGCTGATGGATCACCAGATGAATATGAAGTGCTCCGAGGAGTTTGGCGAGTACTTCGCCCGCCTGCCGCTCAAGAAGTCGGCTCAGATTCTCCACGCCGACGCATTGGAGTTGGATTGGAGCGAATTAGTCCCCAGTGAGGAGCTCAGCTACATTATTGGAAATCCTCCGTTTATCGGATCGAAACTTATGAGCGAGACACAGCGAGGTCAGGTAGTTAGGGAGTTTGATTCGGTGGCAGGGTCGGGTACGTTGGATTATGTGAGTGCGTGGTATGCTAAAGCTGCTCGATATATCTCGAACACCTCAATCAAGGTTGCCTTTGTCTCGACCAACTCGATTGTGCAGGGTGAGCAGGTTGCCGTTTTGTGGGGTAAGTTGCTCGGTGAAGGAGGGGTGAAGATCCACTTCGCCCACCGAACATTTAAGTGGAGCAATGAGGCTCGTGGCAAGGCTGCGGTTTATTGTGTTATCATCGGCTTTGCAGCGTTCGACACACCACACAAATTCATCTTCGACTACGAGGATATACGTGGCGAGGCACACAAACTTCCTGCAAAGAATATCAATGCCTATCTTGTTGATGCTCCTAATATCTTGATTGGTAAGAGGAGTAAGCCGCTGTGTGATGTGCCTGCTATGAGTTTTGGTAATATGCCTCTTGATGGAGGTAATTTACTATTTACTGATGAAGAAAAGAAAGAGTTTGTAACAACTGAGCCTAAATCGGAAGTGTTCTTTAAACCTCTAATAAGTGCAAAGGAGTTTTTGAATGGTAAAAAACGTTGGTGCTTATGGCTTGTTAATGCAAAACCTGCGGAACTTAGAGCTTTACCTAATGTTTTGAGACGAATTGAGGCTGTGAGGGAATTTCGGTTAAATAGCAAAGCTGTTTCAACCCAAAAGTTTGCAGAGTTACCATCATTATTTAGAGATCGAAATAATCCTAATAGCTTCATTGTCGTACCAAGAGTTTCATCTGAAAACAGAAGATATATTCCGATGGGATTTTTTGACAAAACATCAATCGTGAGTGACACCTGTATGGCTATCCCAAATGGAGAATTATATCATTTCGGCATACTTATGTCAAATATGCATATGGCGTGGGTAAGCAATGTCTGTGGGCGATTAGAGAGTAGGTTTCGTTATTCAAAAGATATTGTCTACAACAACTTCCCGTGGGCAGAGAACCCAACTGAGAAGCAAATTGCCAAAATAGAGGAGTGTGCCCAAGCGGTATTAGATGCAAGGTCGCAATTTGAGGATTGCTCGTTAGCGGATCTATACGACCCAAACACAATGCCCCCTGCACTGGTCAAAGCCCACAACGCCCTCGACCGTGCAGTCGATTCCGCCTATCGCTCTACCCCATTTACCTCTGCCACCTCTCGCATTGAGTTCCTATTCGACCTCTACGAGAGGTATAACTCCACCCTATTCCCCGAACGTAAAAAGAACAAACGATAAGTCAATGGAGGAAATTATATAGGTTCCATATTCAAAATTCGCAAAAAATTACTAATTTTGCACTATTAAGAGACACCATAGAGTGTATCACATATAATAAGACAAATAAAACAAACTATTTCTATTGTAGAGATGAAGAGCTTAAGAATAGCAGAGATTTTGGGTCAGCAGGCCACTGAGCAGGCGACGACAGTTAAGGGATGGGTGCGCACCAAGCGTGGTAATAAGAATGTTGCGTTCATCGCACTCAACGATGGGTCGTGTGCCGCTAATATTCAGGTGGTGGTCGATTTGGCGACTTTCACCGATGAGGAGCTACTTAAATCTATCACTACGGGTGCTTGTATCCGTGTCGATGGAAAATTGGTTCAGTCGCAGGGTGCTGGGCAGGGTGTCGAGGTTTTGGCCGAGTCAATCGAGCTCTATGGTGCGGCAGATCCCGAGAGCTACCCTCTTCAGAAGAAGGGACACTCTTTGGAGTTCTTGCGCGACATCGCCTACCTTCGTCCTCGCACCAACACATTTGGTGCGGTGCTTCGTATTCGCCACGCAATGGCATTTGCCATCCACCAATACTTCAACGAGAAGAAGTTCTTCTACCTCCACACCCCAATCATCACGGGGTCGGATTGCGAGGGAGCTGGACAGATGTTCAACGTCTCGACACTCGATATGAAGAACCCACCTCTCACCGAGGAAGGGGAGGTTGACTTCTCGCAGGACTTCTTTGGCCGCCCTTGCAACCTCACGGTTTCGGGACAGTTGGAGGGTGAGCTTGGCGCCTTGGCGTTGGGACAGATCTATACCTTTGGCCCTACGTTCCGTGCCGAGAACTCGAACACCCCTCGCCACTTGGCGGAGTTCTGGATGATCGAGCCTGAGATGGCGTTCTATGATTTGGATGACAATATGGATTTGGCTGAGGATTTCTTGAAGTATTTGATCCGCTATGCGCTCAACAACTGCAAGGAGGATCTCGAGTTTATGAATAAGATGTGGGATAAGGGTCTGTTGGAGAGGTTGAACTTCGTTGTGGAGAATGACTTCGTGAGGCTCGACTACACCACAGGCGTTGAGATCTTGAAGGCTTCGGGACGTAAGTTTGAGTTCCCCGTGGATTGGGGTTGCGACCTTCAATCGGAGCACGAGAGGTATTTGGTTGAGGAGCACTTCAAAAAGCCAGTGATCTTGATTAACTACCCTAAGGAGATCAAGTCGTTCTATATGAAACAGAATGAGGATGGCCGCACAGTACGTGCAATGGACGTATTATTCCCAAATATCGGCGAGATCATCGGCGGTTCGGAGCGTGAGGCAGACTTTGGCAAGCTTTCTGCACGTGTCGCTGAATTGGGGATGAATGAGAAGGATGTATGGTGGTATCTCGATACTCGTCGTTGGGGATCGGCTCCACACGCTGGATTTGGATTGGGCTTCGAGCGACTACTTCTCTTTGTGACTGGAATGGCTAACATCCGTGATGTGATACCTTTCCCTCGCACACCAAATAACGCTGAGTTTTAGAGTTTGAGATCTTCTCACTTAACTTTTAATAACGATCTCCCTCTCGGATGGCAACGGCAAACACGGCTAACCGAGAGGGATCATTTTTCAAAAAAAACACCGAACTGATGGGACTGCACCAAAGACAGATCATAGGGCTTCAACAGAAATTATCACCACAACAGATTCAGATGATAAAGTTGTTGGAGCTCCCCACTATGCAACTCGAGCAACGCATAAAGCAGGAGATCGAGGAGAACATCGTGTTGGAGGAGCCACTATCGCAAAACGAGAGCTCGGAGATCGAGCAGCCCGAGGAGCAGATCTCGATGGCGGAGTACCTCAAAGAGGAGGAGATCCCCACCTATAAGAGTCGCATCAACAACTACTCGAAGGATGATAAGGAGCGCCCTCTCTTTCTATCGGGCGGACAGTCACTTCAGGAGTATTTGGCCGAGCAGTTGGGCTTCAAGAGCCTCACGGAGCGGGAGGAGACATTGGCGAAATTTCTGATCGGTTGCTTCGATGAGGATGGATACCTTAGGCGTGACTTTGAGACTATCAGCAACGACTTGGCCTTCTTGATGAATTTGGAGGTCGAGATCGAGGAGTTGGAGCGTGTGTTGGGGATTATCCACGAGTTGGAGCCTGCTGGGATCGGGGCTCGAAACCTGAGAGAGTGTCTGCTTTTGCAGCTCAATCAGCTCCCTCATCCCAACTCTACGCAACGTTTGGCACATCGAATTTTAGACTCCCACTTCGATGAGTTTGCGAAGCGACACTACGAGAAGTTGATCGCCCGATTGGGGGTTAGCGAGGATGATTTTAGGGTCGCAATGACCGAGATTCGACGACTCTCGCCCAAGCCGAGCAACCTCTATGCCGAGGGTGGTGTCGACACGACGCCATATATCATCCCCGACTTTATCCTCACCAACAATGAGAATAGCTTCGACCTATCGCTCAACTCGCAGACTCTGCCCGAGGTTAAGATCAGCCATCACTATATGGAGATGATCCGCACGATGGTCGACCCTGCGGGTAATGTCAAGGCTGAGGATCGAGATGCTATGCAGTTTGTCAAGAGCAAGATCGACTCGGCGAAGTGGTTTATCTCGGCCATAAAGCAGCGCCACGACACGCTGATGAGGACGATGGAGGAGATCTTGGAGTTTCAGAACGAGTACTTTCGAGATGGGGATCCTTCGAAGTTGCGCCCGATGATCTTGAAGGATATTGCGGAGCGCACATCGCTCGATGTGTCGACCATATCGAGGGTTGTGAATAGTAAATATGTGCAGACTTCGTTTGGGATGATTCTGCTTAAATCGCTCTTTTCGGAGGCTATGCAGACCGACTCGGGGAACGAGGTGTCGAGCTATGAGATCAAGAATATCTTGCAACAGTGCATCGACGAGGAGAATAAGCGCCACCCTCTTACGGATGAGACTCTGATGGATATTCTCAATGCTAAGGGGTATCATATTGCTCGACGTACTGTGGCTAAATATCGGGAGATGCTTAATATTCCTGTTGCTCGGCTTCGTCGACAGATATAAAAGAGGTTCCCCAAATTGTTTTTTTACAATATTTTTAGAGTTTTTTAGTGATATTTTTCTACTTTTACAAAACGAAGGAAGAGGCGGAAAAAACACCCCTTAAAAACTCTAAAATATCATGGAGAAGATAATTTGTAAAATTTGTAATGAACCCATCGTGGATAGCCAATACTATCACAACGAATGGGGCGAGTCGATGCACATCCACCACAAAGACTCCTATTGTCGATGCAGTGTATGTGGCCGTTTCCAGACTAAAGCAGAGGCACGATCAACACGCATCTGCGATGTCTGTGTAAAGATGGCTGTAAAAGATCAAACTGGCATAGACTGGGTGCAGGGTCGAGTGAAGGAGATCCTAATTCGGAATGGTATCGAGATTGACTTCGACCAGATCCCGATCGAGATCGTAAACATCACAAAGCTCATCGAGGTCCTTGGCCGAGATAGAGATATGACTGATCTACAAGGGGCGACAAAAACTATCAAAAAGGAGTCGGCAAAGTTGGGAGTGAGATTCTCCTACAAGATCTATATGCTCGATCAACTACCTCGAATCGCATTTGCTAATATCTTGGCCCACGAGTATATGCACGTGTGGCTTAATGGCGCGAATATCAAGATGTCGCAAGATAAAATCGAGGGGTTTTGTAATATGGGTAGCTTCCTTGTGCTCGACACCATCAAACACACTCTATCTAATTTTATCATCAAAGGACTTATGATGAATCGCAATCCGATTTATGGTGATGGATTCCGTTTTATGAAGGAGCAATATGATAAGTTTGGGTGGCCTAAGCTATTGGCTAAGGTTAGAGACAGAGAGTTTTAGAGCCACACTATATTCAACGAGAGAGAGGTTATCAACCGTTTTGGTGATAACCTCTCTCTACTTTTAGCTAACTCTCCTTGTCGTAACTACTCGCTGTCGCGATTGGCGATGAAGTACTTCTGCGACTTGATCAAATTGCGACCCTGAAGGACCATTGTCTTTGTCTCTGTCATAAGGTTTAGATAAAGAATGTTGGCACGTGTCGAGGTCTGCTCTGGTGTGTTCTTGATTCGACGTAGCTGCTTCTTGATCGCATCTGCAATCTTATCGAAGAGAGCGTCACGCATCTCCAACACAGCGTCGATCTGAGAGAAATCCTTCGATACCAACATCTCGTTGATCTTCTTGAAGATATTCTCCACATCGTCATTCACACTCATAAGGTCGTGAATCTGCTCCTTCGAGAATCCTTGGTGGTGGTTGTCGATGTGCTCGAACGATGGCTGTGTGATGTGTACCAAAGTCTTTGCTACCTCGTTGATGTAGTCTACTACCTGAACATAGAAGTGGCCTGTGTTGACGTTATTCACCTCGAAACGGTGGAGCGTATCCATCAAGTTATACTTCAACTCACGTGATGACTCGTAGAGGGCCTCAGACTCTTGAACCAACCCCTTGAGCACCTTTCTATTCTCCTTGAATACCGCTACCAATGTACGGTTATAGATGCTGATTGCATCCTGTGTTGTTGCCAAGACATCCTTTGTACAGTTATAAAGGACCTCCTCGGTTGACTTCGCATTGAAGATGTCTAACTTCTTCTCGACCTTCTCCTCGCCCTTCTTCTTCGATGTGAAGTTGCTCTTGAAGGCTACTCCGAAGCAGACAACCGATACGATAACGACTGCAACCGATCCTCCCCAGATGAGCACTGACGATGTTATCAAAGCCATTGTGAATCCGCAGATCGCCGTTAGGAACCATCCCATAACGACTGTCACAACTCCTGTGATACGATATACGGCGCTCTCACGTCCCCACGCCTTATCGGCAAGTGACGATCCCATTGCGACCATAAACACAACGTATGTTGTCGAGAGTGGCAACTTCAATGATGTTGCGATTGAGATCAGAATAGAGGCTGCCGTGAGGTTCACCGTTGCACGGATGAGGTCGTAGGTCTGCTGACCACGCTCATCTGCCGAGAGGGGCTCAAACCTCTTCTCGATAGCTGCCTGAATAGGCTTTGGTGTCACCTTGCAATACCAGTTGTTAACCGACAAAGCTGCCTGTACCAACGCTCGAGAGAGAGCCGTAGAGCTAAACTTCTCGGTTGTATTCTCATTCTGATTTGCCAACGAGAGCTCGGTCTCGGTTACGTGCATCGCCTTCTTCGAGAAGAACAAAGTGAGAATCATAATCACACCTGCTCCTGCCAACATCATCAGATTGGCCTTAGCTGGCTCCATCAACGCCCCCATCTTCATCATCATATCGCCCGACTCCGAGGCCAACTGGTATGACTCAAGACCTGCCAAAGGTACTCCGATGAAGTTCACCAAGTCGTTACCTGCAAAGGCGAGGGCCAACGAGAAGGTTCCTGTTAGGATCGTCATCTTTAGGATGTTGACCCCAAAGAGCTGCAACAACCACAAGATAAATGAGGCAGCCGCCCAGATCAAAGCCAACGACAAGGTTGTCTCCTCGTTGATATATGCGATCACGTCGGGCGAGATAAGGCCTGTGTTCTTTAGTCCTTTGAATATCGAGAAATAGATGATTCCAGTGAACGAGATACCACACCAAAGGGCTCCTAACTTACTGAAAATCTTGTGATAGCGGAACGAGAAGATAAGTCTCGAGAATGACATAAACAACAATCCGAAGAAGAATGACAACACCACCGAGAGCAAGATTGCCGAGATGATCGCCATCGCCTTACCTGTGTTGATGAACTCACCGATCTGAGCCAACGACACAGAGCTATCGTTCGAGATACGATAGAGCGTCACACCCACCGCTGCACCCAACAAACCAAAGACCATCGAGACCGTAGTCGACGTTGGAAGGCCCAAGTTGTTGAAGATGTCGAGCAACAAGATGTCACCAACGATCATTCCCAAGAAGAGCATCATAATCTCCGAGAAGGTGAATTGAGCAGGGTAAAATACTCCGCTTCGAGCCACCTCCATCATTCCCGATGAGGTGAGCGTTCCGACCAAAATACCCACCGCTGCGACACCTAAGATAACCTTTAGTGGGGCAATCCTCGATCCGATGGCGGAATTTAGGAAGTTTACTGCATCATTGGCAACTCCAACGATGATGTCAAAAATCGCCAGGACTCCCAGCGTGATGACGACAAATGTGAAAATTGGACTCATAATATTTTTTTAGTCTGAATTTGTGTGCAAAGTAACGCAAAATGTGTTAAAGTTCTGTTAACATTGTGTTAATATCGAATTATTTCAAAATTCTTCTCTCCTAAATTCCTGTTCAATTATCTCCCTTACATTTGATTCTGTTTTGCAAGGTAGTTAAAATTTATTAATTTACCATTATCTCATCCCTATTTATTATTATCTATGTTTTTTTATTCTAAAAATTAGCTTATTTTTGTGGCGTGCTTATGGAGAGAAGAGAGAGTATATTATGTAGGTTAGGTCACATATGGGCAGGAGCACTCCTGCTTATCTTTGTTGCGAACTATGCCAACATCACCCTTTTTGGCCACTACCACGTAGTCGATGGGGTGACGATCGTCCACTCTCACTTCCACACCGCCGACCACACAAACAACGAGGATAACGGCGGTCACTCATCAAACGAACTTACGCTGATTAAGATACTCAGCAATTTTGTTGCCGTAGCTCAATCGAGCCAGATCGAAATTGATCGTTCGGTATCCGATCTACACGTCTTATTTTCGGTTAAGTCGGAGCCTGCCATCGCGGGAGAGCTCTACTCATTGCCGCTCCTGCGTGCACCTCCCACCGACTCTCTTATCGGTTAATATTAGATCATACTACACCTTATTATTAATGGAGAACACACTACGCTTATCGTAGTGCGGATGGGGTGTGTTATGCTCAGCAATTTAAAACAAACTAATTTACATAAATATTACAAATGAAAAAATTATTTCTATTTTACATACTATTTGCAGCTCAGATGGTATCGGCTGCAACAAACACAGAGTTCTATATAAACGGACACGTTCTGGACTCGAAGGGTGAGCACATCGCCCACGCAACAGTCTCGGTTGAGGGAACAACAGTCGGAACAGTAGCCGACGAGACAGGACACTTCACACTGCGTAGAATCCCAACGGGAGATCAGACTATCGTTGTTTCGATGGTGGGTTATGTGTCGGATAGGATCGAGATCGAGGCGACTCAATTTAGCAAGAGTCTCGACCTTACCTTCAAGCTCAAAGAGGATGCCCTCTCGCTCGATCAGGTTGTCGTGTCGGCAAACAGAACAGAGGTGACTCGTCGCAAGAGCCCAACGGTGGTGACTGTTATGCCAGCCGAGATGTTCGCAAATGTCGGAGCTCCTACCCTTGCGGATGGTATCGTCTACCAGCCAGGTGTGCGTGTCGAGGATAACTGCCAGAACTGTGGATTTACTCAGGTTCGTATCAATGGTCTCGATGGTCACTACTCTCAGATCTTGATCGACTCACGTCCTATGTTCTCGGCCTTGACGGGTGTCTATGGATTGGAGCAGATCCCTGCCAATATGATCGACCGTGTGGAGGTTATCCGTGGCGGTGGCTCGGCACTATTCGGTTCGTCGGCTATCGGAGGTACGATCAACATCATCACGAAGACTCCTGAGTACAACAGCGCGGAGTTTGCCCACTCGCTCTCTGTGATCGAGAAGGGTGTTATCGACAACAACACAACAGCCAACCTCTCATTCGTAAGCGACAACCAGCGTGCGGGCGCTACCCTATTTGGTCAGCACCGAAGCCGTGATAGCTACGATGCGAATGGCGATGGATATACCGAGATCCCTGAGCTTAGGAGCACAACACTTGGAATGCGTTCTTACCTTAAGACTGGCGACTACTCGAAGCTTTCACTCCAATATGACTACTCGACAGAGTATCGTCGTGGCGGAAACGACTTGGAGCTCCCAGCCCACTTGGCCGACATTGCCGAGATGGTGGAACACAATATCAATGGTGGAGGTGTTAACTTCGACCTATTCTCTCGAAACTATGCTCGCAAGTTGAATATCTTCGCCTCGACCCAATACACCGCTCGTGAGTCATATTATGGCGAGACCGACGAGGAGAACCCGATCGGTGATGCTTATGGAACCACAGATGAGCTTATCTTTGTCACAGGAGCACAGTTCTCTCAGTCGTGGGACGAGTTGTTGTTTATGCCTGCCGAGTTTGTTGCGGGAGTAGAGTATAACTACAACGATTTGGAGGATAAGACCGAGTCTTACGACCACCTCTTGCAGCAGACTATCCACACGACGAGTGCCTACCTCCAGAATGAGTGGCGCAACGATAAGTTTGGAATCTTGGTTGGTGTTCGTGCCGACAAGAACTCATTGCTCGACAATGTAGTATTCTCACCTCGTTTGAACCTGCGCTACAACCCATCGGAGAGTGTTAACTTCCGTGCGACATACTCGACTGGATTCCGTGCGCCACAGGCCTTCGACGAGGATCTTCACATCTCGGTTGTTGGTGGTGAGGTGACAATGATCAGCCTCGCGGATGATCTTAAGCAGGAGAACTCACAGAGCTTTAGCATCTCGGCTGACCTCTACAAGAACTTCAACGAGATCTCGACAAACCTCCTTGTCGAGGGATTCTACACTAAGTTGGACGATGTATTCGCCACACGTGACTTGGGAACAAACGACGCTGGCATCGTGATCTTGGAGCGCTACAACGCCTCGGGAGCAACCGTTAAGGGAATCACGGCTGAGGCTCGTGTAGTGATCCCCGACGTGGTGACACTTCAAGCAGCAGCGACATATCAGAAGAGTAGATATGCAGAGGCTGAGGAGTGGAGTGAGGATGCTGAGGCATCGGAGAGGATGTTCCGCACACCAGATGCTTATGGATATTTGACAGCGAACTTCGACCTTACGAAGAAGCTCCAGCTCTCGGTTAGCAGTACATTCACAGGTTCGATGTTGGTTCAGCACTGCGCTGGTTCGGGCACCGATGTTGACATCGCTGTCGAGACCCCATCGTTCGTCGATGCTAACTTCAAGTTGGGATATACATTCACCCTTGTTCAGGCCGTTAGGATGGAGGTTTATGGAGGTGTTCAGAATATCTTCAACTCATATCAGAAGGATTTCGACACAGGGTCGGATCGTGACCCAGGTTATGTTTATGGACCTATTAACCCTCGTCGTTATACCTTTGGCGCCAAGTTAATGTTCTAATTAGAAGGTTGCAAATTAGAAGGTTGCAAGGCGGCGAAATTTCGAAGATAACGTAGAGCGTGCTTCGGTCACATACTTTAGTATGCTCCCTTCAGCTCACTCTACGCCATCTTCAAAATTTCATCCACCTATCAACCTTCTACCCCCCACAAACAAAATACCCCTCGAAGATTTGCTCTTCGAGGGGTATTTTTTTCGCCGCTTTGCTGGCGATTTCAGATTAGATGACTGCGTTCATACGAATGCTCGCCTTAACCAATGCCAATGCACGGATGCGGCTCCTGTCGATCTCCTTCTTGGCGTAGTGCTGATTCTGGCTCACCAACCATACGTAGTTTGGATCATCGTGCTTCTGGATATACTTCACCGAGATGAACTCCTCTCCGTCGATGTCGATCGAGATGAGGTACATATCACCCCAGAAGATATCGGTCACATCAGCGACCTGCTTGTAGAGGACGATATCGCCACTCTTTAGGAGCGGATACATCGAGTCTCCGACGATGTTGATCGCACCGTCACACTTTGGAAGGTTCGGGATGTGAATGTAGTTAATTGGCTTTGAAGCCTCAGCGTTGGTGAACAATGGCACCAATCCAGCCGTTCCCTCGATCGAGTACAAAGGTACGCTCTGCAACCTCATATTCGAATCTGTTCGAAGAGTGAACTTATTAAGGTTTGGCTCTGAATTAAACATCTCGCCCACTCCAGTCTCAACCCATTCTGGGTTCACTCCAAATTCTTGAACCATAATGTTCAAGTTGCGTGATGATAGTCCAGCCTTACCTGTTTCAATCATTGATAACGCAGCTTTTCCAACTCCCAAACGCTTAGCAAGCTGATCTTGGGTCATACCCATCTTCTTGCGAATTTGCCTAAATCTCTCGTTTACCTGCATAATAAAAACTTTTTTCTTAAATATATTTGAACTTTTGTCTTGTTTTGTCAAATAATTTGTATTACCTTTGTCGTTGCAAAGTTAAGAAAAATATATTTAAATACAATAACATTTTGTGAATATTATAACAATTAAGTGAAAAATTATGTACATTTTTACATCAAACGAGTATAAGGAGCTATCAGAGAGGCTCAGAGAGTCGATCTCATCATTGAACTTCTACTCAGGAGTAGTAGAGTTTGAAACGGACAACGTAGAGATTCGTTTTATCGCAACAATTATGGTCTATTTCCGACGTGACCACTACCCTGAGGGTGAGGTAAATACGCTAATAGATATGGTCCCAGTGTGGTGGGAGATGCATACAACCACGCTTGATGGAGATGTAATCAACGACTTCGATTTCACAACACTAAAAGAATATC
>JBCQTJ010000002.1:0-115288 GCA_047178625.1 Rikenellaceae bacterium
ATGTGTTAGGCCTGCCGCTAGCGTTCATCCTGAGCCAGGATCAAACTCTCCATTGTAAAAATGTTTTATTTGTAAATCTTAGCTCTAATCTCAAAAGATATTGTTTGAAATTCTTCTTTTAGAAAAAAGAAGAGAAAAAAACTTAATAGCTGCTCAAATACTTCAAAGAACCCTGTCCTATATTTTGTTAGAACGTTTCCTAAATTGTTGCCCTTCGTTGTCCGTTGGGCTTGGTCTTGTCTTTCAACCTGACCCCCTTTCGAACCTCGAAAAGTGTTTCGTTTGTGAAGGGACTGCAAAGGTAAGACCTTTTTTCGTAACCTCCAAATTTTTTCGAAACTTTTTTCGTGTCAGCCTCAGCGGCCGACTTCACAAAGAGCGTTGCAATCCGTGTTTCCCTGATTGCGGTTGCAAATATAGAGGCTTTATTCCGAACTACCAAATCTTTTTAATACTATTTTTCGTGCTTTTTTGGCCAATTTGGACTACTCCCCTACTGCTTAATCACTTACACCACCAAATTATTTTTCACCTTTTTTCTGCCTTATATATAATATATAGGTATAGTCCGATTTACTACAATCCCTCGGGGAAACCCTGCGATTTGAGCTGAATGTCGCTTCCGTCGGGTGTCACCAAAAAAGCCCCCTTTTGCGGCTCGGTTATGTGACCAATAATGTCGATGCACCCCAACTTTGCGATCAGATCTTGCTTCTCGAGCGGTACTGTAAAGAGCAATTCGTGGTCCTCGCCTCCATTCAACACCGCAACAACGGGGTCAAAATTGAGCTCCGCCGCAAGGGTCGAGCTCTGTTTTGCGATTGGGATTCGCTCCAAATAGATGCGAGCTCCGCACTTCGAGCTCCTACAAATCTGCAAAAGATCGCTCGCCAAACCATCCGAGATGTCGATCATCGAGGTGGGAATGACCCCCTCCTCGGCCATCGAGTCGATGACTCCTCTTCGTGGACGTGGCTTGAGGTAGCTCTCCAACAAGAACTCGTACCCCTCGAATTGCGGCTCGGGATTCTCAAGATCTCGCAACACTCGCTTCTCACGCTCCAAGAGTGTGAGGCCCAGATATGCAGCTCCGAGGCTGCCTGTGATGCAGATTAGGTCGTTGGGCTTGGCGCCACTTCGATAGGCCACCGCCTCACGCTTAGCTCGCCCCACACAATTCACACCGATCACCAACCCCGTCATCGAGGCACGAGTATCGCCCCCAACAAGGTCGATCTCCAACTCGTCGCACGCAACACGCACACCTGCATAGAGGTCGTCAATCGCCTCGACTGGGAGTTTCGAAGAGAGTCCCAACGAGATTGTGATCTGCTCGGGCACTCCGTTCATCGCTAAGATGTCGCTCGCCCCTATGACCACCGCCTTGTAGCCCAAGTGTTTGAGGGGGAAGTAGGTGAGGTCGAAGTCGACACCCTCGTAGAGTGTGTCGCTCGAGGTGAGGATCACATCCTCGCCCGAGGTTGCGATCACTGCGGCATCGTCGCCCACTCCTGATATTGTTGTCTCATTCTCTCGACGTGCGGTTGCTGACAACCTCTCGATGAGTCCAAATTGTCCCAAGGTTGCTATCTCGGTGCGCTCTCGTTTGCTCATATTATATAATATATGTTAATTCCGTAATTTTAAAATTTTAATGCAAATCGACAAAATTCACACTATTGAGGCTACAAAATTATCCATTCTATATTGATATCCCAAAAAAAAGGGTTACTTTTGTCTCAGACAAACAAAACAAATTTTAAAATAAGATGTTGAATATCGTACTTTTTGGAGCTCCCGGATGTGGAAAGGGAACTCAGGCAGCTAAATTAAAAGAGAAATATGGCGTAAATCACGTCTCAACGGGCGACGTTATCCGTGGCGAGATCTCTCGTGGATCGGAGCTCGGCAAGGAGATGGAGAGCTACACAAGCACAGGTCGCTTGGCACCAGATGCAATCGTAATCTCGATGATCGAGAACTACCTCGAGGAGCACAAAGGTGAGAAGGGTAACATCTTCGATGGCTTCCCTCGCACAACAGCTCAGGCTGAGGCGTTCGACACAATGCTTACTAAGATCGGTGACTCGGTAGATGTTATGATCTATATGGAGGTTGACGAGGAGGAGCTTGTAAAGCGTATCTTGCTTCGTGGCAAGGACTCGGGACGTGCAGATGACGCTTCGGAGGAGGTTATCCGCAACCGAATTGCAGTCTACAACCAGCAGACAGCTATCGTTGCTGACTATTATAGCAAGCAGGGTAAGTATGTTGCGGTTAATGGCCTCGGAACTATGGAGGAGGTTTTTGATCGTATCAGTGCAGCTATCGACGCAGCTATCGCATAGATCATTGCAAGGCGGCGAATTTTAAAGATAAGTAATAAGGGTTCTCAACAAATTGTTGAGAACCCTTATTGCATATTATAATAAATCCCGAAAGATCTACTCCTCTGTAAACATATCCTTGCCTAATCCGCAAATTGGGCATACCCAATCCTCTGGCAACTCATCAAATGGTGTCCCTGGGTCGATTCCGCTATCTGGGTCGCCCACCTCGGGGTCATAAACATAGCCGCAAGGCTCACATACATACTTTTCCATACCTTTTTATTTTTTGTGTTTTATTTTGTTTTTATTCTCTGTGAATGTTGATAGTTTGCTGACTATTTGAATTTCGCCTCCTTGCAACATTCGATCTTTAGATTATCCACTTGGCCATATTAACCATCGCCTCTCTGTCGCTCTCCTTGTAGCTCGACTTGATGGTCAACGTTGGCTCATAAATATCGAGCCCCTTCATCTGCGACAACATCTCTCTCATCACCTTGCCAGCCGTTGGTCCCCACGAGCCATTCTCGATGATGGCCACCTTGCGACCCTGATAGTTCTTGCTCTTTAGGTGGTGCAAGAAGTGCTCCATCGGAGGGAATACCCCTGCATCATAGGATGCTGCGGCAACGATCAGACTCTCCATCTGGAAGGCATCCTCGACCATAAATGACTGGTCGCCAACCGTTAGGTCGAAGAGCTTCACCGTCTCGGCCCCTTCATCACGCAACACCTCGGCCATCTTCTCGGCAGCCGCCTTGGTGTGGCCGTGGATCGAGGCGTAGGCGATCATAACACCCTTATCCTCGAACTGATAGCGACTCCACTTGTCGTACATATCAATGTAGAATCCCAAATTCTCACGCAACACAGGTCCGTGAAGTGGTGCTATCATCGCAACCTCCGTGCCACTCAACTTCTTGAGTAACGCCTGCACATTGGCGCCATACTTTCCGACGATATTATAATAATAGCGCCTTGCCTCGCACTTCCAATCCTCGGCGCTCCTCTCGGCGCCAAACTTTCCGAAGGCATCGGCACTATACAACGTCTTGTCGAAGCTGTCGTAGGCCAACATAACCTCGGGCCAGTGGACCATCGGAGCCATCACAAAGCTAAGTTTGTGCTCCCCCAAATCGAGCGTCTCGCCCTCCTTGACAACCACCTTCTGCTCCTCCGAGATCTCGGTCTCGAAGAATTGTGAGATCATCGTGAAGGTCTTTGCATTTCCCACAACCTTGATCGAGGGGTATAACTCGATCAACTTGGCCAATCCCGCCGAGTGGTCGGGCTCCATATGCGACACCACCACATAGTCGGGGATACGCCCACCAAGCGCCTCCGAGAGGTTCTCGACCCACTCATCAATCTTCACATCGTCGACCGTATCCATCACGGCGATCTTCTCGTCGACGATTAGGTATGAGTTGTAAAGCATACCCTCCTCGACCGTATATTGCGACTCAAAAAGCTCTAAGTCTCTATCTGCGACACCTATATATTTCACAGTGTCTGTTAAATTCTCTACCATTTTACTCTTTAATAATTATCTATAAGCGCCAAAGTGCTTCAAGAACTGTGCCCTCACCACCTCATCACTATGCTCGTCACTATTACACATCGCACCACGGAACTCACCAATCGACTCATATCCCTTCTCGCTCTGCCACTCCTCGATCTCCCTCTTCACACCATCGACCCACTCCTTGACACCTCCCGAGCGGTAGAGTGTACTACACACCTCAACGGTGGCCGCACCCGCCAACAAAGCCTTGATGACACACTCGCCACCTTGAACTCCGCCCGAGTGAGCCAACGACACCTTGGGCAGTGCAGCCGAGGTGATGGCGATATAGCGCATCGGTGTTGCGAAGTCGCTCGCTGAGCTTAGGACTGTGCCACGAGTATAGCTCATCGTCTCGATGTCGATGTCGGTCTGGTATGAGCGGTTGAACATCACAAAACCCCCAACTCCACACGCTGCCAAACGAGCCACCAAACTAACGTGGTTGCTCACCATAGCCCCCAACTTCACGATAACGGGGATCTGAATAGAGCCACACACCGACTTTGCGATCTCGATATGTCGACGCTCCAACTCACCATCCTCGCTATTGGCTGAGCTCTCGATAGTCATAACATTTAGCTCCAACGCATCGGCTCCAGCCGCCTCAATCGCCTTGGCGTACTCCGCCCACTGGCCACTTGTGTGGCAGTTGATGCTGGCGATAATTGGGGTCTCGCCACATAGAGCCTTGCTCTCCTTTATCAGGTTGATATAGCTATTTAGCGCATCCGAAGCGATATATGCCTGCATATAGTCGGCACCCTCCGAGTGCATCATAGAGTCGGCAAGGGCGGCTGTCTCTCGTGCGATATCCTCCTCGAAGAGTGATTTCAACACAATCGCACCTACGCCTGCCTCGGCGATCATCTTGTTTGACTGCGCTGTGCCCGTTAGGCTGCAACTTGCTGCTACGATTGGGTTGGCAAGTGTCAACCCTGCAAATATTGTCTCTAAATTTTTCATACCTTTTTAATCTAAATATGATAGCTACATCCCTCCTCCTAAAAAGTTGAGAGACTCTTATGCCCCAAAATTAACTCTTTTTTTTGCAATAATTCTCTTTCCGACCTAAATTCTTGCAATTTAAATGAATTTATCCCCCTTGTGGAACTTCACATCGTCGATAAACTTCTTGATATTCTGCTCCTCCTTGAAGGGGCAGACCAACAATACATCGTCGGAGTCGACCACAATATAATCTTTGAGGCCACACACAACGGCCACCTTCCCTTCGGAGAGAGAGACCAAGCTATTGCGAGTATTGAATAGGAACGCACCATCGACATTGGCATTTCCGAAGCCATCCTTTGGCGATTTGTTGTAGAGCGAACCCCACGTTCCCACATCGCTCCACCCAAACTCACCAGTGCGGACATAAACGTTGTGGGCCTTCTCCATCACACCATAGTCGATCGAGATGGGGTGACACTCCGAAAAGACTCGGGTGATCGCCTTGCCCTCCTCCTCGGTGCCATAAGCCTCCATAATCGAGCCAAATAGCGAGTGGTATTCGGGCATATATTTATCGAACGCAGCGACAATATCCCTCACCTTCCAGATGAAGATCCCCGAGTTCCAGAAGAACTCACCACACTGCATAAATGTCTGAGCGAGCTCCAAATTGGGCTTCTCCGTAAAACACTTCACCTTGCTAATTGGCGATGAGTCGCTCACTTGAATATATCCGTATCCCGTCTCGGGGCGTGTTGGCGCAATTCCGATCGTCACAAGCGCCTTGTTCTCGGCCGCAAACTCGACACACTCGTCGATGATCGAACGAAAGGCCTCCTCATCGCTGATGTGGTGGTCCGACGGTGTTACAATCATCTCGGCATCGGGGTTGGCTTTGAGTAGTGAGTAGGCTGCATAACAGATGCAGGGGGCGGTATTGCGCCCCATCGGCTCGCATAGCACCTGCTCTGGCGAAAGCTCGGGGATATGTTCGAGCACCAAATCTCGGTAGCGTCGGTTGGTGACAACCAAGAAGTTCTCGGTGGGAACGGTAGGCAAAAATCGCTCATAGGTGTGGCGGATGAATGACTTGCCACTTCCCAATAGATCGAGGAACTGCTTGGGCATTGACTGACGACTCTTGGGCCAAAACCTTGCGCCGATACCGCCCGCCATAATTATACAATATTTATTGTTAGTCATAGGTGTTATTATTTCTGTTATAGATACAAAAATACAAAAATATTTGTAACTTTGCCACACTATGAACCTAATTCGTAGTAGAATGTGATGAAAATACGATTATTTACGATACCCAATATGTTAACCCTCGCCAATTTGATCTGCGGATCGTTGGCTGTGGTGAGCATACTCACCTCAGAGCGCTATGGCTACACATTTATGTTGATCGTCTTGGCGGCAGTCTTTGACTTCTTCGATGGCTTTGTTGCGAGGCTATTTCGACAGAGCTCTCCTGTGGGTGCCGAGCTCGACTCTTTAGCCGATGTGGTCTCGTTTGGTTTGGCTCCAGCGTTGGTTATGATGTCGTTGTATGGCGGTGGTGAGGCGCTCTATTTGAGCGGTAAGTGGGCCGAAGTTGGGGGTTACATTCCCCTTATCATCGTCGCCTTTTCGGCTCTGAGGCTTGCGAAGTTTAATATTGACACCGAGCAGACTCACGACTTCATAGGTCTGCCAACCCCTGCTTGTGCACTCTTTTGCGCCTCTCTCGGGTTGTTATACCCCAAAGGAGTTGTGCTCCCCTCGGAGGCGATTCTTCTCATCTCGGTTGTGATGGCATATCTTTTGATCCTCCCTATGAAGATGTTCTCGCTGAAGTTCTACGGATATTGTTGGCGAGGCAACGAGGTGAAGTTTACCTTCTTGGCCATATCGTTGATCTTACTTGCGATTTGGAAGTTGGATGCGATAGTACTCATCATTCCGCTCTATGTTGTGATCTCGATGTTGGTATCGCTTGTGAGCAAGATGAGCTCTAAGGCAGGAGAGTAGACTAAAAGCTCCGCCCGATACGTTATATAATTTTTGGTACGAAAATAATTTTGATGCATATATCCAAACCCACTATATCCATAGCTCTCGTCGCTATATTTTTTGCCCTTATCGCCAATGTTGCTCCGATGAGGGCACAAGTGTTGTTTGACGATGAGGATGGCAACTCGATCTATGGCTCAAACCCATACGAGAATGAGGATGAGGCTGGGTTGCCACCACGAGAGAAGGGGCAAGACTCGATGAAAGTTGTGATCCGCAAACCTCTGGAGTCATACTTCTTCGACGACTCGGTGAGGGCTCGCAAGAACTTTGTCTGGAACGTCGACCGAGACTTCAACCGTGTAGCGGTCTCGAGCATCGACACCCTCCTCAACGACTGGAGGATCGACTACCCATTCCAAAAGGATGGTGTGGGTGATATGTATTTGGGAGGTCTGGGACAAGCGACTCAGGCGATCAACTACTATGATCGTGAACAATACTACGACTTCATATTTGCTCAGCCCTACGACGCCTATATTTTTAGGCAGGAGAATGCCCCCTTCTACAATGTCAAGAAGCCGATGACAATATTCTCATATCTGGAGTCGGGACAGACCAACTATCGAGAGTCGAACTTCGGGATTATGCACGCCCAGAACATAGCCCCCTCGACAGGCTTCGCCATCGACTACAAAGCCCGAAGCACAAAGGGACTCTACCAACGTCAAGATACCAAAAACCACAACTTAGCGGTGACATTCTCCCACACGGGACGTCGCTACTCGCTCCACGCAGGATACCTCAACAACTCGATCGACACCGAGGAGAGCGGAGGTGTTGTGGGGTTGTGGACCGTGAGAGACTCCGTATTCGAGAAGAACATAGGTATCCCCGTGAAGTTGATGAATGCCGATGCCGAGAATAAATATCGCAACAACTCGGTATTCTTAGTTCAATCCTATGGTATTCCGCTCCAACCCCTCACCGAGGAGGACTACACGATGGCCAACCACACGGCATTCTACATCGGCCACTCGTTGGAGTACAACAACTGGAACAAGGTATATAGCGATGTCAAGGGATCGTACACCAACGACCGAGCGGGAATCAACGAGGATGGCACCTACTACTCGGAGGAGCTATATTATTATGATAATTGGTACATAAACCCCACCCAGACCCGTGATTCGATCAACGAGAGGGTGATCTCGAATAGGGTATTTATTCAGGCACAGCCGTGGGACAGAAACGCCATCGTCGGAACGTTGGATGGTGGAATCGGCTTCGACGTGAGGAGTTACTCGCAATTGGGGCTCGATAGCTACCTCTCGGGAGAGTACAACCGAGAGACTCGATCGACGTGGTTTGTCTATGGAGCCATCGAGGGTAAGTTCCGCCGCTACTTCAAGTGGGGCGGCGAGGTGAAGATCCACCCATCGGGCTACCGTGCAGGTGACTACTCGATCAAGGGAGATATCGAGATGAGCGCCTACCTACGAGACAAGCCGATAACCCTCACGGCCAACTTCGAGTCGAAGAGAGAGTCGCCAAGCTATTGGCAGGAGAACCTCTTCTCGAACCACTTCGTATTCCTCACCCCACTCGCCGACAAGAGCGACACTCGCATCGACGCACAGCTGAAGGTGCCCTCGTGGAATTTGGAGATCGGGGCGAGTATGACCGCCACCGACAACTTGGTCTACTACGACACCGACTGCAATTTGGTGCAGGAGGATGCGTTGGTGACAACCTCGCAGATCTATCTAAGAAAGAAGTTTCAACTCGGGGGTCTCCATCTGGACCACCGAATATTGGGGCAGTGGAGTACCGATCAAGCAGCCGTTCCGCTGCCTGACTTTAGTGCCTACCTCTCCTATTACTACGAATTTGATGTTGTGAAGAGTGTTCTGCGAATGCAGATAGGTGTTGATGGACGTTATACCACATCATATTATATGCCCGACTATAACCCAGCACTATCGAGTTTTTTCAACCAACAAGAGTATCAAATCGGAGGCTACCCATATATGGATGCCTTCGTCTCGGCCAAATGGAAGAGGATGCGTATCTTGGTTAAGTATCAACACGTGAATCAGGGGTTGTTTGGCAACAACGAATATTTTACGGTGGCGAACTATCCACTTAACCCAGGTATGTTTAAATTTGGTATCTCGTGGGGATTCTACGACTAAATAGCAGGGCAGAGGTGGCTACACGCCGCATCACAGAGCTACGTCGGAGACGACGCAAGAGAGGCTCTGTGATCTTTTGCCTGCTCTATGCCGCCATCATCATCACCGCCTTTATGCTCCCCGACCGACACGCCTTGACCGAGGATGAGGCGGAGGTAGTAGTGAATTTCGACTACACCACCGAAGCGTGGCGCAACGTAGAGGAGAGTGTGTTGAGCAAGGTCCACTACCACCCCACAAACCACACGACCAACTATCAGATCTCGAAGTTCGACGAGCTGTTTCAACGTATCTCAACCCCATTCGAGATAAATTGGTGTTTGATGAGTGCCATAGCCTATGTCGAGTCACGCTTCAACCCCAAGGCCAAGTCGAACACGGGGGCGGTGGGATTGATGCAGATTATGCCTCGCATAGGTCGCCACTACGGTTTCGATGCCGATGAGCTGCTCAACCCATCGACAAATATCCTAACGGCAAACCTGCTCTATGTAGATATCGAAAGGATGTTGGCAATTCCTCGAAAAACCCCCGCACGAGATAAGATCTCACTCGTTCTGGCGAGCTACAATGGTGGAATCTCGAGGGTCTACGACGCACAACGACTCGCGAGGTCGAAGGGTGGCGACCCCCACAAGTGGAGCGATGTCTCGACTGAGCTCTTGGCCCTACGCTACGAAGAGGCCTACGAAGATCCCGTTGTGAAGTATGGTAAATTCAGCACCGCTGGCTACACGGTAGCCTATGTGAGGAATGTGATGAAGAAGTTCGACGAGTTCCAACGCTTCAGCGAAAACTGCCCCTATTACCTATACCCCTATGCTCAACATTACGACGAGTTGGATAGCTCGATGTTTGAGCAGTAAATTAGATGTTACAGAGATGATATACCCCCTAAAAGTTTTTTTGTCTAACTTTTAGGGGGTATATTATTTTCGATCTAAGATTATTTACAGTCGACGAAGGCGGCTCTCGGCGCGGGTGTCACCCAGCGCCTTTGACCTCTCGTACCACTCTCTTGCTTGGTCCTTGTTTTTTGTGACTCCTGTTCCCGAGTTGTAGAGCTCGGCCACCTCGAAAGTTGCCTCTTTGTGGCCATTTTGGGCTGCGCTCAACATATATTGGAACGCTATCTTTGTATCTTTTGTGACATTGTCGCCATAGAGGTAGAGTAGGCCGACGTAGTATTGTGCCGTCACGCTACCCATCTCAACCGCCTGCATAAGTTTCGGAATACCAGCACTATATCTATTCCTCAGGCAATCCTCCCTACCCTGCTCACAGAGCGCCTCAGCATCGGGATTCACCGCTGCTGCTGGGATCGAGATCCCTCCTGCGACGGGGGCAGCAATAGGTGTGGTTGCCGCTCCGACACCATAGTTACTGGCGGTAAAAGTGGCAGGGCTCTTGGTCATCTCCATACAGACATAGACCTGCACCTTGCCATTCGAGAGGTCGTAGATCGACCACTTGATTGGGCGTGTTGACTCCAACGACTGAGTGACAAATTGATTTCGCTGTGCATCGCTCGACCCCTCTGGTGCGTTGTTGACCACCACACGGATCATCTGAGCCAACTGGCTACGTGCATCATCCATCGCCCCCTTCTTGGCCTCGCTCTCGGTCGCCGCTATGGCCATACCTGCTGCCAAGTAGTTCTCCGACTCCATCAGAGCCATCTCCTCGCAGGGGTCCAACTTCCTCGATGTTCGGGTCGGGGTGGCCATCTCGGCCTCACGATCCTCTTGAAGTTGCTGCTCCTGCACGGTGTTTAGCTGCTCCTGCATCAATGCCGCCTGCTCACGGAGCTGCTTCTTCGAGGCTCCATAAGAGGTTGAGATTTGCAGTGTTACTGCCGCTAACAATACAATTTGTACTACCTTCATAACTTTTTTATCGCCTATTTATTCCACTCGAGGTTGCGGATTTGGAGTGGTTTTTTTGGATCTAACGCCATCGCACCTTTTGACTCAAAGCCCAGCTTTAGGAGTGCAAATTTAGAGGCGTTAGTGTTAATCTTATCTAATTGGATTCTAAATTTGATTGGAATATCCTGTGGAAAAACTATTTTGGAATAATCGTTGAGACCCATATTTGTGGCTCCCATTAGAATACCCGAGTTTCCTCTTGTGTAGATATTTCCCTCGTCATCATACGCCGAGATGTTGTTTCTATCTATGTATATCGACTCCTCAGCTCCATAGTTAGTAATGACAACATCAATTACAACTGTTCCGTTAGCTTGCGCACAACGTGTGATCTTGAAGTTGAAGTCGGGATGTTGTGGCTCAATTTTAGTCTGCGCATTAACGCAAACAACAAAGGCGAAGAACGCCACCATCAAAGTAAATAGCTTTTTCATTTTCTCTTTAATATTTATATATTATTATATGTTAGTCACGTATTTATGGGCTTAACTAAATGCAAAGTTATATAAAAATATGATAAAAGGAATAAAAATATTATTTTTTTATCCTCACATCTCCCTTTGCCCACAAAAAAAGCGCACGGGTTATAACCCAATGCGCTCAATCTCGTTATCTTTTTCGTCCTTAATTTTGTCGTCACCCTCCCATTCGAACATCTCGAACGTCGATTGGCCTCCCAACCCGAAGCGAGTGTAGGTGATGGGGAGCCCTCGTTGGAGGAACATCGCCTCGTAGGCGGTCTTGACCGAGAGGACCTCGTCGGCATAGCCCGAACCATAGATGTCGTCGTTGCTCACCTCGCAGGGCAGCGAGAAGTGGCGGATCACCTCCGTCGTATAATTATATAGGTGTTTCGAGTCGGTCTTTAGGTTGATTACCCCCTCCTCGCTCAACATCTTGGCGTAGTAATTTAGGAATGTCGGAGCCGTTAGGCGCTTCTTCGCACGGCGTGTCTTGAGCTGAGGATCGGGGAAGGTGATCCACAACTCGTCGATCTCGCCCTCGGCGAAGAATGAGTTGATGAACTCGATGCGAGTTCTCAAAAATCCTACGTTGCTCATCCCCCTCTGAGTGGCGCTCTTGGCCCCTCGCCACATCCTTGCACCCTTAATGTCGATGCCGATGTAGTTGCGGTTGGGGTCACGCTCGGCCAAGGCCACGGTGTACTCCCCTTTGCCGCATCCCAACTCCAAAACTATCGGGTTCGTGTTGGAGAAAAACTCCTCTCTCCACTTACCCTTTAGAGGGTGATCCTTCTGAAAAATATCATCAAATTCGGGCTGGACAAAACATTTGAATGTTAGGTTCTCCGCAAATTTTCTTAACTTATCTTTTCCCATCTTGCTCTTTTCTTACTCTTTTCTTCTCTCTTTCTCTCGAATCTGTTTTCTCATCATATCCAGAGTCATAGTAGGCGCTTTCTGTTCTGCTAACTCGACTCCCACCGCCTCGATGCCCACAACGGGAGCCGATTTTGGTATGATATATACTATATAGCTGCCCCGTTGGCTCCACACCACCCCATCTCGGTAGGGTATCGACTCGGTGTAGACCGAGCTACGTCGCCCAAATAGCGACCCTCGATTCTCGCCCCCCTGCTGGAAGTGCATCGTCACCTCGTCTGTGTGTGACACTCCGTCGGGAGTGATGGTTCTTACCTCAAGGTTCACCGAGTCGCAGCTCATTATATTGGGGTCTCGCTTGACGAATATCGAGAGGGCACGCCTCTGGATCGTATCCACATTGGGGACCCTTATCAACACCACGTTATCCCAACACCTTGGGTCGACATTTGCCGCATAGGCCATCTTCGTGTAGTCTCGGGTTAGGCTCTTTTGGCACCCAACCATCGTCGCTACTATCGCTATCACCACCGATATATATATCAGCCCCCTTGTCACTACTCCTTTGGTGTGTTTTTATTTTGTTGTCCCTCTTTTGGGGTTTTGTTTTCGCCTCTCTCGCCCCTCTCGCCTCGGTTTGAACGGTTGCGATTTCGGTTTAGGCGTTGTGGCCTCTCGCCGTTTTGGGGTTTGCCTCCCTCTCTATTTGCCTCTTGTTGCTTCTGTTGCTTTGGCTCTCTCTCTTGCTTTTCTACCTTCTCGCTCTGTCCGCCCTTGGCCTTTTGGCCACCTTTACCTCGATTTCTGCCCGACGATTTTTGGCGTCTCTTAGAGTCGAAACGAGTTATGCTATCCTCCTCAGAGCGATATGTTGGCTCCTCAACTACCTTTGGAACATCCTCCTCACGGGTGAGTTGATCGACCTTCTTGCCTGCTCTGTTCATCGCTACGATCTCCTTGACCCTATCAATTGGGAGGGTGACGATATTTGCCATCGCATCACGGCTGCTGCTAAAGACCATCGTCCCTGCCAAGATGTCGCTCTTGATGAGGTGGTACTCTCCATCCGCTGCCTGAAGTGGCTCTCTGAGGCGTGGGAAGCTCTTTCTTGCATCTACGTAGGTGTCGTACTCATAGGTGAGGCAACACTTCAGCTTAGAGCACTGACCTGCCAACTTCAATGGGTTGAGCGAGATCTCCTGTGTCCTCGCTGCATTTGTGGTGACACTACTAAAATTGGCAATCCACGAGGCGCAACACAACTCACGACCGCAAGCTCCCAACCCTCCGATGCGGCCAGCCTCCTGCCTCGCACCGATCTGCTTCATCTCGATACGGATGTGGAACCTATCGGCAAAGACCTTGATTAGCTCACGGAAGTCGACACGCTCGTCGGCGATGTAGTAAAATATCGCCTTGATATTATCGCCCTGATACTCGACATCTCCGATCTTCATATTTAAGCCCATATCGGCCGCAATCTGGCGTGATAGGATCATCGTCTCGTGCTCCAACGCAATAGCCTCTTGCCACTTCTCGATGTCGTATGGTTTTGCCAATCGGTAGATCTTCTTGAACTCTCCGTTTTGGGGGTTGAACCCTATTCTTCGCATCTGGCGTGCCACCATATCGCCCGTCAACGATACCACACCTATGTCGTGACCTGGTGAGGCCTCGACAGCTACGATATCGCCCTGCTTTAGGGTCAGATTGTTGACATTACGATAGTATGATCGACGGGTATTCTTGAAGCGGATCTCGATGATGTCGCTCGGGAAATTCTCGGGAAATTCAGCGAGCCAGTTGGTCTCGTGAAGTTTGTAGCACCCCTCCATTATTGTTGCCTCGATCTCATCGTGATCGTGACAGAAGGCGGCACCTCGTCCTATATTTGGTCTATTTTTACACTTACAGCTCATTTGAACAAATTTTTTTGTAAAGATAGTAAAAATTTCGAGAAATCAAATCTGTTAGACCCACTTATTGTAGGCGAGCCATCTTTGCCTACGACGAATACGGAAGTAGATCAACACCGCCGCAACCGCAAACCCAGTCACATAACCCATATACAACCCCTCGAGCCCCATATCGAGGATAAAGGCGCAGAAGCAGGCGATGGGAATATTGCTCAGCCAATAGGCCGAGAACGAGATGTAGGGGATGATCTTGACATCCTGCATACCTCTTAGGATTCCCACCCCAATACATTGCAGCGAGTCGAGGATCTGGTAGGCCGCTATGACCAACAGCAGCGTCGATGTCGTCTCGATCACCTCTGTGTTGGTGGTGAATATTTTGGGTATTGCGTGGCGAAAGATTAGCAAGGCGGTGGCCGTTGTTATGCTCCACATCAATGAGAGGTGAACCGCCGCTGCCGAGGCACGCCTCATCTCGATAAAGTTCTGAGCACCATAGCTATGAGAGATACGAATAGTTGTTGCCGCCCCCACTGCCAAGACGATCATAAATGAACAGTGACCTGCCGTGAGGGCGATCTGGTTGGCACTAATTGCGTTGGTGCCAAATAGCCCCGACAACAGGCCGATGATGCTAAAGCACGACGCCTCGAAGAAGATCTGTGTCGAGATGGGGAAGCCGAATGTCAGCAGCCTCTTCATCTGGGGACGTGAGAAATTATGCCGTGAGAAGTGTTTATGGTAGTGGCTAAATTGTTTGGTACCAAAGAAGTAGCCAAAGAGCAGTAGCACCGAGGCGACACGAGCCGCAAAGGTCGCAACACCAGCTCCGAAGGCCCCCAACTCGGGCGCCCCCCACTCTCCTCCGATCAACATATAGTTGAGGATGATATTCAACACATTACTAAGTATGATGCAGAACATCGCAACCTTGGTGTTGCCGATCCCCTCGAGGAACTGCTTAACGGCAAAGAACAAGATGATGGGAGGTAGCCCCAGAGCCATCATCTCGTAGTAGGGGATCGCCATCGCCACCACCTCTTCGGGTTGGCCCATATGGCCCATAAGTGGCACCACAGCCAGCTGCAAGGCCATTCCGACGAGAGAGACCACGGCAAAGAGGGCGATGCTATTCTGGAGATATTTGGCCGATTCCTCTACCTTTTTCTGGGCAAAGAGCTCACCGATCAGAGGGGTGATTCCGAGGGTAAGCCCCATCACAATCACAAACGAAAGGAAGTGGAGCGCACCACCAAACGACACCGCCGCAAGGGGTGTGGGGTCGTCGCCTCCATATTGACCGACCATTGCGTTGTCGGCAATCTGGACAACCACCTGACCTAACTGCGACATCACCACTGGTAGAGCGAGCTTTAGGTTCTCTCTGTATTGAATCTTATATCTTGAAAAATCGTACATTTATGCTCTATTTACTTGGGATCTACGTAAGCTTCTACCCCAAAAATTGGCCTCAAAAGTACCACTTATTATTGATCTTTGCAACTTTACTCAGTCGATTTATTTTAACTCGAGGATAATGTATATGGGCAAATGCGAACTATAACCGCCCTCATATCTCTTGCGTGTAAAGGTAGGAAGGGGGCGATCCCTCTCCTTCGAGAGCAGCCACTCGGTGATATAGACTCCACCATCGACAGCCCTATCGCTTCCGATTCGTCCATTGAAGTACCACCCCTTATCGCCTCGGCTATCGCCATAACCCTGCCGCTCGGCCCTCAGGAGCAGATCCTCGATCTCTAATCGCTCCATATCCTGAGCTGTGAGGAATCCACACACCACCCTTGCATCGGGGGTGTAGTAGTCGACAGGGGTATATAGGGAGTAGAGATATTTGCCCCAACGGGTGAAGTGAAACTCGACCATAGAGCCATAGATCTCACCTGCCACATAGAGCGAGTAGTTGCTGCTTCTGATCTGCTCGACAAAAAAGCAATCTCCGAAGTAGAGCAGTGCAAAATCGAGACCATCATAGAAGTCGATAGTTCGGTGGATATAGTTATAATCCTGTTCGGAGGCGGTGACAATATCCCTCACAACCGCCTCATTCTCGACCCCATATAGCGCCACGATCGGCATCTGCATAGAGTCGATGACCGCCGCTATATGCTCCACCTTACGCCTATAACGACTCTCGCCCCAGCGATTCTCACCCGAGGGTGTATAGGGCGAATCGTCGTAGAATTGCGATGGTTCGGTGTCGTAGAGTCGCCCCACATCGTAGTATGCGATCCCTACCCTCTGCTGCGCTGTGGCGGAGAGGGTTGTGGTGAGGGCAAACAAGATCACGGTTATTAGGAGTCGCATCTTACAAAAAAGTTAAGTTTTAGTGTGGCAAAGTTTTTGAAACGCAAAACTTCGAGAGTCAAATATAGACATTTTAAATAACATAAGAGCTATGAAACAGAGAGAAAAAAGTGGCGCTACGGCAGTCTATGCCTCGGAGCAGATGTTGCAGCCAGCCCCAAGTCAAACAATCCCCCAATCCTCAACCGCCCCCGAGATAGCCTATCAAATGGTCAAGAACGAGACCTACGCACAGACACAGTCGAGGCTCAACCTCGCAACATTCGTGACAACATATATGGATGAACACGCCACCCGATTGATGAACGAGGCAATCGACATCAACTATATCGACGAGACGGAGTATCCACGTGTAGCGGTGATGTGTGGCAGGTGTATCAACATCGTGGCGAATATGTGGAACACCCCCGAGCAGAGCGAGTGGAAGACGGGCGCCTTGGGAATCGGCTCGTCGGAGGCCTGTATGTTGGGTGGTGTGGCGGCGTGGCTTAGGTGGCGCAAGCGTCGTCAGGAGCAGGGCAAACCCTTCGACAAACCAAACTTGGTGATGAGTGCAGGGTTTCAGGTCGTGTGGGAGAAGTTCTGCCAACTCTGGCAGGTTGAGCTTAGGTCGGTCCCCATCACGATGGAGCGACCAACGATGAGGGCTGAGGATGCTGTGGCGATGTGTGACGAGAATACGATCTGTGTGGTCCCAATTGTGGGTGTCACGTGGACAGGTCTCAACGAGGATGTCGAGGGGTTGGATGCAGCCTTAGAGGAGTATAACACCAAGATGGGTTACGATATTCCGATCCACGTCGATGCCGCCTCGGGTGGCTTTATCTTGCCCTTTCTCTCGCCCGAGGTGAAGTGGGATTTCAGGTTGAAATGGGTCCGTTCTATCTCCACTTCGGGCCATAAATATGGTCTTGTCTACCCTGGTTTGGGGTGGGTAGTTTGGCGAGACAAAGAGTTCTTGCCCGACGAGATGTCGTTTAGTGTCAACTACTTGGGGGCGAGCATTACTCAGGTGGGTCTCAACTTCTCACGCCCAGCGGCCCAGATCTTGGGCCAATACTACAACTTCATCCGCTTGGGCTTCGAGGGGTATCGACAGACACAACACAACTCGATGGAGGTGGCTCGATATTGCCACGAGCGGATCGGGCAGATGGAGTGTTTCTCGAACTTCGCTAAGGAGGTTGACAACCCTCTCTTTATATGGTATATGGAGTCGGAGTACGAGCTTACGGCTAAGTGGACGCTCTTCGACCTTCAGGATAGATTGCAGCAGAGCGGCTGGATGGTCCCTGCCTACTCGATGCCTAAGTCGATAGATGATATGGTTGTGATGAGGGTTGTGGTTCGACAGGGTATGTCGCGAGATATGGCCGATATGTTGCTCAGCGACATCGAGGATGCGGTCGAGGAGTTGGGTAAGTTGGAGTATCCTACGCCGAGCAGAATTGACTACGAGAAGAAGGCGGAACATAAGGGGCGAATTTATACTCATTGAGAGTGTTGATTTGAGGCTATAAAGGGGGCGTTGGAACTTTATTTGAAAGGGTCCAACACCCCCTCTTTTATTAAATATCACCTCAGATTCGAATAGTTGGTAAAAATTTGCTATATTTGTATTATGGATTAAGTAAATCTAAGCTGATATATTTGATAAATTATGGAGAATAGAGAGAGAGTAGCTCTGTTTGCAGGGTCGTTCGATCCATTCACACTCGGCCACGCAGCCATCGTCGAGTCGGCACTTCGCATTGCCGACCGAGTTGTTGTGGGGGTCGGCAGCAACATCTCGAAACGATGCCTGCTCTCGCCATCGCAACGCAAGGGGCTCATCGAGGAGTACTACGCCAACGAGCCGAGGGTGAGTGTGGCAACCTACAACTCCCTAACGGGATACTTCGCCCGAGAGGTGGGGGCGACGCTCTTGGTCCGAGGTGTCCGCAACTCGATCGACTTGGAGGCGGAGCGCACATTGGAGGCGGTGAACCGAGGGTTATATCCCGAACTTCAGACCGTTATGCTCTTTACGCCTGCCCAGCTGGCCCACATCTCGTCGAGTTGCGTGAGGGAGCTTTTGGCCTTCGGAGAGTCGGTCGATGCCCTTATGCCCGAGGGGGTCGACATATATAAGTATATAAATTTGGAACAATAATAATAGATAGAGAAACAAATATGAATATGGAGTTTACAGCAGAGATGATCGCTGCCTTTTTGAATGGCGACATCGAAGGAGATAAGGATGCTAAGGTGAGCACAGTATCCTCGATCGAGGATGGTCGTGATGGTTCGTTGTCATACCTGATTAACCCTAAATATGAGCCATTTGTCTACGAATCAAAGGCCTCGATTATCTTGGTCGACAAGAGCTTCATCGCATCGAAACCTGTATCGGCAACCTTGATTAGGGTCGAGAATGCAGCCGAGTGCATCTTGAAGCTATTGCAGATGTATAGCGCCGCACGCCCAAAGAAGAGCGGTGTCAGCGAGCTATCACACATCGCCCCATCGGCTGAGATGGGGGCCGACTGCTATGTCGGTGAGTTCACCGTGATCGAGGGTGGTGCAAAGGTTGGCGCCGAGTGTCAGATCTATCCTCAGTGTTACATTGGCGATGGGGTGACAATTGGCGAGGGTACGATTCTCTACGCTGGCGTTAAGATCTATGAGGGGTGTCATATCGGCCGCAACGTGATTCTTCACGCAGGCTCGGTGATCGGCGCCGATGGCTTTGGCTTCGCTCCAAATGCTGAGGGTGGATTCGACAAGATCCCACAGTTGGGAAATGTCGTGATCGAGGATAACGTCGAGATCGGAGCCAACACCTGCATCGACCGTGCAAAGACCGACTCGACGATCATCAAGCGAGGCGTTAAGTTGGATAACTTGATTCAAGTGGGCCACAACGTTGTGATTGGCGAGAACACCGTGTCGTCGGCCCAGATGGGTATTGCAGGGTCGTCACGCATCGGAAGCAACTGCTTCTTGGGTGGTCAGGTTGGTATTGCCGACCACGTCGTAATTGGCGACAGGGTTAAGATCGGCTCTAAAAGCGGAATCGAGAAGGCGGTGCCCGATGGGGAGGTTCGAATGGGTTATCCAGCCCTACCTGGTATTATGTTCCATCGTACCTCGGCGGTTGTGAAGGATCTGCCTACACTTGCACGAACTGTTCGCCAGTTGGAGAGGGAGTTGAAGGAGTTGAAGGAGTCGAAATAATTATGTCGAATGGTCGAAGATCGTTACAGAATCTTGGGGATCGACCCAGGCACCAACTATATGGGCTATGGGGTGATCGAGGTGAGAGGATCGAAAGTCGAGAGTGTGGTGATGGGGGTGATCGACCTCCACCGATTGGAGGATCCCTACGCCAAGCTGAAGATGATCTTCGATAGAGTCGGGGCGGTGATTGAGGAGTATAAACCACGAGATCTCGCCTGCGAGTCCCCATTCTTTGGCGAGAATGTCCAGTCGATGTTGAAGTTGGGGCGAGCACAAGGGGTTGTGATGGCGGCGGCATTGAGCCGAGGTGTCGATATCTTCGAGTATGCCCCCACAAGGGTTAAGCAGTCGGTGACAGGGAGCGGAGGCGCCTCGAAGGAGCAGTTAGCAGCGATGATCTGCTCGATACTCTCGATCGAGAGCCGAAGCGAGCGACTCGATGCAACGGATGGTATGGCGGTGGCCCTCTGCCACTACTTTAGCTCGGAAAGCGCACTCAATGGCCACTTCGAGAGCGGAAAATCCAAGGGGTTGGGCGGAGGTCGCAAGGCTCTGAGCCGAGGGGGCAGCTCCTCGTGGGAGGCTTTTGTGAAGTCGAATCCCGAGAGGGAGGTTTCGGGGCAAAAAGCAACTCGCAGAGAGGTGAAAAAACCTTTTTAGTAACTTAACGTGAGATCGAAAATAGGAAAAACTCACTTTTTATTTATTGCTTATCTCAATTTTTGTGAGTTTCTCCTATTCCCAAACTCACATTAAGGGCCTTTAAAAGCCCTCTTTCATATCTTACCCCACCCCTAAATCCCCTCCCTCTGGGTGGGGACGAAAGTCGCTATCGCTCCTCAGCGGAAGAGTTCGAAATAATTTTCGAACTCACGTTAACTTATTGATGTTCAGCGATATTTTTGATCGTCATATATTTTTCGCAAAGAAATCCTTGAAAATATTTGCATAAGAAGATTTTATGCTCTATATTTGCACTCGCAATCAAGGGGTTGGTTGCAAGATTATAGGGAAGGCACCGTAGCTTAATTGAATAGAGCATCTGACTACGGATCAGAAGGTTCCAGGTTTGAGTCCTGGCGGTGTCACTAAGAGAGGCGATTTAACATTTGGTTAGATCGCTTTTTTTGTTAATATATACCTAAACAAAAATCAAGATGAAGAAGATTTATATTATTTTGCTATCGTTGGCGCTTATATCGTGCGACAAGATAGCCGCTCTAAAGGATCTAATGGAGGCGTTGGAGACACGAGTGACGATATTCGACCCCACAAGTGGCCAGCTGATCTCGGGATTTGCGGCCGATGGCGGCTCCGTTATCGAGATTAAGGTGTCGTTTAACTCGGACGAGAATCCGATCTCTATCGCAATAGCGCCCGAGGGGGAGGCGTATGGTCTGCTCTCGACCTCTCAGGAGGCGTTCACTCAGAGCTCAATCTCCTATGAGTTGACAACGGAGGATATCGAGCGTGGGTATGCACTCTTCTATCTCTTATCGGACGAAGATCTGCCAAGTTCTCTTGCGACAACTTCGTCGGCCACAATCTCTTACGATGTGACAATCACAGTCGAGAGCGACGAGGAGGTATCACGTTCGTTTGATGTGGAGGTGGTTCGCCCTCCCGTGATCTTCGCCCACGGATTCGCCAGCAGCGATATCACCTACGACCCTATGTTGAGCTATATCACCCCCAAGGGTTTATATATAGATTCTGGGCTCTACGTCCTCGACTATATGTTGACATCGCTTGCGAGCTACGAGGTGAATAAAACGGTGATCTCGGATGCCATCGACCAGACCAAGAGTGCGATGTTGGCCGAGGGGTATATCTTCAAAAAGGCGGTTGTCGTTGGCCACTCGATGGGTGGGGTCTTGACTCGCCTCTATATGCAGAGCAGCTATGGGGTCGATTATCGTGACGATATCTTGAAGATCATAACTATTGATAGCCCATTTTCGGGGACTCAGCTGGCCAACTTTGGCATTGGGTTGGCCGACAAATATCCCGACTCACCGCTAAAGTTGGTCTATAAGATGGGGGCGATCATCGACTTTCAGGTCGATAGCGAGGCGACGTTGAATGTGCTAAATGGAGAGTCGTTAAACAAGGTTATCCTCCCCACTCACATCCTCTCGGCTACGTTTGGCGACACGAAGAGCATCGTTGGGCTGATCTCGGATGGGCAATATGTACAGGCCCTACTCTCGTTCTTGGTCCAAAAAGTCGCCACCGAGTATATCTATGGCGAGGATAACGACCTCATAGTGCCACACAGCAGCCAGATCGGTGGCATAGAGGAGAGCCTCCTAAAAGATTATGTCACCACATATTCGGGCGAGTGGCATTGCAGCGTCCACACAACTGAGGCGGCCGCCAATGATATTATGGAGCTGTTGGATACCCCATCCACAAACGGTAAGAAGTTCTCGACCGCAGGTTTCAACCCCTCGTTTTTGAGCTACGATGCAACGAGCCACACCTCGGTGACGATGGTCGAGAAGAGCTCTTCGGAGATCGCCTCCTTGGTGACAAGTTTAATCACCATAGGGCTCGATGCCGATGGTGATATTGTCGATATGGGTTATGAGTCGGCTGATGATAACGAGAGCATCACTATCGAGAATAGCTCTGTTGTCGAGACCTACACTATCGGAGTCTCGACAACAGAGAGTAGCACGCTGTTCTTCTCACTTTAAAAAACCATTGCAAAATGAAATTTTGCTCCGCCTCTGAGATCGTTGATAGGTGGATGAAATTTTGAAGATGGCGTAGAGTGGGCTGAAGGGAGCATACTAAAGTATGTGACCGAAGCACGCTCTACGTTATCTTTAAAATTTCGCCGCCTTGCAACGATCTCTTAATAGAGATAGCTCTCAATCTTAGTATTACGTGTCTGCACGTGAGTCTTGAGCGTAGAGACAGCGCTATCAAACTCCGAGTCCTTGCTGAGGAATGAGCAGTAGACATTCTCTCCATAGGCCGACTCTTTGAGCAGGTTGTAGTAGCTCTCGAAGGTGGAGATCACCTTCGATGGCTCGTAGGCCCCCTCGATGAACTCCGCCAAATAGCTGTTGAACTTAGCCTTATACTCGTCGACATTCAGAATATAGCGGATTAGGGGCCACGAAGAGCTGCTTATCGTTAAGTATGTCGAGGGCTCATAATCCTTATAATTTCCCGTTGCGCTCTGCATCGTCTCGTTGTGGTCCCAAGGGATCCACGTAAGTTGCGAGGTCGAGGGGTTGTTGTAGAGGTAGTAGTTATGGGTCATATTTCCGTAAGAGTCCCAATTCTGGATTGTGACATTCACAGCCATCCACCTTATGAAGTTATCGACATCGAAGGCGGCCTCTAAACGACTCTTCCACGCCTCCACATCCGAGCTTCGCTCCGAACTATGGAGCGTGTTGTAGAGTTCCAACACATCGCTATAATCGGGGTTGTCGGTGTTGGTTTTGAGGGCCAACTCCTCGGCATCATACTTGCCACTGGCAAACGATGCTGCATCATCCTCGGGCTTATAGCAGTTACCCGAGCCATCGCTAAATTGGCTCTTGATAACGGTGTCGTCGACCTCCTCGACGATGGTGTAGAGGCCGAAGTAGGTGTCGTTGATATAGATCTCGCAGAATTGAGTGTGGGCCGCCTTCAATCCAAATTCACGGAATAGGTCGGTGGCCACCTTCTCCCTCATAAATGACTCATCCTCATAATTATTATTGAGGTTGAGCTGCTTGAAACCATAAAATCGTTGGTTGGTGAGGGCTGGGTATTTGGTCTCATACTTGTCGAAACTGAGCTTCATCGAGAGCTTATAATTTCCCGACGAATAGGTCTGGCTTAGGCTCGAATTTCCCTTGAACCTAACTCCCACCTGATACCAATCGGTGTCGTCGTAGGTGATGGTACAGGGTACCCACACTGGGGTGAAGTCGAGATCATCACCTCCGCCCATCATACCCGACGAGCTGAGGCTGCTGCTAAGGTCGCTCCACATCGTGCTCCAATTCGAGGAGCTTATGGTTATATCTATTCGCTTCACCTCGGTCTGGAGACCATCTACCTCGGGGAACACCTCATCGAAATTTGGCTCCGCTGCATTGCTATGGGTCGACTCGGCCCAGTCGGGGAATGAGTTCAGATCGACCAAACTCTCATCATAGGGGGTATCGTCGTCGACATCGACAAGGATCTCTCCATTGATATAGTCGACATTGCGACACGAGTTGAGCGAGAGGGCGAGGAGCGCTGCCGCCACGGGGGCTATTATATATCTACGTTTCATATCTTTTAGAAGCTAACTTTATATCCAACACTAAAAATATTTCGGTTCTTATAGGCCAACGTATAGAAGTCGAACTTATAGTCGAACGAGAGGTAACGATCCTTCTTGACCTTTAGGTCGAATCCTGTGGAGTAGCGCATCTTGTGGAGCAGATTCACCTCCAAATTCTGATAGGCCTCCACAGCGACGTATGGCGAAATTGGGCTCTTGCGGATGTTGTACTTCACCGCCGCCTTATACCTCATAAAGACCTTACCATCGTTGTCGTCGTCCGTATAGTTGCTATACATAATCCTAAACGAGGGGGTGAAGCGTCCGAACTTCTCCTTTGCCGTTAAACTAAAACCATAACGGCTATCGACCTCAGGGCCATTCGAGCCATAATATGAGCTCACATCCTCCGATGGGCGGAAGATCAGACGATAATCTACACCCCAATACAAAAAGCCAAAGGTTTTGTATCGAAGCCCCGCCTCGGCCTGAAACTGCTCGAACGAGAAGCCGCCATCACCAAATCGCATCTCGGGCGAGACACTCAACTTTAGCCCCTTCGCAAGGGTCCAATCCATCTCGATACCCATTCGGTATTGATACTCCTTCTCGACCTCGGTGTCGTCGGCCAAGGCGCTCTGTGTGGCCACACCACATAGCAGCGCCACCATAAGCGCCACCCTCTTAACTCTACTCATCATCTCTTTGATAGTCTGTTGATTGTTCTATACCCTGTGGAAATCCATTGTCCATTGCGTGGAAGTAGATTGTTATGAACGCTACATCTTTTAGGTAGTCGATCTTTGTCACCTCGAAGCGTGAGATCTCGATTCCCGTTCTGTCGATGAGATCCTGCTTCAACACCTCGTGCGATGAGAGGTGGATATTCGAGATCTTCTCGTAGATGATCTTCAACGACCCCTCCTGCTTCAGCTTGAACGACCGCTCCAACCACCAGAGGCCAAAGATGATGGCGGCGTTGGTGAAGAACAGCTCCATATAGCTCACCTTCTTATTGGCCAACGCATTGACCACCGCAACGCCAATAATCACAAAGAGATAGGTCATCTCCTTGATCGGAATGGCATCGGTTCTATATCGGATGATTCCGAAGATAGCGAAGAGTCCCAAGGCAAATCCCAACTCCAACTTCACGCTGTTGAGAAGGAAGCAGAGCAGAAAGACCACCACACCAACGGCCATATAGCTGAAATAGAAATCCTTACGTCGGCTATTTCGAGAGTAGATAAATTGCAGGATAACGAATATCACAAGTGCATTGAGCGAGAAACGGAGCACGAGCTCCGAGAAATCACTCACATTAATCAACTTAATATTCAAGAAACGGATGCTCTCGATCCACTTCGTCGAGAGAAGCGTCGATGTCAACATTGAGGACGCTTGGGTGAAAAGTGCGTTAATCATAAGTTCTGTTTATAGTTATTTTCTTTTTATTCTATTATACCTTATTATGCTTTCGAAACAACACTCTCCAACGGACGCTCAATATGGCGCTCGATCATTCGGTGTTTGAACTTGAATAGGTTGTGTTTGAGCTTTTGGTCGGTGATGCTTCGCCCCATACAATATTTGCTAAATCCCGAGGCCTTCAAGCGCCGTGAGTGCATCGCATCAATAATCGCACTCTTGGCACGCCCCTCGCTCTTGACCTCGACGACGACCAACTCGCTCAGCTTCGCCTCTACCCCATTGCTCATAAAGGCCAGATCTTGGTCGATCGTCACACGCTCGTTCATCGACTTGCTCACCAACATCAACCGCCTGAATCCATTGACCAGAACGGGGTGGAGCTCCTCGACCCGATATGGGCTTTTATCGGCAACAAAAACGCCCTCACTCTCGTTGAAGTGGGGATTCCGATAATCTGTTGGTATCCTCTTTTTGATTGTGCGCCCCTTGTTACTCTTGAATTTGATCTCCAAGAAGCTGCTATCTGTTGTGACATAGTTACGACGTCGGATCTTGAAACGATTCAACTTCCCTCTGTGGTGTGTCATATACATATGGTCGCCCCACGTATCGTAATATGTTGTGGAGTAGGGCAGATTTCGCCCTCCTTCGATCTCCAAGACGTAGTAATCATCGACTATATCGAGAAGTAACCCTTCAAGATGATTTACATTGAACCAATATTTTCGGTCTGTTCTGTTCATCAACTTCACGCTATCCATCTGCGAGAGGGAGATCCCCTTAAATCTCGCTATCACCTCCGATCTGCTCATCACTCTTTTAGAATTGACTTTTTATCAATTGGTTAAAAAACGGTTATTTTCCTGTTATATTATATATAGACACAAAAATGACGGAAATGTTAAATCGAACAGTGAAAAAAAGCATAAAAAAGTGCCACCCAGAATATCTGGATGGCACTTTTCAAATAAAAGTATATCTGGGTTACTTGCTCAATAAAGCATCAATCGACTTAGCTGCATTGCGGCCCGAAGCGATCGCCCTCACGACCAAACTTGCTCCCGTTGTTGCATCTCCAGCGACAAATACATTGTCGACAGAGCTCTTCATCTTATCGTCGCTCGCAACATTCTTACGTCCGTCAGTCTCCAAAGCCAAGGTCTCGACAAGACCCTCCTGCTCGGGATGAACGAATCCCATCGCCAACAATACCAAGTCAGCCTTCAAAACCTCGACCTGCTCAGTCTCGGTCGACTTAACCTCGACAGCGACAACGTGTCCGTTCTCTCCGATGAACTTGTTGGTTGCCAAACTCCAACGACGCTCGCAACCCTCCTTGTGTGAGCTCGATGTCTTTAGGATATTTGGGTAGTATGGCCAAGGAGTCTGTGGATTTGTTCCAACTGGTGGCTTAGGCATAATCTCGATCTGAGTCACCGAAGCGGCTCCGTGACGGATCGACGTACCTACGCAGTCCGATCCTGTGTCACCACCTCCGATAACCAATACGTGCTTGCCCTTAGCCGACAAATCAGAGTCATCGGCAACTGGCTGGTGAGCTGCTACCGCACGGTTCTGATTTTTCAAGAACTCCAATGCGAAGTAAACACCCTTCAACTCACGCCCCTCTGCATTCAAGTTACGAGGTACACCTGCTCCGATAGCGACACATACAGCGTCATAATCAGCAGCCAAATCGGCAGCATCAGCCGCCACATTTGCGTTGTACTTAAACTCGACACCCTGCTTCTCCATAATCGCAATACGGCGGTCGATAACCCCCTTATTCAACTTGAAGTCTGGAATACCGAAGCGCAAAAGTCCTCCCGCAGCCTCGTCTCGCTCAAAGACCGTAACGCTGTGGCCCTTCTGGCTCAACTGGTTGGCACACGCCAATCCAGCAGGTCCCGAACCAACAACGGCTACCCTCTTGCCGCTCTTTACCTCAGCGATCACGGGCTTCACATAACCTGCCTCAAACGCCTTCTCGATGATCGACACTTCGTTCTCACGAACTGTGATTGGCTCACCGATCTGGTTCAAAACACATCCCTTCTCGCAGAGTGCTGGACAGATACGTCCTGTGAACTCCGGGAAGTCATCAGTCTCCTGAAGGTTCTCATAAGCCTTGCGCCAATCTCCCTTGTAGATAAGGTTCTGCCACTCTGGCTGGCGGTTGCCGAGTGGGCAACTCCAGTGACAGAATGGAACGCCGCAATCCATACAGCGTGATGCCTGCAACTTTCTATCATCCTCATTAAGCGTCTGCTCGACCTCTCCGAAGTCGGCAATGCGCTCGTGGACGGGGCGATAACCCGCCTCTTTTCTCTTTATTGTTAAAAATGCCTTTGGATTTCCCATTTTATCTTCTCCTAATAATCGCGTTCAACCTTTGAAATACGCTCCTGAATAGCACGCATCTGCTCCTCCTGAAGTACTCGCTTATACTCGATAGGTGTCACCTTGATAAACTCACGCAACAAGGCTGGGTTATCGAGGATCTCACGAGCTACTGGGCTCGATGTGTAGTCGTAGTGGTTCTTGATGTAACCCATCAACTCCTCCTTCTCGTAGTCGCTATGGATCAGAGTCAACTCGACCATCTCCATATTACAACGGCTATCGAAACGTCCATCACGGTCCCAAACGTAGGCAACTCCACCGCTCATTCCAGCTCCGAAGTTACGGCCCGTAGAGCCCAAGATTACTACACGACCACCTGTCATATACTCGCAGCAGTGCTCGCCCGTACCCTCGACAACAGCGACAGCACCACTGTTACGAACACAGAAACGCTCTCCTGCACGACCATTGATATAGACCTGACCCGAAGTGGCTCCATACATCAAAGTGTTACCAACGATAACACTCTCCTCTGGCTTGAACCCCGAACCATCAGCTGGCTTAACGACGATCTTACCTCCCGAGAGACCCTTTCCGAGGTAGTCATTCGACTCTCCCTTCAAGACAAATGTCAATCCCTTTGTGAGGAATGCACCGAAGCTCTGTCCCGCAGAACCGAGGAACGTCGCTGTGAAGGTATCCTCCGATACTCCATCCTCGCCATACTTGATAGCCATCTCGCCACCCAAGGTAGCTCCGACCGACCTATCAGTATTTCCGATTTTGAACTCAGCCTCACACTTCTCGCCCCACTTAATGGTGCGCTCCGCCGACCTCAAGATATCCTTGCGAAGGTCGCTCACCGGAAGTGGCTCCTGTGGGATTAGGTTGTGTAGCTCAGATCCCTCGACAAACGAGGCTCCGTGCAACAACTTCGAGAAGTCAACCTTATCGGCCTTCTCATCGCCCATTGCCTCCTTCTGCTCGATCAAGTCGGCACGACCGACAATCTGATCGAACGATGTGAAGCCCATCTCTGCCAAGATCTCACGAACCTCCTCAGCCATAAAGTTGAAGAAGTTAACCAAGTAATCGGCACTTCCTGTGAACCTCTTGCGCAACTCAGCATCCTGAGTAGCGACTCCCACTGGGCAGGTGTTCAAGTGACACTTACGCATCATAACACAACCCAACACGATGAGTGCACTTGTTGCAAAACCAAACTCCTCGGCTCCCAACAACGCCTCGATAACGATATCGTGACCTGTCTTGAGCTGTCCGTCGGCCTGAAGCACAACACGTGAACGCAACTTATTGAGCACCAAAGTCTGCTGAACCTCAGCCAAACCGATCTCAGACGAGATTCCTGTGTGGCGAATAGAGCTCATTGGGCTGGCACCCGTTCCTCCCTCACTACCACTGATGATGATTGTGTCGGCCTTAGCCTTAGCAACTCCAGCAGCGATCGTTCCGACTCCGCTCTCAGCCACCAACTTCACGCTCACCTTAGCACGAGGGTTAACATTCTTCATATCATAGATCAACTGCGCCAAATCCTCGATCGAGTAGATGTCGTGGTGTGGCGGAGGCGAGATCAACGAGATTCCTGGGATCGAGTGGCGAGTCTTTGCGATCACCTCGTCGACCTTGAATCCTGGTAGCTGACCACCCTCTCCTGGCTTTGCACCCTGAGCGATCTTGATCTGGATCTCATCGGCATTTACCAAGTAGTTGGCCGTTACACCGAAGCGGCCCGAAGCGATCTGCTTGATCGCACTACGTGCAGATGATCCATCCTCACGTGGAGTGAAACGAGCTGGATCCTCTCCTCCCTCTCCCGTATTTGACTTACCACCGATTCTGTTCATCGCAATTGCCATCGCCTCGTGAGCCTCACGGCTGATTGATCCGAATGACATCGCTCCCGTAACGAAACGGCGCATAATTGACTCTTTGCTCTCTACCTTCGAGATGTCGATTGGCTGAGAGGCTACCTTATAGTTAAGTCTATCCCTCAAGAAGATTGGACGCTGCTTATCATTAACGAATGATGTGTACTCCTTAAACTTCTTGTAGCTACCCAAACGTGTAGCGATCTGCAACGTTGCAATCGACTCAGGGTTCCAAGCGTGCTTCTCACCCTCCTTGCGATAGGCATACTGACCCAAGTCACCCAACTTCTCGCCCTTGAACGCCGCAGCGTGGAAACGCAAGATGTCACGTGTGAGGTCGACAACCTCAGCACCGCCAACCGACGATGTTGTACCAACGAAGTAGTTGTCGATAACCGACTGCGAAAGACCAACCGCCTCGAAGAGCTGTGCTCCACGGTAGCTTCCGATTGTCGAGATTCCCATCTTCGAGATCACCTTCAACAGACCCTTACCAACTGCCTTGATGAAGTTCTTCTCGGCTGTTGCATAATCCAACAACACCTCGCCACGCTTAACCAAATCGTTGATCACGGCGTAGGCCATATATGGGTTGACCGCACTGGCACCATAACCCAACAAAAGGGCGAAGTGCATAACCTCACGAGCCTCTCCTGTCTCGACGATCAACGCCGTCTGAACACGCTTACGTTCATCAATGAGGTGGTGGTGAACAGCCGACACTGCCATAACCGATGGAATAGCTGCCCTCTCGGCACATACTCCACGATCCGACAAGATGATATAGTTGAACTTAGCATCGACCGCCGCAGCAGCCTCCTCACGGAGTTTCTGAACAGCCTTCTCCATTCCAGCCGCACCCTCCGAGATCTCGAAAGTCATATCCAAAGTCTTGGTCCTAAAGCCCTTATAGTCGATGTGGCGCAAGATGTCGATATCACGGTTTGTCAAGACTGGCTGCTTGATGTGAACCATCTTACACAAATCGCCATTTGGCTCCAACAAGCTCTGGTCAATTGCTCCGATATATCCCTCCAACGACATCACCAACTCCTCACGGATTGGGTCGATCGGTGGGTTTGTCACCTGGGCGAACTGCTGACGGAAGTAGTTGAATACCAACTGTGGCTTCTCCGAGAATACTGCCAACGGAGCATCATTTCCCATTGACGCAGTGGCCTCATAGCCACCCGACACCATCGGAACAACTGCCTTGTCGATCTCCTCGTCGAAGTATCCAAATGCGTTGCGCAAACTCTCATACTCCTTGACGTCGATCGCAACCTTACGGCCCGAAGTAATCTCCTCCAAGTGGATACGGTTGCGGCTCAACCACTCTCCATAAGGGAACTCGGCTGCCAACTCGCTCTTGATCTCGTCGTTCTTATAGATGCGGCCTGTCTGAGTGTCGACCATAATGATCTTACCTGGCTCCAAACGACCCTTCTCCAATACATCCTCAGCTGGGATCTCCATCACTCCAACCTCAGAGGCCATACACATCAAGCCATCCTTAGTCAAGGTGTAACGAGTTGGACGCAAACCATTACGGTCCAACATTCCTCCCGCATAACGACCATCCGAGAACAACAACGCCGCTGGACCATCCCAAGCCTCCATAACAATACTATGGTACTCGAAGAAGGCCTTCAACTCTGGTGAGATCGGGTTCTTATCGTTGAAACTCTCGGGAACCAACATCGCAAGGGCGTGAGGGAACGACATTCCGCTCATCACCATAAACTCCAATACATTATCCAACGAGGCACTATCGCTCATCGCTGGGACAACAACTGGGTTGATATCGGCTACATCGCCCAAAGTAGATGGCTTCGTGAGGACGCTCTGACGAGCTGTACTCCACAACCTATTACCACGGATAGTGTTGATCTCACCATTGTGACCCAACATACGGAATGGCTGTGCCAACGCCCACGATGGAAATGTGTTGGTACTGAATCGTGAGTGAACCAACGAGATCGCACTTGTCAACATCGGATCCGAAAGATCCAAGAAGTAGTGGCGCAACTGATCCGACGACAACATTCCCTTGTAGATCATATTCTGGTTCGACAACGAGACGATATAGCTATCTGGGTTCAGCTTCTCCGCCTTGCGACGCATACGATACAACCTCACCTCGAATGAAATCTCACTCTTATCCTTCTCGACCACGAAGATCTGCTTTGTGGTTGGCTCAACTGCCAAGGCACCCTCGCCCAACATCGAGTTGTCAACTGGAACATCACGCACTGCCATAAGCTCCAACCCCTCACTCTCGGCCATCTCTCTCAAAGAGGCGATAACCTCTTCGATACGCTTCTCATCCTTTGGGATAAAGACAAGACCCGTTCCGTAGCGACCCTTCTCGGGAACTGCGACTCCCTGCAACAAGATAAACTCGTGTGGCACCTGAATCATAATTCCCGCTCCATCGCCTGTCGCTGGGTCAGCACCCTCAGCGCCACGATGGATCATATTTTCGAGGACCTGAAGTCCCTCATCAATCACTTTATGTGACTTCTTTCCGTGAATGTCGAGTAGCAATCCTACACCACACGCATCACGCTCATAAGCAGGATCGTAAAGACCCTGCTTAGCACTCATCGTTAGAGTATGTTGTTTCATTCTTTTTCTGTTGAGTAAAACCTCTTTTTGTTATCTTATAAATAATAGCTCTCTGTACTTAGGCAAAGTCCACATTCTATCATCAACCGTGAGCTCCAATTTGTCGATGTGATAACGAATCTCATCCATCAATGGAATAACTACATCGTGGTATGCGATAGCCTTCTCACGCTCTGACTCAATTGCGTTAGCTGCCTTACGAGCTGCGATCATCTCTGTTGTCTTAGCGTTAACAGTGTTGATGTGCGCTGCCATAGACTTGATGATAAGAACATCCTGTGCGCTCATTGTTGTGAACTCCTCCTCAGAGAAGAGTGCCTTCATCTTAGCTACGTTGTCCAACAACATTCCCTGATATGTAGAAGATACTGGGATGATGTGGTTCATTGCCAAGTCGCCCAATACACGGCTCTCGATCTGGATCTTCTTTGTGTAAGTCTCCCACTTAACCTCGCAACGAGACTCGATCTCAGCGTGGTTCAAGACACCCATCTTCGAGAATGCCGCCAAGCTCTCCTCCTTCATATATGTGTCGAAGATCTTTGGTACGCTTGTCTCGCAATCCAAACCGCGAGCTGCTGCCTCCGCCTTCCACTCGTCGCTATAACCGTTTCCGTTGAAGCGGATAGCTTTAGTCTCGTTGATGATAGCCTTAACACGTGTCAAGATAGCCTGATCCTTAGTCATTCCACCCTCGATCAATGCGTCAACCTCGTTAGCGAAGTCGAACAACTGCTCTGCAACGATTGTGTTAAGAACAAGCATTACACCACCACAGTTTGCTGATGATCCAACTGCACGGAACTCGAAACGGTTTCCTGTAAAGGCGAATGGAGATGTACGGTTACGATCTGTGTTGTCCAACAAGATCTCTGGCAAGTGAGCAACACCCAACTGAAGAGCTGCCTTCTCGTCGAACTCGATCATATCGTCTGTGTCTGCTGCTGCCAACTTATCGAGAACCTCAGATACCTGAGAACCCATAAAGATCGAAACGATTGCTGGAGGTGCCTCGTTTGCTCCCAAACGGTGTGCGTTTGTTGCAGAGCTGATAGATGCCTTCAACAAACCATTGTGCTTGTAAACAGCCTTCATAACGTTAGCTACGAAAGTGATGAAGCGCAAGTTCGAAACGCCATCCTTACCTGGAGAGAAGAAGTTCAAACCTGTATCTGAGCACAAGCTCCAGTTACAGTGCTTTCCCGATCCGTTTACACCCTTGAATGGCTTCTCGTGCAACAACACCTTGAAGTTGTGACGACGAGCTACCCTCTTCATTACCGACATCAACAACAAGTTGTGGTCGTTTGCCAAGTTACCCTCCTCGTAGATAGGGGCCAACTCAAACTGGTTTGGAGCAACCTCGTTGTGGCGAGTCTTAACTGGGATACCCAACTTCAATGACTCATTCTCCAAATCTGTCATAAATGCCAACACACGTGATGGAATTGATCCGAAGTAGTGATCCTCCAACTGCTGGTTCTTCGCTGAGTCGTGACCCATCAAAGTACGACCTGTAAGTACCAAGTCTGGACGTGCTGCCCACAATGACTCGTCAACCAAGAAGTACTCCTGCTCCCATCCCAAGTTAGAGATGATAGTGTTTACATCCTCGTTGAAATACTTTGCTACCTTCGTACCTGCTGTGTTAACAGCATTGATCGAACGCAAAAGTGGAGTCTTGTAGTCCAAAGCCTCACCTGTATATGAGATGAATACTGTTGGGATACAAAGAGTGTCGCCTACTACGAACGCTGGTGATGATGGATCCCATGCTGAGTATCCACGAGCCTCGAAAGTGTTACGCAATCCACCATTTGGGAAAGATGACGCATCTGGCTCCTGCTGAACCAACAACTTACCTGAGAACTCCTCAACCATTCCGCCCATTCCGTCGTGCTCAACGAAGGCATCGTGCTTCTCCGCTGTACCACCTGTCAATGGCTGGAACCAGTGTGTATAGTGTGTAGCACCCATATCGATAGCCCACTGCTTCATTCCTGTTGCAACGCCATCTGCGATTGAACGATCAAGTGGCTTACCGCCGTCGATAGACTGGATAAGGCTCTTGTAAACCGACTTAGAAAGATACTTCTGCATCTTTGAGCGGTTAAACACATACTTTCCGAACTCGTCCACTGGACGACCATCACACTCTACCGCAACCTTTTTGTGGCTGAATGCATCCTTCAATTGCTTAAATCTCAATGTACTCATAACTATTTATTTTTATTCTTTATGTGACAATTTTTACTCGCCTACACCATTAATAACGTGACAAAGATACGAATATTTTATCAAAAATATTAATAATTAGGCATTATTTCAAAATAATATTACTCTCTAAACACTTTTCGACCATCTCCTCGGGCCACAACGACGACTGAACTTCACCAATGTGAGCACATCTCAAGAAGTACATACACAGGCGTGACTGACCAACTCCTCCTCCGATCGAAAGCGGGATCCTATCCTCGATCAACGCCTTGTGGAATTCGAGCTCCTCCCTCTCGGAGCAACCCTCGATCTCGAGCTGCCTCTTCAAGGCTGCCTTGTCGACCCTAATTCCCATAGACGAGATCTCGAACGATCTCTGCAATACGTCATTCCAGAGAAGGATATCACCATTCAAGCCTTTGTATCCATCCTCATTCTCACTGCTCCAATCATCATAATCGGGGGCACGTCCATCGTGTTTTTCGCCATTCGAAAGCTTCGAACCGATTCCAATCACAAACACAGCTCCATACTTCTTTGCCGCCTCGCTCTCGCGATCTCTGGGCTCCAAATCGGGATATTGCGCCAACAACTCCTCGGTGTGGATGAATGTGATCTTCTCGGGTAAAGCTGGGGTTATGTGGGGATAATTCTCATAAATCATCAACTCTGTAGCCTTCAACGCCTCATAGATTCCCTCTACGATCTGCTTCAAAAAGCCTAAGTTACGCTGCTCGGCCGACACCGTGCGCTCCCAATCCCACTGGTCTACATACAGAGAGTGAATATTGCTCAACTCCTCGCAAGCTCTAATAGCGTTCATATCGGTGTAGAGGCCATATCCAACTGGGATTCCATAGGCTCCCAACTTCATACGTTTCCACTTCGCCAACGAGTGAACCACCTCGGCTCTGCGACCTCCCATATCGGTAATATTGAACGAAACGGCCGACTCAACGCCATTCAAATCGTCATTGATACCTGTTCCTGACAAGACAAAAAGTGGGGCTGTAACACGTCGTAGATCGAGTCTATACGATAGCTCCTCTTGGAAAGTCTCTTTCAACATCTTGACCGCCTGATCCATCGTCTCTGTCGACAATTTGGGGCGATAACCTTTTGGGATAAACAATTTCATTTCTCAGTAATTTTAGTTAGTATATTATAATAGTTTTTAATAACTTCTATAATTTAAACCGAACCTCTTTTTTTAAAAATTATCGGTTTTAGGTCGAGTCCACCATCGGACTCTTTAAACAGCTTCACAACTTCGGCACATCATTATCTATTATGTAGTGCCGAAGTTGTTTGCTGAATAAAACTATCAATTAGTTGTAAGCTGACTCTCCGTGCTCGTAGATATCAAGACCCTCTTCCTCGATACGCTTGTTAACTCGCATACCCTTGATCATATCGATACCCTTGAACAATACGAATCCTGTTGCCAATCCCCAAGCCATATAAGCCAAGGCTCCGATTGTCTGTACTCCCAAGAAGTCGAACTCACCTGCGATCAAACCACCCTCAGTTGCGAATACTCCTGTAAGGATTGTTCCCAAAGTACCACATACTCCGTGTACTGAAGAGGCACCTACTGGATCATCGATCTTCAAAACTCGGTCGATAAACTCTACTGAGAAGATCATCACTACTCCACAGATTGCTCCGATTGCCACGGCACCCGCTGGAGAAACCAAGTTACAACCTGCTGTGATACCTACCAATCCTGCCAATACACCATTCAAAGCGAGTGAAAGAGTTGGCTTACCATACTTGATCCAAGCTACTACCAAGGCTGCTACTGCTCCAGCTGCTGCTGCAAGGTTTGTAGTCATAAATACCTGAGAGATTGCAAGGCTATCTGCTGTGCCACAAGCTGCAAGCTGTGATCCTGGGTTGAAACCGAACCATCCGAACCAAAGGATGAATACTCCCAACGCTGCGATTGTAAGGTTGTGTCCTGGGATCGCGTGAGCCTTACCATTCTTGTACTTTCCGATACGTGGACCTACGACCCAAGCACCTACCAATGCTAACCATCCTCCTACTGAGTGAACAATTGCTGATCCAGCGAAGTCGTTGAAGCCCATATCGGCCAACCAACCTCCACCCCAAGACCAATGTCCTGATACTGGATAGATCACTGCGAAGATGAATACTGAATAGATCAAATAAGATGAGAACTTAGTACGCTCTGCTACGGCTCCCGAAACGATTGTCGCCGCTGTTGCACAGAACATTGTCTGGAATGCCATTGTTGCGATGTCTGGCACATTGCCCTCGAATCCTGCGAAGTCTACTGAGCAGAACATACCCGAACCGAACATAATACCAAATCCTACGATCCAGAACATCAAAGATCCAACTGAGAAGTCCAAAAGGTTCTTCATCAAAATATTAGCGGTATTCTTACTGCGGGCAAATCCCGACTCTACCATTGCAAATCCTGCCTGCATAATGAATACCAGCATTGCTGCTAAAAGTACCCATACTGTATCAATTGCGTTGCCAAGCTCAGCAATTGCGTCCATTGTTGCAAATTCTTCCATTTTTATCTCCTCCCTACTTTTCCTCTGTGAATAATGTGATATCTCCAGCCTTTCCTGTTCGGATACTTACCGACTCCTCGACTGAGCTAATAAAGATACGACCATCGCCGATCTCGCCTGACTGTGCTGACTTTACGATTGCGTCAACTGTTAGCTGTACGTTCTTATCGCGAACTACGATAGAGAGCATAATACGCTCGATGTAACTTGTATCGTAAACCACACCACGATAGATGCGCTCCTGACGAGACTGACCTACTCCACGTACATTCATATATGAGAACCACTCGATACCAGCATCGTAAAGAGCCTCCTTGACATCCTCGAACATTGTCTTACGGATGATTGCTTCTATTTTTTTCATTGTAATATCTCCCTAAATTTATACTATTAGAATCCGAATGACATTCCTGCTACGAGGTATGCGTTCGACTGAAGTGGAGCGATTGATGTCTCCACGAAGAATGGGATGCTAAATGTATCTGAGCAAACGAGCTCCTTTGTGAAACGAAGTGCGATAGATGATACTCCGAATGAGTCACCATAAGCACTCTCATATGGGTTGATTCCCAATGATGCGTCACAAGCTACGCTTCCGATCTCAAATGCATAAGCGATATTTAAATATGATGAGTACATCTGTCCATCCGCACCCTCGTCGAGGCTTCCTGCAAGAACAGTGCTCCAAGCTACTGACAACGCATCTGTGATAGCGAAGCCTACTGTTACCTCCTGCTGGTGTGCTCCATCCATATAGCTTGCTGTCTCACCTGACCACCAGTAATCTGTTACTGCGATAGAGAACTTACCTACCTCGTAAGCCAAAGTGAAGTCCAACTCCTTAGATGTTGTAGAGGTGATATCTGCAAATGATGAGCTACCCCACGCACCCAATGAAAAGTTACCTGCTGAAATTGCCATTCCAGGCTGGATCGCTGGGCCCGACTGCTGAATACCACGCCAGTTATAAGAACTTACTACATCTGCACCACCTGATACTGAAACCTCTGCCATTGCTGCTGTTGATGCACATAGTGCCATCGCCAAACCTAAAACATACTTCTTCATAATCGTTTTCTCCTTTTTTCTTTTTTTGTTTTTCTACCTCTCATGCGAAACTACTCGCAAGATCTCTCTCTCTTAAAATCGCCACTGCAACCACACAATGTAACGATCAATACCAAAAAATAAAACCTAATAAAGAAAACTGCTCTTCTAAATATCCATATCGGATATTCGCGTCGATGCTATCATCACCTGCGTTTGATCGGCGAAGGAACTCAATCTCACATAACCCTGCCCCCCTGGACCAAATCGCTCGCCTGGCGAAGATACTATATTGCACTCCTCGATCAACCTATCGAAGAGCTTCCACGAACTCGAATATGGAGACTCGACCCAGATATAAGGTGAATTTTCACCACCCCAAAACTTGAGCCTCGTCTGCCTCAACCCCTCGCAAAGCAACGACGCATTTTTCATATAGTAATCTACATTCTCTTTAACTCCGACAACACCCTTGGGTGAGTAAAGAGCCTCCGCTCCACGCTGTATGATGTAGGCTGGCGGGTAGCTCTTAATCTGTCGTCGACGTCTCCACAATAAGTTGAGACCCTCCGACCGATCGGTACTAAACGAATATCCTGTAATCTCCTTTGGCACCACCGTATAACCACAGTGCAACCCCGTGAACCCGCCACTCTTCGAGAATGATCGGAACTCGATCGCTGTGCGACGAGCACCCTTGATCTCGTAGATGCTTCGAGGAACATCGGGGTCGGTGATGAATGGGGCGTAGGTTGCATCGAAGAGGATCAAAGCATCGTTTTTCAACGCATACTTAACCCACTTATCCAACTCAGCTCTACTCATTACACAACCAGTCGGGTCATTCGGATAACTCAAATAAATCACATCGGGACGAATCTGTGGCAGATTAGGTACGAAGTTCTGCTCGGCGGGACAGTCGAGATAGATCAGATGGCTCCAAGCGCCATCCTCATCAATATCACCTGCTCGATTTGCAATAACATTCGACTCAAGGTAGGTTTGATAGACTGGATTAACCACCGCAATACGAATATCGCGACAGAGTATATCACCAATACCCCCTAACCCCTCCTTGGTTCCGCAGTTAATGAAGATTTCATCGCTATCAACCTTGATTTTACGGCTCTTGTATTCGTTTTTGACGATTGTCTCCTTCAAAAACGAGTACCCCGTTTCGGGACCGCGACCTCTGAAGGTCTCCTGCTCCGACATCTCACTAACACTACTCTTCATTGCCTCGATAACACAAGGAGCGAGTGGGCGAACCACATCTCCGCTATCGAGTCGAATCAACTTCACCTGAGGATTGATTCGAGAGAAGATATTGATTTTGTTATCAATGTTTCGTTGTACGTCGTCGTTGACGACCTTTAGAAATTGTGAGTTTATCAATATCATCTTTCTTCAGAATATTTAATAATTACTATTGTATGCCTATTTGGCAAATATAGCAATTATTATTGACTATTCTATTCAATCTCCACCATTTTATCACCTCTGAAAATGATAAAAAATGTAAATTACATATGAAATTTCAAAGAACAATTAACTCTAAAAATGTGTAATTCAATCGAGAAGGCCCTGCAGAAGCGTTTAGCCTGAGTTTTTGCAAATTATCGATAACCGACCAACGCAAACCTTTCTCTCTCATTCACACTGCAAATATAGGGGGTCCGACAACAAAATTATTACTATCATAGAGTGTTATTTTCTTTAGATTTTTTAATAATACAAATCAGAAAGCAAATCACACCCCGTCGATTTCAATTTTCTTTTTTTTGCCCATTATTTTTGTTAATTCTATAAAATGAGTAATTTTGTATCGAATTGATGCAGTAAAAAGGGGTTGAAAGCGTTGCCATCTGTTTTTCCGTGACACAAAAAGGCCCTATTATATATAATATAGGTATAGAATATGATCGACAACCAAATTGATGAGCTTGATAGCAGAATCTTGAATCTCATCTCGAACAACGCCCGAATCTCGTTTCTCGAGGTAGCACGCATCTGCGGTGTCTCGGGAGCCGCCGTACACCAGCGCGTCCAGAAGCTACAAGCGGCTGGGGTAATCACAGGTTCGCAATTTACCATTGATGTCAAGAAGATGGGCTACGAGACCTGCGCCTATGTCAACCTATTTTTCAACGATGGATGCGATCTATTCAAGGTCGAGGAGCAGATCAAGGAGATCCCCGAGATCGTGGAGTGTCACCACACCACTGGGGCCTACGACCTATTTATTAAGGTATATGCTCGCAACAACACCCACCTCCACAACATCTTGCAGAGCCTAAAGAGTATGGGTGTATCACGTAGCGAGTCGGTGATCTCTTATCGAGAGGCCTTCTGCCGACAGATCACCCCCGCTACCGACGAGGATTTCAATCCGAATGTTGAGTTCCTAAACTCGGGAGGGTTGGAGTAGAGAGGCTACATAGCCCCATCAAAATAGTTACGAAGTAGTACTCCCTTCGACTTGCCGACACACTCGGTGAGCTCATCGAGGGATACCTGTTTGATTCGAGCGACACTTTTAAATTGTTTTAAGAGTGTCGCTATACTTTTGGGGCCGAGCCCCTTGATCTGCTCCAACTCACTATTTATAAAGCTATTACTTCGCTTCTGGCGGTGGAATGTGATTCCAAAGCGGTGAGCCTCATCCCTCAGGTGACAGATCACCTTCAAGGGTTCGCCCTGCTTGCTTAAGTAGTATGGCAGAGGGTCGTTGGGGTAGAACACCTCCTCGATGCGTTTGGCCAGACCAATTAGGGTCACTTGACTCTCGATCCCCAACTCGCACAAGATCCGATAGGCACTCGATAGCTGACCCTTGCCTCCATCGACGATGATTAGGTCGGGCAGCTTGGCCCCCTCCTCTATCATTCGGGAGTAGCGACGACCCACTACCTCACGCATCGAGGCGAAGTCGTCGGGCCCCACAACGGTCTTGATGTTGAAGTGTCTGTAATCTCGCTTCGAGGGTTTTCCATCACGAAATACCACGCACGAGGCGACGGGGTTGGTCCCCTGAAGATTCGAGTTGTCGAAACACTCGATATGTCGAGGCTCACGATCCATCCTCAACTCTCGCTGCATCGCCGCCATCAAACGGTCGGTGTGGCGCTCGGGGTTATAGATCTCCGCCTTTTTTCGCTGCTCGGCACGATATATCCGCCCACTCTTTTGCGAGAACTCTAACAGATCCATCTTCTCGCCTCGCTTCGGGATGGTGAAGGTGACTCGGTCATACAAAGGGGAGGCGGCTGGTAACTCGGGGACTATCACCTCTCGGGCGAGAGTCTGCTCGGTGCGCTCCAAGATCTGCTGGATAGCATAGGAGAGCAGGGTGGCGGAGTCGGAGCCCAACCCCACATTGAGCTCGGCGGTGTAGACTCCGACGATGGAGCCGTGGCGAATCCTCACAAAGTTGCAATATGCGGTGTCGGAGTCGTCGGTGAGCAGGGAGAAGATGTCGACGTCGATGATCTTGGCGCTCACGATGACCGACTTATGAGAGTAATTCTCCAGAGCTCGGAGCCTATCTTTATAGCGCTGTGCCTGCTCAAACTTTAGCTCCTCGGCCGCCCTCATCATCTGTGATGTGAGGTGCTCCCTCACTGGGCGCAAGTCTCCTCGAAGGACCGAAACGACGATATCGACCGAGCGTTGATACTCCTCGGCACTCTGGGCTCCGATGCAGGGGGCCAGACAGTTTCCTAAGTGATATTGTAGGCAGACCCCATATTTACCTCTCGCTATGGCGGCATCCGACAGGTTCAACTTGCAGGTTCTAAGGGGGATAACATCCCTCACAAAATCCAAAATGCTCCTCTGCATCGAGATCGAGGAGTAGGGTCCGAAGTATTGTGAGCCATCACGAAGCAGGCGACGAGTCGATAGGACCCTCGGGAATGGCTCCTTGAGGAGCACGATCCACGGATAGCTCTTGTCATCTTTGAGCAGGATATTATATTTGGGCTGCAACTCCTTGATGAGCGAGTTCTCCAACAGAAGTGCATCGCTCTCGCTCTCGACAACGATATGTTCGATGTGGCAGACCTGCCTCACGAGGGTGCGCACCTTGGCTCCGTGGTCACGGCTCTCAACAAAGTAGGAGCTGACACGCCGACGCAAGCTCTTGGCCTTGCCGACATATATCACCTCGCCATCTCTGTTTATGAATTGGTAGACCCCAGGGCTTAGGGGGAGCGCACTGACCTGCTCCTTTATCTGCTCCTTGTTATTACTCTGTGTGTTGCTCATCGAGCGTAAAGATAACAAAAATCGCACTTAAATGGTACATAATAGCGAAAAAATTAGTAACTTTGCCCCATTCACGTATGTGATTTATTAAAAACAAGGGTAAACACCAAAAACAAAAATAACAATGAAACACGCTTATGTATTCCCAGGACAGGGAGCCCAGTCGGTAGGTATGGGAAAGGAGCTCTACGAGAAGAGTGAGGAGGCAAAGACTCTATTCGAGAGAGCAAACGAGGTTTTAGGATTTAGGATTACAGATATTATGTTCGATGGCACACCCGAGCAGTTGAAGGAGACTAAGGTGACTCAACCAGCCGTATTCCTCCACTCGGTGATTATGGCCAAGGCGCTCGGCGTGAAGCCCGACGCTGTGGCGGGACACTCGTTGGGTGAGTTCTCGGCATTGGTTGTCGCTGGAGTGTTGTCGTTCGAGGATGGTTTGACACTTGTGTCGAAGCGTGCTCAGGCGATGCAGGCGGCTTGCGAGGCGGTATCGGGAACTATGGCGGCTGTCTTGGCCCTCTCGGATGAGGCTGTGGAGCAGATCTGCGAGAGCACCGAGGGTATCGTTGTGGCGGCGAACTATAACTGCCCAGGTCAGTTGGTTATCTCGGGCGAGGTAGAGGCTGTCGAGGCGGCTTGTGTAGCGGCTAAGGAGGCAGGAGCACGTAGAGCGTTGAAGCTACCAGTTGGCGGAGCGTTCCACTCACCACTTATGGCCCCAGCACGTGAGGAGTTGGCCCAAGCGATTGCCGAGGCTCCATTCTCTGAGCCAAGCTGTCCGATCTACCAGAACGTTGATGCACAGCCATATACGGATGCTGCGAAGATCAAGGAGAATTTGATAGCTCAGCTAACAGCCCCCGTGCGTTGGACTCAGATTGTGAAGAATATGGTGGCCGACTCAGTGACAACATTCACTGAGTTGGGACCAGGCAACGTCCTCCAAGGCCTTATCAAGAAGGTCTCTGCTGATGCTGAGGTTGACTCTCAGGCGACGTTGTAGAAAAAGGATTCACAAAACTATTCCACAACTATTCACACAACCATTCACACTCGGGTAGAGCGTTGATAGGTGGATGAGATTTTAAAGATGGCAAGGGGGCTGCTGAAGGGAGCGTACTTTAGGTACGTGACCGAAGTAGCCCCCTTGGTATCTTTGAAATATCGCCGCCTTGCAACGCTCTACTTTTAGCAGTATGATTCTACGTCTTGTACCTCTATCCTATTTTCGGAGAGGATAATAAGCCTCTCGACAACATTGCGGAGCTCTCTGATATTACCGCTCCACCTCATCGCACGCAACTTCTCGACAGCCTCGGCGCTAATCTCCTTGCAATCAATTCGATAGTCATCGCAAATATTGTGGAGGAAGTGGTCGACAAGGAGCGGAATATCATCGGAGTGATCTCGCAAGGCGACAACCCGAACGACGATAACCCCGATTCTGTGGTATAGATCCTCGCGGAAGTTGCCCCGTTTGATCTCGGCACAAATATCTTTGTTTGTGGCGGCGACCACCCTCACATCGACATCAATATCACGGTCGCTACCCACCCTGCATATCTTATGCTCCTGAAGGGCACGCAAGACCTTGGCCTGAGCCGCCAGCGACATATCGCCAATCTCGTCGAGGAATAGAGTACCCCCATTGGCCTGCTCAAATTTGCCCCGTCGCTGCTTGATGGCGGAGGTGAAGGCCCCCTTCTCGTGGCCAAAGAGCTCGCTCTCGATCAGCTCCGAGGGGATGGCGGCACAGTTGACCTCGACGAATGGCCCCGAGGCTCGGTGGCTCTTTTGGTGGATGCAGCGAGCCACAAGCTCCTTTCCCGTTCCATTCTCGCCAAGGATCATCACTCGTGCATCGGAGGGTGCGATCTTACAGATGAGTTTGCGCAAGGACTCGATCTGAGATGAGATGCCGACGATAGGTTCGTCGAATGTGGCGGTAAGAACCCTACGACGTGGAGATCGAGCCTTCGAGGTGGTGGTGCGCACACTCTGCTCCGAGAGATCTCGGCTCTGGGAGTCTGCCTGCTCCTCGATTGATTTAACGGCCGAATGGAGCGCCCCCAACAACCTATTTATATCGAATGGGCGACAGAGGTAGTCGAGCGCCCCACGTCGAGACATAGCCAGAGCCTCGTCGATCGAGGGGCTCGACGAGATGACAATAAATGGGAGCGAGGCGAGCGCCCCCTCCAAAGGGATAAGGGTGGCATCGACGAGCAAGAGGCTAAATGGAGCTCGCTCGGCTATGGCATCGACCACAACTCGCTCACCCCCACTTTGATCCTCGGCACACGAGACAACCATCCCCTCACACTCCATCAATTCGGCCAAACTCTTTCGCACACTTTTTGATGGCTCTAATATTAAAACTTTATTCATAGCTGATATATGCAAAAATTTTCTTACTTTTGTACGAAGTTAATCACTTTATACGAAAAATCACTACGCCACAACCTAAGTGAGGGGTTGAGATGTGGTGGATTTAATGCGACTAAATGGAGTACAAGCAGAGTATGAGATAGGTGATAACTTGGAGATAAAAAATTATGGAAAAAAATTACAACTACACTCGTGGTAAGCTCCACCTCCCCGAATATGGTCGCCATATTCAGAATATGGTGAACTCCCTCAAAGATATTGAGGATCGTGAGGAGCGCAACAAACAGGCACAAGCTGTCATAGCAGTAATGGGCAATCTCAACCCATTGTTGCGAGATACGGCCGATTACACCCATAAATTGTGGGATCACCTCTTTATTATATCGGGATTCGACCTCGACGTCGACTCTCCGTACCCCGTTCCTACACGTGATGAAGTCGAGGTGAAGCCAAAAAAGTTGGAGTATAGCCAACAAAACATCCGATTTAAGCACTACGGCAAACATATCGCAAAGATGATAGAGGCGCTCGGCAAAGAGAGCGACGCTGAGGCGGTTGCACGGGCCGTAGATAATATCGCTCGCTATATGAGGAGCAAGAGCTTCGAGTATAATCAGGAGCACCCGAACAATGAGCTCATCATAAAAGATATACGAAAGATGTCTAATTATGGCATTGAGATTGACGAAGATGCTATAAATAATCTACGAAGCAGCTATAAAAACAACCAAACGACACATAGCGCAAAGAGCAACAAGGGGGCAACCAACAAACACAACGCCCGAAACCACGCAAAACCCAACAATGGGCAACGACGCGGCACTAATAACAACAGACAAAATACACAGAACTAATTAGCAATGAAGATTTTTCGTTTAACAACAATCGCTATTATCGCTATATCGGTGCTCACACTCATCGGATGCAGCAACAATAAGAGCCTCACCATCAAGGGTCAGATCTTGAGCCACGAGTCTAAGACTCTATTTTTGGAGCAGAGCATTGGTGGCGAGCGTATAGCTATCGACTCGGTGAAGTTATCCGACATTGGAGAGTTTCAATTTGCTGTTAAGGAGGCCAATGAGGATCCAACACTCTATGAGATCCGTTATGGTTGGGATCGTGCGCCGATCTTGGGGCGTAGCGGCGAGGTGATCACCCTCACATCAATTGGTCGTTTCGCAAGCAACTACGCCATTGAGGGCTCTGTTGAGTCGGAGATCTTGCGTGAGTTCTACCAGAGCTATGTCTCGAAGAGCGACAAACTAAAGGAGTTGGCCAAGCAGTATGGCGAGGCACAGGAGAAGGGCGAGAGCAGCGCACTCATTGCTCAGGATTACAGCTCGCTATATTACGACATCAAGCGTGAGCAGTTGAAGTTCATAGTCTCGAACAAGGGTAATATGGCCGCTCTATACGCTATCTTCCAGCGCCTACCAGGTGACAACAACCTCATCAACGAGAGCAGCGACCTGATCTATATGAGGATGGTTGCCGACAGCGTAGAGGTGAACTACCCCAACTCAAGCTACTTAAGTGTGTTGAAGAGCGCCATCAAGATGGCCGAGGATCGTGAGAAGCTATATGATTCGATCACCTACCTCGACTTCCCCGAGATCACGATGAACGATATGTTTGGTGAGCCTCACTCACTCTCATCGCTCCACGGCTCGGTTATCCTACTCGACTTCTGGTCGGCCGCTGCGGGCAAGAGCAACCCCAACAATGCGGAGTTGAAGGAGATTTATGAGGATTACCACCAGAGTGGTTTCGAGGTCTATCAGGTGGGTATCGACACATCGAAGTCGATATGGGTGAGCGCCGTGCAGCAGCAACGCCTCCCTTGGATCTCGGTGAGCGACCTAAAGGGTGTCAACTCACCATCGTTGCCGCTCTACAACATCACACAGCTCCCTGCCAACATCCTTATCAGCAAGGAGGGCGAGATCGTTGGTCGTGACCTCTTTGGAAATAAGTTGCGTGAGGCGGTCAAGAAGTATAGTTTACAATAGGAATAGATGATCTACTTCGCATCGGACATACACCTTAGAGAGGGCCACCTAACGACCGAGAGAGAGTTTGTGGCTTGGCTCCTTCGTGTGAGTGAGGATGCCGAGGCGATCATCCTTGGAGGCGACATCTTCGACTTTTGGTTCGAGTATAAGAGGGTCATCCCGATGGGATTTAGCCGAACTCTTGGGACCCTCTCCTCGCTCACGGACAGAGGGGTGAGGGTGATATTCATCGCTGGAAACCACGATATGTGGCTGGGCGACTACCTAAGCAGAGAGTGCGGATTGGAGATCTACACCAAACCCCACATCTTCGAGTTTGGTGATCGGAGGGTCCACATTGCCCACGGCGATAACCTCAACGTCCGCAAGGATTGGAAGCTCCAACTAATCAACAAGATCTTCCGCTCGAAGATTACCTTCAAGCTCTTCTCGTCACTCATTCACCCCGACTTGGCGCTGAAATTTGGCCAGTGGTGGAGCAACTCATCGAGGAAGAAGCACCCTGTGGTGGTCGACGTGGAGCGCACGGATGGGGTTGGTGTCGAGGCGTTGGTCGATTATGCGCAGAGTGTCCAGAATGTGACCCCTTGCGACTACTATATTTATGGCCATCTCCACTACCCAAAGGTTGTCGAGAGGGAGGGTTACAAGGTCCTATTCACTAATGACTGGAGCGAGAGTCCACACTTCATAAAGATTGATAATGAGGGGGTTATAACCCTCGAAAAAGTATAGCAAGCGATGAGACAATATCTCGATTTATTAGATAAGATCGTCACCGAAGGGGCGACCAAAGGTGACAGAACAGGCACGGGGACAAAGAGCATCTTTGGCCACCAAATGCGTTTTGATCTGAGCAAAGGGTTTCCGCTGCTCACCACCAAGAAGGTCTTTTTGAAGGGTATCATCTATGAGTTGCTGTGGTTTCTGAATGGAGATACCAACATCGGCTACCTACTCTCGAATGGGGTTCATATTTGGGATAATGACGCTTATCGTTACTATTGCGAATTGTGCTCAAAGATGGGCATTGACCCGATTGAGCGTGAGGGGTTTATGATGAAAGCCAAGGAGGGCGCAACATCTGAGATCGAGGGGTATAACTATGGTGATCTGGGTCCCGTCTATGGCCATCAATGGCGTAGCTGGAGCGGCGCCGACTCATCGACTGTGGATCAGATCAATGAGGTGTTGGAGACGATCAAACACTCGCCCAACTCACGTAGGATGATTGTCTCGGCGTGGAATGTTGGCGAGGTGGAGTCGATGGCCCTGCCCCCCTGCCACGTGATGTTTCAATTCTATGTCGCTGATGGGCGACTCTCGTGTCAGCTCTACCAGCGTAGTGCCGACACATTTTTGGGGGTTCCGTTCAACATCGCATCCTATGCACTTTTGACTATGATGATCGCCCGTGAGTGCGGTCTCGAGGCGGGTGAATTCATCCATACACTTGGTGATACCCACCTCTACCTCAACCACTTGGAGCAGGTCAAAGAGCAGCTATCACGCACCCCTCGTGAGCTTCCGACAATGAAACTCAACTCGGAGGTGAAGTCGATCTTCGACTACAAATATGAGGATTTCACCCTCGAGGGGTATGACCCCCACCCTACCATCTCGGCACCTATGTCGTTCTAAGAGACTCAACACCAACACCTTATCACACCAACCAACACCTTTCAAAAGCTATGATAAATGTAATTGTCGCAATAGCCGAAAACAACATTATCGGAGGAGAGAATCGCCTTTTGTGGCACATCTCGGAGGATCTTAAGCACTTCAAAAGTATCACATCGGGCCACCCTGTGGTGATGGGTCGCAAGACCTACGAGTCGTTGGGCAGACCACTTCCCAATCGTCGCAATGTTGTGATTACTCGCTCCGAGATCACAATCGAAGGGTGCGAAGTTGTCCACTCGTTGGAGGAGGCTCTATCTCTCTTTGAGCCTAAGGATCAAGTATTTATAATCGGAGGGGCCGAGATCTACCGTGCGACAATGCCCCTTGCCGACCGCTTCTACCTAACACGAGTTCACCACCCATACGAGGGCGACACCGCCTACCCAGAGTGGGACAAAAACGAGTGGGAGCTCATCTCGCAGGAGCGATTCGAGAGGGGCGAGAAGTATGAATACCCCTACACATTCGAAGAGTATAGGCGCACCATCGCCCCCGAGAGCAAACAAGATTACTACATCGGCCAAGCGAATCGTAGCGACGTAAAGTTAATAAATGATTTGGCAGCACAGAGCTTCATCTCGACATACAAAGATATAGCCCCAGACGACCAAATAGAGTGGATGTTCGAGGATATGTACTCGATCCCAAACCTCGAGAAACAGTTTGACGAGGGGCATCTATACTTCATCCTCTACCGCCACGGCGAGGCGATCGGATATCTATCGTTGGAGCCTCACGGAGAGCGACTTATCCACCTCCAAAAGCTCTATATCCTCAGCTCGATGCAGGGGCGAGGTTATGGTAGGGTGTTGATCGAGTACGCATTCCAGAAGGCGAAGCAGATGTGCGGAGGAGGACCCTGCCGACTGGAGCTCAACGTGAATCGCGGGAACAAGGCGACCGATTTCTACTTCAAACTGGGGCTCAAAATCGCCCGACAAGGCGACTTCATAATCGAGGGCACCAACTTTGTCCGCCCCGATTATATCCTCTTTATTGATCTTTAAATTCCCATACAAATAGGTATTTATACCCTTGAATCGAACCTATTAATACCCTATTTTTGTAGTTGATTTATAACGCAAAAAATTTATGGGTAAATACTTCGATATGCTGAACGAGGATGTGCGCCTTAGAGAGGGGTTGCACGCCTGTATGAACTGTGGGATCTGCACTGCTGTATGTCCTGCGGCAGAGTTCTACGATTATGACCCTCGACAGATTGCCGAGACGGTCCAGAGCCGTGATGAGGCGGCCATCGAAAAACTCCTCAAATCTGACACTATATGGTTCTGTGGCGAGTGTATGTCGTGCCGACCACGATGTCCACGCCACAACACCCCAGGTTATATCATCCAAGCGCTGAGGACCCTCTCCCAGAAGTTGGGATTCTTTGCCGAGAGCAGAATGGGCCTTCAACAGCTCCTCATCAAGCGAACCGTTGGCGAGCATATCCTCGAGACGGGATATTGCATCACCCCAGCGTTGCTAAAGCCCGACCTTCACCCCGAGCAGGGCGAAGTGTGGAGGTGGATATGCGAGAATGAGGAGGAGGTATTTGGCCGCTTCACAAAGTCGTATCGTCGCCCAGGTGGGGGAGCCTTGCGTGAGATCAATGCCGAGTCGATGGCCGAGATCCACAAGATCTTCGAGGTGAGCGGAGGCAAGGAGATGTTTGATCTGCTCGAGAGCCACGCCAACCGAAAGGCCCAGGAGATGGGTTATGAGTGTGCCAACGAGGAGTTCTTGGCATCGCAAGATATTAGTAACGATAGAGAGTAAAGGGAGGAGAAAATTATGTCACAGAAGATAGAGAGAAGCAAATGGTCGGAGTACCAAAAGCAGATTGCCGACGATAAATATTACTACTTCCGCTCCTGCATCCGCCAAAATTTCTTCCCAGGTAGCGAGAAGGCCTTTTTGGAGATTGTGGGTGAGGATTTGGGCCGAGATATTAAGGAGACCCCGATCCACACCTCGTGCACAGGAATCGGCTACCACGCCGACATCGTCCCATTGGAGACGATTATGACCGTTGTGGCACGCCAATTCTCGCTGATGCACGACGATGGATATGAGAATTTGGTCTGCTCGTGCATCACCTCATTTGGAATCTACACCGAGGTGTTGGCTACGTGGGAGGAGTTTCCCGAGACTATGGAGCGCACCCGAAAATACCTCAAGGAGGCTACGGGACGTGAGCTATATATCCCCAAGTCGTTGGCCCACACATCGGATGTGATCTACCACCTACGTGACGAGATTGCGGCCAAGGCCAAACACAAGTTGGTGAATGTCACAACGGGCGAGCCACTAAAGGTTGTGGAGCATATCGGATGCCACTACGCCAAATTATTCCCCAAGTCGGGAGTCGGAGGCTCTGAGTTCCCCTATGTCTTGGCAGGTATGGTCGATGCGTGGGGCGGCGAGAATGTCGACTACCCAGAGCGTAGGCACTGTTGTGGATTTGGTTTTAGGAACTATATCGTGCAGGCCAACCGTGGCTACTCGATCGCCAACTCTCAGAAGAAGTTGGAGAGTATGGCCCCCTACAAGCCCGACTTCATAGTGGCGAACTGCCCAGGGTGTGCGATGTTCCTCGATAAGTGGCAATATGCGATTGCCGAGATGGAGGGTGTCACCTATGGTCAGCACGGACAGGGAATCCCCGTTCTCACCTACGAGGAGATGGCTGGCTTGGTATTGGGCAAGGATCCGTGGGAGTTGGGAATGCAGATGCATCAGGTCGATGTGGAGCCTCTGCTCGACAAGATGGGGATCGACTATGACCCTGCGGCCAAATATTTGGGACGTAGCGGAAAATATATTGGCAGACCAGCCTCGGCGGCGGTGAATAGTTATTCGGATTTGGTTTACAGAATCAAACAGTAGCAGAACGTTGCAAGACGGCTAAATTTCAAAGATAATAAAGTAGGTATAATGAGAGATGTTATAATCATTGGCGGCGGTGTCGCAGGAATGAAGAGTGCCGTAGATCTATCGGCAATGGGATTCAAGGTGTTGCTGATAGAGAAGAGCGATAGGTTGGGTGGTAAGCTGCTCAACTGGCACTGTCTATTTCCCACCTTTACCGCAGCGAATGAGGTGCTTACCCAGATGTTGGAGAGTGTCGAGGCGGCAAAGAATGTCGAGGTCATCTACTCGACCGAGGTGACTCACTTCGACTCAAAGAGCGTCACCACAGCCGAGAACGAGAGGTTGGAGTGTCGCGCGGTGATCTTGGCCTCGGGCTTCACACTCTTCGATGCTCGCATCAAGGAAGAGTATGGTTATGGGATCTACAACGGTGTCTACACAACGGTCGACCTCGAGAGGATGTTCAACGAGGGGACACTGCCCCAAGGCGACAAGGCTCCAATGAGGATCGCACTTCTCCATTGCGTGGGTTCACGTGACGAGAAGATCTGCCAGAGCCACTGCTCGAAGGTCTGTTGTGTGACGGGGGTTAAGCAGGCGGTGGAGCTCAAGAAGGTCTACCCCAATGCCGACATCTTCAACTTCTATATGGATATCAGAATGTTTGGCCCAGGCTACGAGGAGATGTATCGTGACGCACAGATCAAGTCGAACATCCACTTTGTGAGGGGTCGAATCTCGGAGGCGGCACCTACGATGGATGGCAAGATCCAGATCAAGGCGGAGGATACCCTGACAGCTCGCCCACTTAGGATGAGCGTCGATATGTTGATCTTGATTGTGGGAATGAGGGGCAACGACTCGAATGAGGCCTTCGCCAAGAGCGCCAACTTAAAGCTCTCGCCAAATGGCTTTATGCAGAGCCGTGACAGCTTCCTCAACAACACATCGAGCAATCAGGAGGGGATCTTCTATGCTGGTGCGATCACCGCCCCCAAGAACATCGGAGAGTCGCTGGGCGATGGGGCCCACGCTGCTCAGGCGGTCTACAGATTCCTTACAAAATAAAAAACGAGGAGTTAAAAATGGCAACAACAAACTTCGGCTACGGAATCCGTAAGCCACGTGTGATAGATATGGACCACAACAATCTACGTCGTAGCGACGAGATATTGATGGAGATGCCCGAGTTGCAGAGCTGCATCGGCTGCGGAGCCTGCACGGCCCTCTGCACAGCGGGTAACATCACCTCGTTTAACTTCCGCAAGGTACACACCCTAATTCGTAGAGGCGAGTATCAAGGGGCCTACGACGAGATCAACAAGTGTATGTTGTGCGGAAAGTGCCGATTGGTCTGCCCTCGTGGTATCAACACACGACGTGTCATCCTCACCATCAAACGTAAATTAGTCGACTACTAATATGAGTTTCTTTGCACCCTTTACACTGCCCTTCATCATCGGTGTTGCGGCAATGTTTATAACACTAATATATAAGTATAGCTCGTGGATCAAGAGGCTATCTCGACGAGATAAGAAGTTGATCTTGCGAGGCATCCCCTCGTTTGCCACTATAAAGGCCATCGGCGAGGTGATCAGCGAGGCTCTGCTTCATAGGCGAATCTTCCGTGTTAACCCCGTTTTGGGATATATGCACGCCAGCTTGGCCTTTGGTTGGTTCCTGCTCATCTCGGTGGGTTGGATCGAGACTATCGCTGTCTTGGGATTCGAGATGGTGCCTATTCAGGGACACGTCTTTTTTAGGTACTTCAGCTCTCAGATGGGCTTCGAGGAGCACCACACATTCGCCTTTTTGATGGATCTGCTCTTGGCGGTGGTCCTCTCGGGCGTGGCTTTGGCCTATGCTAAGAGGTTGTATTCCAAGGCTATGGGTATGAAAAAGACGACACGGCTGATGTTGGGAGACCGCATCGCCCTATCATCCCTATGGTTTATCTTCCCTGCACGCCTTGTTGCGGAGTCGCTCACCTGCTCGATCTATGGCGGAGGCGGATTCCTTACGGGGACGGTTGGCGGCTGGTTTGCTCAGCTGTTTCCTGAGGAGGCACTTCCCTACCTCTTTCAGGGGGCTTGGTGGTTCTACTCTATCTGTTTGGGACTCTTCTTTGTGGCCCTCCCCTTCTCTCGATATATGCATATCTTTACCGAGGTGCCTCTGATCTTCTTGCGCCAATATCGTCTGCGCTCGAAGGTGAAGGAGAGTTCGTTCGACAACTTCCAGATCGAGGCTTGCTCTCGTTGCGGAATCTGTATCGACCCCTGCCAGCTTCAAGATGTGTTGGGGATTAACGACGTTCAGTCGGTCTACTTCCTACGTGATCGTAGGCAGAAGAGGCTCGAGCTATCGGTGGCGAGCAACTGCTTGATGTGTGGTCGCTGTCAGGCGAAGTGCCCTGTGGGGATCGACCTCGACACCTTGCGCCTGAACTCTCGTAACTCGATGCGTAACACCCCAAATGAGCGTCGTTTCGACTACTTCAAGGGGGTTGACCGCTCGATGGGAGAGGGCCGAGTGGGATATTTTGCAGGGTGTATGACACTGCTCACCCCCAGAACGTTGAGTGCGATGGAGCAGATCTTCTCGGCTGTGAGCGAGGATGTCTGGTGGACAGATAGGAGTGGCGGAGTCTGCTGTGGACGTCCACTTAAACTCTCGGGCGAGAGTGACTCGGCACGCAAGATGGAGCGATACAACGAGGAGCTGTTCCGCAAACATAAGATCACGACCCTCGTGACATCGTGTCCGATATGCTTAAAAACATTCCGCGAGGATTATAATTTGTCGGGCATCGAGGTGCTCCACCACACCGAGTATATCGACCGAATGATCTCACAAGGTAGGCTAAAGGTCGAGAGGACAGCAAATGAGAGCTTCACCTATCACGACCCCTGCGAGTTGGGCCGAGGATCGGGAATCTACGACGAGCCACGTCGAATCATCGAGGCGGTGGGTGAGCTACGTGAGGCGAGCCACAACCGTGAGAACTCGCTCTGCTGCGGATCATCGCTCGCCAATACAGCGATCAACGACACCCAGCAGGTCAAAATTGCGACAGCTTTGACCGACGAATTCGCCTTCACTAAGGCCGATGCTATTGTCACCGCCTGCCCTCTGTGTAAGAAGGCGTTGGTGAGAACGACCGAGATCGAGATCAAAGATATATCGGAGATTGTGGCTGAAAACATAGCTAAATAGGGCAAATATAACATTACGAAAAGAATTGGCCTAAATAGCCAAAATGATATAAAAAATCCGCTATTTTGGATAATTTCCGTGTTAATGTTTGGTAAATAAATTTATTTACTCTACTTTTGTGCCGATTTGTTGATAAAAAGTGCATCTATACAGATAGCTCTTGCCTACCAACAAATCGGCACTCACTTTGTTTGTGGTGTGTGGGTGTCATTGAAAAACAACAAACAAAAACTATGAAAAAAATTTTTCTATTCGCCCTTGCAACGGCTTGTGTTGCAACTGCCTCAGCCGAGGGTTATCAAGTTAACACATTGAGCGCAAAGCAGTTCGGAATGGCACACACGGGTGTCTCACAAAAGCTAAACTCGGAGTCAGTATGGTTCAACCCAGCGGCAGCAGCTTATCAGGAGCAGAAATTCACAGTGGCGGCAGGTTTCACTGGAATCAAGGCCTTGGCAGATTGGGAGTCGGCCGACAGAAGCGAGAGCTACTCATCGGACAACGGCCTCTCGACACCCCTCTACCTAAACCTCAACTACAAGGTCAACGACGATTTGGCGGTAGGTTTGAGCTTCAACACTCCATTCGGATCATCGGTTAATTGGGGTGACAGCTGGCAGGGAGCGCACTTGGTGCAGGATATCTCACTCTCATCGTATTGCGCACAGCCAACCGTTTCATACAAACTTTTCAACGACAAGCTCTCGATCGGAGCGGGCCTTACGGTGAGCTGGGGAACATTCGAGCTTTCACGTTCGATCTTCCCAGTGAGCGCAACGACAAATGCAACATTGGCCTATGCAGCCTCGGCTGGTTACACAGCGGCTGGAATGGATGATATGGCAGCCGCTGTATCGAGCGCCATCACAAGCGTGGGCGATGCACCTCTTGCCTCGGTGACACTTAACGGTCAGGCGGCGGTAGCTGTGGGGGTAAATGTCGGTTTGATGTATGACTTCAACGAGAAGTGGAGCGTCGGATTTGCATATCGTTCAAAGACAATGATGAAGGTTGCGGAGGGAGACGCTGAGGTTGACTACGCCAACGAGGTAGTTCAGGCGGCGATCTACTCTACGACACAGATTATGGATGAGGGAACCTTCGAGGCGGAGCTTCCATTGCCAGCAAATATGAACTGGGGAGTGACATTCCGCCCAACAGAGAGGTGGAACATCTCGGCTGAGATGCAGTGGATCGGCTGGAGCGCCTATGACAACCTCGACGTATTGTTCACCGAGGAGTCGCTTGCCGATTATAGCATCAATGCAGAGAAGTCATACAAGAACACCTTCGCATATCGTTTGGGAGCGGAGTTTGCAGCTAAGGAGTGGTTGGATGTACGTGCTGGAATCTACACCGACCAGAGCCCAGTGAGCAGCGACCACCTCAACCCCGAGACTCCATCAATGGATAAGATCGGTTACACATTCGGATTCAGCGTGATGCCATTCGAGTGCAACCGCAACCTATCGCTCGACGTAGCGTATGGTTATATCTCACCAGCTTCGAAGGAGCGTTACGGATCATATACCGACACTAATAAGTTGACTGGAGCGGCAGAGGCCTTCGCAGGTTACTATCGTGCGGTAGCTCACACCTTCTCGGTAGGAGTTAGTTGGGGCTTTTAAAAATCATTTGAGTAATGAGTTAAGGCGAACCCTTGCAAATTAAAAATAAAATGTCTACATTTGTACCGCTTAGGACCAATCGGGTCCAAGCGGTACAATTTATTTTCTGGCTTCGTAGTTCAAGGGATAGAACGAAAGTTTCCTAAACTTTAGATTCGCGTTCGAGTCGCGGCGAGGCTACAATAACTCCCTGCTCTTGTTTAATTAGGGCAGGGTTTTTCTTTACTTAAATTATGAGATACAGCAGAGTTTTATCAATAGCAGGTAGCGACTCGGGCGGAGGCGCTGGTATTCAGGCCGACATCAAGACCATCTCGGCTTGTGGGGCCTATGCAGCTACGGCAATCACGGCCGTGACCGTTCAGAATACGATGGGGGTGACGGCTGTCCACCCCATCCCAGTGGAGATCATCGAGGCGCAGATCGAGGCGGTGTTGAGCGACATTGGGGCCGACGCCATCAAGATCGGGATGTTGCACTCGGTCGAGGTGGTCGAGGTGGTATGCAGGGCCATTGATCGCCACCGCCCCAAACACGTTGTCTTGGACCCTGTGATGGTCTCGACATCGGGCCATCGCCTCATCGAGGAGAGCGCCATCGAGATGTTGAGTCGTGAGCTGATCCCTCGCTCGACAATCATCACCCCCAACATCCCCGAGGCGGAGATCCTATTGGGGCGCTCGCTTGCCGACCAAAATTCACTCCCCGAGGCGGCCCGTGAGCTCTCTCGTGAGGGAAAAGTCTCGGTGCTCCTCAAAGCTGGCCACCTCTCCGAGGAGCTGTTGACCGATATATTCTTCGAGAGTGGAGTGATCCACCGCCTCAGCTCGGAGCGACTTCACACCCCCAACACCCACGGAACGGGCTGCACACTATCGTCGGCCTTGGCCGCATTCTTGGCCCAAGGGCACCCACAAGCTATAGCTGTCACCGAAGCTAAGAGGTATCTCACCGCTGCTCTCAAGAGCGGAGCTAAGTATGAGATCGGCAATGGGCACGGGCCGGTGGATCATATATATAAGATGCGAAAATGATTGAGTCCGCCTAACAAGGCGATTTTCGGCACTTCCCTCGACTCTGAAAGACCCAGAAAAAAAGAAAGAGATGCAAAGGATAAAAACCTCGCATCTCTTTTCTCTCTTATATTTCGCCTTGTGGGCGATCAGATCTACATATTCTCCTCCTCTGCTGGATCCGAAACCAAGATACGTCCGCAATACTCGCAAACGATGATCTTCTTGCCCTGACGGATCTCAACCTGACGCTGAGGTGGGATGCGGTTGAAACAACCTCCACAAGCATCACGACGTACTGTCACCACAGCCAAGCCATTGCGAACATTCGAGCGGATGCGGTTGTAGGCAGTGAGTAGACGATCGTCGATACGTGAAGCAGAGATCTCTCCCTTAGCACGCAACGCCACAACTTGATCGGCAGTCTCCTGCTCGATAGTCTCCAACTCCTGACGCTTAGCGTTCAACTCCACCTGATGCTCAGCCAAAGCCTCCTCAGCCTTAGCATAGAGGGCACGCTTCTCGACGATTGTCACAGCATACTCCTTCAAACGCTTCTCCGAGAGGGTGATCTCGAGCTCCTGATACTCGATCTCCTTGTTGATAGCGTCCCACTCACGGTTGTTGCGCACGTTGTTGTGTTGCTCCTTGTAGTTTGCAATCTTGATTCGAGCCTCGTCGATCTCACGGTTACGCTGATTTGTTAGGCTGTCAACTTGGTCGACCTCGGCCTTGATATTTGCGATTCGAGTGTTTAGCCCCTCGAGACCATCCTCCAAATCCTTTACCTCAAGTGGAAGTTCGCCCTTGATCTTGTTGATCTCATCAATCTGAGAATCGATCTTCTGAAGCTCATAGAGCGACATAATCTTCTCCTGCATTGAGTAATCGTTCTCAACTACTTTCTTCTGTGTCATAACTATATTATTGTTTTTTATCCTCTAAATTCCTCTAAACCCTATCGACATAGGTTCGATAATGAACGGGGTTCTCTCCACGCAAACTCTTGTGGAGGGCAAAGTTAAACATTTTTTTTGATAAAATATCATATATTATCTCAATTGCGCAATATTCGCTCTCATAATGTCCCACATCGACGATTGTAAGCTCTCTTTGGGCGGCAAAAAAGTCGTTATATCTCAGATCTGCCGTTATGTAGAGGTCGGCCCCCTTCGAGATTGCAGCCTTTAGGAGTGACCCCCCCGACCCAGTGCAGATCGCCACTCTGTCGATTCTTTGCGACGATATGGCACTATGGCGTACCATTTCGAGCCCCAATCGAGCGGCCACCTGATCTATGAACTCCCTGCAATCGACCTCGGCGCTCAGATCACCCACGACGCCATACCCCTCGTCGTCGTCGAGCCTCTCCATCGAGTGGAGCGACAACATCTCGCCCAGTCGCCAGCTCATTCCATCCTGTGCGCTATCTAAGTTGGTGTGGGCGGCATAGATCACGACCCCTGCCCTAATCGCCATCTCAACACACCTCTCGACACAATTTGCTGAATTCAGGCGCTTTAGTGGATTGAAGATTATGGGGTGGTGGGTAATTACCATATTGGCCCCCATCGACACCGCCTCCTCGATCACCTCCTCGGTGAGGTCGACCGCCAAAAGTACCCCTTGGACCTCGTCGTCGGGGCAGCCCACGATGAGTCCCGAGTTATCGAAACTCGCCTGCAACGCAAGGGGAGCGAACTCCTCGATGGCTGCTGCTACATCTGCTACTCTTGTCATCATAATTTTTAAAATAATCTTTGTTCATAAAAGGCAAATAGCTCTCGTGACTCGGCATCGGGCTCACTCGTGGAGTCGCCCCTGCCCCTCAGAGAGACTGCAAACTCGCCACTCGGATTTTGATCTGCTGCCTCGTCAACCTCTTTGAGCATCGTCTTGATCTCGATGAGCGTTGAGCGCAGGCTCTGCAACCTCTCCATAATCATCGTATCTCTCTCCAACGACGAGCCTGTCACTATGCTTCCTCTACGTAGCGACTGCCTCGCCCCCTCCAAAGTCATCCCTCGCTCCTTGACGAGGTGATATATCAACTTGAAGTTCTCGACATCGGAAGGCGAAAAGAGCCTATTGCCCTTTTTATTGCGTGCTGGCTTGATTATATCGAACTCATTGCTCCAATGGCGGATCAGCGAAACATTCACATCGAACATCTCGGCCAACTCGCCCATTGTATATTGTATCTTTTTACTCTCCATAGCACCCCCCTATTTCAATATCCTCAACGAGTTGGGATAGCGGTTATTTACCCTCGCTCCGATTCGCTTAGCAAAGCCGACCGAGTATCCGCTCTCGTCGACCACAAGGTTAATCCCCTCCTCGAATAGCGAAGCCTCGACATCTCCCTTCTTTAGGTAACTCAACATCTCATCGTTTTTGAGAGTCGAGAGACTCATCGCCTCACGATTCACCCCCACAAAGAGTGCTAAGGCGCCATCGGGGCTCATCTTACCCTTGAAGATCTGTCCTATTGCCACCCCCGAATAGATCACCGTGAGGCTCTCTGCGAGGCGTTTAATCAAATCTAAGTGGGCGTTATAATATCCATATATCGTCTCACCAACGCCATAAAAACTCATCATCTCGGGCTGCTCAACCCATCTGGAACACTCCGCCAAATCGACCCTCGAGAGAGATGAGAAGATCGCCTTGCGACTCTTAGGCATCCTCACCCTACCCCCTGCATCGAAACTCTTTCTTGCAACGGCGGCAAAGAACCCCTCGCCCTCACATCGGTGAGGTAGGAACCTAAAGGTCTGGAACTCTCCGACATCGGAGCGCAATACTCCCCACTCATCGGAGAGCTCAACATCATCGAAGCGAGCCACCTCGCCATCGCACCACTCCTCGAATTGGGCCACGGTCTCTTCGTTCTCGGCTCGGTTGAAGGTGCAGGTGCTATATATTAAGACCCCACCAGGCTTCAGTGCCCTCCACGCCTCCTTCAGAATCTCACTTTGGCGCTTGGCACACATCGCTGCGCTCCCCTCATTCCACTCCTCACGCGCCCCCTCCGACTTTCGGAACATCCCCTCGCCCGAGCAGGGGGCATCGACCGCCACAGCATCGTAGATCGACTCAAATTGAGAGAGTTGCGACACATCGCCATTGACGACCACAACATTGCCCAGCCCCCATCGCCTCACATTATCGGCCAGAACAGAGGCACGTGAGCGGTTGATCTCGCCCGCAACGACCAACCCATCCAGCCCAACAAGGGTCGAATAGAGGGTTGTCTTTCCGCCAGGTGCAGCGCAACAATCGAGCACCTTAGCCCCCTCGAAACTCTCAGAGGCTGAGGCTAAGATATGGCCCATAAATTGGGAGCTCGCCTCTTGAACGTAGTAGGCTCCAGCGTGAAACTCACTCTCATAGGTGAAGTATGGGCGCTCGGCCAAATAGTAGCCATAGCGGCTCCACGGCACTCTACGCACTCCATCACCCTCCGTTGGAGGCTCCGCCATCTTATAGGGGTTGACCCTTATCGAGGTGGGTGACTCACCATCCAAAGCCCTCACCAACTCATCCGCCACCTCGGTGCCCATCTCGGCCCTCAGGGTATCGACGAATTGGGCGGGGAGAGCTATACTCCTCGACTCCAATATGTTATCACTCCCAATCACTTCTCTACTTTTGCTCACTCTTTAAATTATCTATATAGCCGCAGATCTTGTCAAAATCCTCCTGATCGTCGGCAAAATTTACTACATCAACATCTATCTCGACTATTCGCCCCTCGTAGCCCTCGATCCACTCCCTATAACGTGAATCTAAGCGACGTAGGTATTCATCCTCGATATTACTCTCATAATCACGTCCTCGACGCAGGATCTGCTCCTTCAACTTCGGCACACTCGCCTTGAGATAGATCAACAGATCGGGCTTGGGGACAAAGCTGGCGAAGAGCTCGAAACTCTTCATATAGGTCTGGAGATCACGGCTCGACATCAACCCCATATCGGCCAAATTTCGAGCGAAGATATGGGCATCCTCATAGATCGTTCGATCCTGAATTATATGCGTCTTGCGAATAGCGGCCTCCTCCAACATTCGCTTGGTCTGCTCGATACGAGAGGCCAAGAAGAAGCTCTGGAGATGATATGACCATCGGCTCATATCTTCGTAGAAGTCGCCAATATATGGGTTGTCGGGCTCCTCGAAGTATGCTGTGGCATCATAGTGTTTGGCCAACAGCTCGGTGAGCGTTGTCTTTCCACTTCCTATATTTCCTGCTATTGCTATATACATAATCGCCCTCCCCACCTATTAAGTTCGTTAGTTAAAGTAGTGTCCGATCTTACTCACCGAGGCTGGCATCGAGAATACCACTACCCTATCATAAGCATTCATCACGCTCGCTCCTGTGGCGATAAACACCTTGTCGCCCCTCACTATCCCACCTATGATCGTATCGCTGGGAAGCTCCAAATCCCTCACCGAGTGGCGTGTCGCTGGCGAGTTTGGCTTTACGATAAACTCCAACACCTCGGCCTCCGAGCCATTCAAGCACTTGATCGCCTGCACATCTGTCGACATCGTGAAGCGGAAGATATTCGAGGCTGTCACCAACTTCTTGTTGATGATCGTGTCGATACCCATACTCTCGGCCAAACTGATATAGTTGAGATTCTCCACCTCGGCAATCACCTTCTTGACCCCCATTCTCTTGGCCAGCAGAGCCGCCAAGATATTGGTCTCGCTACGACCTGTCACCGCCACGAAGGCATCCATATTGGGAAGTCCCTCCTCCAACATCGCCTCCGTGTTTCTTCCATCGGCATTGATAATCAGGGTCTTTTCGAGACTCTCGGCCAACCTATACGCCTTCTCACCATTATAGTCGATCAGCTTCACATTACACTGGTTCTCCATCTCGGTGGCAACTCTAATTCCGATCCTCGAGCCTCCCAAGATCATCAGGTTCTTAATCTCGATATTTGTCTTTCCCGAGAACAACATCACCTCCTGCATAGTCTCACGACGGGTGATGACATAGATCACATCGCCCTCCATAAAGGACTCATCCTTTTGGGGAATGATCGTCGCTCCATCACGGGTGATCGCCACAGTTCGATAGTTCAGCGGAGTATCATCGTCGGCAAAACCCTGCAACTCACGACCGATAAGCTCTGAGGTGGGCTCCAACCTAAAGACCACCAACGCCAACTTACCACCCGAGAAGTCTACATACTCGGTTGTCGAGGTGTGCCCCAATAGGTTGATAACCTCGCCTGCCGCCGCCTTCTCGGGGTAGAAGAGGTAGTCGATTCCCATATTGATAAATATCTCTTTGTTATTTGGCTCCAGATATTCGTTATTGTCGATCCTCGCAATGGCCTTTTTGGCCCCCAACTGCTTAGCCAACACCGCCGAGACGATATTATCGTTCTCGCGTTGCAACACCGCAATGAAGAGATCGCTCTTTCTGACCATCGCACGACGCAAAGTTGCGAAGGCTGTACAATCTCCCTCGACCGTAATGACATCGGCGAGCGACGACACCTCGGTCAAAAACTTAGGCTCGTGATCTATAACCGTGATATCGTGCCCCGTACCACCCAACATCTTAGCAAGGTGACACCCCGTCTCTCCTGCTCCAGCGATTACTATACGCATTTTTATCTACTTTTTATTTTGCTTATTCTCCACAAATATATAAATTTGCACTCTATCGCCCAAATTGTTGTGGCGAATAACACATTTAACTCTACTTTTAGTTATGGCAAATTGGCTCATCGTCCTCCTATTCTCAATCGGCGCTGTCGCATTCTTCGCTGTTGGGATGTCGATCACTCTTATGTTGAAGGGACACTTCATCGACTCCGAGATCTCGACCAACAAAAATATGCAGAAGCTCGGTATCAAATGTGCCGTTCAAGAGACTCGCATCGACCAAAATGGTGTCGAGTGTCACGACTTCGGCTGCCATAGCAACTGCGCTGGTTGCGACATCGACCACGAGGCTGCCGAGGCCAAACTTGCTGAGGCAAAGGCATCGAAAGCTAAGGCCTAAAGCCCCCCAACTACTTCAGAGGTGAATCGGGCTCCTTGGCCATATGTGAATAGAACATCTTGTCGAGAAAGGCTGGGAATAACTTCTTGATGAAGTGGGTCGCACGACCATTAAACTCCATCAACGACAACCTCACACCCCTCTGAGTATCACCGATGATGATTCGGGCAACCTGCTCGGCACTCATCATCTTATCCTCGTCACGAGGGGTCTCACCTTGGCTATTTCCATTCGCCGTGAGAGCCGCCAAGCGGACATTCGAGGCGGTGAATCCTGGGCAGGCGATCATCACCCTTACCCCCTTCTTCATATTCTCGATTCTGATGGTCTCCAAAAAGCCCGTCATCGCATACTTCGAGGCTGAGTAGCCTGTGCGAGCTGGCAGACCGTGGAGTCCAGCCACCGACGAGACTCCGACGATGGAGCCCATCGACATCTGGATATAGGGCAGAGCATACTTCACGCAGTTGACCGTACCCCAGAAGTTGACATCCATCAAGCGGTGCAACACCTCCAAATCGACATCATCGAAGAGAGCCCTCATCGAGAGCCCTGCATTGCAGATCAACACATCGACACCGCCAAAATTATCGATCGCACTGCGAACCAACGCCTCGCAATCCTCCACCTTCACAACATCGGCCACCGAGTAGACAGCCTCGCCCCCCTTGGCCTTGATCTGCTCGACAATCTCTTGCAGCTTAGACTCTTGACGTGCTCCGAGGACCACCTTTGCCCCGAGGGCCGCATACTCACGAGCCAACGCCTCGCCAATTCCCGATGATGCGCCCGTTACAATGACGCACTTACCATCCATTCTTTTCATTCTTCTTATCTTATCTATCTTATTACTACAGGTGTGTTAACCCGTATCATCATTCTGAACGTGATCGTCATCCTGAACTTGATTCAGGATCTCTAAACCCTAAGTATTAATGGTTTAGAGATTGCGGGTCAAGCCCGCAACGACGAATTTGCACAATTTATATCTCTATTTTCAAACCATCGTAGGCCAACTCGACCCCCTCGGGCAACTTTGCTGAGGCCTCGTCGAATAGACCAATGTCGTGCGACATATGGGTTAGGTAGGCCCTCTCGGGCTTCACTCTATTGATTAGATCAATGGCCTCCCTCACACAAAAATGAGAGTAGTGGTCTGTCCACCTCAGCGCATTGACAACCAATACTTTGAGCCCCATCAGCTTGGCCACCTCACCATCCGCAATGGTCTTGAAGTCGGTCAAGTAGGCCACATCGCCAAAGCGGAACCCCATAACCTCGAACCTCTCGGAGTGGCCCCCTGCAATCGAGACTACCTCCACCTCACGGCTACCATCCTCGCTACAAACCCGAAAGGTTGAGCCAAGCTCAACCTCGTGAAGATCTATCTCGGGGACCCCCGTATATTTGTTCTCGACAAAGGCGTAGTGGTAATCCTTACGCACCGTCTCGAGTGTCGCTCGATGGCTATAAAGCTGCAAGCGATGGACTATTGGGTAGTCGACAAAGTTGAAGGCCCTCGTGTCGTCGATACCTCCCGTGTGGTCTTTGTGTTCGTGGGTCAAAAGCAGGGCGTCGATATGTCGCACCCCCTCCCTCAACATCTGGGCCCTAAAGTCGGGGCCAGCGTCGATCACCACTCGCATCCCATCCCACTCGACCATCGCCGAGCTTCGGAGCCTATGATCTCGCCCATCACTCGACTGACACACCCGACATCGGCAGCCTATGGTCGGGACACCTTGCGAGGTTCCACTTCCCAATATTGTTAATATCATCTACTTCTCAATTTTATATACGGTCGCTGTGCGAGAGGTGTTGTAGATGCTGACGTAGGCCTTTCCATCCCTCTCGAACGAGAAGTGCTCGCCCTTCATCGCTACCCTATCCTCGCCTCCAAACCTCTTCTGGTCGGTCGACAAGATCGGTGTGTACTTTCCGTGTTGGCCACACTCGATCTCATAGTCGGGGATCGAGGCTGTTGGGTGCCAGTTGATGACAAACATCAGCGAGCGGAGTCGATAGACCATCGTCATATTCTTTTCGTCCATCTGCAATCTGTATGGGTACCCAGCGCTAAGCAACCTAAACCTCTTGACCAAAGACAACATCGCACGGTCCCACTCGCCCAACCACGAATACCTCAAGAAGCCATTTTTCGAGAGCGACCATTGGCGACGAGCGTGTTGATAGCTCCAATCATTGCCCTCTCTGGGGAAGTCGATCCACTCGGGGTGGCCAAACTCATTTCCCATAAAGTTCAGATAGGCCTCGCCTCCCATTGTGATCGTGACAAGGCGGATCATCTTGTGGAGCGCCATACCTCGGTCGATAACCAGACTTGGCGTTGATCTATTCATCGAGGTGTACATCTCGCTATCCATCAACCTAAAGGCCAAGGTCTTATCGCCCACCATCGCCTGATCGTGCGACTCGGCATAGGCTATTGTCTTGACACCCTGAAGGCGTGAGGTCATAATATCCCACATCTCCCAGATGTTCCAATCCTCATCCCTCATATCCTCCAAGATCTTGATCCAGAAGTCGGGAATTGCCATCGCCAAACGATAGTCGAAGCCTACTCCTCCATCCTCGATCGTGTTACACATTCCTGGCATTCCGCTCACATCCTCGGCTATCGAGATCGCTCCTGGGTTGATCTCGTGGATCAGTTTATTGGCCAAGGTGAGGTAAGTCAGAGCTGCTGTGTTGACCTCGTGGTTGAAGAACTTCTCTCGTGAGTCGAACTCCGTATATCCGTGGTGGGTATAGATCATCGAGGTGACACCATCGAAGCGATAGCCATCGAAGTGGTACTCGTCGAGCCAATACTTCACATTCGAGAGGAGCATATGTTGAACCTGCGGCTTTGCGAAGTCGAAGGTCTTTGAGTCCCAATATTTCTGGTAGCCCGCCTCGCCAGCAGGTGAGTAGAGGGCAGGCGATCCATCCAGCTCGCTGATTCCCTCATTTAGATTCTTCACATAGTGGGCGTGGACAATATCCATAATCACCGCTATGCCCAACTCGTGCGCCCTCTTGACCAACGCCTTCAACTCCTCGGGGGTTCCGAAGCGAGACGATGGGGCAAATAGCGAGGAGACGTGGTAGCCAAACGAACCGTAGTAGGGGTGCTCGGCTATGGCCATAAGCTGCACAGCGTTATACCCCTTGCGCTTGATCTGAGGCAGGATATTCTCGGTGAACTCCACATAGGTTCCCACCTTCTGCTCCTCGACCGCCATTCCGACGTGCGCCTCGTATATCAGGAGTTGATTGCTCTTCGGGGGGGTGAAATCCTCGCCCCAATCGAATGGTTGGGGGATCCAAAATTGCGCCGTATAGTTCTTCGAGACATCATCCTGCACCACACGTGTTGCGTAGGCAGGGATTCGATCCAACCATCCGTTGTCACCATTGACGTGGATCTTGTAGAGCGATCCGTGGACCAACCCCCACTTAAACATAGAGTCGGCCAAGAAGATGCTCCACACACCATTGCGATCCTTATTCAGGCGCAGCTGTGTGCGTTGCCAGCCGTTGAACTCACCGAAGATATAGACGTCGTGGGCCGCTGGCAACCACTCTCGGAACCACCATCCCTCCATCTCATCGTCACGGTGCCACCCGAAGTAGCGATGCGCATTGGCATAGTCGACAATAGATCCTTGCTCACCATTCTCTCCCTCGATTGCACGCAAGGCATCAAGATAACGTTGGTGACGACGTGTCACCTCATCGGCAACGGGCTGCAACCACTCGTCGCGCTCGATTATTGGTAATTGCTTCTCTTTCATAGTTTAGTTGGTCTCATTTTCAACAAATATACGCCATTCACTCCACAATAGCAACAACAAATGTAGTTATTTTAGGAAAAGATGCAAAAAATGAGAAAACTTATTTTGTTTTAATAGTTTTTTGTATACCTTTGCCCTCAATATGACAATAGAACAGAGAGAAATAATTGTAGAGCTGTCGAGCAAAATGTTCTCGACAGAGGGGATCAAATCGGTAAGAATGGATGACATCGCCCACCGAGCAGGCATATCGAAGCGCACACTTTACGAGACCTTCACCGACAAGGAGAGCCTCATATATCTGGCCATAAAGCACCACTTCGGCCGCAAAGAGAGGGAGAGCGAGAGGGTTGGCGAGAGGGCCTCTAACATCATCATCGCCTTCCTTTTGGTGGCCGAGGAGTCGATCCGCAACTCGGAGGTCGACTGGAAGTTATACAACGACCTTCGCAAATTCTACCCAGCTATTTATACACGTCTGCGCGAGGAGAACACCTCTCGACACCTCACCTCGTTGAAGAGGGGGCTCGAATATGGTGTGGAGAATGGATTCCTCGACAGATCGGCCGATTTGGATCTGGCTATCTTTATGATTACCACTGTGGCAGGGTGTGTGGTGATGAATGAGAATATGGAGATTCCGCTCCCCAGTGGGATGAGCCCCCAGAAGGCGGTCTACGATATGACGATCTACTTCCTGCGTGGAATTGCGACGAAAAGGGGTATCGAGGAGATCGACAATTATGTTAAGAATCATCCGTTTATATATTAGTGCAATTAATTTTAGTTAAAAGATAAAATGATAAAAAGATTTTTTGCCATCGCCCTGACATTAGGGGCTATGGCAACAACCTCCCTCAATGCAGCGGAGGGAGATGTGATGAGATTAACCCTCGACGAGGCGATCACACTCGCCTTGAGCGAGAACCCAACGATCAAGATCGCAGAGTTGGAGGTTGAGCGATACGACTACGTTCGCAAGACGACGATGGGGTCGTTGCTCCCACAGGTCTCGGTCGATGGTACATTCCACCAGATATTAAAGAATCAGGCGATGATCGAGGGTCTGACCTTGGGTAGCAACTATGCAACCATCTCGGCGGCAGCCAATGTCTCGCTGGCTCTCTATGCACCAGCGGTCTATCGCACCCTAAAGATGAACGCCACGGAGGCGGCAGCGGCTGTCGAGTCGGCCCGTTCGTCGAGGATCGACTTGATTGCGGCCGTTAAGGATAGCTTCTATGGGGTGTTGTTGGCCGAGCGCTCGTTGGAGGTGTTGATCTCGAGCTCCGAGACATCGAAGCAGACAGTCGATGAGACTCGTGAGAAGTTCCAAAATGGGATCTCGTCGGAGTATGATCTGCTCACCGCCGAGGTTCAATATAGCAATCTGCAACCTACGATCCTCGCTACACGTTCGTCGATCGAGATTGCAAAGGACCTCTTGAAGATGTATCTCTCGATCCCTCAGAGCGTCAAGATCGAGGTTGTGGGCTACTTAGACGATTACAAAAACGATGTCGAGGCGATCGCAAGCTCCCTCTCACGTAACATCTCGGAGAACTCGACAGTCCGCTCACTGGCCTTCTCGAAAGAGCTTCTTAAGCATCAGCTAAAGGTGAATAATTCATCAAGGATGCCGACCCTTGCGGCCTATGGAACATTGACCCAGACGGGAAACAATATGAACTACACGGTCGAAGATTTCTATGGTGCATCGTCGAGCAGCACGAGCAACAACCACTTCTTTTGGCAGACTCCATCGTCGGTGGGTCTAAGCCTCTCGATCCCTCTCTTCTCGGGATGGTCGAACACCTCTCGATCTCGCCAGATCAAGAATCAGATCTCGCAGATCGAGCTACAACAGCGCTACACCGAGGAGAGCATAACACTCAACGTAAGCACCGCCATCAGCGATATCTACACCGCACGTGAGACCCTCGTAGCTCAACAATTCACTGTCGAGCAGGCAACCAAGGCATATAGCATCTCGCTCACTCGCTACAACGCTGGGGCAGGAACGATATTGGAGCTAAACACAGCTCGTCTATCACTCACTCAGGCGGAGCTCAACTTCTCGCAGGCGATCTACGATCTGCTCACCGCAAAGAGCGAGTATGACCGCCTGATTGGTTCGGAGAGTTACAGATAGAGAGATTAGAAAAAATAAAAAAAGATAATAGAGTAATGAAAAGATTATTTATTGCAGCCTCGGCGATTGCGCTCATAACAGGTTGCGGAGCTGAGCAGAGCCAAGAGGGTCAAGAGAGCAGTGCAGAGACAAAAGAGGTGGCAAAGGTGGCGACAAAGAGCGACACCGCCAAGGCAGAGACAATCAGCCTCATCGAGAGGTTCACAGCCGAGATCACCGCCTATCGCGAGAATAACATCCTGCCAGCGGCCAACGGAGTGCGTGTCGAGAGGATCTTCTTCGAGGTGGGCGATCGTGTCAACGAGGGGGATGTAGTGGCTACTCTCGACCCAACGATGTATAACCAACATATGATCCAAGTGGCCAATCTTCAGGCCGACTACGATAGGTTGTTGCCAGTCTACGAGGCGGGGGGAATCTCACGCCAGACCCTCGACCAAGCAAAGACCGCCCTCGATATTCAGGTCGAGGTGGCTCGCAATATGAAGAAGAATATTGAGCTCATCTCGCCAATAACAGGCTTTGTGACCCACCGAAATATGGAGGAGGGAGATCTCTTCTCGTCGCAACCGATCCTCCACATCGCACAGATGGACAAGCTCAAGGTGTTGATCCCCATCTCGGAGCAATACTTCCGCTCGGTGAAGGTCGGAATGGATGTTACGGTCGAAGTGGATATCTACTCGGGAAAGAGTTTCAAGGGCGAGGTGTCGTTGATCTACCCAGCCTTGGATGCCTCGACACGAACATTTACGGCCGAGGTGACGCTTCACAACGACGAGATGTTGTTGCGCCCAGGAATGTATGGCCGCACGACATTTAATATGGGTCGCAAAGCGGCTATTTTGGTCGAGGATGTAGCGGTTCAGAAGCAGTATGGCTCGGCCGAGTACTTTGTTTATGTGATTGAGGATGGCGTAGCACGTCGCCGCAGCGTAGAGAGGGGTAGGCAGGTTGGCTCGAAGATCGACATCTTGTCGGGGCTCAAAGCTGGCGAAGAGGTTGTTGCTACGGGATTCTCACGCATCTCGGACGGAACAGCATTGGAGGTTAAATAATAGAGATTTAAATCATTATGAATATATACGAAACAGCGGTCAGAAAGCCGATCTCGACGATGCTCCTCTTCATCGGAGTCATCATCTTCGGCCTCTACTCGCTCTACAACTTGGCGGTAGACCAATACCCCGAGATTGAGATCCCCCAGATCTCGATCATCACAACCTACCCAGGTGCCAACGCAGCCGACATCGAGACCAACATCACCCGTGTGTTGGAGGATAACCTCAACACGGTGGAGGATCTGAAGGATCTCACATCGACCTCGTCGGATAACTACTCGGTGGTTGTCCTCGAGTTCGAGTATGGCTCGGACCTCACCGAGGCGGCCAACAACATCCGTGATGTGATTAGCCGCACCCAGAGTCTACTTCCCGACGATGTGGACTACCCAACGATCTTCAAATTCTCGACCTCGATGATGCCCGTTATGATGCTCTCGGTGACAGCCGACGAGAGTTATAACGCACTGGCGAAGATCCTCGACGAGAAGATGGTCAACGTCCTAAATAGAATTGATGGCGTGGGAGCCGTAACGATTATGGGAGCCCCCGACCGTGAGGTTCAGATTGATGTCGACCCCAAGAAGTTGGATGCCTATGGACTCTCGATCGAGGGTCTCGGCTCGATCATCTCGAAGGAGAATATCAACGTCCCAGCAGGAACGATCGACATCGGAAACAACACCTTCAACGTCAAGAGCGATGGTGAGTTCACATCGAGCGACGAGCTTCGTAACATAGTTGTCTCGAATAGAGGCGGCCGCACCGTGATGCTCTCGGACGTGGCACAGATCCGCGACACACTCACCACCTCGACGATGGATGAGAGAATCAATGGCCGCTTAGGTGTGCGTGTGATCATCCAGAAGCAGTCGGGTGCCAACACCGTAGACATCTTCAATAGCCTCAACAAGGAGCTCCCAAAGATCGTCGAGACACTCCCATCGGATATTGAGCTTGGACTCATCTATGAGGGTGCGACTGAGATCACCGATAGTATCAAGTCGCTCTCTAATACGATTATGTACGCCTTCATCTTCGTTGTGTTGGTGGTTATGTTCTTCCTCGGGCGATGGAGGGCGACCTTTATCATCTCGCTGACGATCCCCGTCTCGCTGATCTGTTCGTTTATCTACCTCTTTGCCACGGGGTCGACACTCAACATCATCTCCTTGTCGTCACTCTCGATTGCCATAGGTATGGTGGTCGACGATGCGATCGTTGTGTTGGAGAATATCTCGACCCACATCGACCGAGGATCGAGCCCCAAGGAGGCGGCTATCTATGCCACGAATGAGGTGTGGCTGTCGGTTATCGCCACTACATTGGTGGTCGTGGCGGTATTCCTTCCGCTCACGATGGTCCCAGGTATGTCGGGAATTATGTTCCGTGAGTTGGGTTGGATCGTAACTATTGTGGTCTCGGTGTCGACCACAGCGGCGATTACCCTCACCCCTATGCTCTCGGCCTATATCCTCAAGAGCGGCGGAAGTGTCCACACCTACAAGGGGATGGGAATTATCTACAAACCCATCGACAAATTCTTAGAGTGGTTGGATAATAGCTACGCCTCGGCTCTGGAGTTCGTATTGAAATATCGCAAGTTATCGCTCTTGGCGGTGGCCGCAACGTTCGTCGGCTCGCTGATGATGGTGGGCAACGGACTCATCGCCACCGAGTACTTCCCACCATCGGATAATAGCCGTATCTCGGCCATCATTAAGTTGGAGCAGAACCTTGGTGTCGACTACACAGCTCGTGTGGCTCGCCAGATCGACAACATCATCTACGAGAAGTTCCCCGAGGTCTCGATCGTCTCGGCCTCGTCGGGTGCCAACTCATCATCGGATGCCTTCGCTGCTATGCAGACCACAGCGTCGTATATCATCAACTATAATATGCGACTCTCCGAAAACTCGGCCAACCGCGAGCGCTCGATCTATGAGATCTCGGATCTATTCCGTGAGGAGTTGGACCGCATCCCCGAGGTGCGTAGCTACTCGGTTATCCCAGGGGGTAGCACAGGAAGTATGAGTGGCGGTGCCTCGATCAATGTCAAGGTCTTTGGCTATGATATGGATGACACGAACAACATCGCCCACTCACTAAAGGATCAATTCTCCCAGATCGCAGGACTTCGTGATTTGGCCCTCTCACGTGACGACCTTCGTCCCGAGTATAATGTGGTATTCGATCGTGATAAGCTCGCCTACCACGGAATGAACTACTATACGGCAGCCTCTTATGTGCGCAACCGCATCGACGGCTTGGCCGCAAGTAAGTATCGTGAGGATGGCGAGGAGTATGACATCGTGATCCGCTACGGGGAGGAGCACAGAACACGTATCGAGGATATCGAGCAGATCACCCTCCACACCTCGGAGGGTAGGCCAATCAGGTTGTCGGACGTAGCTCACATCGAGGAGATCTTCTCGGCCCCCTCGATCGAGAGGGAGAATCGCCAACGTATAGTCTCTATCGAGGGGGCGTTGGGTGATGGCTATGCGTTGAGCGATGTCACAACTCAGATTCAGAGCGCCATCGACGCCTATCACCTGCCCGATGGTGTGAGCGTTGAGTTGGGAGGTACGATCGAGGATCAGCAGGAGGCGTTTGCCGATATGGGACTTCTCTTTCTGTTGATTGTGATCTTGGTATATATCGTTATGGCGACCCAGTTCGAATCGCTGCTCTTCCCATTCATCATTATGTTCACCATCCCACTCGCCTTCACGGGAGTTATCTTCGCCCTCTACATCACCTCGGTACCTATGTCGCTGATCGCCCTCATCGGAGCGATTATGTTGGTGGGTATCGTGACCAAAAATGGTATCGTGATGATCGACTATATGAACCTATTAGTTGAGCGTGGAGCCTCGATCTATGAGGCGGTCGTGAAGGGTGGAAAGAGTCGTCTACGCCCAGTGCTTATGACCTCGTTCACCACCGTTCTTGGAATGTTGCCGATGGCTTTGGGTACGGGAGCAGGATCCGAGACGTGGCAGCCGATGGGTATCGCCGTGATCGGAGGATTGAGCTTCTCGACAATTCTGACCCTCTTCCTCGTTCCGATCTTCTATGCGATAATGGTCGGTGCCAAGAAGCGCCGAAGCGACAAGAGAGCGGCCCAAGAGGCGGCGGCTATGATAACTAACTTAAAATAACTCAATCCAAATGAAAGCAGTATTCATATCATATAATCAGGCACTTACCGACAGGGTAGGTGCCATCATCGACCGCCTCGGAATAAGAGGCTTCACAAAGTGGGAGCTAACTGAGGGGCGAGGCTCCTTCGACGGAGAGCCCCACTATGGCACACACGCGTGGCCCTCGATGAACTCGTCGATCCTCTCGATGGTCGAGGATGAGAAGGTGGAGCCACTCTTGGAGGCGCTCAGAGCGATGGACTCAACCACCAAGATGCAGGGGTGTAGAGCCTTTGTATGGAGTATTGAGGCGATGATGTAGAATCACCGCCTCAATACTCTTTTCTATTTTTTCATTAGCTCCTCCAAAAAAGCAGGTATCTTGCTCAGAATCGAGCTCTTGGATTTCATATGGCGGTAGAGGTGACACTCCTCGCAATGTTTGTTGGAGCAATAGATCTTCGCCAACTGGATCAGGGCCTGTGTCTCGTAGGCTGATTTGGGATCGAGCCCCTTGCGTCGCCACTTTGTGATATAGAAGTTTGACTCGGCAGGCAGATCCTCGTTGAGATCGTTCGCACGGTTTGTCATCTCGTCATCCGAGGAGTAGTGGCCAAAGGCGTAGAGCATTGGTACCACAAAATTTATCCCCAACAGATCGCTCTTCTCGACCCCAATATGGCGAACAGACTCCCCAAAATAGGGGTTCCACCACTCCGACATCTCGACATTAAAGAGGTTGTGGATGTCGTTTCTATTTCGACACTCTATCAAGCTATTAAATGGCATCTCATTCTCATAGAGCAGATGGGCCACCTGCGAGAGGCGCACGATCGGATGTTTGAATGGCAACCACTTGCGCCTATTCCACTGGGTTGCTGGGAGGGGATTTAGCTGATATTTATGGATAATAAAACGGGCATCATCGGCCAGCGACTTTGTGAAGCGATCACGTGGGAGCAGCTCCAAAAGCCCCGACATTCCGATCAATAACGCCTCCAAATTTCTCAACGACTTACGCTCTCGAGAGATGATCGAGTAGTTGAGGCGCACCGCCAACTCGAGGTAGTTCTCTCGGTTCTCCATATCGGAGAGCGAATCGAAGAATCCGACCAAGAAGATATGGTTCCAACTCATCTTCCACTCCTCGTGCATCGACCAGATCTTGTGGTATTTGCTCTTTAGGCGCTCCGTCTCCAACTCTTGGTAGATCTGTTGGCGGTGGATACTCTCGAGGTTATGAAGATAGACTCCGCAGCGATAGGTTTTCGCCCCTTGTTCGAGCCTGAAGAGCAACTCATCGTCGCTCAGCGAGGGAGAGGAGTCGGCTCGACCCCTCAACTTCTCACTTATCAAATCGACTAATTTCATACCTCATTTTTTTGGTTAAGAAAAACTCTACAAAAGTCCCAACTCAAGCAGAGTCTCCTCCGACATCATCGAGCGGTCCCAAGGCGGATCAAAGACCAATAACACATCGACATTCTCGACCCCGTGCACCTTGCCCACCTCATTGGTGACATTCTCCACCAATATATCGGCCATCGGACAGTTTGGCGCTGTTAGGGTCATTCGGATGGTGACATCGCCCGAAGGCTCGAAATCAATCTCGTAGATCAACCCCAGATCGTAGATGTTGACTGGGATCTCGGGGTCATATATTGTCTTTAGGACGAGGACGATATTCTCCTCGATAGCTGCTACTTCGGCAGGTGTCATAACTTATACTCTCTTTTTATTTGTTTAATGCGGCATAGGCCGTTGCATATATCTTCATCTGCTTCACCATCGCCAAGAGGCCATTGCTCCTTGTGGGGGAGAGGTTCTCGCTCAGGCCAATCGAGTCGATGAAGTAGAGCTCAGTGTCTCTCGCCTCTTGAGGAGTGCGCCCATTCAACACCTTCACCAATAGGGCGATGATCCCCTTTGTGATTATTGCATCGCTGTCGGCCGAGTAGTAGATCTTGCCATCACGAAGCTCTGCGTCGATCCACACCCTCGATTGACACCCCTCGATCAGGTGGTCGGGGGTTCGGTGCGCCTCGTCGATTGTGGGTAGGTCGGCACTTAGCTCTATTAGGTAGCTATATTTGTCGAGCCACTCATCGAACTGCTCGAAATCCTCGATTATCTCATCTTGTATCTGATCTGTCATACCTATGATTTTAGTCTCCTCGTTTGGTCGAGGCACGCCACAAAATTACAAATTTATTTTCAATTGTTCGCTAAAATAACGACATTCCTCACCCATATCGACCCCGCAACTCCTCTCGATCGCCTCGATGGCGCTCAGCTGGGCCCTGCAATGGTTTTGGTGCGCCTCGCTCTTGGGGTTTATTGGGCGGTGGGCGGCCGCCCTCACAATCTTTTGAATTCGAGGCAGAATCTCTCTCGACTCCGCACTCAGGGCCACCTCCGAGAAGCGCTCCCAGATATACTCCACCGCAAGGGACGAAGGGTGGAGCATATCCCCCTCATAGAAGCGATAATCTCGCAGGTCGTCGACCATAATCTCATAGGAGGGGAAGTAACTCACCCTCTCGCCCAGAGCCGCTACAACCTCCTCGATTGCCACCCTTAGGGTAGCCTTGCTCAGTGAGTTTTCGGCCAACCCATCGCTTATGTGGCGAATTGGGCTTAAGCTCAAGATGATCTGTTTCCCAGCCAAAGGCCCCTCGATAACGCCCCTCAACCGATCGGTGATTTCACCAACCGAGGCTATACGTCTTAGGAAGTTACGAGCCGCCTCCTTGTGGCAATTTGCAACAACCTTGCCCCCATCGCTCAGTTCGTAGATCCAAGCGGTTCCCAAAGTTATCACCACAAATTTCGCCTCTCGAAGCCTCTCTCCCCCTTTGATGATCGCCTCGTTGATCTGTCGGAGAGTCTGCTCCTTGGTGGGTGCCGAGAGCGATGAGTGGAAGTCGTAGTGGTACCACCCTTGCGGCCCCTCTCTTAGCTGTGAAGCCTCTATTAACTCTCTGCGACATAGGCGCTCGATGGTCTCACAGATCGAGAATGGGTTGAATAGTGTCCCCGTTGGATTGACCGTTGTGGGTAGTTTCGCTCGCCTCATCTGGTCGCCGATACGTTGCGCAAAGCAGGAGCCGATCGTGAAGATTGGATCTTTGTAGCTGATCAGCTCTCGGAGCGGAGCTATTGTTATTTCGGTTCTTAGTTTCATACGGGGAGTTGCTTTAATTGTAGCAAAGTTACGGATTTTCGACAAAAAAATAATATCTTTGTCTTAGAATCTGTTTAAGTTTTGTTCGCTAATTTTGTTAAGAGAGATTTTGCTTATATTTTCTTTTTTTACGAGAGGCGCATAGCGGTACTATGTAACGGATTGTAAAAAGAGAAAGGATAAGTGAAAGATCCTTAACAAAATAGATGAATAAAATTTAAACAGATTCTTATGATATTACGTGCAAACTGCAAAATTAACCTCGGGCTCGATGTTCTACGTCGTCGAGAGGATGGATTTCACGAACTCGACACCGTGATGTTGCCCGTTCGTGGCCTATATGATCTGCTCACTATCGAGCCACTTCCCAACTCCTCGGAGATCGAATTTCGGGGCGAGGGGATCTCGATCGACTGCCCAGCCTCGGACAACCTCTGTGTCAAGGCGGCGGAGCTTATGCAGCGTCGATATGGGGTCGAGCAGGGCGTTTCGATAACCCTCGACAAGCAAATCCCCTTTGGCGCTGGCCTTGGCGGAGGGTCGGCCGATGCTACCTCGGTTATCCTCGCCTTCGACTCGATCTTTGAGTTGGGGCTTAGCGAGGAGGAGTTGATCGGAGTGGCTGCCGAGATTGGTAGCGACACCGCCTTCTTTGTGCGTAACACCCCCCAGATTTGCCGTGGGCGTGGCGAGATTATGGAGCCTATCGACCTGCCGCTCGATGGCTTGACCCTCGTTCTCATCAAGCCCGACGGGGTCAATGTCTCGACTCGTGAGGCTTATGGCGGTGTGCGCCCTTTTGTGCCGACTCAGCGCCTCTCGGAGCTGTTGAAGTTGCCGATCGAGAGGTGGCAGGGGGCGGTGAAGAATGACTTCGAACCCCATATCTTCGAGGCCTACCCTCTCTTGGCTCAAATCAAGAGAGATCTCTTGGCGGCAGGGGCGATCTATGCCGCTATGTCGGGAAGCGGATCGACGATCTTTGGACTCTTTCGAGAGCCCAAAAAAACAGAGGGTGAGCAACTTAAAAGCTACTCACCCTATATCTTCGAATTGTAATAATCTTTTACTCCGCCTGATCGAGCTTCTCGACACGACGAATGTGTCGTCCACCCTCGAAAGGAGTTGTCATCCAGACATTCAACATCGTGATTGCCTGATCGTTGTCGATAAATCGAGCTGGAAACACAATCACATTCGAGTCGTTGTGCTCACGTGTTAGGCGAGCGATATCGGGACTCCAACAGAGACCTGCACGCACCCCCTTGTGGCGGTTCAAAGTCATCGACATACCCTCGCCAGTGCCACACATCGCCACTCCGATCTCGACCTCGCCACTCTCCATTCCTCGTGCAAGTGCGTGTCCGAAGTCGGCGTAATCTACGCTCTCCTCGCTCATACATCCATAGTCGATAACCTCGTGACCCTTCGATGCGAGCCAACCTACCAAAAACTCCTTCAACTCATAAGCTGCGTGGTCGGCAGCTACTCCTATTATTTTTTTCATACAATTTATAATAAATCTCTCAGAATATCGTTACATTTGTCACTATGAAAACACTCCTAATAATATTAGGCTGCATCTCGCTGGCCCTTGGAACCCTCGGGATAGCGATTCCGCTACTCCCCACGACTCCGTTTCTGCTCCTCTCGGCCACCCTATTCGTCCACTCGTCACCTCGACTCTACGACTGGTTGATCAAATCACCAATCTTGGGTCGCTACATCGTCGACTATCGAGAGAATAGATCTATTCCACTCAGAGCAAAGCTCACCTCGATAACCATCCTCTGGGGCTCGATCCTCTATTGCATCATCTTCATTGCCGACGAAAAGTTATGGCTTCAGATCATCCTCGCCCTAATAGCAGTGGCGGTCACTTGGCACATCCTTTCGTTAGGCACGACCAAAAGATAAGGCTACTTCGCCGCTCTTTTTCTGTCGTGTTCATTCAATAAAATCTTGCGCAAACGCATCGAGTTTGGCGTAACCTCAACATACTCATCCTCCTGAATATACTCCAAAGCCTCCTCCAGAGTAAATAGGCGTGGAGGTGCGATTGCCACCTTATCATCATTTCCCGAAGCACGCATATTTGTCAACTGCTTAGACTTGGTTACATTCACGGTGATGTCGTTGCTACGAGTGTGCTCTCCGATAACCTGTCCGCCATAGACCTCCTCCATCGGATGGATGAAGAAACGTCCACGATCCTGCAACTTATCAATCGAGTAGGCATACGCCGTACCAGTCTCGCCCGAGATGATCGAGCCATTGCTACGCATCTCGATCTCGCCTACCCAAGGCTCGAAGCCCAAAAGGCGGTGGGTCATAATCGCCTCACCTGCCGTTGCGGTGAGCATATTTGAACGTAGTCCGATGATTCCACGTGATGGGATCGAGAACTCCAAACGAGTTCGCTCATCGACTGTCACCATATTTGTTAGCGTTCCCTTACGACGAGTCACCAAGTCGATCACCGTGCCTGAATACTCCTCGGGACAATCGACCGTTAGCTCCTCGATTGGCTCACATTTCTTGCCCTCGATCTCCTTGATGATAACCTTTGGCTGTCCCACCTGAAGCTCGTAGCCCTCACGACGCATAGTCTCGATTAGCACCGAGAGGTGCAACACGCCTCGTCCAAAGACCAAGAAGCTATCGGCCGTGAGACCCTCCTCGACACGCAACGCAAGGTTCTTCTCCAACTCCTTGTCGAGGCGATCCTTGATGTGGCGTGAAGTCACATACTTTCCATCCTTACCGAAGAATGGTGAGTTATTGATGGTGAAGGTCATCGACATTGTTGGCTCGTCGATCGAGATTGTTGGTAGTGGCTCTGGATTCTCGTAGTCGCAGATTGTATCTCCGATCTCGAACCCCTCGATTCCAACCACAGCACAGATCTCACCGCAATCGACCGTCTCGACACGCTTCTTACCCAGACCGTCGAAGATCATAAGCTCCTTGATGCGGCTCTTAACCATACGCTCGCCATCTCGCTTTGCAAGAGTAACATTCTGGCCCGCCTTCAACGATCCACGAGTCACCTTACCCACCGCAATACGGCCGATATATGCCGAGTACTCAAGCGATGTCACCAACATCTGAGGCGTGCCCTCGGCCATCTGAGGCTCGGGGATCTCCTCGATGATTGTGTCGAGTAGAGGGATGATCGAGTCGGTCGGAGTCTCCCACCCCTCGTTGCTCATCCAGCCCTGCTTTGCAGAGCCATATACTGTCTTATACTCCAACTGCTCGTCGCTGGCCTCGAGTGCGAACATAAGATCGAACACCTGCTCATTAACCACCTCGGGGCGGCAGTTTGGCTTATCTACCTTATTGATAACAACGATTGGCTTCTTACCCAAGGCCAAAGCCTTCTGCAAGACGAAACGAGTCTGGGGCATAGTGCCCTCGAAGGCGTCGACCAACAACAACACACCATCGCACATATTGAGCACACGCTCCACCTCGCCACCGAAATCGGCGTGACCAGGGGTGTCGATGATATTGATCTTGTAATCTTTATATAGAACCGAAACGTTCTTAGAAAGGATAGTGATTCCTCGCTCTCGCTCCAAATCGTTATTGTCGAGGATAAGCTCCCCCTGCCCCTGCTGCGAACCCTCACGGAGGAGGTTTCCTGCCAGAATCATCTTGTCGACCAGTGTGGTCTTGCCGTGATCGACGTGGGCGATAATGGCAATGTTGCGTAATTTTTGCATCTGTGATTATAAATTTGCCACAAAGGTAGTTCTAATTTCTTAGACTGCAAAATCAACTAAGGACTTTATTCTCAGATGTGATTTTATATTTGTGTTAAATATGGAGCTATCTGGCCAAATTCATCGACTGAACTCTTATATTTTACCTCGTTTTATAAATTTTCACAAGAAAATGGGGGAGAAATAACTACAAATCGACCATAAATTTCCTAAACTGATTTTTTTTACCTAACTTTGTATTTGGTAAAATTTAATATTCACAGGCATAAACTAATGAACACATATAGTCTAAAGATTAAAGGAAGTAGTGACGTGATGGTCGTTCGAGGTCTTGGCAAGCTAACAGAGGTGCTGCCCGAGCGACGTATTATTGTCATTACTGATCACAACATTGAGCGCATCTATGGAGAGATCCTCTCTCCCTACGAGCGTATTGTGATTGGTGAGGGTGAGGAGAATAAAAATTTAACTACTGTGGAGGCGATCTATACTCAGCTTATTGAGATGGGGGCCGACCGCAAGACTTTTCTGCTCGGATTCGGAGGTGGCATTGTCACCGACATCACGGGATTCGTGGCGGCGAGCTATATGCGAGGCGTCGATTTTGGCTTTGTCTCGACCACGCTCCTAAGTCAGGTAGACGCTGGAGTGGGTGGCAAGAATGGTGTCAACCTCGGTGGCTACAAAAATATGATCGGCACATTCAACCAGCCCCGATTTGTGATCTGCGATGTCGAGCTGCTACGCACTCTCAACGACCGTGAGGTGAGGGCAGGATTGGCAGAGGTTACAAAGTCGGCAATCATAGCAGATCCCGCCCTATTCGAGATGTTGGAGGGGATGAGCTTCTGCCAGTTCCGTGGCGACGAGGAGTTGATCTGCCGTGCGATCATCGCCTCGGTGACAGTCAAGGCGGCCATCGTCGAGATGGATGAAAGAGAGGCTGGCGAGAGGCGCAAGCTTAATTTGGGTCACACCTTTGCCCACGCAATCGAGAAGTTATCACGTGAGATGATTCACGGTGAGGCGGTCGCTGTGGGTACAATCATTGCAACAAATATCGCCCGCAAGTTAGGGTTAATCTCTCAGGTAGATGCCGATAGGATCCGTGCCATCCACGAATCGTTGGGCTTCAACCTCTGCTCGCCAGTCCCCATAGAGGAGCTTTTGAAGGCGATCTGCAAGGATAAGAAGGCTGAGGAGGGCTATATATATATGGTATTGCCAACCAAAATTGGCGATTGCGAGGTTCGCAAGATGAGTTTTAGGGAGGTGAGTGAGGTCTGTTTGGGTTAGAATAAAAGAAGATAGAGATAAAAAAACAATAAAAACAATTACAATGGAGATCAACACACAGGGAAAAGAGCTCACAAGAGCTGAGTTGGAGATTATGCAGGTGATCTGGGATGACAACGACGAGGGACAGTTCCTTGCCGATATCATCAACAAGATCCCTGAGCCTCGCCCAGCTTACACAACAGTCTCGACAATCATCCGCATCTTGGTGAGAAAGGGATTCGTTACATTTAAGAGCTATGGCAAGATCCACTGCTACCGTGCAACAATCAGCAAGGAGGAGTATGCCTCGGAGGTTATGGGTCGTGTGAAGATGCACTTCTTCGGCAACTCCATCTCTAATATGATCTCATTCTTTGCTCGTCGCGAAAAGCTATCGGAGAGCGAGAAGGAGGAGCTCCGCGCTATCCTCGATCAGGAGTAGCCCCACTTTTTTAAGTAGCAGGGAGAAAACAGACCTTGTTACTTAAAAATTTATTATTATCTATGTCTATTTTTATCAATATAATATTAACATTATAGAGATCAATATGACGGGAGATTTAGTCATTACAATTCTAAAACACATTGGGGTAAGCGCAATTCTGTTTTCGCTCTACATCTACTTCGTCAAGAGTCGTGCAGGACTATTAGAACGTCGTATCTATCTTCTTCTAATCCCTCTACTCTCGGCCTATGCCGCCTACGTCTCGATCGACCTCATCAAGGTAAAGAAGGATAATGGCGTTGGGCAACTGCTCACCAAGATCGAGGAGGTCGACGATGATATCAGAGATGTAGTCAACAACAAGAAATTACCCAGGGCGAGACCATAAATATCTATGATGGCCAGACCGACCACCTAACCTCACAAATCGAGGAGTTCGACGAGACATCTCCACTGGTCGAACTCCAAAGAGCGGAGTGGTTCAATGTTGTCACCACCTATCTATCGCAACACAACATCATACTTACGCTCTGGGCAATTGGAGCCTTGATCCTCGTGGCTATCTACTTAGTGGGGCTATACTATATATTAAAGGTAAGGTCTATGGCCTCGATTGAGAGGAGCGAAGGGGTAGAGATCTGTCGCAGCGGCTTGATTCAGGCTCCATTCTCCTATCTCAAGATGATCTTTATCGACCGCAAGATGGATGATGAGAAGATGGAATTTGTCTTGACACACGAACTCTCGCACATAATCCACAATCACTACATCGACCATATCGTACTATATATGTTATCCTCACGTGGTTCAACCCCTTCGTCTGGCTCATTCGTCGTGAGGTATTGGCGGTGCACGAATTCCAAGCCGACCGCTCGGTTCTCAGGTGCAAGCTCGACCCCAAGAGGTATAGACGGTTGTTGATCGAGCAGATAGGTGTGACACCCACAATCTCGACTGGATTCAACAGCTCACTCGTGAGGCAGAGGATAAACGAGATGAAAAGAGAGGATAATCAACGAGGCGGATGGTGGTTGAAATTTGTTATGATCCCCATTGTATTATCGCTGATTGCCTTGACTTCATATATATATGTGCAATCCAAAACTGTTGATTATCGCTACATAAACTTAACGACAAGTCAATATCAACTGATTTCGCCCGCCGATTATAAGGTTGCAGCGTTATATAGGTATGAGGATCGTATGGAGCTTGAGCTGATGTTTCAACTCAAACCCTCTTGGTATGGGGTAAACTTTGATAGAGACTTTTGGTTGATCGACCCCGAGAGTGGCGATCGGTATAGGGTGCACAGCATAAAGGGTGGAGCGCCTCTTAACCGCAACCTCCTCTTTAAAAGAGGCAATGGAAATATCGTCCTCGTAACGCTCATCTTTCCTCCCGTTGCCGAGGGGCTTTCCAATATGAATATTGTGGAGGGCAAGAGCCCAGATAATATTCTGCCTCCCAATATTGCCAATACGACCTATATGCAGAATATCCCAATCCAAGATGGTGACTCTCCACGAGATTACCGAATAATCCCCTTTGGAGATCGAGACTTTGCGATGTATGAGAACTATAATGTTATAGAGGAGTAGTAGTAATAAGTCTATATTTTACCTATATACGTCATTACTTTTACACATATACGTCATTGCGGACTTGATTCGCAATCTCATAACATACTGATAATCAGCGCTATTTAGAGTTTGCGAATCAAGTCCGCAATGACGTATATTTTACTTCTCGGTGGGTCTGCTACTCAGCAGCTCCGCCAATACGCTGGCGAACAACCTCAAAGAGTAATATCGCCGCCGCTGCCGATACGTTGAGCGACTCGATATGGCCAATGAGTGGAATGGCCAACTGCTCGTCGCAAAGCTTCAACACCTCACGTGAGATTCCCGTCTCCTCGGAGCCCATAACAAGGACCGTAGGCTTGCGCAAATCTGCATCATAGAGCAGCTTACGACTCTTCTCCGTTGCGGCAACGATCTGATACCCCTCGCTCTTGAAAGTCATAAGCGTCGTGCGGATCGAGCCTACACGAGCCACAGGGATCGAGGTCAAGGCACCAGCCGAGGCCTTGATAGCATCGCCATTCACGGGGGCAGAGTTTTTGAGTGGGGCGATAAGGCCGTGGGCCCCTGCACACTCGGCACTTCGGGCTATACCTCCGAAGTTGCGCACATCGGTGACACCATCAAAGACTACGATAAGTGGGGTCTCATCCTCGGGCACACGATCCAAAATATCCTGCACCTCGACATATTCGATCTCGGTGATCTGAGCAACAACACCTTGGTGGTTGCCCTTAACAAGGCGGTTCAGCTTCTCGATGGGCACCTCCTGCACCCTCACGTGGTGGCGATGACAGATGTCACGAAGCTCCATCATCAACTGACCCTCGGCCCCCTTCTTTAGATAGACCTTCTCGATCTGCTTGCGTGCCTGAATCGCCTCAACGACTGGGCGTATTCCAAAAATTCTATTACTCATATCTTATCCTTCTAATATTTCCAATTCATAACTCAACCTCTCCCACTCCCTCATCTTCTTCTCGGCTTGGGCCTTCAGCTCATTATAGCTCTTGTAATCCTGCTCGTTATAATCACTTGCCGAGGCCATTCGTGCGTCGTACTCCGCAATTGTCGTCTCGATCTGCTCCATCTCGGCCTCTACCTTCTCCACCGCTTTTCGGGCCTTGCGGATCACCTTCTCCTGCTCCTTTTGTTGTTCGTAGCTTAGCTTGGTGCTCTGCTTAGGCTGTTGCTCTGTTGTTTCGCTCTTTGGGGCTACGGGGGCAGCTCGCTCGATATCACGCATCGACTCCACCTTTCGCTTCTCGAGGAAGTAGTGAATACCCCCCAGATACTCTGTCACGCCGCCATCTCGAAACTCATAGATCCTGTCGACCAGACCATCCAAGAAATCACGATCGTGAGAGACCACAACCACCGTCCCATCAAAGGCGATGAGCGCCTGCTTCAAGATATCCTTCGACCTCATATCCATATGGTTGGTCGGCTCATCGAGGATCAACAAGTTGTAGGGCTCCAACATCAACCTCGCCATCGCAAGGCGTGACCGCTCACCTCCCGAGAGCACCTTCACCTTCTTGTCGATATCCTCGCCACGGAACAAAAAGGCACCAAGGATATCACGCAGGCGTGTCCTCACATCACCCACCGCCACACGATCCAGAGTATCGAAAACCGTGAAATCGCCATCCATCAGATCATCCTGATTCTGGGCGAAGTAACCTATATTTATATTGGCACCCAACTTTATCGACCCCTCGCTTGCCGAGAGTTCGCCTCTGAGGATCCTCGCCAGAGTGGTCTTGCCCTCTCCATTTCGCCCCACCAACGCTATCTTCTGACCACGCTCGATGGTGAAGTTGGCGCCGCTAAAGACGTGTTTACTCTCGAACGACTTACCCACCTCGTTGATCGAGGCTACGATATCGCCTGAGCGAGGCGCTGGCGGAAATTTGATATTCATCCTCGCCAAATCCTCCTGCTCCACCTCTATTCGGTCGATCTTCTCCAACTGCTTTATTCGAGACTGCACCTGATTGCTCTTGGTGGGTTTGTAGCGAAACTTCTCGATGAACTCCTCATTCTTCTCGATTAGTCGCTGCTGGTTCTCATAGGCGGCCATCTGTTGCGCTCGCCTATCTGCACGTAGCTCGACGAACTTCGAGTAGCCCACTTTGTAGTCGTAGGCCTTGCCCAACGATAACTCGACCGTGCGATTTGTCACCGCATCGAGGAACATCCTATCGTGTGAGATCAACAACACCGCCCCATTATAGCTTCTCAGGTACTCCTCCAACCACTGAATACTCTCGATGTCGAGGTGGTTGGTAGGCTCATCCAGCAGAAATATCGAGGGGCGACGAAGTAGCAACTTCGCCAACTCGATACGCATCCTCCATCCGCCCGAGAACTCGCTCGTGGCACGGTCGAAGTCGCTTCGCTTGAATCCCAAACCCAATAGGGTCTTTTCGATGTCGGCCTCACGACTATCTCCCCCCAAGATGTGGAAACGATCCTGCGCCTCGGTCATCTCGTGGATCAACTTTTGGTAGCCATCACTCTCGTAATCGGTGCGCTCCGAGAGCTCTATGCTCAGCCTCTCGACCAACGCCTCTACCCTATTCACCTCGTCGAAGGCTTTGGCAGTTTCGGCGACCAACGAGGTTGTGTCGGCCACCCTCATCTGCTGAGGTAGGTAGCCGATTGTGCAGTCGCCATTCTGAGAGACTCCACCCGAGGTGGCCATCTGCTCGCCAATGATGATCTTTAGCAGCGTACTCTTGCCTGCGCCATTGCGCCCCACGAGGCCAATACGGTCCTTAGGGTTGATCAAAAAGGAGATGTTATCGAAAAGCGTCCAGCCGCCATAGCTTACTGTCAGGGAGTCGAGTGATATCACGTTTTTTTCTAATTTATTAATGTTTATGCACGCAAGATCTTAGCGATCTCCGCCTCGGGGTCACTCGCTCCAAAGACCGAATTTCCAGCCACAAGGGCATCGGCACCCGCCTCGAACAAGATCCCAGCGTTCGATGCTCCAATACCTCCATCGACCTCGATAAGTAGATCGGTCGAGAGCTCACCAGCCATCGCACGGAGCGAACGCACCTTGTCAATGGCCACGGGCATAAACTTCTGCCCTCCGAAACCTGGCTCGACACTCATCACCAACACCATATCAATGAGAGGTAGATAGGGGCGCAACACCTCGACATCGGTGGCTGGTTTGATCGAGATTCCCACCTTGGCACCTGCCTTGCGGATTAGCTCGATGCAGTGGTCCACCTTTTGGGTCGCCTCGATGTGGAATGTCAAGTAATCGGAGCCACTCTTTACAAATCGCTCCAAGTAAGTCTCTGGCTCCTCGATCATTAGATGGACATCCATAACCTTGTCGGAGTGGCGACGGATAGCCTCCAAAACGGGGAATCCAAACGATATATTGGGGACGAAACGGCCATCCATAACGTCGATATGGATCCACTGAGCCTCGCTACGGTGGATCATCTTTGTGTCACGCTCCAAATTGCCGAAATCGGCTGCGAGCATTGAAGGGGATAGAATACGCATTATTGTGTTGTCTAACTATAAAAAATTTGGTGCAAAGGTACTAATTTAATTTGTGATTACCCCCTAATCTGCTCAAAACTTTGTAGCTCACGATATTGAGAGTTCTCGCTGTCAAACTGGTAGATGTGGTGCGAGAGACCATTTGTGAGGATCAGGTAGCGTGCCCCCACCACCGAGTTGTAGCGCACCGCTTGATCGAGCGTGCTCTGTGAGATCTTCACCTCGGGAGCTTTGCACTCCACGAGGATCGAGGGGCGGCCCGCTCGGTCGATCACCACGATATCGGCCCTCTGGCTCTGGCCATTTACCTTGACTGAGTATTCGACCACTATTTGAAGTGGTGTGATCTGCATCTGAGTGAGCAGAAAGGCGATAAGATGTTGGCGCACCCACTCCTCGGGGGTCAGGACGACATAGATCTTGCGGAGAGAGTCCCACACCGAGATCGCCCCTTCGCCACGTCGGGCCTTTAGGCTAATTGGCGGAAAATTTAATCTCGGCAGCTTAGGTTGTGTCATTATTTGCGAAAAATTACTATCTTTGTGGGTTATGTCATTGTAACTTTACAAAGATACGAAGAAGGTTTGGTTTATGACCTCTTTTCACCTAAATAATTTTGATATTACTAAGCAATTCACTTTAAGAGATGAGAGTTAACAATTTGATAGCTAAGATCGACGAGTTACGTGAGCTTGTCACTGGATGGAGAGGCGGCAAGGAGCGCTCCGCTTTGGAGATGGATATGGCTCTTGAGAGGGTCAAGAAGATATATGAGATGCTTCGCTTTGATGACGGCGAGGATGATGATGAGGAGGTTGTCGAGGTTGCGCCTACGCCTCCTGTGATCGAGGAAGCCGAGCCTGAGATCGAGGAGATCATAGAAGAGACAGAGCCTGAGATCGAGGAGGAAGAGGTAGTTGAGGAGGCTGAGCCCGAGATCGAGGAGATCACAGAGGAGGCAGAGGCAGAGCCCGAGATCGAGATCGAAGAGGAAGAGGTAATAATAGAGATTGTAGAGGAGGAGGTAGAGGAGTCTCCCATATTCGAAACCCAACTATTCGACCAATTAGGTTTCAACGACCGACTCGTACTCTCGAACGACCTATTCGATGGCGACTTCGAGAAGATGAAGCAGACCCTTGCGGAGCTCGACTCCCAACCAACCCTCGATGATGCGCTAATTTATATCGCCGAGAACTATATGTGGAGCGGTGACGAGGATGGCGCAAAGCTGCTCTTAACGATGTTACAGAGCCGATATTAAATTTAACAACAGAAAAAAGTGTCAAAACTTTATATCGTACCCACCCCAATAGGCAACTTAGATGATATCACTTTAAGAGCAATCAAAGTGCTCTCCGAGGTCGATCTGATCCTTGCCGAGGATACCCGAACAACCGCCTTCTTGCTGAAACATCTTCAGATCGAGAAGCGGATGTTGTCGCACCACAAATTCAACGAACACGCAACAAGCGCAATGGTTGCCGAGCGCATAGCCGCAGGTGAGAACATCGCCTTGGTGAGCGACGCAGGTACCCCAGGGATCTCGGACCCAGGCTTTCTGTTGGTGCGCCGATGTATCGACGAGGGTGTCGAGGTGGAGACCTTGCCTGGTGCAACGGCCGCCATCCCTGCCCTCATTCAGAGCGGATTTCCGTGTGACAGATTCTGTTTCGAGGGGTTCCTGCCCCAGAAGAAGGGGCGATCGAAACACCTCGAGGCGTTGGCCAACGAGGAGCGAACAATGATTTTTTATGAGTCACCATATCGAATAGTCAAGACTTTGGAGCAGTTTGGCTCGACTTTTGGAGAGAGTCGTGAGGTTTCCCTGACACGTGAGCTATCGAAGAAGTTTGAGCAGACCGTGCGAGGAACAATCCCCGAGGTGTTGGCGCATTTTAGGGAGCACGAGCCCAAAGGTGAGTTTGTGATCGTTGTGGCTGGGGCACCAAAGCCCGAGAAAAAGCGACGATTGAGCAATGCCGAGAGGTATGGGTTAAAAAACGAGAGCGAAAGCGAGGAGAATGAGTAAAAAGCAAGGAAAAGAGCTAAATATTTTTGAGAGGTGTGCGGTCGAGATAATTTGGGCACTATGCTATTTGATCGGCCACCTACCCCACTTTGTGCTCTACAACATCATCGCCCCCGTGGTCTACTTCATCCTCTATCGAATGGTGGGCTATCGTCGAAGGGTGGTGATGGAGAACTTAGAGAGGAGTTTCCCGAGACGGAGCGAGGAGGAGAGAGAGGAGATCGCCCGCAAATTCTACGTCGTGATGTCGGAGATCCTGGTGGGTATGTTGGCCTTGGCCAACCGAAAAGCAGGAGACTCAATCTTTCCGACGATGGAAGAGGAGTCAGATGATCCCGATCGAGCCACACGCCTAAGGGTGTTGACCAAAGATCAGAGCTGGATTGCCCTCACCGCCCATTTTGGGATGTGGGAGTACCTATGTTGGTGGACTCAATTTGCCGATCAGTGGCTCTTTGCGGTCTATCACGTCCTAAAAAACAGAATCTTCGAAAAACTATTTCAGAGGCTTCGTAGCAACTATAAGGTGATCCCGATCCCTGCGAAGGAGGTGCTTCGAGCCACGATAAAGACAGGACCCAGATATAATGGCGAGCCATATGTCTTGGGACTCATTGCCGACCAAAGCCCCCGACTCACCCCAAAAAAGGAGTGGTTCGACTTCTTGGGGCGTGACACCGTATTCTATGATGGTGGCGAAAAGATGGCCCTGAGGCTAAAGATGCCGACATATTTTGTCTACCAACGTCGAAGGGCAAGGGGGCGATATGAGTTCTGCTTCCGAGAGATCTGGGATGGTAAAGAGAGCGTTGAGCCCAACGAGATCACATCTCGATATGTCAAGATGTTGGAGGAGAAGATCATCGATAACCCCGAGATGTGGCTGTGGTCACATCGTAGGTGGAAGAGCTCTCGTGATTCGCATAAGGACAAGGCTTGGAGCAGCGTGAGAGAGTAGGCTCACTTGATGGCAAAACTATATCTAACAAATGATAGAGAGTCACAATTCACAACCACGCTCGGCCGTGGTAATCCTCAATTGGAATGGCGTTGCACACCTGCAACAGTTCCTCCCCTCGGTGGTGCGCAATACCCCCGAGTGGGTCGATATTGTCATTGCCGATAATGGTTCGACCGATGAGTCGTGTGAGTTCGTTGAGCAGCGATTCTCTGATAGGGTTCAGCTTGTTAGGTTGGAGCGGAATTGGGGCTTTGCCGAGGGGTATAACAGAGCCTTGGCGGAGCTTCATCACGAGATATTCATCCTCCTAAACTCCGACGTGGAGGTTAGCGAGGGGTGGTGCGAGCTTCTCATCGAGGAGCTTACACCCAAAGCGGAGTCTAACGAGGCCCCCGTGGGGATTGTCTCACCGAAGATCAGATCATATACCGAGCGTGATAAATTCGAGGCGGCAGGTGCCTCGGGCGGATTCATCGACTACTTGGGCTATCCATTCTGTCGGGGCCGTGTCCTCTCGACCATCGAGCAGGACAAGGGACAGTATGACGACGCACGAGATCTATTCTGGGTCAGCGGAGCGGCCTTTGGCTGTCGAGGGGACCTATACCGCAAGTTGGGCGGTTTCGAGGGTAGTTTCTTCGCCCATCAAGAGGAGATCGACCTCTGTTGGAGGGCTCAACTCATAGGTTATAGGGTGCGCATAATCCCCCAGAGCGTGGTCTTTCACCTTGGTGGCGGAACGCTCTCTAAGGAGTCGCCCCGCAAGACGATGCTCAACCATCGAAATAACTTGGCGATGTTGTATCGTTGCGCCCCTACCCACCAACGCATCGTCGTGGCGCTGCTTCGTCCGCTCTTAGATCTGGCTGCCGCCTTTAGCTACCTCATCGGTGGAAAGTTTCGGTCTGCCCTTGCGGTCTTTGAGGCTTGGCGTGATTTCATCTCGTGGCACTCTCACCTCAATGCCCAGAGACGAAAAATCCGCAACTTGGTGGTTGCGGAGTCTCGTTATATATATAAAGGGTCTATCCTCTTGCATCGACTCTTTTGTGGCGGTCGCTGCCCTCGAGTATAGGGTTACTCAATCTTTACACACCTAATCTGCATTCCATTTGCTCGGTAGTGGCTCGCGGCGCTCTCTGTCGTCACGCTCATATCTGCCGAATTCAAGTAGAAGTATAGAGCCGAGGCCATCTTCTCACCACTATCTCCATCGGGTGCTGAATCACGGCTCCAATAACATCCCGACCAACGGTAGTAGCTTCCGTCACCCGATAGGTTGTGGATCTTGCCATCATAGTAGTTACGCATTCCCACCGCCATAAAGAAGTCGCTACCGAATGTAGTTCCGAAGTACTCCATCACATCGTCGATATTCTCGCTGCTATCATAGCCATCGGCCTCGCCCAAAAGGGCAAGCTGGGCGCTCGAAGGGACTCTCCACCCTTTTGGAGATGGGTCATAGATGCTCTTCTGGCCATTATCGTCCCACAACGAGTCGTTCTGCATTGAGCCATACAACCAATCGAAGTTGGAGCTTGGCGTTCCATTGATAAAGCTACGGGGGTTGCGATAGGAGTAGAGAACCGATCCTGTCAAAACAGTCGAGTTATCATATCCGTGCTGCACAATCGAGCCATCCTTGTCATACATATAGGCATCGACACTTCCCGACGCATTGTAATATTGAGGCCTTGCGAATGGATCCTTGCGACCCCACTGATAGTAGAGTCCATACGACTCGAGGATTGTATCCTCGTCGGTATTGTCGTTGGCATAAGCTCCCAAGTTGCGATCCATAAAGGTAGCGCCACCCACCGAGATCTCCGACACATCGTCGTCCGAGACCCAGATATGCCAGCTCCACAAGACAACCTCCTTTTCATCGAGGATCGAGATCACAGCGTTACCCTCGATCACATCCTCATCATCGCCATCATCATCCAGATCGTACTCATCATAGGGGACAAAGAAACCGATACGGAGGCCATAATCATCATCCTCCATAAGCCTAACGTTTGTGACTGGGGCGTTGGCGCTCCTCCACTCGATGCGTACATCGTCGATTGCAAAATCTTGGCGCTCAGAGCTCTCGCCCCTGCGATATGGATCGAACGAATAGAATCTATTGGGAGTTGTGACGATCATCGAGTTGGCCTGCTGATCGTCGAGACCTCCGTTCGAGATGTCGTCAATCTCGATGAAGTCGACAATGCCGACCGATAAATAGGCATACTTAGTTGTACCATCGGGGGTATCCGCCGACAAATAGACAGTTCCATCGAGATCGACACCCGTAATATCTTGGGGAGCAGTCACGCTCACCGTGTTATCGCTATTCGACACCGAGACAGTCCATCCAAGTGGGCGAAGATAGACGCTCACATCTCCGACATTATCGGTCTCGAAGGTGGTGAAGGTTGTGCTGCCATAGTCGTCGACATAGATTCCCGACTGTTCGAGCGTGATAGATCCTGAGCTATCATCTTTGTTGCATCCCACTAATGAGATGGTCAAGATGATAAGAGTATATAGTACTTTTTTCATTAGCTTATTTTTGTTCTATTACATAGAATAACTGCAAAGATACCAAAATTAGTATAAAAACCGCTCAGAATCTACTGATTTTTCTCATCAAAATTATTTTATCTCCTTTTCGGGATAAAATATGGTCGCTGGGTGGAGGGTGAAAAGGTATAATTATTGCCTCGATAATTGAGAGAAATTTAAAACACGACACAGTTATGACAGATCTAAAAAACACGGGGACGACCACCCCAACTCAAATTAAAGTAGTAGTCAAAGAGAGAGGTCCCTACATCCTCTACAGCGCCAAAGAGGTGGGTCAACAATTCATCCTCCCCGACTCGGTGGGCGAGAGTTGGTATTACAGACGAGGCGAGAGCTTCGCTATGAGAGAGGATAGCCCCACACCACTTTGCAGGTGTGGAAAATCACGCAACCAACCCCTCTGCGATGGCTCCCACGAGATGGTCGAGTGGGATAGCGAGCTCACCTCACCAAACGACCAGATAGCCGACGACGCACGGATTTATGAGAGTCAAGAGATGATCCTCAAAGACAACGAGAAGTATTGTTGCTACGCCCGTTTTTGCCACCCAGGGGGCGGAGTCTGGCACCTAACCCACATCTCGGGCGAGGATAGCGAGGCGCGAGATCTCGCCATCCGCGAGGCGACGATGTGCCCCTCGGCACGTCTTATGGCGTGGCGCCGAGGCGAGGAGAACCCCTACGAATTTGATTTCGAGCCGAGCGTCGATCTTTTGGAGGATCCCGAGGCGGGCTGTTCGGCAGGATTGTGGCTCAAGGGAGGTATCACGGTAGAGCGTCAAGATGGTGAGCAATACGAACTTCGCAACCGAGTGGTGCTCTGTCGATGCGGCCACAGCTCGAACAAACCCTATTGCGACGGAGCCCACGCCGCACACCATTGGCGGAGCTCTACGCTAAGTGAGATCCCCACTTCGGGCGAGGAGATTCCCTCCGATGACTCACTTTTTTCTGATATTTCTTAAGCGATTATTTAGGTTTTTAAGAAAAAAGTATTAACTTTGTGTAATGAGTCCCCTTGAAAGGTGCTTTCGGGGACTCTGTTTTTATCGACATTGGGCTATTTCTTTGGGGATAGTTCATTGTTTGTGTGTTGGTTTTGATATGTAACAAGGAGGCTCTTCTTTAGTAATTTAAGATGGTAAATGGCAGACTTTAAAAGTATAAATATTCGCAACCGCCGCGCCACCTTCGACTATGAGATATTAGAGGAGTATGTTGCGGGGATGGTCCTCGTGGGGACCGAAATCAAGTCAATCAGGATGGGTAAGGCCTCTCTGACCGATAGCTATTGCTATGTAGAGAGGGGTGAGCTCTGGATCAAGGGGGTGAACATAGCGGAGTATCATTGGGGAAGTTGCAACAACCACGCCCCAAAGCGAGACAGGAAACTGCTGCTCAACAAAAAGGAGTTGGTCAAGATCGAGAGGGCACTTCAGGATAAGGGGCTCACGATGGTGGGGCTCAAACTCTTCCTCAACGATAGGGGGTTGGCAAAGATAGCAGTTGGATTGGCAAGGGGTCGCAAGGCTTACGACAAGAGGGAGCACCTCAAGGAGGGCGATGCTAAGAGAGAGATGGCCAAGGCTATGAAAAGTTACAAGTAAATAATAAGGCTACATAATATATAATTAATAAATGTCGTTGATTCTATCAATCGAGAGTGGAACCGAGGTATGCTCGGTAGCAATAGCAAGGGATGGTGAGGTCGTGGCGATGCGTGAGAGCGCTGAGGGACGTGACCACGCCCGATTGGTGGCGCTCTATGCCGACGAGTTGTTGAAGGAGTGTGGCATTGCGCCATCGGAGCTCTCGGCTGTGGCGGTGAGCAAGGGGCCTGGCTCCTATACGGGGTTACGAATTGGGGTCTCGTTTGCCAAGGGGTTGTGTTATGGATTGAGGATCCCTCTCATTGGGGTCAGTTCACTCTCTTCACTCGCTCGCCTCACAATCGAGAACAGCGACACAGATGAGTTGCAGGGCGCTCTATTGGCACCTATGGTCGACGCTCGAAGGATGGAGGTCTACACCCAACTTTTCGACACAAAGGGGGTAGCTACGACCGAGGTCGAGGCGAAGATAATCGACGAGGAGTCCTTCTCGGAGCTTCGAGCGGAGGGCAAGAGGTTGATCCTCATAGGAGATGGAGCGGCGAAGTGCCGAGAGGCGTTGCCTTGGGCAACCATACTCGACGTAAAGCCCTCGGCGGCAGGTGTGGCGAAGATTGCGGATGAGAAGTTCCAAAGAGCAGAGGTGGAAGATGTGGCCTACTTCGAGCCATTCTACCTCAAAGATGTGGTGATTACAAAGTCGAAGAAGAGGTTCTTTTAGGGGATAAAAATAAAGAGAAACAATCAACAAAAAACTATAACTATTTAAATTAACTTAAACAAAATTATGTCAAACAGCCCAAAACAAAACTACACATTGCCTATCGCAATTATGTTTGCTCTGTTCTTTATGATCTCGTTTGTGACTGGATTGCAGAATCCATTCGGAGTGATCGTGAAGGATCAGTTCCAGGCTTCGAACTTTATGTCGCAGTTGGGAAATGCCGCTAACTTCATCGCCTATGCCTTTATGGGAATCCCATCGGGAATGTTGTTGAAGAAGATCGGCTACAAAAAGACAGCCCTCCTTGCAGTAGGAGTAGGATTCGTCGGAGTAGGTATCTCATTCCTTTCGGGAATTGCCGAGAGCTTCGCAGTCTACCTCATTGGAGCATTCATCTCTGGATTCTCGATGTGTCTCTTGAACTCAGTTGTAAACCCAATGCTTAATGCACTTGGTGGCGGTGGTAACAAGGGAAATCAGCTCCTTCTTTTGGGAGGATCTATCAACTCTATCGGTGCGACGATCACCCCAGTATTGGCAGGTATCTTGATCGGAAACGCCCTCAATCCAACAATTGCTGATGTAAACCCAGCGCTTTGGATCGCAATGGGTATCTTCGCTTTGGCATTCACAGTTCTTGCATTGGCCGAGCTTCCAGAGCCTTACGCTGAGGCAGAGTCTTCTGAGGCAAAGCCTACTGAGGATAAGCACAGCGCACTTTCGTTCCGCCACTTCACACTTGGAGCAGCTGCAATCTTCGCTTATATGGGTCTTGAGGTTGGTGTGCCTAACTTCGTAAACCTCTTCCTCACCGAGGGAACCGAGACTGGTGGCCTTGGAATGGGTACTGCTGCGGCTGGTGCAATCTGCGGAACATATTGGTTCTGTATGATGTTGGGTCGTCTCTTCGGAGGTGTTCTTGCCGCTAAGTTCTCAAGCAAGGCGATGCTTACATTTGTATCGGCAGTGGGTGTTTGCTTCACTCTTGGTGCGATTATCTGCCCATCTGATTGGGTTATCAATATGCCAGTATTCAACGCTGACATCTCGTTTGGAACAGTTGAGGTTCCTATGGGTATTATGTTGCTTATCCTTACAGGATTCTGTACATCGGTTATGTGGGGTGGTATCTTCAACTTGGCGGTTGAGGGTCTTGGAAAGTACACCTCTATGGCCTCTGGCATCTTTATGGTTATGGTTTGTGGAGGAGGTATCCTACCTCTTATTCAGGGTTCAATCGCCGATGGAGCGGGTTATATGGCCAGCTTCGGATTGTTGGTTGCCCTCTACTGCTACACACTCTACTATGCGCTTATCGGTAGTAAGAATGTAAATAAGGATATTCCAACAGCATAACCGAGATCTTTGCAAGGCGGCGAAATTTCAAAGATAACGTACAGGACTCTTCAGTCACATACTTAAGTATGCTCCTTCAGAGCCCTATACGCCATCTTCGAAATTTCATCCACCTATCAAAGATCTCAACAGCGGAGCAAAACACGTTGTTTTGCAATGATATTTATTTTAGAAAATCAACTAACCAAAAATAATTTATAATATTATGAACAATATCGTAACAGAGAAATTTGTAGAGTTGTACGGAGTCGAGGGAGAGCTTTACGCATCACCAGGACGTATCAACATCATCGGAGAGCACACAGACTATAACGGAGGATTTGTACTCCCAGGAGCTGTTGACAAGGGTATGGTAGCGATGATCAAGTTCAACGGAACTGACAAGATCAACGCCTACTCAATCGACCTCAAAGAGGAGGCTACATTTGGCCTCGAGGAGATCGACGCACCATCTAAGGGCTGGGCAAAGTACATCTTCGGAGTTTGCCGCGAGCTTATCAAGAAGGGTGCTAAGATCCAAGGATTCGACACTACCTTCGCAGGTGATGTGCCACTCGGAGCAGGTATGAGCTCATCAGCAGCGTTGGAGAGCGTTTACGCCTTCGCACTCAACACAATGTTGGATCTTGGCCACTCATTGATGGACCTTGCTAAGGTTGGTCAGGCTACTGAGCACAACTATGTTGGTGTTAAGTGTGGTATTATGGATCAGTTCGCATCTTGCCACGGAAAGGCTGGCCACTTGATGCGTCTCGACTGTAAGACTGGCGAGTTCGCCTATGTTCCATTCGACCCAGAGAGCCACGGCTACAAGGTAGTTTTGATCGACTCTTGTGTAAAGCACGAGTTGGTAGGATCACCATACAACCGTCGTCGTGAGTCTTGCGAGCGTGCAGTGAAGGCTATTCAGGTTAAGCACCCAGAGGTAGAGTTCTTGCGTGACGCAAATATGAAGTGGTTGGAGGAGGTCGTTGGACAGATCTCTCAGGAGGACTACATCCGTGCGGAGTACGCAATCGGTGAGGTAGATCGTCTTTTGGACGCTTGCTACGCATTGGAGAAGGGCGACTACGAGACTATGGGACAGAAGATGTATGGTACACACATCGGAATGAGCGTTCTTTATGAGGTAAGCTGCGAGGAGCTCGACTTCTTGAACGAGGTTGCTAAGAGTTGCGGTGTAACTGGTTCACGTGTGATGGGTGGTGGCTTCGGTGGCTGTACTATCAACGTTGTTAAGGCTGATCTTTATAACAACTTCATCGCTACGGCGCAGAACAAGTATAAGGAGAAGTATGGCATCGAGTGTAAGGTTTACCCAGTTGTTATCAGCGACGGTGCTCGTAAGTTGAAGTAATCGACTTAACACATATGTTATCGAGGGATGGAGGGGCTTATGAGCGCTTTCATCTCTCTTTTATTAGGTTATATACGATGGCAACAAGAGTAGTAAAGGTGGGTAAGCAGACGATCCTCCACCCCGAATTGGGGGAGGTGATCTTGAACCATAGCCTCAGGGCAAGGCGGATTTCGATCACAGTCACGGGAGGTGGAGAGGTGCGCCTCAATATCCCTGCTGGGGGCGATGTCAGAATGGCTATGGAGTTCCTAAATGGGTATGTCGACAAGATCATAACCTCACGAGAGAGGCTGAAAAAGAGGAGCGACGAGAGGCAGGAAAAGATAGATGATAGGTTGCGCCCAGCGACCGAACAAGAGGCAAAGAGCCTCCACTATCTTGCACGCCTATACCTTCCGCAACGCACACGGGAGCTTGCAAAAGAGCTAAATTTCCATATAACGAATGTAAGTGTGAGGGCGGCAAAATCGAGATGGGGCTCCTGCTCGACAGCGAAAAGCATCTCGCTCAACACCTTTTTGATGGCGCTCCCAGATCACCTTATCGACTTCGTGATTATCCACGAGCTATGTCACACAAAGCATCACGACCACTCGGCGGCATTTCACGCACTGGTCGACAAGTGTGTAGGTGGACGAGAGAAGGAGCTCAACAAAGAGCTCAAAACATACCACATAGGATATGTCGCTAAAGATAGATAAACTACTTTAAGATGGGTCTAAAGACGCTCTTCTGAACAAAACGCTTGCCCTCAACGAGGAGAGAAGCAGGTGTTGTCACGGGGGCGAGTGAGACCACAGAGTCATCTCCAACTGAGTAATAAAGAGAAGGTTGTGACGAAAGTATCTCGATCGGATTACTTAACATCGGAGTATGTAGAGTAGCTACTTTGCTAAGTATTCCACTCTTTGCCCCCTCGATATCATAAATTTTAGGCTCCTTTTCAGCGCCCAAAACCTCACACTTTGCCCCCTCGCCAAGCGAGAAATCAATCTGATGGCTGAGATCAAAGTTCATATCGGAGTCGACGACAGCCTGATATGTCACCTCGAAACTATCCTCATCATCGTAATCAAAGACCACCTCAATCCTAACACCAACGCCATTTGAGTCATACGAGAGCGACATAATCACACGATTAAACTCAACTCGACTCTCCCACAACCGCTCACCAAATCGCTCACGATCATCCGTGAGACCCGAAAGCCCAAGTACCGAACGAGCAGAGGCGATCTCGTGAACCACCCCATCGGCACCGACCAATGTATAACCTAAGAGCGAGGCTCCAAGGTTACACAACTGGACAAATCCGCCCGAGGCAGATCGCATAGTATAGGCTACAATTGCGTCGCCCGAATCATTTAGATCATATAGATGCTGCTCGATCTCCATAGCAATAAATTATTTAGGCCTTAGCCTCAGGCAAAGGGAGGTTAGCAAGGAGTGAGTCGATACGTTTCACGCACTCCTCACGTCCGATAAACTCGGTGACATCATACATTCCAGGCCCCTTTCCAGCCCCCACCAAAGCAAGGCGTAAGGTGTTCATAACTTGACCCATACCATATCCCTTCTCCGAGATCCAGCTACCCACGATAGCCTCGGTATTCTCTAACGAGAAGTCGTCGATTGCCGCCAACAGGTCACGCACCTCAGCTATGACACGAGGGTTGTCACCCTTCCAATACTTCTTCACCTGCTTAGCGTCATACTCAGTGGGCGCCACGAAGAAATAACTTATCAAATCCCAAAAATCGGAGAGCAAAACCACACGCTCACGCATAATATAGGCGGCCTTTCCAGCCAACTCATCGCTCACCTCAACACCATTAGCAATGAGGAGAGGCTGCACCAAAGAGGCCAACTGCTCAGCCGACAACGAACTGATCCACTGGGCATTAAACCAACGTGCTTTCTCGGGCTGAAAACGAGCTCCTGCCTTAGAGACCCTCTCCAACGAGAACGCCTCGATGAGTTCCTCCATAGTAAAGAGCTCCTGCTCGGTACCAGGGTTCCACCCCAAGAGGGCCAACATATTGATAAAGGCCTCGCTCAGATAACCATCCTCACGATATCCCCTACTCGCCTCGCCCTCGGCAGGTTGCCAACGCAAAGGAAATACGGGGAATCCCAACTTATCGCCATCACGCTTCGAGAGCTTTCCACCCCCCGTAGGCTTCAACAAGAGTGGCAAATGGGCAAACTCGGGCTGCACATCGCTCCACCCAAAGGCACGATAGAGCAGGAAGTGAAGCGGCAACGATGGCAACCACTCCTCACCACGTATCACGTGCGAAATCTCCATCAACTTATCATCCACCACATTTGCAAGGTGGTAGGTAGGGAGCCTGTCGACCGACTTATATAACACCTTATCATCTAAGGTCGAAGTGTTTACACGTACCTCACCACGTATCAAGTCGCTCATCTCGACCACCTCATCCTCGGGCATCTTGAAGCGGATAACCCACTGATCACCACGCTCAATGCGCTGCTCTACCTCCTCGGCCGAGAGGCAAAGCGACGTTGGTAAAGTAGTGCGCACTGAGTAGTTGTAGGCGAAGGTCTTACCCTCGGCCTCAGCGGCTTGACGACACTGATCCAACTGCTCCGAAGTATCAAATGCGTAGTATGCCCAGCCAGCCTCAACTAACTGCAACGCATAGGCAAGATAGATCTCACGACGCTCGCTCTGGCGATATGGAGCGTGGGGTCCACCCACACCGACACCCTCGTCGATCTCGATTCCCGACCACTTCAACGACTCGAGGATATACTCCTCGGCCCCCGCCACAAAGCGCTGTGAGTCGGTATCCTCGATCCTGAGGATCATCTTACCGCCAGCCTGGCGTGCAAATAGGTAGTTATAGAGGGCGGTTCGCACACCTCCGATATGTAGTGCCCCTGTTGGGCTTGGTGCGAATCGCACCCTGACTTCTCTTGCCATAATATTAAACGTTGAACAAAAAGTTCGCAATATCCCCATCCTGAAATACATACTCCTTACCCTCGATGCCGATCTTACCAGCATCACGGCAAGCTCTCTCGCTGCCCAACTCCACGTAGTCGTCATACTTAATCACCTCGGCACGGATGAAACCACGCTCGAAGTCGGTGTGGATAACTCCAGCACACTGTGGAGCCTTCATCCCACGGGTGAATGTCCAAGCGTGAGTCTCCTTCTCGCCCGTTGTGAAGTATGTCTGAAGATCCAACAACTTATATGCCGCTTTGATGAGGCGACCCACGCCCGACTCGGTGAGGCCTAAATCCTCCAAAAACATCTGTCTCTCCTCGGGAGTCTCCAACTCAGCGATATCGGACTCGGCCGCCGTAGCGACGATCAACATCTCGGCACCCTCGCCTGCGATGGCCGCCTTCACAGCATCGGAGTGGGCATTTCCAGTCGCTGCCGAACCCTCCTCGACGTTGCATAGATACAACACTGGTTTGTCGGTCAAGAGATTTAGATCCTGCATCAGCTTGCGATCCTCCTTCTCGAGGGCCACTGTGCGGGCGCTCTGCCCCTGCTCCAATGCCGCCTTATACATCATTAGTATCTCGTGCTGCCTTTTCGCTGTCTTTTCGCCTGCCGCCGCCTGCTTCTGGCACTTCGAGATTCGACTCTCGACCGTCTCCAAATCCTTTAGCTGGAGCTCGGTGTCAATCACCCCCTTGTCACGAACAGGATCCACCGAACCATCGACGTGGGTGATGTTGCCATCCTCGAAGCAGCGAAGTACGTGGATGATGGCATTTGTGTTGCGGATATTGGCAAGGAACTTATTTCCGAGCCCCTCACCCTTCGATGCACCCTTGACCAAACCAGCGATGTCGACGATCTCGATTGTCGTGGGGACGATCTTCTTGGGTTTATCGAGCTGCGCAAGCTTCACAAGCCTCTCGTCGGGGACTGTGATAACACCCACATTGGGTTCGATTGTGCAGAACGGGAAGTTTGCCGCCTGCGCCCTCGCATTCGAGAGACAGTTAAAAAGTGTCGACTTACCAACGTTGGGAAGTCCGACGATACCGCACTGTAAAGCCATAATATGTTATAATCTAATTTTGTTCCAATTATCTCGTTTTGCACTGCAAAGGTAGTAAAAATGCATTAATTCTCAAAAAATCACTCCAAAAGTTTGCAGTAATAATTTTTTTGTCTATCTTTGCACCATCAAAACAAACAAATGCCTCTTTAGCTCAGTTGGTAGAGCACGTCACTCTTAATGATGGGGTCCACGGTTCGAGCCCGTGAGGGGGTACTAAAAGCGACTTATTTCTTAGAAATAGGTCGCTTTTTGTCTTTGTTTCCATTGCCTTTGCCGAGGCGAGGCGAGATCACAGCACTGCACAAAAAAGACACTCCCCCCATTTCGAAAATGGAGGGAGTGCCTTTATAAATCTTATAGCCTTCTATCTGAGAACTCGCTCGATATAGCTCTTGTAGTCCTTTACCTCGGGCTGATAGTCATCTGTCTCGAATAGTGGCGATGAGATGATATAGTCCGCTGATGATCGGTTGAACGCTGTTGGGACGTTGTAGAGTGTCGCCAAACGCATCAACGCCTTGACATCTACGTCGTGGGGCTGTGCCGACATTGGATCCCAAAAGAAGATCAACGCCGAGATCTCTCCATCGGCAATCATCGAACCTAACTGCTGGTCGCCACCCAATGGGCCCGACTTCAGTAGTGTGATATCGAGGGGAGTGAGCACCTTTGCTGGCTCTCCATCTCTATGCTTATTCTCGATCTGACGACTTACCAAGGTCTTCTCGACCATCTTTCCTGTTGTACCTGTACACACAAGTGAGTGTGTGCTCAAAATCGACGTATTCCAATCGACCCACTCTGCGAGGTCGCTCTTCATATTGTCGTGTGCCACGAGAGCTACCCTCTTGACACCCTTTTCTAACTCTTTCTTCATAACTCTTCTTTTTTCATCTGAGAGGCCGCCTGTCGACCTCGGTTGTTTTACTTTATATTCTTCGCTGCAAAGATACGACATTATTGGGGAGAAAACAAATACTTTATAAAAAAATTTACGAAACCTTAATATGCTATTGCAAGAATGGGGCCGAGTTTTTGTATGATATTTTGGCTAATACGAGGGGTTAGTTAGCGTAAAAATTACAATCTACTTGTTTCCCACTATAAATATATCTATTTTTGTAATAATCAATTAAACCACTACAAAACCACATCGAAATGAATATTGAGACTAACCACTCTCTATCTGTCGACTGCGCAATATTTGGTTACGACGGCGAGGGACTCAAAGTGCTACTCATCGAGCAACGGCAAACCGAAGACTACCCCATCCTCGACAAGCAGCTGAAGCTACCTGGAAGTATGATATTCGAGAACGAGACTGTTCCCGATGCAGCGGAGCGTGTTTTGGTCGAAAAGACAGGGTTAGACAATATCAATCTAAAGCCTATCGACATCTTCTCCGACCCCAAACGAGTGAGCGAAGATGAGCTTGAGTGGGTGGCTAAATACCACAATATCAACACAAACAGGGTTATCACGGTGGGCTACTACGCCTTAATTGCGATAACTCCAAAGATCCTGAAGCTCACAACTCACAAACGAGCTACGTGGCACAGATACGAAGATCTACCCCACTTGGTGATGGATCACAACGCCATCATTAGGCATGCCTTATTAATGGTACGCACAGATCTCCACTACACATCCATCGCCTTCGACCTACTCCCCAAAAGGTTCACCATCCGAGCCTTACAGAATCTATTCTCGGCGATTATGGGGATCAAATTGGATAATCGAAACTTTCGGAAAAAGATCCTTGGCTCCGAGATGATAATAGCAACGGGGACGAAAGAGAGGGGCGTGGCTCACAAACCTGCTGAGTATTTCAAATTCAATATTTCGAGCTATCGAAAATCTGAGAAGCAGGTGTTAAGGTATTTATAGCTCTTTTTTATAACACTAATTTCAGGGTGCCGAGATCAATTTTAATTATAAAATTCTCGTGTGAAATAATAAAAAAATAAGAATCTAAAAAGTATGTATAGTTTAGGATTAGATATAGGTTCATCGTCAATCAAGGTCTCGGTGATGGAGATCGAGACGGGTCGCTGCATAGCATCGGCAACGAATCCATCAAACGAGATGGAGATCTGGGCCGAGAGGAGCGGTTGGGCCGAGCAGGATCCCGATATGTGGTGGGGATATGTTGTCGAAGGGATCTCGCAACTTAGCGCCTCGGTCGATATGTCGAAGGTCTCAGCAATCGGAATTAGCTATCAGATGCACGGCCTTGTGGTGGTCGACAAGCAGGGCAAATCGCTCCGCAAAGCGATCATATGGTGCGACTCACGAGCTGTCGAGATCGGGGCGAAGTGCTACGAGGAGTTGGGCGAGCAGCTCTGCAAAGAGCACCTTCTCAACTCACCAGGTAACTTCACCGCCTCGAAGTTGGCGTGGGTGCGTGAGAATGAGCCCGAGATCTTCGAGCAGATCGACAAGATGATGCTCCCTGGGGATTATATTGCATATCGGCTCTCGGGGGCGATCTCGACAACCAACACAGGTCTCTCGGAGGGAATCCTCTGGGATTTCAAAGAGGATAGGCGAGCCGATTTCGTGGCCGAAAAGTATGGGATACCGAGCTCTATGATGGCCGAGGGAGGCGTAGCGATCGGCGTTCAGGCCCGCACAAATGGCCAAACGGAGTCTCTACTTGGGATCAAGGAGGGGACTCCAATATCGTACAGAGCAGGCGACCAGCCCAACAACGCCTTCTCGCTCAATGTGATGGAAGCGGGCGAGATAGCCGCTACGGGAGGGACGAGCGGCGTGGTCTATGGGGTGATCGACACTCCGCAAGGCGACCCACTATCGCGAGTCAACCCATTTCTTCACGTCAACCACACCGCCTCGAAGCCGAGATATGGGGTGTTATTGTGCATCAACGGAACGGGGATCGCCAACGCTTGGGTGCGCCGCAACTTCGCCTCGCATCTGAGCTACACAGAGATGAATGAGACAGCCGCCTTGGCCCCCGTAGGAAGCGACGGGGTAATCCTCCTCCCATTCGGGAATGGGGCCGAGAGGGTCTTAGAGAGTAGATTTACGAAGTGTGCGATCTCGGGCGTGGACCTCACTCGTCACTCTTTGGCCCACATCTTAAGAGCCACTCAGGAGGGAATCGCCTTCTCGTTCCGCTACGGAATTGATGTGATGCGAGAGATGGGATTGCAGCTCAACGTCATCAGGGCAGGAGAAGCGAACTTGTTCCTAAGCCCCCTCTTTCGCCAAACTTTGGCGACCCTCTGCAACGCCGAGATCGAGCTCTACAACACCGACGGTGCGTTGGGAGCAGCTCGTGGCGCCGCCTTGGGGGCAGGGCTCTACGCCTCACGAGAGGAGGCCTTCGAGTCGTTGGAGAGGGTACAACGCATCACCCCCATCAAGGAGGATCGTGAGGCGCTGGAGCAGAACTACGAAAAATGGAAAAAGGAGTTAGAGAGTAAGTTACTATAATAATAACAAAATAAAACAAACAACTATGTCACAGAAAATCTATTTCCCTGGAATTGAGAAGATTCAGTTCGAGGGCACCGCATCGAAGAACCCAATGGCGTTCCACTACTACAACCCCGAGCAGGAGGTCTATGGCCGCACGATGAAGGAGTGGTTCAAATTCGCAATGGCGTGGTGGCACACACTCTGCGCCGAGGGAGGCGACCAATTCGGAGGCGGCACGATCGACCACCCTTGGAAGGTGGGATCGTCGGCTATCGAGCTTGCTAAGCAGAAGATGGATGCTGGATTCGAGTTTATGCAGAAGGTAGGAATCGAGTACTTCTGCTTCCACGACATCGACCTCATCGACGAGGGTGCATCGGCCGAGGAGTATGAGGCAAACCTCAAGGAGATCGTTGCCTACGCCAAAGAGAAGATGGCCCAAACGGGGATCAAACTACTTTGGGGTACGGCCAACGTATTCAGCCACGAGAGATATATGAATGGCGCATCGACAAACCCCGACTTCGATGCGGCGGCACGTGCGATGTTGCAGATCAAGAATGCCATCGACGCAACGATCGAGTTGGGGGGCGAGAACTATGTGTTCTGGGGCGGCCGTGAGGGTTATATGAGCCTCTTGAACACCGATATGAAGAGGGAGAAGGAGCACTTGGCTCGTATGTTGGGGATGGCTCGTGACTACGCTCGCTCGAAGGGCTTCACAGGGACATTCCTCATCGAGCCAAAGCCGATGGAGCCAATGAAGCACCAATATGACGTTGACACCGAGACCGTTATCGGATTCTTGAGAGCAAATGGTTTGGACAAGGATTTCAAGCTGAATATCGAGGTGAACCACGCAACACTCGCAGGCCACACATTCGAGCACGAGTTACAGTGTGCGGTCGATGCAGGTATGTTGGGATCAATCGACGCCAACCGTGGCGACGCACAGAATGGATGGGACACCGACCAATTCCCAGTCGACATCTACGAGATCACTCAGGCGATGATGGTTCTACTTCGTGGTGGCGGACTTCAGGGTGGCGGCACAAATTTCGATGCGAAGATCCGACGCAACTCGACCGATATGGAGGATCTATTCATCGCCCACATCTCGGGAATGGATATCTTTGCTCGTGGACTTTTGGCCGCTGCCGATCTATTGGAGAACTCTCCTTACGAGGCTATGTTGAAGGAGCGTTACTCATCGTATGACTCGGGAATGGGTGCTAAATTCGAGGCTGGCGAGTTGAGTTTGGAGCAGGTTGCCGACTATGCACGATCAGCAGGAGAAATCAAAAAAGTTAGTGGCAAGCAGGAGTTATTGGAGACAATGGTCAGCTTGTATATCTAATTAACATCCATACTATCAACCAAGTAAACAAATCTGCTTAAGCGGAATTTAACCACATATTCCTCTTAAGCAGAATTGTTTCATTCAACACAAAACCAACCTCAAACCATATGAATAACCAAAATAACGGAAGCCCACTATACCTCGCAGGTATCACGTGTGTAGCGATCCTCGGAGGCCTCCTCTTTGGATATGACACAGCGGTGATCTCAGGTGCGGAGCAGGCTCTCCAACAATTCTTTAGGCAGGCCACCGACTTCGAATATACCAACGTACTCCACGGAATGACCTCGTCGAGCGCCCTCATCGGATGTGTCGTCGGAAGCGCCATCTCGGGCCTATTGGCAGGCAAATTGGGACGTCGTAACTCGCTAATCGTTGCGGCGATCCTCTTCTTTACCTCGGCCCTCGGATCGTTCAACCCCGAGTTCCTATTTTTTAAATATGGTGAGCCAAACGCAAATCTACTCGTCGCCTTCAACATCTATCGTGTCATTGGCGGCGTGGGGGTAGGATTGGCCTCGGCTGTCTGCCCGATGTATATTGCGGAGCTTGCCCCAGCCTCGATTCGAGGCACCTTGGTCTCGTGCAACCAGTTCGCCATCATCTTTGGTATGTTGGTGGTCTACTTCGTTAACTATATGATCAAAAATTCGCTCGATGGATCGGAGGCGATAACAGCAATCGGATGGCGCAGAATGTTCCTCAGCGAGGCGATCCCTGCTGGCGTTTTTGGGTTGCTGCTTCTGTTGGTCCCCAAAACCCCTCGCTACCTTGCGATGACGGGCCACGAGGATAACGCCTTGGCGGTGCTCACTCGAATCAACGGTGAGAGCGAGGCCCGAAAGATCCTCGACGAGATCAAGATCACCACAAAGGAGCGCTCGGAGCCGATTTTAGCCTATGGCTTGGGGGTCGTTGTGATCGGAATCCTACTCTCGATCTTTCAGCAGGCGATCGGAATCAACGTGGTTCTATATTATGCACCACGCATCTTCGAGAATATGGGGGCCACGGGCGATATTGCTATGATTCAGACCGTTGCGATGGGAGTTGTGAATATCGCCTTCACCGTTGTGGCAATCCTAACGGTCGACAAGTGGGGTCGCAAGCCTCTGCTCATCGTCGGATCGGTAGGTATGATGTTGGGGATGTTTGCCCTCGGCTCGCTCTCGTTTATGGATATGATTGGCGTGGGAGCGCTCATCTCGATCGTGATCTACACCGCTTCGTTTATGATGTCGTGGGGTCCGATCTGTTGGGTCCTCATCGCCGAGATCTTCCCCAACACCATTCGTGGCAAGGCTGTGGCGATCGCTGTGGCTGCGCAGTGGTTGGCCAACTATACGGTCTCGTCGACCTTCATTCCGTTGGCAGAGTGGAGTACAGGTGGCACATATCTTATATATGGTACCTTCTGCCTGCTCTCGATCATCTTCGTCTGGAGGTGGGTTCCCGAGACCAAAGGCAAGAGTTTGGAGGATATGACAGCTCTTTGGAGGGGTCGCAAATAGGTTAATGTATTGCAAAAGAGATAAAAAATCGCTTTTAAAGGGAGAAAAATAGTTCAAAGGTGGCCTTTTTTTAAATAAAATGGCTACCTTTGTTGGATTTGTCACCTATAGGTAGGCGATAATGCAAAGATAACAATAGATAAAAACCATAAAAAACGAACCAAATTTCTGACATTTTAATGGAACTTATAAACATCACCTTAGGCTCAATATTGGAGCAACACGCCCAGCAGCGTCCCGACAAAGAGTATTTGATCTCACCATATAATAATATCCGCTACACATATAGCCAATTCAATGAGCGTGTCGACAACCTCGCCGCATCATTCGCCAAATTGGGTGTCGAGCGTGGAAGCAAGGTTGGAATTTGGGCCAACAACCACCCCGACTGGATCACAGTATTCTTTGCAACAGCAAAATTAGGTGCGATCTTGGTGACAGTAAACACCAACTATCAGGTGGCTGAGGCGGAGTATGTGATGAAAAATGCCGACATCCACACAATGTGTATGATCGGAGGCTACCGCTCGTCGGACTACATCGGTATCGTGAACGAGATCGTCCCCGAGCTAAAGAGCAAAGGAGAGGGAGAGCTTGAGTGCAAGAGGTTGCCAATGCTCAAGAATGTTGTCTTAGTTGGTGATTTTGCAGCTGACGAGAGCGGCCACTGCACAGAGCACGAGGGTATGTTATCGTTGGAAAGTTTGGTGGCTCAGGGTGCTGAGTTGGACCACGACTTCTTGCGTGAGCTTGCCAAGACAAACAAGAGCTCGGATGTGGTTAATATGCAATATACCTCGGGTACAACGGGCTTTCCGAAGGGAGTTCTGCTAACCCACTACAACATCCTCAACAACGGAAAGGCTACGGGCGAGTTTATGAAGTACACGAGCGACGATAAGTTGTTGGTTTGTGTACCTATGTTCCACTGCTTCGGCTGTGTGTTGGCCCTCTGTGCGGTTATCACCCACGGAGCGACGATGGTCTTGTTGGCGGATTTCGATGCCCTCAGAGTGTTGGAGTCGGTCCACAAGGAGAGATGTACAATATTATATGGTGTGCCGACGATGTTTATCGCCGAGCTCAACCACCCCGACTTCGAGAAGTTCGACCTCAAATCGTTGCGAACAGGAATTATGGCAGGCGCAGTATGCCCTATCGAGACGATGAATGCGGTGATGGAGAAGATGAACTGCCGTGTGATCTCGATCTACGGACTCACCGAGAGTTCACCAGGAATGACTGGATCGAGCATCGAAGATAGCACCGAGATCCGCTCGACAACGGTTGGCCGCCCATTCCCAGGCATCGAGGTTCAGATCATCGACCACGAGACAGGTGAGCACCTACCAGCAGGAAAGCAGGGCGAGGTGTGTTGCCGTGGCTGGAATGTGATGAGAGGCTACTACAACAACATCGAGGCTACGGCCGAGGTGATCGACGAGGAGGGATTCCTCCACTCGGGCGACCTCGGAATGATGGATGAGAATGGATATTACCACATCACGGGCCGCATCAAGGAGATGATCATCCGTGGTGGCGAGAACATCTACCCACGTGAGATCGAGAACTACCTCTTCAACCTCGCCCAGATCAAGGGTGTCGAGGTTGTAGGTCTACCATCACCTCGCTATGGTGAGCAGGTGGCCGCTTTCATCACCGTGAAGGAGGGGCAGACATTGAGCGCTGCGGAGGTAGAGGCCTTCTGCAAAGGTAAGATCGCCCACTACAAGATCCCGAAATATATCTTCTTCATCGAGGAGTTCCCGATGACAGCGAGCGGCAAGATCCAGAAGTATCGCCTGCGTGACTTAGGCGTCGAACTTATGAAAGAGAGGGGCGAGGAGATTATCTAAGAGTGTTAAAAAAGAGATAGAGGACGTAGTTATATTGCGTCCTCTATCTCCTTCTATATATTACTCCTAAAAATCTAACACGTGGTATTGCGATGGTATATTTACACCAAAATCCAGTTGAAAATGCCACCACTCAAATGGGTTTTGATGAAAATTAGGTGCCAACATAACACTCCTTAAGATAGCTCTATTATTCAAAGTATCTTGACTGATATATCCTTTGGAGAGCAACAACTCATCATTATTGCTATGGGAAACCCGTGAAAAGGAGTCAAAATCACTGCCCATATCTAAAGCAACCCCATTACTGTCTATTATTGTCAAATCGACGGCCAAGCCGTAGTTGTGATATCCAGCACTCTCCCTATATGGGTTAGCTACATATTTCTCATACTCTCCTCCTTTGACTAAATCATACATAGATTTCTGAATAGATATTGGTCGAGCCGCATCGTAAATCAGAAATCTATGATTGGGTAACGCCTGCTTTAATAATTCGTGGGATCTAACCAACATATCTATAACCTCAGGGTGCAAATACGCCTTACGAAGATCTCCATAGAGATTACGACCAACAAAATTATTGTCAGTTGAGTATTTTAGGTCTACCTCTATTGTTGGATCCACTAAAGATATGTCTAACAAACCTCGTCGATCATACTCGTACTCGATAAACACAGAGTCTAATGCCATATTGGAATTTATTAAAAGAGTTTATGAACAGGTACTCCAAAATATAGATATTCCTGATCTTGGCAAAATAGTACGTCTGGTCTTAAACTGAAGTACTGACGATCGAAGCACAATATGTCCATCATTAGGATCAGAGTGAACCACATCTTTAATTTCATTCTGTGCAAATGATATGAACGGCATATAATTTACATCTATATTAGGTACATTTTGAAATATTAGCTCAAAATGAGATCCAATTGTAGGAACCGAAAAGACTGTGTAAAATGTATTAAGTTGGGGCAATGCCATATATTCGAAGTATAGATTCGCTGTATATCTTCTAAAATTCTCCTCTTTGTAGAATATATCGGAGTCAGATATTACCTCGAGCGGCAGAGGAGTCCTCACCTCTAAGCCCAAATATAATCCGCTGTTTTCATCTTTCACGAACTCACAAACATACGATATCCTACTTGAATCAATAGGCCTATTAGTTTGAGGATCATATAGTTCTACTCGATACTTTAATGCAGCAAGTATCTTATCTCTTTTATCTTCAAAACTAATATCTTCCCGATCAATTGAGATGAGAGTGTTTACAAATACAGGATTACAGAACTCCTCTCTCATATAATACTTATCGTCCTTTAGCTTCTCATCCAATAACTTATTGTTATTGCCAACCTCCTCGCCAGCTCTAAAAACAAAAAAAGAATATAAGTACAATGTAGTGTCTGTTTTTTGTCTAAATACTCGGGTTTGTTTTAATTCTTGCTTGATATAAACATCAGGACTACCCCCCGCATTATTTACATTCTGCGATATTGTCACAACATATGACTCATTGACCTTCACCAAGTTACAGCTCTTCTTGATATAGGACAAGAAAAGTTCGGCCATCTGCTCACTTGCACAATAAGATTCGATAGATCTAACAAGGGCACGCTCGACAGCCTCCTTGTTATATAGTTCATATAATCGAGGATGGGTATCATCTCGATCTTTGGAAACTAACGCACTAATAATATTGGCAGCCGTATCATTTTCAAGATCACGCTCAGATCGCTTTTGATAGATTAAATCAATACCTGCAATTCCCAATATAGCACCTATTATAGCATCTAATATATCTATAAAAAAGATATGAGGGAGTTCTTCAGAAGGTGCTTCCGCAAAAAACACAATATGTGTCATCTTTAGAATAATACATATGCAGAATATTATTACACAAGAGTATAATGCTAATTGATAATTTTTTGATCTATTCTTTTGACGATCTTTTTTTTGTAAGCAGCTGCATATTTACGGTTGATTTTTGTAAATTACAAAAAGAATTATTCTTTAATTCGGACTATTCCGCATCGTAAATATACTAATTAATTATCTAAATATCAAGATGAGTTAATCAATTAATTTTCTATCACCCCCGAGGCAACCAACTCATCGCCAAGGTAGAGGGCGGCGAACTGGCCCGAGGCGATGCCTCGTTGTGGCTCGTCGAAGAGGATGTAGGCCCCCTCGGAGCGGACGAAAATGGTTGCTTGTTGTAGAGCTTGGCGATATCTTATCCTTACTAAAAACCTACCACTCTCGCCCTCCACGAGGCGTGAGTGGGGGTTGACCCAGTGCATCTCACAGGGGAGGATCTTGATCGCTCGCCTAAAAAGGCCCGTGTGGTTATCTCCCTCGCCTACATAGATCACATTCTCATCTACGTCCGTACCTATTATATATAGCGACTCCTTGCGCCCTCCTATACCCAGCCCCTTGCGCTGACCGATTGTATAGAAGTAGGCTCCGTTGTGTTGCCCGATCTTCTTGCCATCGCGTACCGTGTAGTGCACTGGGCGAGACAACGCTTCGAGGTCGTCATCGGCTACCGAATTATATTTATCATACTTCACCCAATCGCTCTTGATCTCGTGAATGTTACCCACCCTCTTCGATAGTTTCTGTTGTAGAAAAACGGGGAGGTCGACCTTGCCCACAAAGCAGATGCCTTGCGAATCCTTGCGCTTAGCGGTGGCCAATGACTGCTCGTCAGCTATCTTACGCACTTCGCCCTTGACCATATCGCCAATGGGGAAAAGCGCCTTAGAGAGCTGCTCCTGAGTTAGTTGACACAAGAAATAGCTCTGGTCTTTGTTGTTGTCCGACCCTGCTAAGAGGTGATAGACCTCCTCGCCAGTCGACTCATCTATGGTTGTTGTTTTACGGCAATAGTGGCCCGTTGCCACATAGTCGGCCCCCAGCTTCAGAGCCTCCTTCAAAAACACATCGAACTTGATCTCTCGATTGCACAACACATCGGGATTGGGCGTGCGGCCCCTCTCATACTCCGAGAACATATACTCCACCACACGGCTTCGATAGTGCTCCGAGAGGTCGACAACGTGCAGCTCGATATCCAACTTCTTGGCCACCAACTCCGCAAAGACCCTATCGTCGTGCCACGCACAATCACCCTCCAACGTCCCCGTTGTATCGTGCCAATTGATCATAAACAGACCCACCACATCGTGGCCCTGCTCCTTCAAAAGGTATGCGGCGACCGACGAATCGACACCGCCCGATATTCCAACAACTATACGTGCCATAGAAAAAAATTTAAAGCTCTAAAAGTCCAGCTGGGAGGGCGAAGATGATATGTCCTTCGTCGAAATCAATACCTGCGATAAACTCCTCGGCGGCGGGGATCAGCACCTCACGGTCGCCAAACATCACCTCGAAGAGAGGGTTCCTGCCATCTATGAAGCCCGTGATCTCGCCATCGAACAACATCTCGCCATCGCCCGAGCTCGCCTCGACAGTGTAGCCCACCAGATCCTCCAACGTGAACTCATCGTCGGCATAGACCTCCGCCCTATCCTCATCCATCTCTGGCAAGAATAGCTCGTAGTTGAGAAACTCGCTCACCCTACGCTCCGTGTCGATGTCGGCAAAGGCCACAACGGCCCCTGCACGCCCCCTGCGCTCGAATTTCTCTAAATAAAAGGGGACATAAAGGCCATCGACCTTGACGAATAGTGGCTCGCCCGTGGTCTCGAGACCCTCGGGAAACGACGAGTAGAGCGAGATCATCACCTCGCCATCCACGCCAAACAGACGATTTATTCTTGCTACGCTCTCCATATTAGGACCTATAAAATAAAAAGAGGGTCACAGTTTGAATACTCAACCTGCAACCCTCTACAAAATCTTTGTTCTTTACTCTGCAGCTGGAGTCTCCTCCTCTATTGCAGGTGCCTCCTCGGCAGCCTCCTCAGCTACTGCGGCAGCAGCCTCAGCAGCGGCCTCAGCCTGCTTTGCAGCGATTGCCTCAGCACGATCTGCGCTAACCTTGATCTCAGCCTCCTTACGAGACTTAGCCTCAGCAGCAGCAGCGGCAGCCAACTGGCTCTCCTTTGCAGAGATGATTCCACCCTTAGCCTCAACCCACTTGTTGAACTTTGCCTCAGCGTCGCTCTCAGAGAATGCTCCCTTCGCAACACCACCAAGCAAGTGCTTCATATACATTACTCCCTTGTATGAGAGGATTGCACGAGCAGTGTCAGTTGGTTGTGCACCCTTCTGCAACCAATCCAATGCACGATCGAACTTCAAGTCGATAGTTGCTGGGTTAGTGTTAGGGTTGTAAGTTCCCAACTTCTCGATGAAACGACCATCGCGTGGTGCACGAGCATCAGCAGCGACGATGTGATAGAATGCATAACCCTTCTTTCCGTGACGGGCCAAACGAATTTTAACAGCCATTTTTTTTGCTATTTTATTGATTAATATTTAAAGGGTTCACGACCCTCCCACGTTATGCTCTCCCCAACACGTGAGGTTTGCGCTGCAAAGGTAGTAATAATTTGCTAACTATCAATAGCTTTAGTGGCAAAAAGAGTATTCTCATCCGAAAAATCAACCCTTAGAAAGGCAGATCGTCAACATCGTCGGCAGCCGACTGAGTGGGCGCCGAGTAGGTTGGCTGTGGTGCCGCGTAGGCAGGAGCTGCTTGTGGCTGCGACTGTGGTTGAGCTTGTGGCTGTGGTGCTTGAGCCTCCACTGGCATCACTCTCCACGCTCTTACGTCGGTGTACCACCTATCGTTATACTCACGTGACTCCAAGTTAAACGAGACGTTGTAGGCCTCGCCCATCTTTAGTCCTGCTACCTCGGTGGGCTTGTTGAAGAATGTCACAGACACCTTGCGAGCATACTGACCATCCATCATCTCGAAGATCACCTCTTGACGTTGCCATTCACCACGTGCCGATGTACCCTTAATCTCGGGCATAATTTTGAATACTGTTCCTTGAAATTCCATTACTCTATATGTTTTTTAAGTTTATTTTCTATTCTGTGATTCTCTCTAAATTTTATGACTCAGATACAAATATAAGAAAAGGCTTGGGAAATCCCAAACCTTTTCTTTTTTTTCGTAACAAATAACCTCCCGATTACTTGTCGCTCTTCTTATCGTACCTCTTTGAGTATCGGCTCATAAACTTATCGACGCGACCAGCAGTATCTACCAACTTCATCTTTCCAGTATAGAAAGGGTGTGAAGTGTTAGAAATCTCCATCTTATACACGGGATAGGTTTCGCCGTTC
>JBCQTJ010000003.1:0-111255 GCA_047178625.1 Rikenellaceae bacterium
ATGGCCCGCACGGAGAGACGGGCGACGAGGGCGAGATGGGCCCCCAAGGTCCGCAAGGCCCCGAGGGCCCTGAAGGTCCGAGAGGAGAGACGGGTGACGAGGGTGAGATGGGCCCCCAAGGTCCGCAAGGTCCTCAGGGAAATGATGGTCCTCAAGGCCCCCAGGGAGAGACTGGCGACGAGGGCGAGATGGGTCCCCAAGGTCCTCAAGGCCCCGAGGGTCCAGCAGGTCCCCAAGGAGAGACTGGCGACGAGGGTGAGATGGGACCACAAGGTCCTCAGGGTCCCCAAGGCGAGAAGGGAGAGAAGGGCGATCCAGGCGAAGCGGGCTCCTCGTTGTCGAACGATGCCGTCACGATCGACGACTTTGGAATCTTTATCGAGCCTACGATTACGGGCGAGAATAATGTCTTGTGCCAGCTAATTGCCTCGTTCGAGATGAATTATAGCAAGTCGATTCTCAATAGGTGGATCCACCCATCGGTTGGCGAGAGTGCCTTCTTGTCGGTGATCACCATCTATGCCGACTACACAACTGTCTCGATGAATTTGGGGCAGTTTGGCGACTCGGGTAGCGACTACTACATCATCGGAACTCCGTGGCAGCCTACCGATGGAACCACCGCCATCGAGGGTAGCATCGTAGTCTCGGACAAGACAGGTAGTTCGTTTAAGCTATCGGGATTCTCCGCCTCGGGGACGCAGTTTTGCGGGGGTAACATTCTTATATTTTCCACCAAACAGTTTTGGTAAGATCGTTGCAAGGTGGCGAAATCCACCTATCAACGATCTGTATAAATAAAATAAAAATTATGCAGAGAGAATACATAAAAATAGATGAGTCGGGAGAGGTGTCGCGAGCGTTGATCGACACCGAGAACAGCACAATGGTCGATGGGGCAGTCGAGTTGGGCTACCGCCCCTATGACGATAGCTACGAGAATGTCGACATCGAGACGATCGAAACCCCCGAGGGCGAGGATTATAGCTACCGAGGATCCCAGATCGAGTACCACGACGAGGGCGACCGAGTGGTGGGTTACAAGCGTGTCGTGAAGTGTGACAAGGAGCTCGTAGGCCGAGATATTGCCAAGCAGGAGGGGCTGATTAGAGAGTCCGACGATGAGATGATGCGCCTCATCGAGCTGACACTGTTGGCCCTCGACCACGCCGACCAGACCGATGGCTTCAAGGAGCTACACACCGAGCGTGAGCAGCTCCGTTCGAGTGTCGAGAAGTTGAGGTCGCTTTTGGAGGATGGTGACGAGTAGATGGTATGCCCCCCTGCTCCTGCTCCTTGTGGGTGGGGTGGTGGGGGGCCTGCTTGTTTGGGGGCACCTTCGGGTGGTGTCGCCGCCCACGTTCGATAGGGTTGTTGTCGACTCCGTGTCGGTTGTCGAGGTGGTCTACGACACTGTTCTATATCGTCACGTTGAGCCGATTTGGATCGAGCCAATCCTCGTGGAGCCTTCTGATGAGCAGCTTGATCCCGAGCCCCGAGACTCGCTCTACACCTTCCGAGATACCCTTTCTGGTAGGTGGTCGGCCGAGGTTCTGGGCTCCAACGTCAAGCTCCAGTCGCTAACCATCATCGACCGAAACCAAACCACCCAGACCAAAATCAGAGAGATAACCCCCCTGCCGAGGTGGGAGGTGAGCCTCAAAGGCTCTCTCACGAGCCATTCGCAGTGGGTCGGTGTGGGGGTGAGTCGTCGTTTTGGGAGACTGAGACTTACGCTCGATGGCGGCTACGACCCTTGGCTGAGAGAGCCACAGGTGGGCCTCACCGCCTCACTACGCCTCTGGAGCGAGTGATTGTTTTTTTCGCCTCTGTTTGTTATTTCGAATGTTTCTGCTATCTTTGTAGTCGTTGAGTGTGAAATTATAAACAAACTAAAAATAGCGAAAGAAAATGAGAAAATTGAGAGTTTTGGCGGCTGTGGCTGTGGCGATCTTTACGATGTCGGCTTGTTGCTCGGGTGGAGCAGAGAGTGCGCAAGATGTTGCATTAGAGAATATTATGACTCGTAGCAGTGTGCGCTCCTACACTACACAAGCTGTCGAGGCCGAGAAGGTAGATCTTATGTTGAAGGCGGCGATGGCTGCCCCAACGGCTGGAAATAAGCAGCCTTGGCAGTTTGTGGTGATCGAGAACCGTGAGGTTTTGGACACCTTGCCAACCATTATTGGTGGTGCGAAGATGGCTGCACGTGCTCAGCTTGCGATCGCTGTCTGTGGCGACACACCTCGTTCGATGGGCGACTATTGGATTCAGGATTGCTCTGCCGCTACGCAGAATATCCTCTTGGCTGCCCACTCTATGGGGCTTGGAGCCGTGTGGTGTGGTGCCCATAGCAGCAGCGATGACAAGCGCATCGAGCCTATACGTGAGCTCTTGGGGTTGCCCGAGAATGTAACGGCTTTGAGTGTAATTGTGATCGGCTATCCCGACAGCGAGCCTACTATCAAGGATAAGTGGGATGCGAAGAAGGTGAAGTATCTGAAGTAGAGTTTGCTGAGAGTTTGCTGAGTCAGACTGAGACTTTACTGGGTCGGCCGACTCAGTAAGACCCAGAAAGACTCAGTAAAAAAAATCCCCGACCGAATTTTTTTCGGTCGGGGGTTTGTCTACTATTTCTTAGAGTTATTAACAATAGCCATAGTGCTCTCGTAGGTCAACTCCTCGTAGTTTGTCCCCTTGGGGATTCGGTAATTCTTTGATTTATAGGCGATATAAACTCCATATCGGCCGTTCTTGATCAACAAATCAGCATCCTCCTCGAAGCTCTTTAGAGGGGTGTTTGCGGCGGCCTTGGCGGCACGTTGCGTCGTCACCAACTCGATCGCCCTCTCTAATGTGATGGTATATGGGTCGTCTGTTTTGGCCAACGACGTAAAGCCCTTGCCCTGACGAACATAGGGGCCAAACCTACCAATTCCAACGATGAGATCATCACCCTCGAATTCGCCCAATGTGCGAGGCAGCGCGAATAACTCCAACGCCTGCTCCAGGGTGATCGACTCGATGAGCTGCCCCTTCTTCATAGCGGCGAACTTAGGCTTCTCCTCCACACCCTCGGGTACAACGATCTCAACCATAGGGCCATAGCGGCCGATCCTCGCCTTTAGTGTGCGCCCCGTTTTAGGGTCGACACCCAAGATTCTGTCGTGTGACGATCTGCTTGTTTGTGTCTCCACAGCCGCCTCGACAAGCGTGTGGAATGGCTTATAGAAGTCGTCGATCATCGTGCGCCACGAGATCTCACCCTCGGCCACCCTATCGAACTCCTTCTCGACACTTGCCGTGAAGTTATAGTCGAGGATCGAGCTAAATTGCTGCTCCAAATAGTCGTTCACCAACATCGCAATGTCGGTCGGTGCCAACCTATTCTTCTCCTTGCCATAGCTCTCGCTGAGCTCGCTTGCAACGATCTTGTCGCCCTTCAGCGTCAACTGTGTGTAGTCACGCTTCGCCCCATCGCTGCTCTGCTTCACCACATATCCACGATTGATCACCGTTGTGATTGTTGGTGCGTAGGTTGATGGTCGGCCGATTCCCAACTCCTCCAACCTCTTGACCAACGAGGCCTCGTTGTAGCGTGCTGGTGGCTGAGTGTAGCGCTCCGTTGCCGAGATCGAGACTGGAGTCACCGACTCGCCTGCCGTGAGCTTTGGCAACATTCCGCTCTCCGAACCCTCGCTCGATGTATCATCGTCGTTCGACTCGGTGTATAGCTTCATAAATCCGTCGAAACGCAACACCTCGCCCGTAGCCGAGAATGTCGCCTTTGCCCCCGATCTGTCGATCGTGATAATAGTCCTGTCGACCTGTGCAGGGACCATCTGTGAGGCCACCGTTCTCTTCCAGATCAGGTCGTAGAGCCTCTTCTCGGCTGTCGTTCCCTCGATGGTTTGGCGGTCGATATATGATGGGCGGATCGCCTCGTGGGCCTCTTGTGCCCCCTTGGTTTTTGTCTTGTAGTTGTGTGTTGCTGAGTAGTTCTCGCCATAGTTACTCACGATCTGCTCACGACACATCGCCAACGCCTGACCCGATAGATTCACCGAGTCGGTACGCATATAGGTGATAAGTCCCTGCTCATAGAGCTTCTGGGCAACCGACATAGTTTGAGAGACCGACATCGACAACTTACGACCAGCCTCCTGCTGTAACGTAGAGGTTGTGAATGGTGGCGCTGGGTGGCGCTGAACAGGTTTCTCCTCCACCTTTGTCACCGCAAACGAGGCCCCTACACACGCCTCCAAGAAGCTCTGTGCGTCGCTCTCGCTCTCGAAACGGTTGGTGAGTTCGGCCTTGAAACTACCCTTAGGCTCCCCCTCGGGGTGGAACTGAGCCACCACCCTAAAATATGGTGTTGTATTGAATCCGATGATCTCCCTCTCGCGAGCCACCAACAACCTCACCGCAACGCTCTGAACACGTCCTGCCGAGAGCTGAGGGCGAACCTTGCGCCACAACACGGGCGAGAGCTCGAAGCCCACCAACCTATCCAACACTCGGCGTGCCTGCTGAGCATCGACCAAGTTAAGGTTCACGGTTCGGGGGTTCTCAATTGCATCCAAGATCGCCTTTTTGGTGATCTCGTGAAATACGATTCTCTTTGTCTGGGCCACATCGAGATCCAAGACCTGTGTTAGGTGCCACGCGATGGCCTCTCCCTCGCGGTCCTCATCGGATGCCAGCCACACCTGCTTAGCCTTGCTGGCCAAGCTCTTCAATTCGTCGACAACCTTCTTCTTGTCGGTTGGGATCTCGTAGTCCAAGGAGTAGCCGCTCTCGACGTCGATACCGAGCCCCTTCTTCGCCAAGTCACGGATATGTCCGAAGCTCGACTTAACGACATACTCTTTACCCAAAAATTTCTCGATGGTCTTTGCCTTCGCAGGGGACTCAACGATAACTAAATTCTCTTGCATTACGCTTATATTCTTTTTTTATCGCCACTATTTCTTAAGTAGCGTATATGTGATCTGCAACCTCATCGGTGCGGCATTGCTTCCCCCAGCAGGGCCTTGTAGCTTCGCCAATTTGGGGTTATTTAGGTTGTCCGCTGGCATAGCGAGCAACATCTTATTCCAATCAAACGAGTCCCACTCATCCTCGGTGAAGTCAACGCCTCCGTTTGCCTCCAACTCCGTTAGGTAGTTATTCCACACCGACTGCAATTGATAGGGGATGTTGAGCGTGTAGCAACCACGGCTGCGGCTCAACGTTCCATCAATGCTCGAGTTTGTGCTATAATAGTACTCATACGCATAGTCGTAATCGGCGATAGTCTCCATCTCGGTGATGTCGTCCTCGTCGATGAATGTCGTGTAGTTGGTGTAGAGACACAACCTCGATGGGACATCGTTGAGAGGGTTGTAGGTCGCTGGTGAATCCAACACATAGTCGCCATAGCCCGTCGCCGATGGGACATAGATCGACATCGCCGCCACATTGAAGAATAGGTTGTTGTACTCATCCGTAGCATCGACGATCTCGGCAATGCGCTGCATCAACGCCTGCTCGATAGTGATCTCGGTGATGAAGCCGCCCAACCCCTCGACAAAGAGTGTCTCAACACTCTCGGCACCCCTTGTGTCGGGGGTGTTATACGAGGTGAAGTTCTCGCCATAGTTTGTCACCTGAGCCGAGATTCCTCCTGCCGAGGCGTAGCTATCACGGAATAGGTAGGTCATTCCGACTGTATCCTTGATGATCGTGGGGGCATTTTCGTAGACACTTCTTCCATAGAATCCCCATCCCGAGCTCGACATCGTGAATCCGTAGGTCGAGCCATCGTTCTCTGTGGAAGAGAGGGGGATCTCCTGATCCTCCGATGCACAGATATATAACCCCTTGAAGAGGCTCACAAACTCGTCGGTTGTGCAGTCGTCGTCGTAATCCTCGTAGGTCTCGTAGGTGGCATCACCCTTCTTCAACATTAGGCGGTCCAAAAGATCGTAACCAGCCTCCGAGATGTCGTAGACCCTCACCATCGAGGTGGTGGCCAGATATACATCGTTGTCGGGGTCGGGATATTTGAACGAGAAGAGCACGTCGCTGAGCACACCATCGGCCGCCAACTCTGCCTCCATCTGCTCCGAGGTGATCTGCCAATCAATGTCGGCATCTTCGTCCACGTCCGTGTCGGGGATGAATGGACCATCCACCACCTCGTATACATCATACTTCACCATTCGAGTGGTGTCGCCTCCGTAGCTGTTCAGCGAGATGTAGATCATCACCGAGTCGAGGATTGCGTTATATCCGAAACCCTCCTCGTCGAGGCCATACTGTGGCGTATATTGAACATAAAAGCCCGTTGTGCGCTCTCCGAAATCGGTATCATATTGAGCTCCGATCACACCGACACTCTGGTTGGCGGCGTTGATAAGCTCATTTTTGTAGACACGAGCCGAGAAGATACTCTGACCAGCGACACGACTACCACTATCCTCGTCGATCACCCCAGCAAAGTCCAACACACCAGTCTCCATATCGTTATCCGATGAAAACAGCCCATCACCAATTCGATAATTGGGATCGCTGCACCCAATAGCCACAACTGCAACTGCCACTGCGACAGCTAATTGTAAGGCTCTCACTACTCTCATACTCTATATTTTATCATAAAATTCTGCGTAGCTATCGAAGTAGCCCTCGCTCTTTGGATCACGATACTCGAAGAGTGGTTTTTCGCTTGAGCGAGCGATCTCGACGATGCTCTCATCAATGGATGGGTCCGAGATGACCACTCCATCGACATATGATATAACGAAACGGCAATAATTTTCGTATGTCGGATCGTCCAATAGTGGCAAACTATCTCCCGTGATACCCTCGCTTTCGAGCTTTGCTCTGATTGCAGGGTCGAGAGTTCCATCAAATGTATCGCTATTGAGCGAGGCCACAATCTTGACCTGTGAGAAGATCGGATCGTCGGCAAAGGTGTGGCGAAGGTAGGCCGCTGTGATTGCTGCAAACCAGCCGTGGGTGTGAACAATTGCGGGCTCCCACCTCAGCTTCTTCACCGTCTCCAACACTCCACGTGCGAAGAAGATCGCCCTCTCGTCGTTATCCTCGAATTGCTTGCCCTCCTCGTCGCACAACACCGCCTTGCGGGCGAAGTAGTCGTCGTTGTCGATGAAGTAGACCTGTATTCTCACCGATTGGATCGAAGCCACCTTGATTATGAGTTGGTGGTCCGTATCGTCGATAATGAGGTTCATTCCCGACAAGCGGATCACCTCGTGAAGCTGATTGCGTCGCTCGTTGATGGTGCCATATTTTGGCATAAAGATACGAATCTCACCGCAGCGCTCGTGTATCGCCTCGATCAATTCGCGTGTTTGAACCGACTCTGGGGTCCCTTTAATATATGGGTCAACCTGTTGACAGACATATAATATTTTTCGTTTTGTTACCATATCATCAGTTCTTTGTTAATTCTGCAAAGATAATAAAAATTTTGGAGCGCTGCAAAATTTGTTAGATTATTAACATCGCATCGCCATAAGTACCAAATCGGTACCCCTCCTTGATCGCCTCGTCGTAGGCACCCATAATCAAGTCGTGGCCTCCGAAGGCCGAGATCATCATCAGGTGGGTCGACTGAGGCAGCTGGAAGTTTGTCACCAACGCCTCGGCTATTGTGAAGTCGTAGGGTGCGAAGATGAATTTGTTGGTCCAACCATCCATCGCCTTGACGTGGCTACCGATCACAACCGACGACTCCAAAGACCTCATAACTGTTGTGCCCACAGCCACCACCTTATTTCCCCTCTTCTTTGTCTTGTTGATCGTCTCGGCACACTCTTCGCTCACCTTGAACTGCTCCGAGTCTACCTTATGCTTCGAGAGATCCTCGACGTCGATAGGTCTAAAGCTGCCCAATCCGACGTGTAGCGTGAGCATTGCGCTCTCTATCCCCTTGATCTCCATTCGTTTGAGCAGGTGACGAGAGAAGTGCATACCTGCTGTTGGCGCCACCACAGCCCCCTCATTCTTGGCAAAAATTGTCTGATAACGCTCCTCGTCGAGAGGCTCCACCTCCTTGCGAATCCAACGTGGGAGAGGTGTCTCGCCCAAGTCGTAGAGCGCCTCGCGGAACTCCTCCCGAGAACCATCGTAGAGGAAGCGGAGGGTGCGACCACGAGAGGTGGTGTTGTCGATCACCTCGGCCACCATCAACTCATTCTTCCCGAAGTACAGCTTGTTGCCAATGCGGATCTTACGTGCAGGGTCGACCAACACATCCCACAACCTAAGCTCCTCGTTGAGCTCACGAAGCAGGAAGATTTCGATCTCGGCCCCCGTTTTCTCCTTATTTCCATAGAGGCGAGCGGGAAAGACCTTGGTGTCGTTAAAGACAAATAGATCCTCCTCGTCGAAGTAGTCGATGATGTCACGGAAGAGGCGATGCTCGATCGCCCCAGTGGCTCTGTTGACCACCATAAGACGTGACTCATCACGCTCCTCAGCGGGATATTTGGCCAACATCTCCTCGGTTAGCTCATAGCTAAAATCAGATAATTTCATAAGTGATATATCAATACATTTGTAATTTCCAAAAGGCGTTCTGTCTCAGAAAGTCTCAGAAAGACCCAGAAAGACTCAGCAAACAGTCAATGCTAATAATACGAAAAAACTACAAAATTGTTTCACATTCGTCGATAGATTTTAAAAAATCTTCCAACTCCCAACCATCCTCAGCCCTGTAACCGCCACTCTTAGTGCGCCTTAGCCCACTCAAATAGCCGCCACTTTTGAGCCCCTCACCAATCTCCGAGGCCAACGATCTGATGTAAGTTCCCTTGCTACACTCAACGCACAACTTTAGGTTGGGCATCGCAAACTCCAACACCTCAATGTTGTAGATGGTGATCAGCGACTGGCGAAGCTCAACGCTCTCCCCTGCACGGGCGATCTCGTAGGCCCTCACACCCTCCACCTTCTTAGCGGAGAAGAGCGGTGGCGATTGCAACCTCTCGCCAGTGAGCGAGAGCAGCACCTCGTCGATGAGCTCTCGGGTGATATGCTCAGTGGGGTACGTTGCGTCGATCGGGTGCTCCATATCATAGCTTGGCGTAGTCGCCCCCAACACAACATCTGCGATATACTCCTTACGCTCGCTCTGCAACTCGTCGACCCTCTTGGTCGCCTTACCTATGCAGATCAGTAACACACCGCTTGCCAAAGGGTCCAAGGTCCCTGCGTGGCCCACCTTGATCTTGCGGCCCCAGCCTCGGCGTTGGAGCGTATATTTGATCTTGCGTACCACATCTGTCGAGGTCCACTCCAACGGTTTGTCGATGAGGGCGACATATCCCTCCCTGTAATCTATGCCCATAAAAATCCTCCGATTGAAAGCACTCCAACGATTGCGCAATAGATGGCAAAGTAGATCAACTTACCACGCTTAACGATCTCGATCATCGCCTTGCAGGCCAAAGCACCCACAACAAACGACGAGCAGAATCCAGCAAAGATAGCTCCGCTGCTGACCCCCTCGACAACGATCTCGCCGCCACCCTTAATGAGGTCTAAGAGGGTATTTCCGAGGATGGGGACCAACACCATCAAGAACGAAAATTTTGCCACTTTCGAGCGGTCGTCACCCAACAGAATACCCGTTGCGATGGTCGATCCCGAGCGTGAGATACCAGGCATAACGGCCGCCGCTTGAGCTATACCTATAATTAATGAGTCCTTGAAGCTGATCTCACGACCCTCCCTGCGAGGCGAGAAGTAGGCAAAAGCCAATAGCGAGGAGGTGATGAGGAGCATAAGTCCAACGATCAGAAGCGAGTAAGATGAGGCCAAAAGCTCCTCGATATTATCCTTGAAGGCGAAGCCAACGATCGCCACTGGGACCATCGAGACGATGATTTTAGCCACATAAGAGTGTGACTCGCCCCACGAAAGAGAGAACAACCCCTTGAGGAGCGACCAGACATCGCTCCATAAGACGAGCAGGGTGCTGCAAACCGTTCCTGCGTGGAGGGCGACATCGAATGTTAGGTTTTCGCTTAGGTGGACCCCCAGCAGCTCACGAGCCAATTGGAGGTGTCCGCTGCTCGATACGGGGAGGAACTCTGTGATTCCCTGCACGATACCGAGGATGATTGCTTGAAGTGTTGACATTTATTCTTTTGGGTATTTTTTAAGTATAGCGTATATCTCGAAGGCAAAGCCGACCACCACAACAATCGGGGCCAAGGTGATTCGCCTCCACGAGAAGATGTTGTCGTTAAAGCTCTCGGCTGTAGCAGGCTCGCCACCTGACATCAAGATGAAGCCCAAGAGGATGATCGCCGCTCCGATCAAGAGCAGCTTGTAGTTGCCATCCGAGAGGGGTAGCTTTCCATCGTTCTCGCCCGTTCGAGGCTCGTTTTTTTCTATTTTCATATCGTTAAATCTAATAAGCAAATTTGTTTAGAGTCTTAATTATCAGAGATTAATAGAGGTGAATCTCATTGCTCTTCATACTCACATAACGGTTGACTGTGATCCAAGTAAATAGCGTCGAGATGACCATTCCACCCCCCACCATATAAGCCATAACGTATGACGAGCCGATAAGTTGTTCGACACTCAACATCCCCGTCATATTATCATATATGGCGTAGACCACACCACCAAGCAGAGCCGAGGCGATCACCCCAGCCCAGAAACCGCTCCACATTCCGCTCCATAGGAATGGGCGAAGGATAAACCACCTCGTAGCCCCCACCAACTTCATAGTATTGATGATCGACCTCTTCGAGAAGATCGCAAGGCGGATGGTGTTGTTGAGGAGCACCAACGAGATGAAGAGCAGCGCACCGCCAAAGAAGAGTAATCCATATTGAAAGGCCTTCACCGTAGTGTGGACCTGTTCGACCAACACCGCAGGGTAGCTAACTCGGTCGACCCCCTTCAGAGCCTCGATCTCTCGGGCCATTAGCTCCAACTTTTCTCGCTCATTTGCCTCGGCCGAGAGGGTGACGATGAAGCTATCCATCAAGGGGTTCTCGTTGAGGATATCCTCAAATTCGAGACCAAACATCTTGCGGAAATCCTCATCCGCAATCTTCTCCTCGCGCGACGAGAATTGAACGTCGTGGACCAACGGCATAGCCGCCATCTTGCGACGAATCTCCTCCCTCTCGCCCTCGCTCATCGAGCGGATCTCGACACTTGCGGTGATGCTCTCTTGGATCGAGTGAGCCACATCCATCGCTGTCATCATCATATAGCCCACCGAGCCTAACAAAAAGAGCACCAGTGAGATACTCACTGTCGAGATAAGGTACGAATTACGAACCTTACGCCTTAAATTCTGATTTTTCCCCATTATCTTTTGTTTTTAAATTCATAAGCTAAAGCCCCCACCGCCGAGAGTAAAATCACCAACGACGAGAGGAGCGTGATGAAGTTTATCACCCCCCACCTCGGAGCACGGAATCGCCACTCCACCGTGTGCTCACCCTCGGGGAGCTCCATCGCGCGAAGGATGTAGTTGGCCCTAAAATAGGGCGCCTCCACCCCATCAACGTAGGCGCTCCACCCCTTCGTATAATATACCTCGGAGAAGATGGCCGTAGCTGGCCCCTCTGCCGAGTAGCGATACCTCTGATAGTGAGGCATATACTCCTCCATCGTGATCGAGCCATTCGAGAAGTTGCCACCCCTCATATCCTGCCCCTCGGCCACCACAGCCGTTGTTCGAAGGTCGACTTCCCCCAATCGAGCGATCTCCTCGTCGGGTGTCGAGACTCTTCTGACGCCACCCACGAACCACGCAGGACCAAAGGCCGACTCTCTTAAGAGGGGCTCGTCGCTCTCGGGCGAGATCACATATCGGGTGTTGAGCATATCGAAGATTGAGGGATTTTGGTACACCAAATATTTGTCGATAAGATCCTGATAACGTGCAAGTTTAGCTCCGTGATAGCCACCGATCGAGCGGTGGTGATAGCTCGTCGTTGCATCGTTGAATGGGCTTACGCTCAGGTTAAAGACCCTATATTCACGGTCGCCACTCTCCCCTTTGTCGGCCATTATCAGCCTGTCGGTTGGCGAGGCGATGATCTGAGTCGATCGAGGTGATTGGAAATCGTCGTAGTTCAAAAAGCGCATATCGACCGCAACAAGGTCGATAATGGCCGCTCCGCCAACCACAACGAGCATCACCCAACGAGTAATCTTACCTGCGCCAAAAAGCAGAATCGCCCCTGCCGAGATGGTGATATAGAGGGCCGAACGAATGGCATCCGAGGCGATCATATCCCCTCTCTCGGCCACCATCGCACCCGCAATTGAGCCCGAAATATCCTCGGGAAGCCCAGCCCCCAACAACATCTTAAACGACTCCGTATATCCATAATCGAAGAGGATTCCCCCTGCAAAAGCGACCACCAAGGCAACCCCAGCGGTCAAGCCAAAGGCCCAAGCTCCCGATCGAAGAAGTCTCTGCTGGTCGACCTCCTCATGCCACAACTTAGAGAGGGCGTAGCAGGCCAAGAGAGGCACGCTCCACTGAACCACAACCAAGGTCATCGAGACAGTCCTAAACTTATCGTAGCCAGGGAGGATCCGAAACATCAGCTCGGTGAACCACATCAAGTTGCTACCCCACGAGAGCAACAACATAACCACCGAAATCGAGAGCAACCACCACCGCTCACGACCCGACGAGAGGGCGAAGCCCAACACAGCCAAAAATAGAACCACCGCACCCAAGTAAGTGGGCCCTGCGGTGAAGGGCTGAGTGCCCCAATATGTAGGCAATTGGCGTGAAACAGATTTGTTTATTCCGATCTGTTCCAATGCGTTAGCAACCTTGCCATCATCCGAGAAGCTCATCGCAGAATCTCGACCCGTGAAGTCGGGAATCAAGAGATTCAATGACTCCCCACGCCCATAACTCCACGCCGTAGCATACTCCAAATCGAGCCCCGACGACTTAGACGAGGCGGCAAGCTCCGACCCTGCACGCATAGTCTCGGGCGTATGCTCGGCCGTGTACCAAAGTGGCGAAAGGTTCGACAAAAGGGCCAACACGCCAGCCGCCAAGAGCAGCCCTGTGCGTCGACCAAACTCCCTTAACTCCATCGAGTCCTGATAGGCAAAGTAGAGCTCCGAAAGGTAGAGCGCACCAGCCGCCATCAAGAAGTAGTAGCTGATCTGAGGGTGGTTGGCCCCCAACTCCAGTGAGGTAAAGAGGGCCACAAGCGGATAGCTCCAGAGCCTACCGCTCCTGAGCGCCACAAATATCGCCCCCATCATAGCAGGGGCATAGACCAAGGCCCACATCTTGGTGACGTGTCCCGCCTCGATGATGAGCATAAAGTAGGTCGAGAGGCCATAGGCCGCACCTCCGATGATCGCCACATAGCCATTAACCCCCATCATAACGAGCATCAGCCACATCGACAACATCGCAAAGATGATGAAGGCGGCAGGGGTGTCGACAATCCCCGTCACCGCCGATCCGATCCTCTTGATGACCTGACCTGGGTACTCGACGTTGATCAAGTAGGCAGGCATTCCGCCAAACATCGAGCCGCTCCACTGCGGATCCTCGCCCACCCTCTCTCTCGTCTCGATGATATCTTGGGTCATCCCCTTATATTGGGTGATGTCGCCTTGGACGATCTTTGCGCCACTGAGTTGTGGTGCGAAGTAGAGTAGCGAGATGGTCACATAGATAACCACAGCGCAAAAAAACGGGAGCAAATGCCCTATTGTAAACCTCTCTCTCATAAAAATTTCTCGTTGTCAGACCCCTCGAAAAGAGTCTATTCCATATAAAATAGCGAAACTGAACCCACAAAGATAGAAAAAATCTTTGATAGAGTGGGTCATATCACAAAAAAAGAGTATTTTTGCAAACTATTTAATAAGAGTCCTGATTATGGTGACAATAACACAGATCCAGCGTCCGATAGCCGACGAGCTTAAGGAGTTCGATAAATTTATAACCGAACAGATCACAACCGATAACGATGTTATGGGGGTGATGTTGCGTGAGGCCCTCTCGTCGAGGGGCAAGGGTGTGAGGCCGATGTTGGTGATGTTGTGTGCTGCGATGGTCTCTCACTCGGGCTATATCTCGAAGCGAACCTACATTGCGGCAATGATGGTCGAGATGATCCATCTGGCCTCGCTGATCCACGACGATGTGATTGATGAGGCCCCTACACGTCGCTCTAAACCCACTCTCAACGCCATTTGGCAGTCGAAGAGGGCGGTTTTGGTGGGCGATTATATCTTGGCTCGCAACCTCTCGATCGCAACTAAGAGTGGTCAGTTTGACCTCCTTTCACACGTCATAGATGCCATCTCGATCCTCTGTGAGGGCGAGGTGATTCAGGACCATTGCGCTCGACGTCACCGAATTACGAGGGAGGAGTATCTGGCGGTGATCGCCAAAAAGACCGCCTCGCTGATCTCGATAAGTGCCTCTGTTGGAGCGAAATCGGCCTCGGCAAATGCGGGTGATGTGGAGCTGTTGAGGGAGTTTGGGCGAGCGCTCGGAATGGCGTTCCAGATTCAGGATGATATCCTCGACTATGCCCCTTCGGAGCGAAATGGTAAGGAGAGCTACCAAGATTTGAGGGAGGGGAAGATCACCCTGCCGCTGCTGATCCTCATCGAGCGTGAGGCCGACGAGGCGAGGCGTGAGGCGCTATTTGCGTTGGTCGAGAGAGCAGGTGATGATGATGAGGCGTGCCGAGAGGTTGTGAAGTTTGTCGAAGATGGAGGGGGCGTTGAGTTGGCCTCTCAGGTGGTTCAGGGGTATATCGAACGTGCGGTCTCCGTCTTGGGAAATTTCAAGGAGTCACCATATAGAGCGGCACTTGTCGACCTCTGTGCCTTTGTTGGCGAGAGGGACCATTAGTCGAGAGGGTTGTGATAAATAAAAGAGTAAAAAATACGTTAACTTAGGATAGAAATAGATGAAGAGAGGTGAGTTGATTCCCACACTGGAGCAGACATTCGAGATACGAGCAGGCGAGCGTGGAGATTGTAACTTCAAGAAGCTGTTGCACGATGGTGCCCACTTGCAGAGCGAGGGCAAAATCGAGCAGGCTTGTAACTTGCGATTTGGGGCTGTTCAGAGGCTCCAAGAGCTTATTGACGACGAGGCGGAGGTGATGCTCGAGTGGAGCGATGAGAACTCACGTGCCGCCTTGCAGATCATCTATCTCTCGGCAATTGACCACTTCCTGATCAACGATTTCGAGATCTCGAGTGCCCTCTTGGAGCTCGATCTGGAGCTCGACCCCGAGGATCATTTGGAGTGTTATAACTTGTTGTCGTACAACTATTTGGCGATGGGCGAATATGAGCTATTCGACGAGATCATCAACGACGTCTCGGACAAATATGCCTCACGCACACTACTGCTGTTGTGGTCGGGATTCTTGCGAGATGGCGAGCTCTCTTCGGGTGAGCTACACTCCTTCAGGGGTCGTTTTGGGACCTACTACAACGAGTTTGTGGCCGAGGAGCACCCAGCCGACGAGAAGTACCTAAAAGATATCGAGAGCGAGCGCCCATCTGTTGCGGCTCAGGCCCGTGAGCTATGGCTCCAGACCGAGACGCTTTGGCGCATTTTTCCCCAATTTATCGAGGCTCTGAAGGCCTCACAAAAGTAGTCGAGAGGATGGATATAGCAAGGAGTTTACGAAGTCAAAATATAGCCGAATATATACTCTATCTATGGCAGTTAGAGGATCTACTTCGCAGCGTTCAATTTAGCCCCGAGGCGATCTACACAAAGTTTGTCGCACCTCGAACCGACCTCTCGCCCGAGCAGCAGCACGCCCTCTTGCAGTGGTATGTCGAGTTGGGGGAGCTGTTGGTGAGCGAGGGAAAACGCACCACGGGCCACACCGACCACACGATGCACCTGATCTCGGATCTTCAAGATATGCACCTGAGGTTGCAGGAGTTGCCCATCGGTGCTCGCTATCGTGCGCTCTGGATTTCGCTCTCCGAGGTGCTGCCCGACCTTAGGGCTGTGGCTGGTGATGCAGCTGCTAATGTTGGTGATATTGAGCTCTGTTTCAGGGCGTTATACGGCTCGATTCTCTATCGCCTCAAGGGGCAAGATGGCCGTGGCGCTGTCGAGGATACCTTGGCCTATGTCTCGCCTGCTATTGCGGAGTTGGTCCGCATTTACGGAGAGGTCGAGAGGGGCGAGGTTGATCTATTTAGGCCCGAATAGTTCCATTTGCATAGTTCGATTTACAAGGCGATTTTCGGCGAAATACACACTATCCGTCATTGCGGCCCCCGAGCCGCAATCCCTAATCTTTTGCTGCTCAATGTGTTATAGATTGCGGCTCGTAGGCCGCAATGACGCAGGGCGGTTTGAAAAGGTCTTACGATGATGTATTGTGAGTCCAAACTCCTCGATGGCCCTCTTGTGGCTCGCTGTCGGGTAGCCCTTGTTTGAGGCCCATCCGTACTCTGGGAATTGGGCGGATAGCTGCTCGATATATTCGTCACGATGGCACTTCGCAAGGATCGAGGCGGCGGCGATATGGGTGTACTTCGCATCGCCTCCGACTATGCACTCATACTCGATATCGAGCGACGTGCGGAACAGATTGCCATCTATCAAGAGTAGTTCGGGCCTTGTTGAGAGCTTTTCCACCGCCACTGACATAGATTCGTGGGCGGCATTTAAGATGTTGATCTCGTCGATCCTTTGGGCACTCACTTCGCCCACTCCCCACGCTATCGCCTCGGCCTCGATGAGGTGGCGAAGTCGCTCCCTTTGGCGTGGCGACACCTGCTTCGAATCGTTGAGCTTCGGATCGTAGAAATCGGGGGGCAAAATCACCGCCGCACCAAAGACCGAACCTGCCAAACAGCCTCGCCCAGCCTCGTCGCAACCTGCCTCAATTATGAGGCTCTGTTTCTGATTTATTAGCATTGTAACACTATGTTATTCATTCAACTAAACAAAACTGCTTCGACTTTGAGATCGTTGATAGGTGGATGAAATTTGGAAGATCGCAAAGAGTGGGCTGAAGGGAGAATACTAAAGTATGTGACCGAAGCACGCTCTTTGGGATCTTTCAAATTTCGCCGCCTTGCAACGATTTCTACCAGCGTGCTACGGGGGCAATATCCAGTGAAGAGTACTCCCCAGCCTGAAGCCTATAAAGTCCCGACATAGCAATCATCGCAGCGTTGTCGGTGGTGAATTTAAAAGGGGGAAGATAACACTTCCAACGACGTCGCTGCCCCTCTCTGAGGATCGCCTCACGAAGTCCCGAGTTGGCCGAGACACCACCAGCTATTGCGATCTCACGGATGCCCGTTAGCTTCGAGGCCTTGATGAGTTTATGGAGCAAAATTTCGCAAATTGTGTGTTGGAGCGAGGCGCAAAGATCCTCTTTTCGACGCTCGATGAAGGTGGGGTCGAGAGCCATCTCGTCACGCAAGGTGTAGAGGAATGAGGTCTTGAGCCCCGAGAACGAGTAGTTGAGATCGGCCACCTGAGGCCTCGCAAATGGGAATGCGAGCGGATCGCCCTCCTTGGCGAGCCTATCAATCACAGGGCCTCCAGGGTAGGGTAGCCCCATCACCTTGGCGCACTTGTCGAAGGCCTCGCCTGCCGCATCGTCGATCGTCTCGCCGATGATCTCCATCTCACGTGGCGAGTCGACCCTCACAATCTGAGAGTGTCCGCCACTCACCAAGAGGGCAAGGAATGGGAACGAGGGGTGGGCGATCTGCTCGCCCTCGATGTCGATGAAGTGCGAGAGGATATGCCCCTCGAGGTGGTTCACCTCGACAAGTGGGATGTTGTGCGAGATCGACAACCCCTTGGCAAAGGATATTCCCACAAGCAGCGACCCCACAAGACCTGGTCCTCGGGTGAATGCGATGGCGTCTATCTCCTCGGCCGTGACCCCTGCATCACGTAGTGCAGCATCGACCACAGGGATGATACTCTGTTGGTGGGCACGTGAGGCCAACTCAGGGATCACACCGCCATATTTGACGTGGACCGCCTGCGAGGCGATGACGTTCGAGAGGAGCGTTGTCCCCCGAATTACTGCTGCTGAAGTGTCGTCACAAGAGCTTTCGATGCCTAAAATAGTCAAATCCATAATTTATATCGCTTAAAATTTTCGTTAATCCCAGAATTTTTGGTATATTTGCCCGATTATGCGTGCGCTTGACCGTGCGCGCGCCCCTATACACACGTGCGTGAGGGCCGAAATGGGCTCTGCGGAAGGTGCAATTTAGGGGAGAACCGAATAAAACCAAATACTCTCTGGTGCGCAAAGTTACAAAAATATTGGGAATGATAGCCTCGGCGACAATATTGTTGCTGATTCTTTTTCCAATTACCCTATCGTTGGTCCTCTCGATCAGCTCGGTTCAGCGTCGAATAGCCAACCGACTCACCACCTACGCCTCCGAGAGGATCGGGACGACGGTGAGTCTGGGGACAATAGACGTGACACTTCGAGGTGGCGTGGAGCTCACCGATGTGTTGGTGTGTGATCTGCAAGGCGACACTATGATCTACGCCTCTCGCCTGAGGACCCTCGCCAACTCATACTCTCGTGGTGAACATCGCTTGGGTCTGGGCTCTACTGTGGTCGATGGAGGAGTGGTGAATCTGCGAGCGAGGCTCAACGACAAGGGCGAGACCGAGATGAACATAAAGCAGATCAGCAACATCCTCTCCCCCACCAAGAGCGACAACCCGTTGGAGCTATTCATCGACGACCTCTCGGTCAGCGGTGTGGAGCTCTCGATCGAGCAGCTCACCAAGCGCAACCCCGAATATGGAGTCGATATGCGAGATATGCGATTCGATGATCTGGAGTTGAAGATGGATAATCTGCTCATCAACGGCTCGTTAATTAGGTGTGTGGTTGAGCATCTAAAGAGTGTCGAGAAGAGCGGCTTCGAGATCAACGATCTCTCGGGCGAGCTCTATATCGACGAGGGATATATCGCCATTGCGAATATGAATTTCAATAGCCGTTGGAGCTACCTCACGGCCAACCACCTAATGCTGCGCAACGACTCGTGGGGCGGTTATCGTGAGTTCAACACAACAACATTCATCGACATAGATGTCACGAGCGGATCAATCTCGAGTGACGACTTGGCCTACTTCGCACCATCGCTGAGGAGTAGTGCGTTGGAGTTCCGTGATCTGGAGTTTACGGCCCGAGGCGAGGTGTGTAGCCTCGATGTGGCGATCTATAACCTTAGCTATGGCGATGGGACACGCTTCTGCTCGTCGTTTTTGGTGGAGGGTCTGCCCAATATCGAGGAGCTCAATGTGGGTATGGTGCTCGATGAGTTCTCGTCGAACCTCGATGACCTCGACCAGTTGAAGTGGTCGTTTACGGGCTCGGGATTCTCGGAGTCGCTGTTCACTAAGATCGGCGCTCTGGGCGATATCAACCTGAGGGGTTGGTTCGAGGGTGGATTGTCTAACTTCGACTATGAGGCGGAGCTGCATTGCGACGTGGGAGGGGTTAGCTCCTCGGGTGCGATAGATATTGGCGAGGGTGGAGTTATGAGCCTCGTGGATTGTGTGGTCGACCTCGATGCGTTCGATATGGAGTCTGTGCTCCCAGGGCGAAAGTTGGGGGCCTTGACTATGAGCGTGAGTGGCTCGGGTGATGTCGATGGTGGGCGTAGTAACTTGGGGGTTAACTGTTTGGTCGATCGCATCTATTGGCGAGGCCTGCCCTTTGACGGAATTAGAATAGATGGCGAAGTGGGGGGCGGAGGCCTCAAACGGTTGACGATCGAGAGCCGTGATAGCGACTTCGACTTAGGCCTTAGCGCCAGCGCCAGCCACATCTTCTCGGGTTCGGCGGTGGAGGATGTAGTGCCACGATATAACCTCGATATGAATATCAACCAGATCAACCTCCATAGTCTGGGTATCAATCTCCGTGACCAGACTTCGGTCTTGGGAGGGCGCATCACGCTCGAGGGTGAGGGGCGCAGTGTCGAGGAGTGTCGGGGTGGTCTGATGGTCTACGAGGGTCGTTATCGCTATGGCGATGAGGCGGAGGTTCGCTCGGACTCAATAAAGATCGACTTCCTCAGCCAAACGGGCGACAGGTTTGTGGTGTTGCGAAGCGACATTGTCGATGCCGACTTCGTATCATCGAGCAGCGTCTCGCAGGTAATAGAGTATATCAAGGGAGCCTTGGTGGGCTATCTGCCAGCTCTCTATAAAGATCCCGAGGGGGTCGAGCAGATAATAGCAGATCTGAATCGTCGCAATAGGGTCCGAGTGAAGATGGATTCGAAGTTCATAGAGGAGGAGGAGGAGATCGACGAGTTCGACAAGAGCGGACTCGACATCACGGGACATATCCAAAGTTACCTCTCGGAGCAGAGTCTAAGTTCGAAATTGACCATCGGTGCCCACCATATCGGCTCGCTCACCGAGGCGATAGTACCGAGGTTGGTCATAGGAGACGGTTCGACCCTCGATCTGGATTTCGACCCCTCGACACAGAGCTTCGAGATGGAGCTCAACCTCACCTCGATCGAGAGTGGGCAGGTGTTGGCCACCGAGGTGGAGGTGGGTGCTCAGACCCGAGGCGAGAGCATCTCGATGAGGGGCGATGTGAGGGAGCTCTTTATCGGCTCGACATATATCGACAAGTTGAATGTCGAGGCTTCGGCCAGCGACAATGTGGTCTCGATGCAGAGCTCGCTGCTTAATCCGACCGATAGCTCGACCCTAAATGTGGGCCTCACGATGGGGTTGCGCAACATTAGAGGGCGAGGCTTAGAGTATAACTTCCACCTCCTGCCATCGACCTTCGAGAGGCAGGGCGATGTGTGGGATATGGGGGCTCGGATGGTGAGGATCGGAGTCGATGGAATTGATGTTGAGGATCTTAGGGTCGAGAGCCGTGACCAGCTGATGACCATCAACGGACGTGCCTCGACCTTGGCGCGCGATACGTTGAGGATGGATCTGAGGAACTTCGACCTCTCGATCTTCTCGGCCTTCATCTCGAAGTTGGGCTATCATATCGAGGGTAGAACAAGCGGCGAGGCGCTACTCTCGTCGGTCTTTGATGCACGACGCATCGAGGCTCAGGTGGCTCTTGATAGTGTGAGTGTCAACACCTTGGCCGCCCCTCCGATGTTGTTGGTGGCCGAGTGGGATGGAGGGCGTAATCAGGCTCGCCTCCACCTCACCGATAGACAGTCGTGCGACACTCTGATCAGGGGCTATTATGTCCCCACCGAGGTGCGATACTTTGCCGATCTGAAGGTAGATAGCCTCCATATGGCTATGCTCGACCCTCCGATGAAGGGGGTGATAGCCGACACCGAGGGAACCGCCTCGTTGGCCGTGACCCTCTCGGGAACTCGTCGTGCGGCGAGCCTCAATGGAGAGGTTACGCTCCACGATGTCTCGACAACTGTGGGCTATACCAAGACCCGATATGAGATGCCCTCGGGTGTGATCAAGATCAACAATAATATGTTGAATGGAGTCTCGATCCCCGTGAGCGATGGGGCAGGGGGTAGTGCTTCGATGTCGTTGGATGTCGACCTAAAATATCTCTCCAATATCCACTATGATTTGAGGGTGTCGCTGCGTAATCTGATGGTTCTGAACACCTTAGAGAGAGATAATGACCTGTTCTATGGACGAGTCTTTGCCTCGGGAGCGATGAGCGTTGCGGGGGACAAGAGCGGATCGAGGATGAATATTGCGGCCCGCACCGAGCCCAACTCCAATTTCTTTATGCCGCTGGCCAACAAGTCTAATATCTCGTCGGCCGACTTCATCACCTTCGTTCAACCCTCGATTGATGAGAGTGTTGTGATGTCGGATAGGCGACGTGAGCTCTTGGCGAGGATCAACGGCTCGGCTGTGAGTGGTGCCAAGTCGGGTATGGAGGTGAATATGAACCTCGATGTCCAATCCAACACCGAGTTGCAGCTGGTGATCGACCCTACGGTGGGTGATATCATCAAGGCCCGAGGAGCAGGAAATCTGAGTATGAAGATCGACCCTGCGACCAACACCTTCGATATGTATGGCGACTACACGATCACCGAGGGAAACTACCTCTTCACTCTGGGTAGCATCGTGAACAAGCGCTTTGTGATCGACCCCAACTCGACGATCAAGTGGACAGGAACGCCGATGGATCCGATCCTCGACATCAACGCCATCTATCAGCTCAAGGCGTCGTTGCAGCCCCTGATCGCCGATGAGTCGTCAAGGGCGGTGCCAGTCGATTGTATCATCAATTTGAGCGAGAGGCTGACCCAGCCCGATGTGGAGTTTGCGATCCAGCTCCCCACCTCGGACCCCGAGCAGCAGTCGACGCTTGCCAACCTGCTGAACGATCAGGAGGCGGTATCGAGGCAGTTCTTCTACCTTATGCTCGCCAACTCGTTTATCTCGGATAGTGCGGGAAGTTCCGATTTGGGTGTCAACACCACCGCCTCCACAGGATTCGAGCTCTTGACCAATCAGCTGAGTAACTGGCTATCGTCGAGCAACTATAACGTCATCATCAGATATAGACCCGAGTCCGATCTGGCAGGTGATGAGATCGACATCGGCTTCTCGAAGGGGCTTGTCAACAACCGCTTATTGGTGGAGTTGGAGGGTAACTATATCATCGACAATAAGCAGGCGATGAGCGAGGATGCCTCCGACTTTATGGGCGATGTCTACATCACGTGGCTCATAGATAGGGCAGGTGCGTTGCAGCTAAAGGGCTTCACCCAGACCATCGACCGATACGACGAGAACCAAGGTCTCCAAGAGACAGGAATAGGACTCTACTATCGTGAGAACTTCGAGAACTTCAGAGACCTACAACAGAAGGTAAGGGCAAGGTTCCAAGCCAGCACCGACCGCTTAGAGCGCCGAGCTGAGCGCCGAGCCGCAAGAAAAGAGGAGGCCCTAAAAAAAGAGGAAGAAGAAGAATAGAGGAAGAAAGTCTCAGAAAGACCCAGCAAACAATCAAAAGAAAAAATAAAAAAACCAAAAAGAAAAATGAATTTTTTACAGACAGCAGCAGAGAGCACAAACACAGAGAGCACAATGGGCCTATGGGAGCTATTCGCCAACGGCGGATGGTTGATGTGGCCGCTTTTAGCCTTAGGAGGAGTGACGATCTATATCTTCGTAGAGCGTTACATCGCCATCAGAAGGGCCAACACAATCGAGCCCGACTTCATCGAGCGAATCAGAGATTACATCTATCAAGGCAAGGTGCCAGCAGCCATCGAGCTATGCCGCTCGTGTGACACCCCAATCGCACGAATGATCGAGAAGGGAATCACAAGAATCGGCCGCCCGATGAGCGACGTTCAGAGCGCAGTGGAGAATGTGGCGAACCTCGAGGTGTCGAAGTTGGAGGAGAACTTGCCAGCCTTGGCAACAATAGCAGGAGGTGCGCCAATGATCGGATTCCTCGGTACGGTGTTGGGAATGGTGAGGACCTTTATGGATATGGCCGCAGGCGGTGGCACAGTCGATATGGCAGTCTTGGCGGGAGGAATGTATGTTGCGATGGTGACAACCGTTGCAGGTCTGTTGGTTGGTATCCCAGCCTTCTTCGGCTACAACTACTTGGTGGCACGCATCGAGAAGTTGGTCTTTAGGATGGAGGCCAACTCGATCGCCTTCCTCGACATTCTGAGCCAGCCTTCGAAGTCGCAGGCTAAGTAATCACCCCCAAAAAAGAGAGGATAAAATTATGGCAATTAAACGTGGATCAAAGGTAGATAAATCCTTCTCGTCGGCCTCGATGACCGACCTGATGTTTCTGTTGTTGCTCTTTTTGTTGATCGCAACCACGCTCATCAACCCCAATGCGTTGAGGTTGACCCTGCCTCAGAGCAGCAATAAGCTCCGCGACAAGGCGAGCACAACGGTGAGCATCGAGCAGACAAACGCAGGATACCGTTACTATGTCGAGATGGAGGAGGTGGCAGGCCTTGCTGAGATCGAGCAGAGGCTAAAGGTCCTGCTCTCCGATGCTCAGGAGGCGACCGTGTCGCTGCATTGCGACAAGAGCGTTGCGGTGGACGAGGTGGTTCAGGTGATGAATATCGCCTCGAAGAGTAATTATAAGTTGATTTTAGCAACATCCCCCAAATAGAGGAGGCTACGATGAGAGTGAATAATATAAGTCAAGCGATGTCAGATAAGTTGGCGCAACGAATTGGAGTTGTGGCGACCATTCTCTATGTCTTGGCCATAGCACTTGCGTTGTGGTTTGTTCGCTTCAACACCGATGTCACCGAGGATGCAGATGAGGTCTCGAAGGGGAGTATTCTGATCTCCTTCGGCAATAGCGACCAAGGGTCGGGCGAGGTGGAGAGGGTCGAGGAGGAGCCAGTCCCCGAGCCAGCACCCGTAGAGGAGCCCCAGCCCGAACCAGCCCCCGTGCCAACGCCAACGGTAGAGGAGAGCGAGGTGGAGCAGGTGATCCCCGAGGAGGCGACCGTGGAGCCCGAGCCCGAGGCGAGAGAGGTGAACAAACGAGCACTATTCCCAGGGGCGGCCAACAAGGCCGACGAGAGCCAAGGCGACAAGGTGGCTGTGAGCGACCAAGTTGTGGGTTCGGATCGAGGTGTCGAGAGCGAACAATCATCGCTGGGAGGCGGATTGTCGGGTAGCTTCGACCTCGCTGGTAGATCGCTGATTGGTGTCTTGCCAATCCCCGACTACACGACCCAAGCCGAGGGTAGGGTGGTGATGAATATCACCGTCGACGAGAGCGGCCGAGTCACCTCGGCAAGCCTCAAAGCCAACAGCTCGACAACTAATAACTCAGCACTAATTGCAGCGGCAAGGGAGGCGGCCCTAAAGGCAACTTTCTCGACAAGTGAGTCATTTGTGCAGAGCGGAACAATAACCTATATCTTTAAGCTAAACTAAAGCAAGTCTCAGCAAGACTCAGAAGGTCTCAGTAAGACTCAGCAAAGAAGGCAGTGAAAAAAAAAGATAAGCAAATGAAGATGAAATATTTGGCAAGTGTGGTGGCAAGTGTGGTGCTCGTAACGCTCCACATCCCCACCACCCAAGCAGAACAAATTGTAGAGTTAGGAGAGGTCGGGCAGCCAAGAGAGCTGACCTCGACAGAGCTGTTGCGTAGCAAGGAGCAGAGGGAGGAGAACAAGGTGGTGAGAGATAGCCTAAAGGTGCAACGAGACAGCCTAAAGGAGGTAAAAAAGAGCGCCAAAGGGGGCTCAGACCCAATCCTATCTGATAGTGGGCCGCTGCTCTATTGCGACTCTATGACCTTCGATTTTGGTGTCGTGAGCCGCAAGAAGGGCGAGATCACCCACACCTTTGTGATCGAGAATTGCGGTGATGCCCCGTTGGTAATCACACGTGTCGAGAGGTCGTGTAGCTGTATGAAGGCGCAGATCTCCAAAAGGCCCATCGCCGTTGGTGAGCGGAGGATCTTGAAGGTGACATACGAGGTGATGAAGATGCCCCCAGGGCTATTTTCGAAGGTTGTTCAGATTTATTCGAACTCCCGAGATATGGGTTTTGCACAATTCACAATCACGGGTAGGTCGGTGAGCGTTAGAAGAAATTACGAAGAGGAAAAATAATGAGAAGTAGAGAGGTAGTGTTGTTATCGGGGGGTGTGATCCTCGGAATGGAGAGTGTGGAGGTCGATGCGAGAGTCGGTTGGGTTGGAGTTGTCGAGGGGCGAATCGAGATGGTGAGCTTCGACGAGGCCGAGGCGGAGAGTTTTAGGCAGAGATACGAGCAGGTGAAAGAGGTGGATTGCAGGGGCCGAGTGGTGATGCCAGGGCTAATCAACACCCACTGTCATATCTCGATGACGCTGATGCGAAACTATGCCGACGACCACGAGCTGATGGATTGGCTCAACAACTATATATGGCCCTTCGAGGCGTTGCAGAGCGACGAGGATATAGCCGCTGGGGCGAGGTTGGGCGTTGCGGAGCTGCTGCTTGGTGGCTGCACAACCTTTGTAGATATGTATTGGAATGAGTGGGTTATCGCCCAAGTTGTCAAGCAGATGGGGGGCAGGGCTCACCTCTGTGAGGCGGTGTTGGATGGGCGTGAGAGTTTGTTTGTCGAGGGGCTCGTGAAGTTGGTCGCTGAGGCGAGCGAATGTGATAGGGTGAGCTGTGGCGTTGGACCACACGCCCCATATACCTGCTCGCCCGAGACTATGAAGTTGGCAAAGACTCAGGCCGATAAGTATGGCATCGCCTACACGATCCACCTGAGCGAGACCGATGGGGAGCGAGCAATGATCGAGGAGCGATATGGCTGCTCACCACTCGACTATGTGGAGCGAGCAGGGATGCTCAACGAGCAGATGATCTTGGCCCACACCATCCACGTCACAGACGAGGAGATCGAGCGGATAGCAAAGAGTGGCGCCTCGGTGGCCCACAACCCACAATCGAATATGAAGTTGGCAAGTGGCGTGGCCCCAGTGGCGAAGATGATGCGCCAAGGGGTCAACTGCACAGTCGCCACCGATGGAGCCTGCTCCAACAACGACCTCGATATGTGGGACGAGATGCGCTCAGCCTCGATGTTGCAGCGTGTTGTTGAGCGTGACCCGATGGCTCTGAAGGCTTACGAGGTGTTGCGAATGGCGACCTATGGCGCTGCTAAGGCGTTGGGGAGAAGCGACTTGGGTGTTGTGAAGGAGGGGGCTGTGGCCGATATAGTCATTGTCGATCTGAGTGCTGCACATCTGCGCCCTGCAACCAATGTCGTCTCGGCCTTGCACTTCTGTGCCAATGGGGGCGATGTCGAGTCGGTGATGGTCGATGGTCGCTTTGTCGTTGAGGGGGGTCGGTTGATCGGCTTCGATATCGAGGAGCTATGCTTAGATGTCGAGCGACGTAGCCGTGCCATCATCGAGCGGGTTGAGAGTAAAGAGAAATAGTTATATATACATATAATATATATGAGTTCGAAATTTATTTCGAACTCTTCCGCTGAGGAGCGCAAGCGACCAAGTCCCCTCCCAAAGGGAGGGGACTTAGGGGTGGGGTAAGATATGAAAAGGGCTTTTAAAGCCCTTAATGTGAGTTCGAGAATAAGGAAAACTCACAAAAATGGAGTAATTAAATAGATAAAAAGTGAGTTTTTCTTATTCTTGAACTTACATTACTATATATGGAGAGTAAAATCAGGCAAATTTTGGATAGCGTGACCCACCCCGAGTCGGGAGTAGGGATTCACGATGGCGGTTTTGTAGACCAAATCAACGCCAACGACGAGCGCATCTCGGTGACGCTACGTTTCGAAAAGACGAGAGACCCATTTGCGGTGAAGATCAAACGTAGGGTCGAGCAGGCCTTAAAAGAGAGCTACCCCGACCACGCCATCGTAGTGATGGTAAAGGAGGGTGTAGCGCCTCGCAAAGCAGATGCCGCAACCTCGGCCGAGGCCCACTCAACGACAACCAAGGTGGCACACACCATCGCCATAGCCTCGGGAAAGGGTGGCGTAGGAAAATCTACTGTCACCTCGAACCTCGCCATCGCACTCCGAGATTTGGGCTTTAGGGTGGGTGTGTTGGATGCCGATATCTATGGCCCATCGCAACCCAAGATGTTTGGCTGTGAGGGGTTTGCCCCCGAGGCGATGGTCGAGCGTGGTGAGGATGGCGCTGAGCGTGAGGTGATCATCCCTGCCGAGGTCGATGGTATCAAGATTATGTCGATCGGCTTCTTTATCAAGCCCACCGACCCTCTGTTGTGGCGTGGCACGATGGCCTCGAACGCCCTCAAGCAGCTGCTCCACCAGACTCAATGGGGAGCCCTCGACTTCCTGCTTGTCGACCTCCCTCCAGGGACTGGCGACATCCACCTAACGATCCTCTCGTCGATCAAATTCTCGAGTGCCGTGATCGTATCGACCCCTCAGGGAATCGCCTTGGCCGACGTGGTGCGTGGTGTCGAGATGTTTGCCCACTCTGGCGTTAATGTCCCTGTGGCAGGTATCATCGAGAATATGGCCTACTTCACACCCGACGATATGCCCGAGAAAAAATATTATATCTTCGGAGAGGGCGGAGCGACCAAATATGCAGCCGAGAGGGGGCTCAACCTCCTTGGCGAGGTGCCGATCTACGAGACAATTATGAGTGGTGGCGAGAAGGGCCGACCAGCCTCGATCTCCGACCCACGTGTGGCGAAGTGCTATGAGTCAATTGCTCAGGGAGTTATGCGAGGGACACTTTAAATTAGATAAAAAATTTCTACCTTTGTAAAAGGTGCCTACCTAAATCAACCACAAATAACCATAAGCTATTAACACAATGATAAATAATTTCACCCTATTGCTCACCGCTCTGTTCGTAACAGCTGTTGCCAACGCTGCCGATGAGACCAAGATCTCGCCCCTCACGGAGAGGGCCGAGGCGCTGTTGAAGGGTCAGAAGATCCTCTACATCGAGCGTGACCAATATGCGAGGGACCACCACAACACCGCAACGCTATTCGAGTATGGCGAGGTGAATGAGGCGAGTTTCCGCCCAGGGTCGGCAATTAAGGTCTACGATGTAGACACTCAGAGCATCACAACCTTGATCGACTCTCCCGATGGCGTTGTCCGTGATCCAGAGATCTCGTATGATGGCCAGAAGATCCTCTTTTCGTGGAGAAAAGATCTAAAGGATGGCTACCAGATCTATGAGATGAATATTGATGGTTCGGATCTTAAGCAGTTGACATTCTCGAATGGAACTTCGGATATCGACCCACTCTATCTGCCCGATGGCGGAATTATGTTTAGCTCCACTCGTGAGCCGAAGTATTGTATGTGTAACCGCCACATTATGGCCAACCTCTATAGGATGAATGGCGATGGAACCGATGTGAAGCAGGTGGGTGTGAGTACCCTCTTCGAGGGCCACGCCGCAATGTTGAACGATGGACGTGTGATCTACGATAGGTGGGAGTATGTCGATCGTAACTTCGGTGATGCGCAGGGTTTGTGGGTTGTCAATCCCGATGGAACCAAGCACGCCATCTACTACGGAAATAATATGGCCTCACCAGGTGGAATCATCGACGCACGTGCGATCCCAGGTAGCTCGGAGGTGGTCTGTATCTTCACCTCGTGCCACGATCGCCCTTGGGGAGCGATGGCTATCATCGACCGTGATAAGGGTGTCGATGGACCACAGTCTGTTGTGGCGTTGTTGCCAACCAATAGCTGGAAATATTTGGATGTGAAGAGCTGGGATGCCTTCCGCCCAGTCGAGAACTCTTATGAGGATCCCTACCCAATCAACAAAGATAACTTCTTGGTGTCGAGGACTATATCATATAAGTTGGGCCCTGGTACTTGGAAGAATACCCCCGACACAGCGATCTTCTTGGTCGATCGTGATGGCTACGAGGAGCAGCTGTTGGATGGCAAGAAGTGTCTCTTCGATCCGATGATTATCCGTGCGCCATTCAAGCCTGCGGTGATCCCATCGACAGTGGACGAGAGTCTCGATTACGGAACATTCTATGTTCAAGATGTCTACGAGGGTACCCATATGGAGGGTGTCGAGAAGGGCTCTGTGAAGTGGTTGCGTGTTGTGGAGTCGCCAGCCAAAAAGAGCTGGACTGATAGGAAGTGGACTGGTCAAGGTGCTCAGTTCCCTGGTGTCAACTGGAGCAGCTTCGAGACTAAGAAGGTGTTGGGAGTGGTCCCCGTTGCGGAGGATGGCTCGGCAAGTTTCGAGGCCCCAGCAGGAAAGCACCTCTATTTTCAGGTGTTGGATAAGGATATGAAGATGATACAGTCGATGCGAAGTGGAGTGTCGTTGTTGGCAGGTGAGACCAACGGATGTATCGGATGCCACGAGGATAGGTTGATGATCCCGAGGATGGGTGAGAAGTTGCCTACGGCGTTGCAGAAGAAGCCTATGAAGTTGGCCGATTGGGCCGAGAAGGAGCCTGTAAACTTCTCATTCTTGGAGCATATCCAGCCTATCATAGACAAAAGATGTATGAAGTGCCACGACTTCGACAAGAGCGACAGGGATAAGTTGGTGTTGGCGAGGGATCTGAATCCATACTTCAACGCAGCATATATCAATTTGTATGTCAACAAGAGCCTCACATTAGCTGGTGGAGGTGGAGCCGAGACTATGCAGGCCTACTCTTGGGGTAGCCACCCAAGTGAGCTCACCAAGGTGATCGAGAACAGATATCCAAAGCATCCGAAGGTGAAGCTAAACGATGCGGAGCGTAAGAAGTTCTATGAGTGGATGGATATCAATGGAGTCTACTACCCAGTCTATGAGACAGCGTTTGACACCAATGCGGCGGGTCGTGCCCCCTTAACCGACGAGGAGTTCGCCGAGGTTAAGAAGCTCACGGGCCTCGACTTCGCAAGCTTTAAGGATCTCGGTAGTCTTAATCGTAAGTTGATGGCTCAGATCTCGTTCGATAGGCCAGAGCAGAGCCCCTGCTTGGATCTCGTTCGTGACGATGCGGCGAAGTATAAGCGAATGGTTGAGCTCATCACCCTCGGTAAGGAGCGTTTGGAGGCGACCCCACGTGGTGACATCGAGAGTAAGCTCGTGATGTGCGAGAAGAACAAGAGGCAGTTGGAGAACTATATGACTCGCTTCAAGGAGAACAAGCCTTGCTGCCTAACCGATGAGTGTGCGGAGTAAGCCCCGAGAGCCGAACCCTAACAAACGTTACACTGTTCGTCATTGCGGCCCCCGAGCCGCAATCCCTAATCTTCTGTAATGGATAGAATTAGAGATTGCGAGTCGGGGGCCGCAATGACGTATTGAGGGGCCGAAACGACCCAAGTTAAAACAGCTCCCCCGAGAGGGTAGGCAGATCATATCCCAAGTGGCGGAAGGCCAGCTCCGTGGCCTCACGACCCCGTGGCGTGCGCTTTAAGAATCCCTCCATAATGAGGAATGGCTCGTAGACCTCCTCGATGGTGCCGGCATCCTCGCCTACGGCTGTGGCTATGGTGTTGAGCCCCACAGGACCCCCTTTGAACTTATCTATTATCGCACCCAAGATCTTGTTGTCCATCTGGTCCAACCCTCGTGAGTCGATGTTGAGGGCCGTGAGGGCGATCTTCGCAATCTCGAGGTTGATGCGGCCATCCCCCTTGACCATCGCAAAGTCCCTCACCCTGCGAAGTAGGGCGTTGGCGATACGAGGTGTGCCCCTCGAACGGAGTGCAATCTCCATCGCTGCATCGTCGTCGATGGGGACCGAGAGGATATTGGCAGCCCTGCGGATGATGCGTGAGAGGGTCTCAGCGTCGTAATACTCCAAATGACACTGAATCCCGAAACGGGCCCTCAGGGGCGATGTCAACAGACCACTTCGGGTCGTGGCTCCCACCAACGTAAAGGGCTTAAGCTCGATCTGAATAGTTCGGGCCGAGGGGCCTTTGTCGAGCACGATGTCGATCTTGTAATCCTCCATTGCCGAGTAGAGATACTCCTCTACTATGGGGCTCAGGCGGTGGATCTCGTCGATGAAGAGGATGTCGCCAGCGTCGAGGCTGGTGAGTAGCCCCGCTAAGTTGCCAGGTTTGTCGAGCACGGGGCCCGAAGTCACCTTCATATCGGCGCCCAACTCTTGGGCCACGATGCCTGCGAGGGTGGTTTTGCCCAACCCTGGGGGGCCGTGAAGAAGCAGGTGGTCGAGTGATTCGCCACGCATCAAAGCGGCTCGGATGAAGATCTTTAGGTTCTCCACCGTCTTGCGCTGCCCTGCAAAATCTTCGATCTCTTGGGGGCGTATCTTCGCCTCAAATTCGAGGTCGCTCTCTGTGTTTCTGACTATCGACATTGAAATACGTTTATCTACCCACAAAGATAGGATAAAAAAAGAATAAAAGCATTGGATAAAAAGAGAAAATCTTATGCTATATCACCCTAATTTTACTATATTTGCGATAGTTTACTGTGAGTGGTGGTTTGATGGGTGTGGTCACGGAAGGATTCGAACCTTCATCGTAAGAACCGGAATCTTATATTCTATCCATTGAACTACGCAACCTAAGTGTACTGAGAGTGCAAAGATGCGAAAAAAATCTTACAGTAACAAATTGCTATGGAGCAGAGTGAGCAAAAATATTGGGAACGCCTATCGGCGGTGATTAGGTGGAGTAATATGACCACCAACCATTTTGCGCACCACATCGGGCTCAAAAATGGCGAGAACCTATACCAGATCAAGCGAGGCAACAACAAGATCTCGAGGCGACTGGCTGAGGCGATTGTCGAGGCCTTTCCCGAGGTTAGCGAGGCGTGGTTGTTGGCGGGCGATGGCGAGATGTTCACCCCACGCTCGCAGTGTGGTGTGGAGCTCCCCTTCTACGATGTCGACTTGGAGAGTAGCATCACGGCGGTAGATAGCTTGATCCCTTCGTCGACGATGAGGCTGCCATCCTCTATCGAGGCCGATTTTGCGATGGTCTATCGTGGTGATCAGATGTTGCCCTCTATTCCGCCCAATACGGTGGTTGTGTTGCGTATGGTCGAGCTCAAGCAGCTTGTTTATGGCAAGGAGTACCTTGTGGTGAGCCCCTCGATTGTGACACTGAGGTGTGTGAGGGCTCCGCTTGTTGCCGCCACGGAGTCACAGATGTTGAGGTTGGTGGCGGCTAATGGTGCGAGCTACGACGATGTTGAGATCGAGAGGGCGGCCGTCGAGGCTTTGTATCGAGTGGTCGCTAAGTTGGTGATTAGCTATTAAGGGGGCCGTTAAAAGGGGGCCGTTAAGAGAGAGAAAAAGTTATTTATTTAATATTTTATTTAGGAGAGAGAATTATGTTTTCAGGAATTGTAGAGAGCATCGCACGAGTAGCGGCGATCGAGCAGGATCAAGACAACAAGCACTTCACGATGGAGTCAAAGATAAGCGCTGAGCTAAAGATCGACCAGAGCATAGCCCACAACGGAGTCTGTTTGACTGTTGTGGCCATCGAAGGCGACCGCTACACCGTGACAGCGATGAGGGAGACCTTGCAGAAGAGCAACCTCGGACTTTGGAGCGTGGGCGACGAGGTGAACTTAGAGCGTTCGATGCGCCCCGAGGCGCTGTTGGATGGCCATATCGTCCAAGGTCACGTCGACCTCACGGCTAAGTGTATCGAGAAGGAGGATGCGGCTGGAAGTTGGAACTTTACCTTCGAGTATGACCCAGCAGAGGCCTCGAGCTGCACAGTCGAGAAGGGCTCGGTGACGGTGAACGGTGTGAGCCTCACGGTGTGTGACTCTACGGAGTCGACCTTTAGGGTCTCGATTATTCCATATACTTATGACTACACCAACTTCCACAACATAGAGGTGGGAAGCGTTGTGAATGTCGAGTTCGACATCATCGGAAAGTATATCGCAAGGTTGATGCAGAACTATCAAAAATAGTAGAGAATGGTAAATTTACTCGCAATAGATTGGAGCTTCGACCCCGTAGCCTTCACCCTCTTTGGGATGGAGATCCGCTACTATGGCTTGATGTGGGCGTTGATGATCTTGGTCAGCACGAAGTTATTCGAAGATTTTTGTAAGAGGGAGGGCCTATCCGAAAAGCTCGTCGACTCGGCATTCATCTACTTCACCTTGGGAACGATCATCGGCTCGAGGGTGGGCCACTGCCTCTTCTATGAGCCCGAGGTATATCTTGTGCGCCCGTGGGAGATCATCACCGAGATCCGAGGGGGCGGAATGGCGAGCCACGGTGCGGCCGTGGGGCTTGTTGTGGGTGTGTGGTTGTTCTCGAGGAAGAATAAGCTGCCGCTGCTGTGGAGTGTCGATAGGTTGATAATCTTGGTGGGCATTAGCTGTGCGCTCATCCGTCTGGGCAACCTCTTCAACTCCGAGATCTTCGGCTATCCGACCGACCTACCTTGGGCCTTTAGGTTCCTCGATTCACGCAAGTGGGTGATGGAGGCGGCTCCGATGGGGTGTCACCCGACTCAGATCTATGAGGGTGGGTTGTATCTTATAGTCTTTATCATCTCGATGGTGATGTACTACCGCTACGACTTGGCACGTCGCAGACCTGGGTTGATCTTTGGTGTTGCGATGATTGGACTCTTCACCTCTCGCTTTGTGGTCGAGTTTGTGAAGTTTGATCAGGTCGATTTCGAGTCGGGGATGTTGCTCGATATGGGGCAGATCCTCTCGTTGCCATTTATGGCGTGGGGTGCGTGGATGCTCTATGGTGCGCTGCGTAGGCCCGAGGTCTCGGCAAAGGAGATAGCCGAAACAGAGAAGAAAAACAGAAAAAACAGATAATGATGGCAGAGAAGAATGTACGCCTTTTGGGCGAGATACGAAAGCTAATCACCAATGTGATCTTCAAGGAGGGAGGGGTTTACCTCCCCGAGATCGGCGAGATCAAGATCGAGGGCGGTGATACGAAGTCGAAAAGTTTTAGCCACTCCAAGGAGAAGAGAGGTAAATCACGCTCGCTTGTGAGTGTGATTGCTCAGCGAGGAAACTGCACCGAGGAGCAGGCCCTCACGGTCTATAATAGGTGGATGGAGCAGGTCAAGGTAGGCGATGTCTTTGAGATAGATGGCATAGCGATGGTAGCGGAGAACCAATTCAAAGTAAGTTCCGAGTTAGAGGAAAAGCTAAACCCAAAGCCAAAAGTAGAGCCAAAGGCCCCAGCAAGTCCCAGCAAGACTCAGAAAGCCCCAGAATCCCAAAAAGCCAAAAAGGAACCCCAAAAACAAAAAAAGAAAAAGGCCCCAAAAAAGGAGAAGAAAAAGAGCCCAATATGGGGAGTAGCAGCCACAATAGCAGCAATAGCAGTGATAGGTGTGGCAATAAGTGGCCTATTAAAAACAGCGACAAAAGAGGTAGTGGCAGAGCAGGAGACAGCACAAACTCCACAAACCCTACCCGAGCTATCGGAGCAGCGCCCAGTAGCCCCGATAGAGGAGCCAAAGCAGGAGCAGCCAAAGCAGGAGCAAGCAGAGCCAAAGGCCCAGCCAGCCAACAAGATAGTATCGAAGGCACGCTACGCCGAGCGAGAGAGGGTGGTAGATGCACTCCAAAGGGCCACAGAGAGGGCCACCGAGGAGCCAAAGAGGTTCAAGGTAGTATGTGGAGTCTACTCATCGCAGATCAACGCAGGGCGAATGGCGCTGGATATCGAGTATCGGGTGAAGGGGGTAGATGTAACCCCAACGCTCTACGAGCGAGGCGATAGTTATATGGTGGTTATCTTCGAGAGCAATTGGGTGAAGGAGTGTAGCCAATTCATCAACGACGTAGCCTCGAAATATTACACAACGACGTGGATATTTGATCAGCAACGAAATTGAGAGAGATAGATCCAAAGTGGAGAGAAGGAGAATGAGAGAGAGAGTTGAAAGGGTCAATTGGAGGGTTGCAGGGTTGCTGTCACGTCTGATTGACCCTCTTTGTTTGCCAATTTTGGCGAGATGGATAGGGGCGGAGAGCATCCGCTATTTTGTCTGTGGGGTGTTGAACTATATTGTGCTCGACGCCTCGCTATACTATATTATATACCACTACGTTGTGGCCGAGCAGTTTATCCCCGTCAGTGGGGTGGTCATCTCGCCCCACGTGGCCTCGTTGGTGTTGGTCTTTCCCATCACCTTCCTCACGGGTTTTTGGCTCAATCGCTATGTCGCCTTTCGGGTTGCGGAGCGCCCTGTGGGGTGGCAGATGGTGCGTTACGCCCTCACTGTTGTTGGCTCTATTGCACTGAGCTACGCTGTGTTAAAGACTTTGGTCGAGGTTGTGGGGGTGTGGGCTACCCCTGCTAAGGTGTTGTGTTCGGTGAGTGTTGCTCTTTATAGCTACTTGATGGCTCGTTTTTTTACCTTTCGAGGGTAGGAAAAAAATGGTGGCAGGGTCGAAAGGGCTCATTGGTGCAAACAGAAATAGATAGATAAGATGTGTAAAACAACATCAAAAACAGCTCAAGGAGATAGGCATCCTTGAGGAGTCGAGCCCCGACCCTGCCACTGATTAAGAGAGGGTGCAAGGTTGGTGCCAAAATAAAATGTGAAATGAGATTTAACTTTTTGAGTAAACATAGTTCTAATAAGAAAGGAGTGAAGAGGTGAATATTGAGAGAAGCCGAGAGGCTATTGAACGTTTAGTTAAGATGATGGGCGAACTTCGTGAGAGGTGCCCGTGGGATAGGGAGCAGACCTTCGAGTCGTTGCGAGGTGCCACCATCGAGGAGACCTATGAGCTCACCGAGGCGATAGATAGGACCGATATGACCGCCATAAAGGAGGAGTTGGGAGACCTGCTTCTCCATGTTGTATTCTACTGTGAGATGGCCAGCGAGACTGGGGCCTTCGAGTTAGATGGGGTCATTAACGACCTGTGCGACAAGTTGGAGTATCGTCACCCCCACATCTATGGCGATGTAGAGGCCAATAGCACCGACGAGGTGAAGCGGAATTGGGAGGCGCTGAAGCTGAAGAAGAAAAAGCGAAAGAGCGGAACCCTCGGAGGGGTCCCCACCGCCCTGCCAGCGATGATGAAGGCGGTGAGAATCGGGGCCAAGGCGGCAGCTACGGGTTTCGATTGGCAGCGAAAAGAGGATGTGTGGGAGAAGGTGAGAGAGGAGATTTTGGAGGTAGCGGCCGAGATCGAGAGTGGAGATCAGCGAGCCTTGGAGGGCGAATTTGGAGATCTATTCTTTGCGCTTGTGAATGCGGCACGGCTCTACCGAGTCGACCCAGAGGCGGCCCTCGAGAGGACCAACTGCAAATTCATCTCACGCTTTAGCTCGATGGAGCTGGCGGCCGAGAGAAAGGGCAAATCCCTATCGGAGATGAGTTTGGACGAGATGGAGGGGCTATGGTGCGAAGCCAAAGCCGAGGAACACGAAGCGGAGAACACAACCAACAACTAACTAAACGAGAGAGAAAGATGGCACTAATAAGAGAGGTAAGGGGCAAGAGCCCAATAGTAGGAGATAACACATTTTTAGCGGAGACAGCCGTAGTGATCGGCGATGTCACCATCGGACGAGATTCGTCGATCTGGTATAACACCGTGCTCAGAGGCGACGTAAACTCGATTCGAATAGGGGATAGGACCAATATCCAAGATGGAACGGTGATTCACACCCTCTACGATGGATCAAAGACACCTTCGCAAGCGATCCTTGGCAACGATGTCTCGGTGGGTCACAATGTGACGATCCACGGAGCCGTAATCGAGGATAACTGCCTAATTGGAATGGGGTCAACCATCCTCGACAATGCGGTAGTGGCGTCGGGATGTATCATCGCAGCCAATGCGTTGGTACTCTCAAATTCGAAGTTGGAGCCCAATAGCCTCTATGCAGGGGTCCCAGCGAAGCGAATCAGAGAGGTCAAACCCGAACAGAGGGAGGAGATAATCCTCAGAATTGCGAGAGATTACACCCTCTACGCAAGCTGGTACGACGACGAGGGGGCTAAATAACCAATAGCTCCCCTCGAAAAAAAGCAACACCAAACCAAACACCAACCAAAGCAACTAACCAAAATGAAGAGGATTTTACAACTATTAGCATTAATAATGTTTTTTCTGACAACACATAACACAACTCAGGCCGCAAGGGGAACCGATGGAAGAGGCTCTCTCGAGATTCAGATCGTCGAGAGTGGCACTTCGGAGGTGCGTCCCATCATTGGGGCCATCGTCGAGCTGGTCCCTATGGAGAGCCCCGAGAGTCAGATCTACCTCTCGACCGATGTCGAGGGTAAGATCAGTGTCCCTGTGTTGTTCTATGGTCGCTACAAAATTGATGTCACATATCTGGGTTACGAGAACTATAACACCACCTTCGACCTCTATGTCCCTGCGTTGCGCTTGCCGACAATCTACTTAAGCGAGTCGTCGGTGATGATGGATGCTGTGGTCAAGGAGGTGAAGATGAGGGCCTCACAATCGGGTGACAGCTTGCGCTATAACGCCAGCTCATATAAGGTCTCAGAGGATGCTGATGTGAGCGGCCTGCTCCAAAAGATGCCTGGTATCTCGATCGAGGATGGCGAGGTGACAGCCCAAGGCGAGACCGTTCAGAAGGTCTATGTCGATGGCCGTGAGTTCTTCGGTGGCGATGTAAACGCCGCCATAAAGTCGCTACCTGCCGAGGTGGTCGACAAGATCGAGGTCTACGACAAACTCTCCGATGAGGCGGAGTATTCGGGGGTCGATGATGGAAATAGTGTCAAGGCGATCAATATCGTAACAAAACCTGGTATGAGGGAGGGAATCTTCGGAAAGCTCTATGCAGGAGGAGGTTACGAGCCTAACCCCGATCAAGATATCGACAAGGCGAAGTATCTGGGTGGTGGAAGTCTCAACCTATTTAAGGGGACGAGCCGAATCACCCTCGTGGGGTTGGCCAACAACCTCAACCAACAGAACTTCACATTCGACGACTTTGTGGGGTCGAGCGAGGATAGCGACACGGGCGATTTCACAGTCCGCTCGCTCCCTGGTACGGCCGATGTCAACGCCACAGGAATCAACTTCACCGATGTCTATGGCAAGGATGATAAGTTGAAGGTGCAGGGAAGTCTCTTTGTCAATAAGACTGTCACCGACAACTACCAAAATATTGTGAGGTGGTACAACGAGTTCGCAAGCACTTCGGTCGACTCTCTGCACCAACACACCACCTCGGTCAACGACAATCTGAACCTACGCTTCACAGGGCGCATCGAGTATCAGATGAGCAAGCGAAGCAGGCTCTTGATCCGCCCAACGCTGAGCTACCAAAACTCGGACCCCTTCCAGAGCGTTGAGGGGTGGCGCTACGACACCTCGAACTCGAACTATGACGAGGAGGGAGTTCAGCGATATGGCAACAGCAAAGATTCACACTACTCGGGATATATAGCGGGGCTAAACCTAAACTATCGCTACCGCTTCGCCAAGGCAGGGCGTGTTCTCACCCTCTCGGCAGCGCTCTCGAAGAGCGAGTATGAGAGCGAGGTAAAGACCACCACCGACCCAAACTACCCAAATGTCTACGATAGCGACACAACATTCCGCTATGCAATAACCCCATCGCTCAACGAGTCGGCAAACCTCTCGACAATCTTCTCCGAGAAGGTGAGCGACAAGGTGACACTTACGGCAAACTTTTGGGAGACTCTCAAATATCAGGAGAGCGACAAAGATACCTACGACACCGAGAACGACTTCGTGGTGGTGGATATAGACGATGTGTGGAACCGAAATTACGCATCGAGCAGCACCCAGACCCACAAGATGGGTCCTGGTGCGGCTCTGCGATTTGGCGGCAAGATCTACATCTCGACAGGTCTATTCTATCAGATAACATCGCTGGATAGCGAGAGCCGAAAGAGAAGTAGCAGTGCCAGCGGCGATACCGTTCAGGACTTCGATAAGCGGTATAACAACTTGGTATACACCCTGAATGCAAAGTTTAAGTTCAACCCAAGTAATACGCTCAGAATCTACGCCAACTCCTCGACAAGCAACCCCTCGGTGAGCCGCTTTGTCGACGATACATCGAGCAGCACCTATGTCACAGCGGGAAACCCCGATCTGGAGCCAACCTACACCAATAGGGTGACAGTGAGGTATATCCACACCAATTCGGAGCGAGGCAGCTCGGTGATGTTCTCGACGACAGGAACCCATAGCAACAACCAAATCTCGGCCCACACGATCCTCTATCCCGAGCCATTTATGGTCGATGGAGAGCTCTATGACGAGGTGCAGCAATATAAGTCGTGGGTCAATTTGGACCACAACTGGGTCGTTTCGTCTAACTTTACCTATGGCTTTCCCGTCGACTTCCTGAAGAGTAACCTCAACCTCAACGCCAGCGTGAGGTATAGCGTGACCCCAACCATCTCGGGTGGCGAGGTGGTCGAGATGGGCGTGACCACTGGCGGAGTGGAGACCACCACCGACCAGATCACCTATCGTGCAGGTGCCACGTTGGGAAGTAACATATCGGAGAATGTCGACTTCACCCTCTCGTGGTCGGGAAGTTATAGCGATGCTGAGAACTACTCGGCCTCGAACGATGTTACCACAAAGAACATCTCACTGAACCAGACCGCCTCGGCAATGATGAAGTTTGTATTTGGTGGGGGATTCACCTTCACGGGAAGTGTCGCCTATCGCCAATATGTCGGCATCTCGGATAACTACGACTACGACTATATCCTCTGCAACGCATATATCGGCCGCAAGGTGTTGCGCAACAAGCGAGGCGAGGTGAACTTAGGAATTTACGATATCTTCAACCAAAATACATCATATAACCACTGGGTGAACTCAACCTATACACAGAACTATACCAACTTGACGTTGGGGCGCTATGTGTCGTTGCAATTCATTTATAATCTGAGAGTATTTGGCGGCAAGGTCTAAGAGATCGTTGCAAGGCGGCGAAATTTCAAAGATCCTAAATCATCTACCTATCAACGATCTCACGAGAAAGAAAAGAAAAAAATAATATACCCTTATGAGAAAACTTCTACTACTGTTTACACCAATTATGCTGCTCTTAGCGGCAATCGTAACCCCAGCAGCGGCCCAGAGCACAGCCACAAAAACCACCTCCAAGAGCAAAGGCTCGTTGGAGTTGAAGGTTGTCGAGAGCGAGAACACAGCCCTTGCGGTGGTGGGGGCCGTTATCGAGATCACCCCAAAGTCGGACCCCGAAGCGACGGTCTACTATCCCACCAATGCGTTGGGTAAGCTGCTGATCCCCTCGCTGCCCTATGGCGACTACACCATCGTGGCGACCTTCTTAGGTTTCGAGGATGAGATCAAGGAGGTGACGATCGACAAGAGCAAGGTGAAGATGGATGATATTCTGATGAAGATGTCATCTATCGACGTGGGAACAGTGGTGAAGGAGATCAAGGCGATGAGGGCCTCACAGAATGGTGATAGTCTGATCTATAACGCCGCAGCGTTTCAGGTGGCGGCCGATGCCGATGTCGAGGGGCTGTTGATGAAGCTACCTGGTGTGACCGTCGACGATGGCGAGGTGACGGCTCAGGGTGAGCAGGTGACAAAGATCTATGTCGATGGACGTGAGTTCTTCGGCAGCGATGTGGCGGCAGCTATCAAGACACTCCCTGCCGAGATGGTCGAGTTTATCGAGGTCTACGACAAGCTATCCGATGCGGCGGAGTTCTCGGGCATCGACGATGGTAACAGCACCAAGGCGATCAACATCGTCACCAAACCAAGTATGAGGGAGGGAATCTTCGGTAAGGTCTACGCAGGAGGCGGCTACGAGCCCGAGGCCACCGAGGAGACCTCGAACTACAAATACTTAGCTGGAGGAAGTGTAAACTGGTTTAAGGGTACCAGCCGCCTCACCGCAACGGGTACGGTCAACAACCTCAACCAACAGAACTTCTCGTTCGACGATATTATGGATACGGGCGACGATAGCAATAGCCGCAAGCGTGGCGGTGTGGGATCGGTCAACTCGGTGGGTCTCAACTTCTCGGATGTGTATGGCGAGAATGATAAGTTCGAGGTGCAGGCAAGCTACTCGTTCAACCACAACGAGAGTGACAACACCCAAGATATTGTGAGGTGGTACGATGGAGATGCAAGCTCCGAGATCGACTCACTCTATCAGACCCAAGTCTCATCGTCGACCAACCTAAACCATCGCTTCACAGGTAAATTCAACTGGGACATCAGCGACAATCAGGAGTTGATGATCCGCCCATCGTTGAGCTTTCAGGGCAACACCCCAACGGCCTACACCGAAGGAGTGCGCTTCGGAGACCCAGAGACAAGTGTGCGCTACGACGAGAATGGAGAGCAGATCTATGGAAGTGCGAGGGTTTCGGATATGGAAGGATATAGCGCAGGAATCAGCGCCAACTACCGCTACAAGATCAGCGCCAATGGCCGAAACATCGCCTTCAACGGTAGCTACTCGGTCGATGAGTCGACACGTGACGCAAGTAACACGACCGACCCGAACTACCCCAACTACAACGACTCCGACACAGTATATCGTGCCTCGAATAGCCCAACTCACAACAAGAGCTTGTCGGGAGGAGTCACCTACGTAGAGCCCATCACCAAGAAGATCTCGGTGAGTGTGGGCTATAAGGTATCGCGTCGAGTGCAGGAGTCGGACCAGAACACCTACGACACCGACTATGACTTCATTGTCGACGACGATGCTACGCTCAACTCGAAGAACTACGCCTCGACAACCTACGTAACCCATAGCATAGGGCCAAGCTTGAGGATCATAGGCAAGAAGGTGAAGCTCACTGTGGGCACCAACTATCAAGATGCCTCGCTCGACAACCTCACCATCAAGCGTATCGCAGGGGCGACCGAGGATGATGAGTATAACATCCATCAGCACTACAAGAATTTCACCCATTCTCTGGTGGGTAATGTCTACTTCAACTCACAGAACACCCTGCGAGTGAACTACTCATCGTCGACCGATAGCCCCTCGGTGAGCAACTTCCTCGACAACACCACCAGCGACACCTCGATAACAGCGGGAAATATGGATCTCGAGCAGAGCTACACCAACCGTGTGACGGCGAGGTATATCCACTCGAACCTCACGAAGGGAAGCACCGTGATGTTCTCGGTGTCGGGTCAGATGACCAGCAACGATATTGTGCAGCATACCATCCTCAACCCCGATCCATTCTATGTCGGCACGGTGCTCTACGACGAGGTGAACACCTATCGAATGGCGGTCAATCTCGATGGTAGCTGGAGGACCTCGGCCAACTTCACCTATGGATTCCCCATTAAGTTCCTAAGTAGTAACTTCAATGTCAATGCGGCGGTCAACTACTCAGTCTCGCCAAGTATCTATGGTGGTTCGTTTGGCGACACTATGGGCAACCCGATTGTGGGTGGCGAGAAGATCAGCACCGATATGATCTCGTATCGAGCAGGTGCGACTCTGGGAAGTAACATCTCCGAGAATGTCGACTTCACCCTCTCGTGGTCGGGCGACTACACCGATGCTACAAACGCCTCGTCGACCTCAGCGTCGGAGTCGACCAACAACAAGTATATGAACCAGACAGCCTCGGCAACGATGAAGTTTGTCTTTTTGGGTGGATTTACCTTCACGGCTAACACCGCCTACAAGAAGTATTGGGGACTCACCGACAGCTACGACGAGAGCTACATCTTGATCAATGCCTACATCGGCCACAAGGTATTTAAGAATAAGCGAGGTGAGATCAATGTGGGAGCCTATGACCTGTTGGATCAGAGCACTTCATTTAGCCGTAGCTTTACATCAACCTACTCACAGAATAGTACCAGCTCGATTTTGGGCCGTTACTTCTCGTTCCAGCTGATCTATAACCTCCGCTCCTTCGGAAATCAGGAGACACGTCGCCAGAACCGCCAAGGCGGTATGGATATGGGTGGCGGAATGGGCGGCGGAATGGGCGGCGGCGGAGGCCGTGGCGGAATGGGCGGCGGCGGAATGGGCGGCGGTGGCGGCCGATAGCCCCCAAAAAACTGAGTCTTTCTGAGTCCTAACTGAGACTTCACTGAGTCAACCGACCCAGTAAAGTCCCAGTTAGGACTCAGAAAGACCCAGCAAAAAAAGCCCCAGAAAGAAGCCTAAAAGTGCGAAACCTCCTCGCCAACAACAGCCGAAAGCAAAGTATTAGCAGCAGCCGAAGCCCCGATCCTAAAGAGCTCGGGAGTAAGCCACTCCGCCCCCAAGATCTGCTCGACAATAGTGTAGTAAAGGGCAGCATCCTCGGCAGTTCGAACGCCACCAGCAACCTTGATACCAACACGAGTGCCACTCTCCTTGTAGTAGTCGGCAATAGCTCGACACATCACAATCACAGCCTCGGGGGTAGCCGAGATGGCCACCTTGCCCGTCGATGTCTTGATGAAGTCGGCCCCAGCGTGCATAGCCACCATCGAGCCATCGTAGATTAGCTCCGTGGTTTTGAGCTCTCCCGTCTCGAGGATCACCTTCAACACCGCATCGCCCGACTCCTCACGAAGCAGTTCGATCTCGCTCGCCGCATCGTCGTAGAGCCCCTCTTGAATCTTGCCCACAGCGATCACGATGTCGACCTCGTCGGCTCCGCTCTCGATCGCCATAGCCACCTCTAAGGCCTTGACCTCCAAGAAGGTCTGCGATGCAGGGAAGCCACCAGCCACACTCGTGATGCGCATAGGTGTGCCATCGACAACCAAGCCAACCGCCTCGACAAAGCAGGGGTGGACACACAACGAAGCGACATTCTCCAACTCGGGATAGTCGCCATAAAAGGCCACCGCACGCTGAGCAAACGCCTTCACGCTCTGCTCCGTATCGCAGGGCGAGAGGGTCGTCAGATCGAGTGCCGAGAGGCAGAGTGCGTAGACCTCACGGCGCTCATTGCCCCGTGAGATCTGCTTCATCTGCTCTAAAATATTGTTTACCTCCGATTGAGTAATCATAGTCGTAGAGATTGTGTGAAATTACTGATTAAGGATGCGGATCTGCTGCTGAACAGACTCCTCGTGGATCGCCTTCAAGATCGTCTTTACGAACTTAACGTCGATATCCATCTGAGCGGCATCGCCCGACCTACGATCGAGGATCTCCTCGTAGCGGCCAGTCTGAAGAACAGGCATATTGTGCTCCCTCTTATATGTTCCGATCTCGCGAGACACCCTCATACGCTTGCTCAAAAGGTCCAACATCTGGCTATCCAACTCGTCGATCTGCTGACGTAGGTCGCTCAAATCCTCAGTCGAGATCTTACCCTCACGGATCACCAAATTCGAGATGATCTCCTTCAAAGAGTCGGGTGTCACCTGCTGAGAGGCATCGCTCCAAGCCTCGCAAGGGTTGCAGTGTGACTCGATGATAAGGCCGTTGAAGCCGAGGTCCATCGCCTGCTGAGAGAGTGGCTGGATCAAGTTGCGCTCACCACCGATGTGACTTGGGTCGCAGAAGATCGGAAGCTCGGGCATCCTACGACGCAACTCGATCGGAATAGCCCACTGAGGCTGGTTGCGGTAGATGGTCTTGTCGTAGGTCGAGAATCCACGGTGGATGGCTCCCAAACGGGTGATTCCAGCGTTGTAGATGCGCTGCATACCACCGATCCAGAGCTCCAAATCGGGACTCACGGGGTTCTTGACAAGCACAGGGACGTCGGCTCCACGCAATGCGTCGGCAACCTCCTGAACAGCAAATGGGTTGGCCGTTGTGCGGGCACCTACCCACAACACATCGACCCCAGCCTTGAGCGCCTGATATACGTGCTCGGCCGTAGCGACCTCGGTAGCGGTGAGCATACCAGTCTCCTGCTTAACACGGCGCAACCACTGCAAACCCTCCTTGCCGATGCCCTCGAATCCACCTGGCTTGGTGCGAGGCTTCCAGATACCAGCACGGAAAATCTTCACGCCAGCCTCCGACAACATCTTAGCAGTGCTAAGCACCTGACCCTCAGTCTCGGCGCTACAAGGACCCGAGATAATCTGTGGGCGAGTTGCCTCGATCTCAGGGAATAGAATTGGATTTAAATCTTTCATTTTTTGCTTATTATTTTTTTATCTAAATTACTTCAATTTACTACTTACTTATCTCCCCAAAAAGGGCAAGCCTCGATCCTCGCCAAGGCCTCCTCCATCCTATCAATCTCGGTGCAGAGCGAGAGGCGAACGTATCGCTCTCCCTGCGAGCCGAAGATAAAGCCTGGGGTGATGAAGACCCTCGCCTCGACGAGCAGCCTATCACACAACGCCTCGGCTGACCTCTCGTCGTCGGGGATGCGACCCCAGAGGAATAGCCCCACTTGACTCTCGTCGTAGCGGCAGTCGATTCTCTTCATAATCTTCGAGGCGACCACTCGCCTCTGGGCATAGATCTCGTTGAGCTCACGATACCACTCATCGCCCAGCGATAGAGCTTCGACAGCGGCCAACTGCAACGGCTTGAACATTCCCGAGTCGATATTGCTCTTGACCCTCAAGATCCACTCCACAAAGGTAGCATTTGTCGACAACATTCCAATACGCCAACCCGCCATATTGAGGCTCTTGCTCAACGAATTGAGCTCGATGCAGCACTCTCTCGCCCCCTCGACCTCCAAAATCGACATTGGATTGGGGTTCAAGATCATACTATATGGGTTGTCGCAAACCACCACGATCGAGTGGCGACGGGCGAAATCTACCAACTTCTCGTTCACTTCACGGGTGGCATTAGTCCCCGTTGGCATATTGGGGTAGTTCACCCACATCAACTTGATCTTGTCGAGCGGCATCCTCTCCAACGCCTCGAAGTCTGGCATCCATCCCCTCTCGGGGTCGAGCTCATAGGTGTAGACTTCGGCCTGCACCAAGCGGCTAACGGCGCTATAAGTGGGGTAGCCAGGGTTTGGTACCAACACCCCGTCGCCAACATTTAGGAAGGCCATCGAGATGTGCATAATTCCCTCCTTCGACCCTATCAGTGGGAGGATCTCCTTCGTAGGGTCAAGCTCCACGCCATACCTTTCGCCATACCACTTCGCCATCGCCTCTCTCATCTGGGGTATTCCGACGTAGGACTGATATGAGTGGTTCGACGAGACTCTACTCTCATCGCATAGCCTCTCCACAACGCTCTCGTGGGGCGGACGATCGGGCCCACCAATACCCAACGAGATGATATCCTGACCCTCAGCGTTGAGCTGAGCGATCTCACGAAGTTTTTTCGAGAAGTAATATTCACTCACCCTCTCAATCCTCTCCGCTGGTCTAAAACTCTTCTTACTCTGTAACTTCGTAGCTGACATATTCGCCAAGATTTTTAATATAATTTGTTAGCGGTCTCACCGCATCAATTGCCTGTTTGTACCTCTCGTAGTCGGTAAACGCAAGGTCGAGATAGAACTGATACTCCCACTCACGACCTATGAGCGGCATCGACTGTATCTTCGTGAGGTTCAGATCGTAGAACGAGAGGATTGTGAGCACCTTCGAGAGGGCTCCCGACGAGTGGGCCAGTGTAAATACTATCGAGGCCTTGTTGATTCTCTCCCTATCGACCATCGCAAGGGCATTCTCGCCTTGGGCCAAGACCAAGAACCTTGTGAAGTTGCGCTTGTTGGTCTCCACGCCTCGGGCCAAGATCTCCAACCCATAGAGCTCGGCTGCCAACTCACCACATATTGCGGCGTGACCCTCCAACCTCTGCTCGGCGATTAGCTTGGCGCTCGATGCGGTGTCATCCTTCTCTACCACCTTCACATCGGCTCTCTGGAGCAGCCAGCTCTGGCACTGCATCAAGGCGATCGGGTGGGAGTTGACCTCCTTGATCTGCTCCAACTTTGTGTTGGGCAGGGCTGCGACCATATGCTCGATGCGGAGTTTGTACTCACCCACAATCTGCATATCGCTCTCACGAAGCAGCTCGTGGTTCTGGAGCAGGGCCCCAGCTATGGTATTCTCGATGGCCATCACGCCCACCTTCTCGGGGTCACTCTTCAATGTCTCGAAGAGCTTGGGGAACGATTTGCAGGCGACGATCTCAACGTCGTTGCTCTCGAAATATGCCCTTGCAGCCTGCTCGTGATAGCTTCCTGCGATACCCTGAATTGCTACTCTTTTCATCTATCTCTTTTGTATTCTAAATAAAAAATCCCACCTCATAAAGGCGGGATTCTATACACTCGTGGTCTCAACGATTACGCATATACTCTCCCGCCCCTTTCGCTAAAAAAGAAGTAAAAAAAGTAGTTGCTATAATAGTTGTTTGCCATATAAAATTCATTGTTTATGCAAATGTAGAGTAAAAAAATGTTATGCACAAATTTTTTGAGCTAAAATAACTACTTATTGTTGAAATTATTCATTGTCTGTGCAATCCCAGCGGTCGTAAAGCTCAAAATCGCCTTACCCACCATCTCGCACCTCTCGCCCAGCTTTGCGCTCTCCTCGTCGCCCCACTCGCCCAACACATAGTCGACCTGATGGCCCGTCGAGAACTCACTTCCCACGCCGAAGCGGATCCTTGCATATTTGTCGGTGCCCAACAACTCGATGATGTTACGCAAGCCATTGTGCCCTCCGTGGCTCCCCTTTGTGCGGATTCTGATTGTTCCGAATGGGAGTGCTATATCGTCCGATATGATTAGGATGTTCTCGATCGGAATCTTCAGCACCTCCATCCAATACCTCACCGCCTTGCCCGACAGATTCATATATGTCGAGGGTTTAAGGAGTGTGATGGAGCGCCCTTTGTGACGGAGCTCGGCTGTGTCGCCATACCTACCCGTCCCAAAAGAGATGTTGGACGCCTCAGTTAAGGCGTCCAACACTTTGAATCCGATGTTGTGTCGAGTCTGGGCATACTCTGCCCCGATGTTTCCCAATCCAACAACAAGATATTTCATAGGAAATTATACCTATATATTATGTTCTCTCTCGCGATTACTGCTGAGCGTTCTGAGCAGAACGAGTAGCACGAGTTACACGAACCGCACAAACCGCAGTAGTAGCTGGAGTTACGAACTTCACATTCTCAACGTTGAGGTCACCAACGAAGATTGTCTTACCAAGCTCAAGCGATGTAACGTCGATCACGATCTCATCTGGAAGGTTTGCCTCCATTGCGCTAACAACAAGCTTACGAGCCGACAACGCCAACTTACCTCCGATCTTCACACCGGCAGCGGTACCCTCCAAACGAACTGGAACGGCGATTGAAACTGGCTTATCCTCGATCACACGGAAGAAGTCGATGTGGAGGATCTGCTCACGGATTGGGTGGAACTGCACGTCACGAAGTACGGCCTTCTCAACCTTACCGTCGATGCTAAGCTCAACGATGTATGAGTTTGGGGTGTAGATAAGCTGCTTAAGCTCCTTAGCCTCAACCGAGAAGGCAACTGCATCGCCTCCACCATAAACTACGCAAGGTACCAAACCCTCACGACGAACTGCCTTTGTAGCCTTCTTTCCGAACTCTGCACGAGATACGGCTGAAATCTGAATAGTCTTCATTTTTTCTTTTTTTTATTGTTTTGTTATTACCACCGATGGCACTCAATCTTGCCCTTGCCCTAAGGCGAGCAGACCCCATAACCACCTGATTTGCGGCCACAAAGTTACTACTTTTTTTTGGGTTGGCAAATTTTCTGAGACTTTTTTCTGAGACTTTACTGAGTCTTTCTGGGTCTTTCTGGGTCTTTCTGGGTCTTTCTGGGTCTTTCTGGGTCTGGTGGCCGACCCAGTTAAGTCTCAGTTTAGACTCAGAAAGCCCCAGCACACTCGCAAGACTGCAAAAAAAAAACCGAGGGGGAGTCTCCCGACTGCCCCTCGCCCCTGAGAGAATTGCTCTCTCAAAACTACTAACCCAAACTTAAATAAATGAAGAAACCTAACCGATTGCTCGGCTCTGTAAACTAAGTGTTGCAAATGATGTGCCACTCTTGTGTTCCTCACCCTTTAGGTTATATATACGTCTGAAGAGGCGATTTTATTGCCCTCTCCCCTCTTTTTTACTCCGCTTTTGCAGGAAAAGAGACATTATAGATCAAATTCTCGACACCACGGATGAAGTTACGCTTGCCCAACTTTGGCGAGAATACATAGCAGTCGATGGTGATAACCATATTCGTAGCCTCGTCGATTGTAGAGTAGCTGACGAATGGTCCGCCCATATAGTCGCCCGCAACATTCCACAAACCACGGAGCTCGGCCCAGTGGCGACCCTCGAGCGAGAAGAAGCGATACTCAGGCTCATAGTCGTTGTAGGTGGTCATATATGAACCCTCCGATGGCCCAGGGATATATGATGTGTAGGCGTTGCGAGCCTGCCACAACCTCTCTTGAGTGAGTGAGAGTGTCCCCTCGGTGGCGGGATATGAGTAGATGAGCACACCTTGGCTCGCTGTGGGGTACTCATAGGAGAACCACAAGAAATCGGCCCCCTCGTTGCGAACAGTATAGCCCTTGGGGACCTTCATATCGAATCCGAACTTCTTGCGGATGAGACTCTCGACATTTGTGGCTCCGAACTTCTGAGCATAGCTAATCATACGATCACGCTCCGCCATCTCGAGGGCACGCACCACCATTCCGCTATTCTCGCTCAAATATTCGTTCAACGACTCCTCGCTGGGGCCCCTCAAGGTCATCACGATCTGAGGTGCGGCGTTTAGGTCATATTGCACAACCACCGATGTCGAGTCGAGGGTAGGGAGAACCTCGGTCTTGAAGATGTTGCGGTGGCGAGTCACCAAGTTGTTGAATCCTCGCTCTGTGACACGCAACACATCGAAAAGAGGCTCGGTCTGCTGGAGGTAGGGGATCGAGGCGGTGAATACATCACGCATCGTCTCGCCCAACTCGCCATCCCACTGCGCTTGGTCGCTCACCACGATTAGCTCGTAGGGCGATCCCTGAGCTGTTAGCTTTGTGTCGGCGGCGGTGTGGAGGGCGTCGCACCCAATTAGGGCTATGGCCGCAATTATGGCCATCCCAACTCTCTGAACTCTTTTCATATAGCTTATTCTCTTAAATGTTTAATCTTGTGAAATTTATACCTCTTTTGGCTCAAATGAGATATTCATAACGCAAATGTATTGTTTTTTTTTCTTTAATGACTACTTTTGTGAAATAAAAATGCAATAATAACAATGCGAATAACCGCCCCAAAATTCCTACGCCGCCTGATGTCGGATTTGATCTGGGAGATCGACAGCAAAGAGTCGATCTACCTCACCTTCGACGATGGGCCAACACCAGGAATCACGGAGTGGATCCTCGCTACACTCGACAAGTACGATGCCAAAGCGACATTTTTTCTCTTGGGCCGCAATGTCGAGATGTACCCCGAGCTCTATAAACGCATCGTCGACCGAGGCCACGCCGTAGGAAATCACACCTACTCCCACCAAAAGGGGTGGAAGATGAGCCTCGAGCGGTATGTGGAGGATGTGAACTTCGCCGCCTCGCTAATCCAGAGCAACCTATTTCGCCCCCCCTATGCCCGAATCACCCCGTCGCAGGCTCGATTTTTGGGGCGAAGCTACAAATTGGTGATGTGGAATGTCCTATCACGTGACTACTCCAACAAGGTGAGCCCCAAGGGGTGCCTCAACAATGTCGTGAAGTATTTGGAGGCAGGGTCGATCATCGTCTTTCACGATAGCGAGAAGTCGTTTCGCAATATGAGCTATGCTCTGCCTCGCACCCTCGAGAAGATCAAGGAGTTGGGGCTTAAGTGCGACAAAATCGAACTTTAAAAGATGAAGATAATCCTCGCCATAACAGCCGCCAGCGGAGCGATCTACGCCCGCCAGACCCTCTCCTTGTTGCTTGCCGACGAGGGGGTTAGCCGTATCGCATTGATATATAGCAGCTCGGCCCGAGAGGTGGTCGAATATGAGGGTGAGAGCCTAATAGAGGCCGATGGCGAGAGGGTAGTGGAGTACCCCAACTCGGATATGTTCTCGTCGGTGGCCAGCGGCTCCGCAGGGTGGGATGCGATGATCATCGCCCCGTGCAGCGTCGGGACACTTGGGCGTATCGCCTCGGGGGTATCGGACTCTCTGATCGCTCGTGCGGCCGATGTGATGATGAAGGAGCGACGTAGGCTCGTTTTGGTGGTTCGTGAGAGCCCCTTGTCGTTGATCCATCTTCGTAATATGGTCACACTTACCGAGTCGGGAGCCATCGTGATGCCCGCCTCGCCCAACTTTTATATGGGTGCCGAGAGTGTCGAAAAGGTGGCTCTGAGCGTGAGCCGACGTGTAGTCTCGATTGTGGGGTGCCGTGGCGATGTCGAGGCTTGGGAGGGTAAGCGATAAAAAGGGGGTCAAAAAAGTTGAAAAGTAACTAAAAATCACTACCTTTGCCCCGATTGTGTCGTCCCCAGAGGCGACCAAATAAAACCAAGATAACACAATAATAATTTAACGTGAGTTCGAAAATTATTTCGAACTCTTCCGCTGAGGAGCGATAGCGACCAAGTCCCCGCCCAGAGGGAGGGGATTTAGGGGTGGGGTAAGATATAAAAAGAGCTTAAAAAGCTCTTAGCGTGAGTTTGAAAATAGGAAGAACTCACAAAAATTGAAGCAAACAATAAACAAAAAGTGAGTTTTTCCTATTTTCGAACTCACGTTAATTTAAACATAATAAAATTTAGTTATGGCTACAACAGCTGAAATCAAGAATGGTATGTGTATCGAGTTAGATCGCAAGACCTATCAAATCGTTGAGTTCCAACACGTAAAGCCTGGTAAGGGCCCAGCTTTCGTCCGCACAAAATTGAAGAATTTGGAGAATGGCAGAGTTGTCGACAACACCTTCTCAGCAGGATCTAAGATCGAGATCGTTCGAGTGGAGCGTCGCCCCTATCAGTTCACCTACGAGGATGATTTGGGAGCACACTTTATGCACACCGAGACATTCGAGGAGATCAACATCGAGAAGGATTTGATCACAAACTACGACTTGATGGCCGATGGACAGATCGTCGAGGTTATGTTTCATACCGAGAAGGAGCAGGTTCTCTCAGCTGAGTTGCCCCCAATCGTCGATATGGAGGTGACATACACCGAGCCAGGAGTGAAGGGCGACACAGCCTCAACCAACTCGTTGAAGCCAGCGACTGTCAACACTAACGCAACAGTTCGTGTGCCTCTATTCATCAACACAGGTGACAAGATTCGTGTCGATACTCGTACACGTGAGTATTATGAGCGTATCAAGTAAGGTGTGAGATCTGAGATCGTTGCAAGGCGGCGAAATTTCGAAGATCCTGAATCATCTACCTCAGTCACGTACTTTTAGTACGCTCCTTCGGCAGCTGCTCCACGATCTTCAAAATCTCATCCACCTATCAACGATCTCCCCCACACGAAGTAAGGCGGCGAAATTTCGAAGATCCTGAATCATCTACCTCAGTCACGTACTTTTAGTACGCTCCTTCGGCAGCTGCTCCACGATCTTCAAAATCTCATTCACCTATCAACGATCTCCACCACACGAAGTAAGGCGGCGCAAAACTTTTGTTTTGCAATTTTTATATTTAGGATGTCCTTCGGGGCATCCTTTTTTTTAATTTTTTACTCTCTCTACATAATAATCCCTCGAGGCGAGCCGTTATAAGAGTGTAAATATCAAATATATAATCTAAAGAGTAATATATGGTAGAATTTGACACTGAGACAGAAGAGGGTGAGATGGAGCGTGCGGCCGAGGCCGAGGCAGTTTCGTTGACACCCACCCCCGAGAATTTTGATTTTGAGGTCGACCACCAGATGGAGGACCACGATCTTTTTCTCACCCACGTCGCTCAAGAGGATTCGGAGCTATATGCGTTAGATTGCTGTATGTCCGAGATTTTTAGAGGTTAGGTTTATTGTTTGTTTTTTTATCCTCTTGGGTGTTATGCTACGGAATAGGGAATTTCCCTATTCCGTAGCTTTTTTATAAAGACTCCTCCAGAATGTTTCTTAAATGCGCACGGCTCACGTGAGTATAGATCTCGGTAGTAGTGATATTCTCGTGGCCCAACATCTCCTGCACCTCACGGATCGAGGCCCCACCCTCGAGCAGATGGGTGGCGAAGGTGTGGCGGAGGGTGTGTGGGCTCACCACAGCGTCAATCCCTGCGGCGGCCACAGCTCGGCGAACTATCGTGAAGATCATCACTCGAGTTAGCCCTCGCCCTCGATTATTGAGGAAGAGGGTATCCTCGCCGCTCTCCTCGCCGCCACGCCTCTCGAGATATAACTCAATGCGCTCTCGGGCAACATTGCTTAAGGGGACCAACCTCTGCTTGCTCCCCTTGCCGACTACCCTCAGATAACTCTCCTCGAAGAATAGGTCCGAGAGGCGAAGGGTGATGAGCTCCGAGACACGCAAGCCACACGAGTAGAGCACCTCGACCATCGCACGATCTCGGATCCCCTTGGTCGTCGATGGGTCGATCGCCTCGATCATTTTGTCCACATCCTCGATTGTGAGCAGGTCGGGCAGGTGGCGTGAGAGTTGAGGCGAGGTGATCCGCTCGGCTGGTGAGCTATCTATTTCATTTTCAATTAATAAAAAGTCGAAAAACGACCTGAGGCTCGAGATCATTCGGGCCGACGAACTGCTGCTTAGCCCCAAGTGGTAGAGCTCCTCTATGAAGGCCTCGATATGGTGGCTCTCGACCTCGAACGGGGCCACGCCAAAGCGCTCGATGATGAAGCGCGAGAAACACTCCACATCACGCCTATACGAGAGGTGGGTATTTGTCGATAACGCACGCTCGATACGGATGTAGGTTGTGAATGATTGGATAAAATTCTTCCAAATATGGCTGTTATCTCCCATTGTTTGACTACCTTTGCTGATACTCAACAAAGGTATAAAAAAATATAATAAAAAAGTGAGTTCGAAAATTATTTCGAACTCTTCCGCTTAAGGAGCGATAGCGACCAAGTCCCCTCCCTTTGGGAGGGGACTTAGGGGTGGGTAAAATATGATAAAATATTAAAAAAAGAGCTTTTTAAGCTCTTAGTGTGAGTTTGAAGATAGGAAAAACTCACAAAAATTGAGATAAGCAATAGATAAAAAGTGAGTTTTTCCTATTTTCGAACTCACGCTAAAATAATATTTTTATGGATTACGTAGAGTTAAACATCCCAATCGAGAGCGAGGAGCAGGGCGAGATCCTCATAGCAGAGCTCGCCGACTACCCCTTCGAGAGCTTCGAGTGCGAGGGTAACACCCTTCTGAAAGGGTATATCCCCCAGATGAAGTTGGTCGACTGCAAGGCAGCGGTCGATGCTCTGTTGCTAAGATATGGGGTCGAGGGTGCTCGATATATCTCGATCGAGAGTAAGAATTGGAACGCTGTGTGGGAGTCGAACTTCGATCGAGTCGAGGTTGGCGAGAGGTTATTGATACGTGCTCCATTTCACGAGGCGGACCCACGCTTCGAACGTGAGGTTGTGATTATGCCAAAGATGTCGTTTGGAACGGGCCACCACGCAACCACCCACCTGATGGCGGAGTGGACGATGGATTTAGGGGCCCAAGGGCGATTGAAGGGGGCGAGAGGGCTCGATATGGGTAGCGGAACGGGGGTCTTGGCCATCGTCGCCGCCTTCGAGGGTGCCGAGGCGATGGATGCTGTCGACATCGACGAGTGGGCCGATGAGAATTGCCGTGAGAATATCGCCAAAAATGGCGTTGAAGGTGTTGTGGCCCCTATTCTTGGCGATATGTCGAAGGTGGCGGATCGTCACTACTCCTTCATCTTGGCCAATATCAACCGCAATATTTTGCTAAACGATATGGCTCGCTACGCCTCGTCGCTGGACGAGGGGGGCGTGCTCTTGATGAGCGGCTTTTTGGAGCAGGATGTCGAGATCTTGCAGAGCAAGGCGAGGGAGTTGGGGCTCACCCCAGTGGACCATAGAGTCCGTGGCGGCTGGGTCGCTATGAGGGTCGACAAGTTAGTGTAACTCGTATGGCTCAGATGAGTGTATATAAGGGGCGAGGCGTGGTGCTCCACACCCTGAAGTATGGCGAGAATGCGATGATTGTCCACCTCCTCACCGATGTGGGGGGGCGACAGAGCTTCATCGTCCAAGGGGTGCGAAGTGGCCGTGGGCGAGGGTCGAAGGCGGCCCTTTTTCAGCCCCTATTTACCGTCGAGTTCGAGGGTCTGAACCCCTCTAAGGGGGAGCTCCACCGCTTTCGGGAGGTGCGAAATGGGATCACACTTCGGCGCACCCCATTCGATATTCGCCGCTCCTCGATCGCCCTGTTTATAGCCGAGGTGTTATATCGTTTGGTGAGGGAGAGTGGCCCCAATGAGCGCCTTTTCGAGCGAATCTGGTATTCGATCGAGGCGCTGGATAGTATCGACGATGGGGTCGCTAATTTCCACCTCTGGTTTCTTGTGAAGTTAAGTGATGAGTTGGGTTTTCGACCCTCGGGACGATATGTCGAGGGGGGATGGTTCGACATCCGAGAGGGGCAGTTTTGCGCCTCGCAACCCTCGTCGGGGATCGCCCTCTCACCCTCGGAGACGGCTCTGCTTGCTCGCCTTATGAGTTGCGAGGTGAACCGCTTGGGCGAAGTCGAGCTTAACCGAGCGGAGAGGGTTGCCTTTATCGAGGCTATGCAGCGATACTATGGCTATCATCTTGACTCTATGCCTGTTATCGAGTCTTTGGCTATTCTCAGAGAGCTTTTCTGAGACTTTCTGAGTCTGACTGAGACTCAGAAAGTTCCAGAAAAACTAATACCCAGCAGCCTTCTCATAAAGAGAAAAAGCAATCCGCTGAGCCCCACGAGCCTCAACAAGCCGATTCATAGCCTCCTGCCAAAGCATCTGAGCCTCGAGATAATCGGCAATGCTCTCCATCCCAGCCCCATAGTGCTCGCCACTCAGGCGCATATTCTCCTCCGCCTGCCTAACAGATCGCTCGTTGAGGAGTACCTCCATAGTCGCCTCGTCATAATTATTTATCGCCTGCATAAGCTCTAAGGTCATCTGTTGGCTAAGATCCTCGAATTGGTTCTGTGCGATCGTCACCTCACGACGTTGAGCCGAGCTCTTGCGTCGCCCCTCGCCCCAATTAAATATCGGGACACTCACCATCACACCTCCCGTGAAGTTGGCGCTGTTGAACAGGGTTTGGTTGTTTAGCTTCGCACCTCCCGTGTATCCGTAATTGGCTATGGCCGAGATAGATGGCAGATAGTCGCTTCGGGTGAGCTTCACCTCCAACTCCTTCGCCTCGATCTGCTGCTCCAACATCCGATACTCGGGGCGCCCCGTGATGTCGAGATTCGAGCTATCGACACTTCGCCCCAATTCGAACTCGTCCTGAACCTCCAAATCGAGGGTCGCAAGCGGAAGTCCAATGGCGTAGCAGAGGTTCATCTTCGCCAATCGACGACCATTCTCGGCCCTCTGACACATCAGCTTCGCCTCATTCAGCCTCACCTCGACCTTCATCACCTCGTAGAGGCGACACATCCCCGCCTCTTGGGCGTTTTTTGTCTGGCGATAGAACTCCTCGACCACCTCTTGGTATTTGTGGGCCGTTGTCACCATCTCCTCGACTTTGAGTAGTGTGTAGAAGGCCTCGTCGGTCGCCACAATCACCTCGGCCTCGGTGAGTTGGCGACGACTCTGCGATACCGAAACTCCGATCTCGGCCAACTTCACAGCCGATGATACCTTGCCGCCTATGTAGATCGGCTGCACCACCATCGCCCCTACGTTGTAGATCGAACCCACCTCAAAGTCGAAGTTCATATCGGGCATATAGGCATACTGATTTGGGATCATCGCACCCGTTGATATGTCGAGTGTGGGCAGATATCCCCCCTCGATGCTCTGTGAGAGGGTTGTGGTCGAGTAGAGGTAGTTGGCGTTGAGCGATAGGTTGGGCAGGTGGTTGCTCCTATACGAGGCCAACAGATCCTTCGATATGTCGACACTCTCGATCGATGATTTCAGCGTCAAGTTACTCTCGATCGCCATCTCTCGGCACTCCGCCAAGGTCAAGGGCTTCGCCTCGACCCCAATAGTGGCCGAGCTCAAAACCGCCACAAGGGCGAAGAATATATTGTTGTGTAGTCTCATCTTTTTATTACTTAATTTTAATGTTAAAGAGGATAGAGTAGAGGGTAGGGATAAAGATCAGAGTCACCAAAGTACCCACTAACAGACCCCCCATAATTGTTGCGGCAAGCGATCCAAACATCGCATCGGGGAGGAGCGGAACCATTCCGAGGATGGTGGTCAGAGAGGCCATCATCACAGGGCGGAAACGGCTATCCGAGCTATCCAAGAGTGCCTGATAAGGCTCCTTGCCCTCGCTGATCTGGAGTGTCATCTCATCCATCAAGACAACGCCATTTTTGATCATCATACCGATCAATCCCAACACTCCACAGATCGCTACAAAGCCAAAGGGCTTCATCGAGAGCCACACCCCAAAGATCGCCCCAAAGAGCAGCAGCGGCACGCAGAGCATAATGATGAGGGGCTTTCGGTAATCCTTAAAGAGCATAATGAGGATTCCGATCATCAGAAATATCGCCAGTGGGAAGTTGCCAAAGAGGTACTTCATCGAGTCACGTCGGGTCTCATACTCCCCCTGCCACTCCATCGAATAGCCCTCGGGGAGCTCGATCGCCTCGATCGCCCCCAATATCTGCTTCCTCGCATCCTCGGCGCTCACCTCCATTACATTGTTGCACTGAGCCCTCATCGCCCTCTCGCCCTTGTAGCGGATTATAATGGGGTCCTCCCACTTTAGGTTCACGCCATCTACCGCCTGACTCAGAGGAATGGTTGTGATTATCTCATCCAAGAGCTCCTCCTTCGAGATCGCCCCCGTCATCACACCCCTCAAAGTCTCCTGATTGAGGATCCCCATCGAGGGGAGCATCGAGAAGATGGGGGCGGTCTCGATCTGATCCAACCTATTGCCATCACTATCGACACACTTCACGATGATCTTGTCGACATCGTTGCCGTTGTAGATCACCCCTGTGGGGATTCCATCGGTCGAGGCCATCAACGAGAGTGCAACATCTTGTCGGCTGAGCCCCAACTCGTTGGCGATCTGCTGGTTGTACTCCACCTCCAACACGGGAACCTTGCGATCCCAATCCGAGGTGACGAGGGTTATGTCGGGGCACTGCTCCATAATCGCTTGTGCCTGATGGGTAAGCGAACGGAGAACGTCGGGATCGGGACCTCTAAAAGTCACCTCGATCGGATATCTGTTATACATCAAGTTATATCGCTTGACCCTCACATAGGAGTGGGGATAGCTATCGCTTAAACGTCGCTGAAGCTCGGGGATGGCACTCACCAACGCCTCCTCGTCTCGGAACTCGACGATTATATCGCCATAGGAGAGGGCTGGGGTGGCGATGCTTCGCACGAGGTTATATCGGCTCGGAGTCGCCCCCACCGAGGTGGTTACGTGGCACACATCCTCTCTCGAGAGTAGATACTCAGCGATCTGGTCGAGGTCGTGCTGGGTGTGGTCCGAACTGCTGCTCTCATCCAACTTATACTCTATGTAGAGCTGGTTATATGAGAGGTCGGGGAAGAAGCTCTGGGGCAGGATCTGGTAGATCGCTGCGCTGCTTGCTGTCAAAATCACAGCCAAGACAACCGTCACCGTGCGGTTGTGCAAGGTCCATTTCAAGGTAGCGTTGAGCGCCCTCTGAGTAAAACTCTTACGTTTGGGCTTTGGCTCAGCCTTAGCCTTAGCTCCCCCCAACATCCACTTAGCCTGCAAAGGGACCATAGTCAACGACAAAACCCAACTAAGCATAAGCGAGACAGCCAAGACAACAAAGAGATCACGAATATAGACCCCCGTAGTGTCGGGCGAGAGGAACAGCGGCAAAAAAGCGATGATTGCAATGAGGGTAGCCCCCAACAGAGGCATAGCGGTTTTTCGCCCAATCTCGGTCAAGGCACGAGTTCGGAGCCTACCACGCTGCTGGTCGATCAAGATTCCATCGACAATAACAATAGCGTTGTCGACCAACATCCCCATAGCAAGGATAAAGGCCCCGAGCGAGACACGTTGAAGCGTTCCATCGAAGAGGTTGAGAAAGAGGATCGACCCCAAAACGGTCGCCACCAACGTCACACCCAACAACACGCCACTTCGTAGCCCCATCGCAAACATCAACACCACGATCACAATCAGAATCGAGGCGATGAGGTTGAGGATAAAGGTGTCGATAGCATCGGCCACCTTGTCGGGCTGGAAAAATACCTTGTTGCACTCCACCCCCAACGGCAATTTAGAGGCGGTGAGTCGCTCGATGAGTCGCTCCACCTCGGCACCCACCTTTGTGATGTCGCTCCCTGCGAGGGCCGAGATCGAGATTCCGATCGAGGGTTGACGATCGTAGAATAGGGCACGGCGAGTGGGGTCGGCATAGCCTCGCTCCACCTTGGCAATGTCGCTGAGGCGGATCTGATCCCCCTCGTGGCCTCTGATCACCACCTGCTCCAACTCCTCGGCGTTGCGATACTTATCATCTACGCTCACCCTAATTCGCTTATCTCCACTTCTGTAATATCCCGAGTAGACGACGTTGCTCTGCCCTTGGATGGTCTGGACCACCTCGATGGGTGAGACTCCGAGGTTGGCCATCCTCTCCTCGTAGATCGAGATGTTGATCACAGGCTCCAACACTCCGTAGAGCTCCACCTTCGAGATCCCCTCTATCTGTTGGATCTCACGACGTAGTAGAGAGGCGTAATCGGCCAACTCTTCGTTGCTCTGACCATCCGACGAGAGGGCGTAGAACATCCCAAATACATCGCCATAGGTGTCGATCACAATGCTCGACGAGGCCCCCTCGGGGAGCTTCGACTGCACGTCGGCAACACTCCGTCGCAAGATATCCCAATATTGCTCGATCTCGTCGTCGGGGATGGTCTTGATTAGGTCGACTGTGATGATCGAGAGGTCGGCCGACGATTGGCTCGTGAGTCGATAGATCCCATTCATCGAGTAGATCGCACGCTCCAACGGGTCGGTAAGTTGAAGCTCCACCTCGTGGGGCGAGGCACCAGGGTAGGTCGTTACGACCATCGCCTGCTTCACCCTAATCGCTGGATCCTCCAACTTGCTCATCTGGTCGTAGGAGAAGATACCTCCGATGACCAAGATCGCCACTATATAATATATCAGCTTGCTATTGGCAAGCGCCCATTTGCTTATATTCATAACTTAATTTGCTTAAAGAACTCCTCCAACATTCGACTCGGATGGCTGCTCCAGAGCCCTCACACTCTGCCCCTCCTTGAGCGATTTGACCCCTGCGGTGATCACCTCGTCGCCCGACTTTAGCCCTGTGACTCTTGCTCTGCCTCGATTCGAGATCTTTAGTACCTCGATCTTGCGCAATGTTGCTCGGCCCTCCTCGATCAACCATACGGCCGACTCGCCATCTCGCTCGACTATCGCTGCAAACGCTATCTCCACCGCCTCTTTTTGCTCTACTGGGTAGCGTAGAGTCACCATTGCCGACATTCCTGCTGTTGGGGCGGCCTCCGTGTTCTTGCCGACAATCCTAAATCGAGCCTCATAGAGCTGGTTGAGGTTGGCCTTGTGGGTGATTCCGATGGGCTCCAACCTAAACTCCGCCTCGGGGAAGAGGTCGATCGTCGCAACGGCTGAGTGGAGCGACTCATAGCGAACATACTCGCTCGCAGGGATGTTCGCCACCACCTCGGGGCTTAGGTCCGAGACCATCTTGATGATGGGCGTCCCTGCCGCCACAGCCTCGCCTCGCTCGAAGCCTATGCTCTGGATATAACCGCTGTATGGTGCCTTTAACTCCGTGTCGCAGAGTGCGTTGGTGTGGGCTTGTAGCTTCGCCTCGATCTGCCTCTTTCCGTTTGTCGCCTTGTCGAAGTCGTTCTCGGTGACACTCTCCTTTGCGTAGAGGGCGATCACTCGGTCGGCCTCGGAGCTTATCGCCTTGTACTCGGCTGTTGTGGCTGCCAACTGAACCTCGTAGTCTCGAGGGTCGAGCTTTGCTATCACCTCGCCATTCGTCACTCGTTGCCCCTCACGCACCTCGATCTTCTCTATGATGCCTGCCACTCGGAACGAGCAGTTCGACTCCTTGGCGGCGTATAGTTTGGCAGGGTAGCTTGTCGATGTGGTCTCTTGCGATAGAGCCTCGACCACCTCGCTGTTTACTCGCCTCGCCCCTTGGGCCTCTCTGCTCTGCTCTGCACAGCTGCCCAAAATTAGGGCTGAAAATAGGATTAAACCTAAATTTACTCTTTTCATATTCTTTGCTTTTTCTCTTTTAATCTGCTTTAAATGAACCTCTTTATGGTTCGATGCTACAAAGGTAGTGGCTTTTTTTGCGATTTTTTACCTCTATTTGTGGCAAAAAGTGTTCATATTTAGGTTTTTTTGCTATTTTTGTAGTCAAAATAGAGTTTATAAATGCTAACATCACCTCAATATATCTCGCACCGACTCGCCAACCTCGACGAGCTAAAGAGCCAATTCACACAGCCCCAACAGATTCAGGCAGGTGGCTTCCTGCTCTGCCTCTCGGGTGAGGGCGATGTGGTGGTCGACAATAAGCAGTTTCATCTCCGACCCAACGACCTGATCGTCGCCTTCCCCTACTCCGTAGTGCAGGCCCTCTCGTCGAGCGACGACTTCGACTGCATCCTCATCGAGGTGAAGATCGACTTCTTCGCCAAGATCCAAGTCTCGAACAAGAGCCACTACTTCACAACCATCAAGGAGCACCCAAGCATCCAGCTGAGCCGTGAGGAGGCCAAGCGGATAATTTCCTTAAGCGAGATGTTCTTAGAGGGCTACGACCTCCCCCTCTCGCACCCCTTCCGTGACGAGATCAACGAGTCGGTCCTGAAGGTGGTCCTCTACGAGATAGCCGCCATCTACGACCGCCGAAGCCCCAATGTCGAGCAGAAGCGGAGTCGTGACGACACAATTTTTCACAGTTTCATAGTCTGCCTATTCCAAAATTATAGGCGTGAGCGCACTCTCGAATACTACGCCCAGCGCCAACAGATCACCGCTGGACACCTTTCGAAGGTGGTAAGGCGTGTATCGGGACGAGGGGCCTCGGAGTGGATTGCCGACTGTGTGGTGAGCAATATCCGCTTTATGTTGGAGGACCACACCATCCCTATCTCTCGCATCGCCGAGGAGTTTTATTTCCCCAACAACTCCTTCTTCTCGCAATATTTTAGGCGATATGTCGGGGTGAGTCCAAGAGCCTACCGAGCTGGGGCAGAGCAGAGGATAAATGTAGAATAGGGGTATAAAAAACCGTAAAATTTTGTATCTTTGCACCATTATGGGAAAGATGAGAAGAAAAAAGGCAAATTATCCGCTAATCGAGGGGTTGGAGATCACAACTCTCGCGGCCGAGGGCAAGGCGATGGGCCGATATAACGACATCGTTGTATTTGTGCCGATGACAGTCCCTGGCGACGTGGTAGATGTTCAGATTCGGTCTAAACGACGTCGCTTTATGGAGGGCGTTGTGGTGAACTATATCAAGCGATCGGAGCTTCGTGCCGAGCCATTTTGCGAACACTTCGGAGTATGCGGAGGGTGTAAGTGGCAGAATCTGCCCTATGGCGAGCAGCTTAGGTTCAAGGGCGAGCAGGTGCGTGACCAACTCACCAGAATTGGCCACCTCACCCTCCCCGAAATCGACCCCTGCTTAGGCTCCGAGAAGCAGCAGTTCTACCGCAATAAGTTGGAGTTCACCTTCACCCCAAAGAGGTGGTTGACCTATGAGGAGATCGCCGCTGAGGGCGACATCGAGGCGACCCCAGCGTTGGGATTCCATATCCCTGGGATGTTCGACAAGGTGTTGGACATTAATAAATGTTGGTTGCAGGGCGACCCATCGAACCAGATTAGAGAGAGCGTCAAGCTCTTCTGCATCGAGAATGGGCTGAGCTTCCACGATGCACGATCGCACGTGGGGTTGATGCGTGGCATCATAATTCGCACCTCGTCGAATGGCGATGTGATGGTGATCGTCCACTTCGGAGAGCAGGATGATGAGCGAATTGAGCTCTTGATGAGCTTTATTAAGGGCCGCTTTTTGGAGGTCTCGTCTCTATTCTATGTCGTGAACCTAAAGCTAAACGACTCGATCAGCGACCAGACCCCGATCCTCTACTCGGGCAAGGACCACATTATGGAGCAGATGGAGGGGTTGAGCTTCAAGATCGGCCCCAAGTCTTTCTATCAGACCAATTCGGAGCAGGCCTACGAGCTCTATAAGTTGACCCGTGAGATGGCCGACTTAAGGGAGAGCGACACCCTCTACGACCTCTATACAGGGACGGGCACGATCGCCAACTTCTGTGCCTCGAAGTGCGCAAAGGTTGTTGGTGTGGAGTATGTCGAGGAGGCGATCGAGGATGCACACATCAACTCGGAGAATAACTCGATCAGCAATACGGTGTTCTATGCAGGCGATATGAAGAGGGTGATGAGCGATGAGTTTGTCGAGAGTAATGGCCATCCCGATGTGATAATTTTGGACCCTCCGAGGGCAGGAGTCGACGAGCCCGTGATAGATGTGATCCTAAGGGCCTCACCCGACAGAATAGTCTATGTGAGCTGCAACCCAGCGACTCAGGCGAGGGATCTGGCACTATTCGACCCCTATTATAGCATCGAGCGGGTGCAGCCAGTCGATATGTTCCCCCATACTCACCACGTGGAGAATATCGTGAAGTTAGTCAAGAGAGTTTGATAAATCAATACAATAAAGAGACGAGAGATTGATGAAATTCCCAATCTCTCGTCTCTTTATTTATATAGGTGCGACTAAAGTGAGCTAAGGAATCGCTCACAATCAAGACTCGCAACACACCCCGATCCAGCGGCAGTGACAGCCTGCCTATAGTGTGGATCCTTGACATCGCCAGCGGCAAATACACCCTCGACACTTGTCTTAGATGTGCCAGCCTCGGTGACGATATAACCCTCTGCATCGAGCTCCAACTGTCCCTTAACGAGCGAGGTCTGTGGGGTGTGTCCAATGGCTAAGAACATTCCAGCGACATCTAAGCGGCGCTCCTCGCCAAAGGTGTTCGTGATCGAGACCCCAGTGACCCCCGACATATCGCCCAACACCTCACGCACGTTACTATCAAAAATTACCTCGATATTTTCCGTATCAAAGACCCTCTTCTGCATCGCCTTCGAGGCCCTGAGATAATCCTTGCGAACAACCAAATAGACCTGCTTACAGAGCGAGGCCAAATAGGTCGCCTCTTCGCAGGCTGTGTCGCCGCCGCCAACGACCACGACATCCTTCTTGCGATAGAAAAATCCATCGCAGGTGGCGCAAGCACTCACACCCTGCCCCCTATACTGCATCTCTGAGGGGAGGCCGAGGTATTTGGCCGTAGCTCCCGTTGCGATGATGATTGTCTCTGCCTCGATCTGGTGGGCTCCATCGGCAATGACCTTGAATGGGCGGCTGCTGAGGTCCACCTCTGTGATCACCCCTGTGCGGATGTCGGCTCCGAAGCGCTTCGCCTGACGACGTAGGTCATCCATCATCTGATTTCCATCTACTCCGTCGGGGTAGCCTGGGAAGTTCTCGATCTCGGTGGTTGTTGTGAGCTGTCCACCAGGCTCGATTCCCTCATACAATACTGGCGCAAGGTTGGCGCGCGAAAGGTAGATCGCCGAGGTGAATCCTGCTGGGCCGCTACCTATTATTAGTGTCTTTATACTCTCCATAGTTCTTTATTTAATTGTCATTGTTAACGTCCCTATACTCATCATCGAGATCATATCTATCACCGAGACATTACACCCCAAGGCTCGATGTCCCTGTTCGGATAGCGATCCTTTCATCTCTCGGACCAGTGGATAGAAGCTCTTGGGCACTATCGACGAGGCTCTGGCCATCATCTGGACGAAGCGGTCGGGGTGTTGTGAGATCTCCTCGTCGGTGGGGAATAGCAGCTCGGGCGAGTATTTGCGATCTTCGAGGTGGATGTTTAGCAACAACACCCCTCCATCGTTGGTCCCCAACTCCATAATCCTCGTGGCGGCATCGACCACAGAGCCTAAGTCGCTGTCGGTCGGGTGGCCATCGGTAATGTGTAGCACCGTTGGGGCCACACTCTCGTAGTTCTCGGGGCGAGAGCACCATCTATCCATAATCTCGTAGAGGTAGAACATCGCCTCCAGCATCGGTGTCGCACCCTTAGCCTCTAATAGCATTGTTGCATTGCTCACCTCGCCCAAACTCTCTCTTGTCGAGAAGGTGGTGAGTGCGTGGAGGTTAATCCATCTGCTACCACTCTTTGAGCACATCTCGTCGAGGGAGGCCACCGAGATGAATGGTTCGTCGACGGAGTCGGTGAGCAGCGAGACGATGTGGTCGTTGTAGTATCCCACAACCGCAATGTCGTAGTAATCACGCACTTTGCTACACCCCATCGCCCTCATATATAGTTCACTAAGCACCCTATTGCTTGCCTTCGAAAGTGCCTCGATCTTTGTTATTTGGTTGCCCTCGAAGTCGATCACATCCATAGGTCGAGCATCATAACGAAGGCTGTGCGGTGGAGGCGTGTTATCGTCCTTGTGTAGCTATCTCTTGATTCCATTTTTTTTCTCTGTTATAATCCTCTAACGGCCTTGAAGTCAGCCTCTCTAATTGCCTCGTCCTGAGTATCATTGCCATAACCTACGGCCATCGAGAGTGAGCAGTCACGCTCTCGGTCGCTCTCTGTCATCCTCTCCAGCTCCTCGCCGCTCCTTAGTGCTGCCTCTATTGTCTGAGTGATCTCCTCGGCCGAGGGGTTGTGTCCCAACAATTGCGCCAAAAGAGCGTGGGCATAGGTGTGGGCGTAATCCTCGTATCGAGTGGCGAACTCCTTGAAGGCGAGCCCCACTTGCGAGAGCTGAGTGATCTCACCCTCCTCTGCGCGACTCATAAGCTCCTCGACAAACGAGACAGGGACATAGGCCCCAGCGACATCCAACCACTCGCCCGAGTAGGGGGTATCGCCGCTAAGTGTCAGCTTACCACGTGAGAGCATCGCCCCAATCGAGGCCGCTATCGCCTTGTTGTAGAGTGTCAAACCACGACGGAGGTGGGCCCTGCGGATCGTCACCCTCTCCCACATATACTCATCCGCCTTCTCGTCGCTCTCGCTGAGCGAGTGGAGGGCGTTGACTCCTCGGACCATCGCCCCAGTGATGTAGGGGTTGTGCTCCTCGTAATTTATCACATCTCTAAATGTCGTTCTCTTGTCTCGTTGCTCCCACTTTGCCGTGTCACGTTTTGTGCCATAGCTCGTTAGGTTGGCAGCAGGCATCAACATCGAGCGCCCCTTGGCGGTGTCGTCGATGAGGTAGGAGTAGGGTAGCGCCGAGGTGTCGTGGTGCTTGGCGTGATACCCCTTAACCATCGTGAAGGCCCCCTCTCTTGCGGGCGACATCACATAGGCTCCACTTGCGAATTTGCAGCCTCGGGGGTGGATCGCTTGGTGCACAGCGCCACACTTGAAGAGGTGGTTGCTCTGGTTCGAGCCACTTCCTGCATTGAAGAACGAGAAGAGGCCCGCTATCAAGAGCGATGATTTGTGGTGCGACACGGTGTAGGGACCAGCGAATATCGCCGCCGCCTCACCATTCTCGAGGTGTGACGAGGCGAAGATGAGCGAGTCGATAGCCGAGAACATTGAGGCCACGATGGCCCTCTCGCCCACGAAGCAGCGCTCCAACGAAGCCCCCGTGTCGAGACGAGCATCTTCGGCTATGATGAACTCACGAGCCTTTACGTCGACCCCGACAAAGCTGCCCGAGAGGATAGTTCCGCACTCCAAAAGCGATGCACCATCGATTGTCACCGAGTCACCGATCGCCACCTCACGGATGAACTTCACACCGATGATCTTGGAGCCTCGCCCCACACGCCCCATCGAGGAGCGACTCAGCTCACTATACTCGCCGACCAGAGAATCGAGCCTCTCGACAAAGGCCGCTCGATGGCGATTGATCGCCCATAGATAGGCGCACTGAGCCGTAAGCCCCTCGTAGATAGCGACTTTGCGTCCGCCATTCTCGTTGATTGTGCTCACCTCGACACCATTTCCGAAGGTGGATGCCGCCCTACACTCCAACCTGCCGACCCCCTCGATCCTCGCCTCGGCGCCAATCGAGTAGTTCTCAATATATGAGTCGATGATGATAGCTCCGCTACCAATCTCCACAGAGCCACTTAGTCGCACGTTCGAGAGCTGTCGGGGCGAGAAATCCTCGCTCACCATAACGCTCTCCCACCCCTCGCAGCGACAGCTACGGGCGATGAGCTCTTGTTGCTCCTCTGTTGTTAAATGTCGCAATTTATCCATCATAGTTTTTATATTTTACGTTTGGGCGGTTTTCTGCCGCTTAAATCTCCACACCTTTCGACGATCTGACCCTCGCAGTCGATGTAGAACCACCACCTCGAGAGGCGCACTCGAGCCTCACCACCCGAGAAGTCGAACGCCTCGTCGAAAAGGGGTGGGATTATCACCTCTCGACTCACGCTCGAGCGGAAGCCCCAAAGGCCCAGCTCCTCGAATGTCTCGAGTGCGAGGGTGTCGACCTCCCTCTGCCGAGTGCTAAACTCGAATAGGGGGAGTAGATTTTTTGTCCCAAGCTTGTCGAACCTAAGGGCCCGTGATAGGGCGCTGCCAGTAAACTCTCCCTCGCGCCACATTATACTCTCAGCCTCGTCCAAGACCGAGTATTTACGTGAGCCGATCTTCTCGCCATCGAGCAGCAGACCATCCTCGAAGGGGTGGCGAAACCACAACTCGGGATCTGTTGCTAAGGCCCTAAGCGACAAAGAGATAAGAGCGATCGAGAAGTTGTCCATCTCGGCGCCGTACTCCCTCTCTCTTCTCTTTTGGTAGGCTGGTGTGCCTGCCCTGCAAATCTCTCTCCCTCGCTCGATACTCAAAGCCTCGATATAGTTAAAATCGTTGTCGATGAGCGTCATCCGAAACTCCTCGTCGACAATGATATTCTCGCCACTCAGGTCGGCGTGGGCCCAATCCTCTCGCCTCAGCATCTCCGCCGCTAAGCTCTCGAACGAGGCGGATAGCCTCCTCAACATCTCCTTCCAAGAGTCGTGATCGAGTGAAAATACTCGCTCCATAACACTCCTAAGCGTGTCGCCCTCTCGCCACTCACAGATCGCAACGTCGATATATTTTTCACCGTCAAAACGTTGGATCACCATCTCCGATGGGAGAAAATCCGCTCCATATACAGCCCTAAGCCGCTCACGATCCTCCGTCTGAGAGCGGTAGCAGCGTAGAGCGTACCTCAGCCCGTCAACTCTCACTGGGAAGATCACGGCACTATTGCCCACAAAAAAGCGCAACCGCCCCACCTCATCCATCTCGAACGTGACACCTCTCTCCCGAAGGCTCCTCAGCGATGAGGCCCCTCGTCTGGCGGACTCTATTATCTCTATTGTTAGGGTGAACATATTTAAAACATTACTCTGCTCGTCATTGCGGACTTGATCCGCAATCTATACTTTTTATATTTTTGCGGATTAGGGATTGCGGCTCGGAGGCCGCAATGACGACCCAGAAAAACTGAGGCCACTTTCAGATCAGCCTTGAATAGAGAAAATGTTGATAGGCAAGAGCACTCTCCACCTATCAACATTCCTCAAAAAATACGAAAAGAACTTGACTCTTAGTTACATCCGCTACCATCGCAACCGCAGTCGCCACAGTCACCGCTGCCGCAGTCACCGCCACCACAGCTACATCCGCCGCCCTGAGAGGCCAAATCCTCTGGCTCAACGTCACGAACCATAGCAACCTCAACCTCGAAGTTCAAAGTCGCTCCAGCCATTGGGTGGTTGAAGTCCATCTTTACAGTCTCATCCCCGACGCTCACAACGAGGCCAACCAAACGGTTGCCAGCAGCATCAGCCATTGGGATCTGATTTCCCTCTACCAACATATCCTCTGGGATAACACCCTCAACCTCGAAGATATTCTTTGGAAGATCTACGACAGCCTCTGGGTTCTTCTCACCATATCCATCCTTTGGCTCAAGTGTGAAGGCCACCTTGTCACCAACCTCTTTTCCGATGATTGCCTCCTCAAACTTAGGAAGCAACATTCCTGTACCACAGATAAACTGAAGTGGTGCACCTGCCTGTGACTGGTCTGCGATCTCTCCATTGACAGTTAGCTTGTAGTCTACTGCCACCATTTTGTTGTTTTCTACTTTCATTTCCTTACTTTTTATTAAATTATAATTTTTTCTCTCTCTATTTTCTCTTCATTATAGGACGAAGCAACCTGTTGAACTGTCCAAACTCAACCAAGAACCCATCGTGGCCAAACAACGACTCGATCTCGAAATACTCGGCCCGAGGGATGCGACGTGTCAAATCACGCATCTCGCTCGCTGGGAAGAGGATGTCGGTTGTGATTCCAACGACATAGGTCTTGGCCTTGATCGTCGATAGGGCAACATCTGTACCACCCCTCTCACGCCCCACGTCGTGAGTGTCGAAGCAGTTGAGGATCGAGTAGTATGAGTAGACGTTGTACCTCTTACAGAGCTTCTCGCCCTGATATCTCTGGTAGCTCTGGGCCCTATGATCCTTGATCCTTATGTCGGGGTTCTGTTGTGTTATGTTGTAGCCGTGAGGTCCTCTGTATGTCAAAAGCGCCAACGCACGTGATGTCGCCAACCCCTCCATTCCTGCATCGTCACGACGCTCTCCGAAGGTTGGGTCGCTCTCGATGGCCATCCTCATCGTCTCGTTGATCGCTACCGACCAAGGGGTCGCCTTGGCATCTGTTGCGACCAAAACCATCTTCGAGAAGCGATCGGGCTCGCTCACCGACCACTCCAACGCCTGAAATCCTCCAACCGAACAGCCCAAAATCACGTCGATATGGCCCACCTTGAGGTGATCTGCCAAGATCTTGTGTGCCTCGACAATATCACGGATCGTGTAGGCTGGGAAGTCTCCGTAGTAGGGCTCGCCCGTTGTGGGGTTGGTGTGGAGCGGAGCAGTGGTTCCATAGGGGGAACCGAGGAAGTTTGCACAGACTACAAAGTGCTCAGCTGGGTCCAAAATAGCCCCCTCCTCGACTGTGTGTGGCCACCAATCCTGCACATCCGAATTTGCTGTGAGCGCGTGACACACCCAGACAACATTGCTCTCATCGGCGTTGCGTGTGCCATAGGTCGAGTAGGCTATCGTCAGCTCCTCCAACCTCTCGCCACTCTCCAACACAAATGGGGCGTTGTGTCTATATATCTTTATTATATCTTCGTTGTTGCTCATAGTTTGTCAATCTTATTTGATGCTCCTAAGCGCCTGATCGAGGTCTCGCTTGATATCCTCGATGTGCTCGATTCCCACCGAGAGGCGAAGCAAGTTTGGATATACTCCTGCACTTATGAGGTCGTTTTCGCTAAGCTGTGAGTGGGTCGTCGATGCTGGGTGGATGATCAGGGTCTTGTTGTCGCCAACATTTGCTACGTGGTAGATCATCTCCACCGCATTGACCACCTCCGAGACCTGCTTCATCTCGCCCTTAACCCTAAACGACAACACCGCACCAAAGCCGTTGCGTAAGTATTTGCTCGCCATTGCGTGGTATTTGTTATCCTTCAATCCTGGGTAGTTCACACTCTCGACCATCGGGTGGCTCTCCAACCACTCGGCCAACTCCATTGCGTTGTCGCAGCTCCTCTGGACCCTGAGTGCCAAGGTCTCGAGACCCTGAGCCAACAAAAATGAGTTGAATGGTGATTGGCACGCTCCGATGTCACGCAACCCCTCGCACCTCACCTTCACAGCGAATGCCGCTGCGCCAAACCTTTCGTAGAAGTTGACACCGTGGTAGCTCTCGACTGGCTCGGCGATTAAGGGATATTTGCCATTGTCCCACTCAAAGTTACCGCCATCGACAACCACACCACCCAAAGATGTTGCGTGACCGCCGATCCACTTTGTGGCCGAGTGAGTCACAACATTTACTCCATACTCGATCGGGCGGCAGAGGTATCCTGCACATCCGAATGTGTTGTCACAAAAGAGGACTATGCCTCGTTTGTTGGCCATCTCTACGATTGGCTCGAAGTCTGGAATCGAGAACTCTGGGTTTCCGATTGTCTCGATATATATCGCCTTTGTATTCTTGTCGATGAGCGACTCGATGCTCTTCGGGTCGTCGCCATTTGCGAACCTCACCTCGATGCCCATACGTGGGAAGAGGTGTTTGAAGGCGTTGAATGTGCCTCCGTAGAGGTACGACGTACAGACGATGTTGTCGCCTGCGCTACATATTGTGCATAGAGCTGTAAATTGAGCCGACATACCCGACGAGGTGGCAACCGCTGCCACTCCACCCTCCATAGCGGCCATTCGCTGCTCGAATACATCGGTGGTCGGGTTGCCCAAACGGGTGTAGATCATACCCCCCTCCTCCAAGGCGAAGCGGGCTGCAACCTGCTCCGAACTCTCGAAAACGAATGCTGTGGTCTGGTGAATAGCAAGTGAGCTCGATCCTGTTGTGGGGTCGGGCTGATGTCCTGCGTGAACGCCTAATGTCTCAAATCTCAAACTCTTCTGTTCCATATTCATTATATATTGTATCTTCTCTTAAATCAGTTGTGTTGTCTCAGCCAACCAAAAGCCAATGACAATTCGCAAAGGTAGCGAAATATATGCGACTCCCAAACAAATCGGCCGATTTTAACAACCCTGTCACACTTTATAGGGTGAAAACCACCACTTCGCCCTCGATCTCGAAGTGGCTCAGCGAAAAGCGCACCCCTCGGATCTCGCCCTTGATAACCCCATCGCAATAGCTCGTAATTCGGACTTCACCCACCATATCGACCCCCTCGAAGCCAGCGGCCTTGTAGAGCGCCTCTTTCGAGGACCAGATCAGAGCCCTTGCATAGTCGGGTGTAAACCCCTCGAAAAGAGCGATCTCTTTTTGTGTTGTATATCGACTCTCGACCCTCTCGAAGTCTCTGTTCAGATTCTCAATATCAACTCCGCATCGCCCCCTATCCGAGATCACGATCGCCACCTTATTTGAGCTGTGTGAGGCTCCGATATATAGCTTGCTGCCAACAAGATATGGTGCTCTCATCGAATCATAAGCGATCTCTTTTTTTACCTCCTCTTTAGCCAAAGTTCGCCTTAAAAGAGCTCGCCACGAGGCCCCCTCTCTCTGTCGCTTTGCCGATTTCAGAGCCTCTAAATAGCTTATGTCCGAGGGGGTTAAGTCGTTTGTTAACTCTCTCCAATCTTCGGCGATATTGCCAACCTCGACCCTATTCATTGGGGACCAAAGTATCGGGGATAATCACCCTTATCTTCTCGATTCGGCGGCCGCTCTGCCCTCCCATCGCCTCGATGGTCATCGAGATCCCTTGAACGGTGATCTTGTCGCCCAACTTCGGCAGTGTCTTTTTCACCTCGAGGATCAGACCAGCCAAGGTCTCTGAGCTTCCTTGAAGGTCGCTGAGCAGCTCCTCGTCGAGTCTCAGCACCCTCTCGAAGTCGTTGATATGTGTTTTACCCTCAAAGATATAGGTGTTGCGATCGAGGCGAGTGTAGAACTGCTCGTCGCCATCGCTCTCGTCCGAGATCTCGCCCACAATCTCCTCGATGATATCCTCCAACGAGACCAGCCCCATCGTCGAGCCATACTCGTCGACGATGATCGCCAAGTGGGTCTTTGTCGCCTGAAACTCCTCCAACAAGACGTTGATCTTCTTGTGGGCAGGGATGAAGTAGGGTTTGCGGATCAGCTTCTGCCATCCGAACTCCTTTTTGTTGATGTGTGGCATCAGATCCTTGACGAAGAGGATGCCTCGGATGTTGTCCAAATTCTCGTCGTAGACTGGGATTCGTGAGTAGCCCCACTCGATGATCTTTCTCTTCACATTCTCGTAGCTCTCCACCATCGAGATCGCCTCTATATCGACACGTGAGCGCATAACTGCCTGAACATCAGTGTTCACGAAGTTCAGGATTCCCGACAAAATAACCCTCTCCTCCTCCGTGGCGTTTTTGGTGAGGTCCACAGCGTCGGCCAACTCGTCGAACGAGATCTCGCTATGGTGCGTCGCCTTAGAGCCGATCGTCGAGCCCGCCTTCATAAGTAGCTTCGAGAGTGGCATAAAGAGCGATCGCATCAGAATAATCGGACGGGCCGAGACCCTCGCAAAGGTTTGGGGCGACGACTGAGCAAATACCTTGGGCGCAATCTCGCCAAAGAGGAGCAGGATGAAGGTGACGATCACCGTCTTGACCAGAAATTCAATCCCCGACGCACCCCCGAAATCGACTATCATACCAATGATGTTGGCCGAGAGGATAGCGATACATATATTAACCAAATTGTTGACCACCAGAATGGTAGCCAACAAAAGATCGACGTTGCCGAGTAGCGAGATTATCGCCTTGTCCGTGGGGTCTTTGCTCTCTCTCATCTCCTCGATTTCGCGCGGAGGGAGCGAGAAGAAGGCCGCCTCCGATCCCGACATAAGGGCCGAGAGGAGTAGCAGTATCACCAGAACGACAAACAGAATTGTCACCGATGGGTCGAAGCCCCGAAATGTTATCTCTTGAAGTTGAGTTATCACCTATCTAATTTAAAATGAATACTTTTTCTATTTTTTGAGGGTTGTCATTAACTCGCAAAAACGCACTAAAACAGAGAGCCCTCACTCTTTTCAATCTCCTCCTTGCCATCGCCGCCATCGCTCTCGGCAATCATCTTTGCCCTACGAGCGATATAGGCTGGCACCCTCAGCAGGGCGCCGATGTTCGAGTATCGAGGCTTGCGTGGAGCCAACACAACGGCCTGACCACTGGCCAAGGGGCTAATCGTGTCAATTGGGTTGTGGATTCCATCTCGCCCCTGCGACGAGCTGTTCATACGATAGAATGGCGAGTTGGGATCCTCGATCGCCAAGAGTAGTTGGTCGTATGTTGGGAACTCCTCGTTGTCGTTGTCAAACCCTGTTGCGACCAACACAAGCTCCAAATTATCCCCCAACTCGGGCTTGCAGCTCGATCCCCAGATCACCTCGGCCGTGTGGATCACTCCTGCGTTGTCGGTGTAGCGAGCGTGCGACTGGATATAGTTGAGGATGTAGTTCATCTCCCTGAGCTTTAGCTTGTTGGTGTCGGAGGTGGCCATATTAAAGAGCACCTTTTTGGCCCCCGTGATACTCTTGTGGTCGAGCAACAGCGAGGTGAGCGACTGCTTGGCAACGATCTCGGCACGCTTGGCACCCGTCGCCGCCTCGACACTCAGGTGGGCACGTCCGCTATTCTTCATCACCTTCGAGACATCGGCAAAGTCGACGTTTACGAAGTTCGACTTCACGGTGATGATCTCGGCAATACCCTTGGCCGCACAGCTTAGTATCTCGTTCGGCTTTCCGAAGGCCTCCTCCAACGTTGCATCGTCGGGGAAGAGGTTCATAATATTCTCGTTGTTGATGATCAGCAGCGAATCTACGTGGTCCTTCAACTCCTTGATTCCTGCTATGGCTCTCACATATCGCCCCTCGCCCTCGTGAAGCAGAGGCGAGGTGACAATCGCCACAGTCAAGATATCCATCTCCTTGGCCAACTTCGCAATCACTGGGGCGGCACCCGTACCCGTTCCGCCACCCATTCCAGCGGTGATAAAGACCATCTTGGTATTCATCGCCTCCAACTTATCACGGATCTCGTCGAGGCTCTCGATCGCTGCATCTCGGCCCTTCGAGGGGTCGTCGCCAGCTCCCAATCCGTCGTGGCCCAAGCGGATCTTATCCTTGATAGGCGAGGCGTTGAGAGCCTGCTGGTCGGTGTTACAGACCATAAAGCGGACATTGCGAATACCAATGTTCCACATATAATTTACGGCATTGCCACCTGCTCCACCAACACCTACTACGGTGATGATCGAATCTAACTCGTTAGATGCCAATGCGATCTCGTCAATTATGCTCTCGTTCATACTCTTATCCTCTGTTATTTTTTAATACTCTTATTTCAACTCCGTGTCGCCGCCCGAGTTGAGCATACTATTTAGCTTGTTACCCCACGATTTGAAGAGATTGCTCATCGAGCCACCCTCCTTGTTTGGTGTCGAGTCGTCGTTGTCGTCATCCTCGTCGCTCTCCTCCTCCTCATCTTCGTTCATCAGCTCGAGCTCTGGATCGGGCTCAGCCACTTTTTTGCGACGTTTTGTGCTCTTGCGAGTTGACTTCGAGTCGTTTAGCTCCTTCTCCTCCTCATCATCTTCGGTATCGTTGCTTGCCTCTTTCGCTTTCTCCGCCTCTTTGGCAGCCGCCTTATCTTTTTTGGCCACCTCCTCGGCTATTGCGGCGCTATCTAAGATGATGGCGCAATCCTTGCCGCTCTTCTTCTCGTCGAGCTCGATTCCTCGTCGAAGTATTCCCACCACTGTCGAGTAGTCGGTCGAGGCGATCAACTCACGTGACTCGAAGCAGATCTCCTCCTCGGGGATTCCGATCCTAACATCGACCCCCATCGTCCTGCGAAAGAGCTCGTCGATATCTCGAAGTTTGGAGCCTCCGCCCGTGAGGACTATACCATAGCCCAACCTCCCCTCGAAGCCTGCATCTTTGATCTCACGCTCCACGAAGTTGATGATATCTTTGACCCTCTCCTGGATGGCCAACACCACATTGTAGAGCGGAATACTTCGATTCTCACGAGCTGTCCTGCCAGCTACGGCGATGCTGCCACTCTTGGTCTTGTCGGCGATGGCCGAACCATACTTGCGCTTCTTCTCCTCGATGTTGCGCTCGTGGATCATCAGTTGTGCGAGGTCGTTATTTATTGCCGACCCTCCGATCGGGATCGAGATCATATATCTTAGTGCGCTGCGATAGTAGATCGCCAAGTTGGTGATCCCCTCGCCCAAGTCGACCATCGCCACTCCCGCCTCCTTCTCGTCGGCTGTGAGGACCGCATCGGCCGTTGAGACGCTATTTGCGAAGCAGCGCTTGAGGGCTATTCCAGCCTGCTCGAAGCCCTGATTGAGCCTCTTGAGGCTCTCCTTGTCGCAGAGGGTGAAGATGTAGGATGCGCTTAGCGAGGTGCCGAACGAACCCACAGGATTCTTCAACTCCTTGTTGCGCTCGACCATATAACAGATCGGGTTGTACTCCAAGATGGTGTCACCCTCGGGGGCCTGCACCTGACGCATAAGGTTCTGGAGTGCGACGACATCTCTCTTGGCCACTCCGCTACCTGGATCCTCCACCAGAATGGTCTCTGAGTGGTGTCCACAGCGGATATACTCGCCCGAGATTCCGCCATACGCCAACTGAATCTTGATGTTGAGCTTAGACTCCAATTCGGAGATAGCACCCGACAACGCCCCATTTATCAATGCGATGTTCTCGATTCGTCCTGCACGAAGCCCCTGCATCGGACGTCGAGCGATACCACTGATTTGGATCATCCCCGACTCATCACGATGTCCTGCCATCGCAATTACGTGGTTCTCACCAAGGTCTACGGCTATCGTATATTTGATCTGTGACATATTTTACCCCCTTATCTTTTACAAACTACCTGATTACTAAACTCAACATTTATCTGTTTATATCGCTCCCATCCCACTCGAGGCAGCGCCTCCTTGTAGAACTCCTTCAACCGCTTTAGCTTCGCCTCGATCTCTTTTCTTACCTCATCTTCGGAGTGTGATGCCTTCCCCTCGATCTCTCGCCTCGCCTCGTCTAACCTCTCGTTGAAGTGGTTGAGGCTCAAGTGGTTTCGTGGTGGTAGCTCACCGAGCGAGACTATGAAGCTGCCACTTCTGACGGCGAAGCTCACCCTCATACTCCCGTTTTTGTCGCTCTCGGCTATGATTTGGACAATCTCCGAGCTCCAAAACGAGCTCTCCTCGACGATGTTTACAAAGGTAATAAGATTATGCAAATCATCACACTTTTTAACCAACTTTTTTTGTTGGTCTCGATAGCGCTCCTGCCTCTGTTCGAGTGCGTTGAGATCCTTGTCGATCATCTTCTTGCGATAGGCCAACTCGATCCTACGTTTGCGGTTATCCTCTCTGAGCTCCTCGACTCGCCTTGCGAAGTCATCTTTGGACTCCATAAAGCTACGGTTGATGAATCGTTTGCGTAGCTCTCGGCGGTCCTCATCATACTCGATCTCACGCAAGAGAACGGGGTATTTCTCTCGCTCCACACGCTCGATCTCGCCATCCAACTGGACCAACTTCTCGGCCAACTTATCCTTGATGTTCCCCACAAATCCCGACTCGAAGAGGGGTGAGTAGTCGCCCGTTATGACCGAGGCGTTGAGAGCCGTACTCTTCGGGGCGTCAAATATATAGCCATCACGGGTGATGTAGCAGTTGTAACCATTGAGCAAGATTCTCGCCAATGCGCCTCGCTGCTCCACCTCGATCTTAAGATCCCCCTGATACGAGGTGTAGGCCTTGACATTCTCGACAAAGCCATTGGCCCCTATGACGCTCTCGATCAGTGTCAGTGGCGCCTTGTTGATCTGCTCTCCCACAGGGTTGATCTTGTTGCGTTTCAAGATCGTGAGGATCATCTCCTCGTTTATCAAACTCCCCCTCTCAACGCTATCTAAGACTATCACGTCGACCCTCTCGACCAACATATTTGCACGTCGACTCCTCCCCTCCATCGTAAGGAGAAGGGTAATGGTGAGGATCACAATCCACAACGATACAAAGCCAAATATGCGGGCAACCCTATTCATCGCCTCTCGATTTTTGTTCTACGACAGCTGCTATTCGCTCACATTGAAGCTCGATGTCTCCTGCTCCGAATGTTATCACCACATCGCTATCTATCTCTTTTAAGTAGTCTGAAATCAGCTCTTTATCAACTATTTGGACCTTCTCACGGCTCTTGATGAGCTCTCCGATGATCTCCGACGTAACCCCCTCGATAGGCTTCTCCCTCGCTGGGTAGATTGGCAACAAAATCACACGGTCGGCCAACGACAGCGCCCCTGCAAACTCGACATAGAGGTCACGAGTTCGGGTGAAAAGATGGGGCTGGAAGATGGCTGTAATGTGGCGCTCTCCGACCATCTCACGTACCGACGAGAGTGTCGCCTCGATCTCTCGAGGGTGGTGGGCGTAATCATCCATATAGAAGCCGTTTGGGGCCGAGTAGTAGATCTCCAAGCGGCGCTTAATGCCTGAGAATGAGCGAAGTGCGGCCTTGATCGCCTCTGCGTTCAACTCCCTCCCCTCTTTGCGACCAGCGCACCACATCGAGGCCACAGCGGCCACCGAGTTCTCGACGTTGATCCACCCTGAGACCCCCAATTCACACCCCTCGATCACCGAGTCGGGCGTGGTTATGTCATACCTATATACCCCTCCATCAAGGAGTTGCGAGCGGCTTACGTAGAAGTCGCACTTTTGGTCGTAGGAGTAACGCCAAACGTCGATCCCCGAGTTGCGAAGTTCGATATCGACCCCCTTTTTGAGGATCAAACTACCACCCTCCTTGATCAACTCGACGAATTGGGCAAATGCCTCACGCACAGCCTCATAGGTCCCGTAAATGTCGAGATGATCGGCATCAGCCGAGGTGATAACCGCCACGTCGGGGCGAAGTCTGAGGAACGAACGGTCGAACTCGTCGGCCTCGACAACAACCCTCTCGCCGCTGCCCAAGAGCAGGTTCGAACCCAAATTCTTGGAGATAGCCCCCAAAATTGCGCAACCCTGCCCCTCACCGCTGTGGTTCAGCCACGCCGTTAAAGTCGAAGTCGAGCTCTTGCCGTGGGTTCCAGCCACCGCCATAACATACTTACCCTCGGTCAACACCCCCAACATCTGAGAGCGTTTGACAACCTCGAATCCCCCCTCGATGAAGTACCTTAGCTCCGAGTGCGAGGCTGGGATGGCGGGGGTGTAGATGACTGTCGTCTGTGAGGGGTCGCGGAACTCCTCGCCGATGAGCTCCGTGTTATCTTCGTAGTGAACCTCGGCCCCCTCCTCGATTAGCTCACGAGTGAGGTGACTCTCTGTGCGGTCGTATCCACCGACACGACGTCCCTGATGGAGGAAGTAGCGTGCCAAAGCACTCATCCCGATTCCACCGATTCCTACGAAATATATGTTGCGACCTTTCATCTAAACAAAATTGTTTAATGTGTTGATTATATGCCGAGTAAACAAAACTGCTTACCCTCTATTCTGCCTCTTTTAATACCTTCTCGATCTCATCGACCACCGACTCTGCCGCATTTGGTGTGGCCAGATCGGTGATGTTTTTGCGAAGCATCGCAAGTGTCTTTTCCTCCTTCAGAGTGTCGATCGCACGAGGCATCGCCTGCTCCACAGCATCCACGTCGGCCACCATAATCGCAGCGTCGCACTCCACCAACGCCAATGCGTTTTTGGTCTGGTGGTCCTCCGCAACATTTGGCGAGGGGACAAAGATCGTCGCCTTGCCCATCAAGCAGAGCTCCGAGACTGTGCAGGCTCCGCTGCGTGAGATCACAAGGTCGGCAGCAGCGTAGGCCAGATCCATCCTCTCGATGAAGGCCCCTTGCCACACCCCATCTGTTGGCTGCGACTCCAAGAACGAATTCATCTCCGTCTCATAGAACTTACCAGTCTGCCAGATCACCTGAACCTCGGGCCTCTGAGCCTCCAACTTCTCGATCCAACGACACATCATATTGTTGAGCGTGCGTGTGCCCAACGAGCCTCCGACAACCAAGATCACAGGGCGCTCGCTATCTAAGCCGAAGTAGTCCAGTGCCTCGTTGCGTAGGATCCTGCTCTCCTCGCTATCGCCCTCGGCGTATTTGCCGAATTTGCCACGCAAAGGGTTGCCTGTCAAGACGATATTTTTGTTGTCGAAGAAGCGGTCCATCTGAGTGTAGGACACACAGACCGCCTTCGCCCTGCGAGCCACCAACTTATTGGTGAGTCCAGCATAGGAGTTCTGCTCCTGAACAACGGTCGGCACACCGCAGCGAGAGGCCGCCCACAAGATCGGAGCCGAGACATAGCCGCCAAAACCGACGACAATATCGGCCTTGAACTTGCGGATCACCGCCATCGCCTGAACGATGCTCAAGATGATCTTCACGGGCAACAGTAGGTTGCGCCACGTAAATCGACGTTGGAGGCCAGCGATCGGCAACCCCACAATTCGATACCCCAACGCAGGGATCTTATCCATCTCCATACGCCCTTCGGCCCCGACAAAAAGCAACTCTACATCATCTCCGTAGCGCTCTTTAAGTGCCTCTGCAACAGCGACTGCTGGGTAGATATGTCCGCCCGTTCCGCCGCCTGAGAGTATAATTTTCTTCATAATATATTTTTTATCTAACTCTGTTTTTTCTCTTTTTTTTATCGCCCCCAACTATCACGGTCGAGGCTTCGATAGCCGATCGCCTCGGTGATGTGGCTAACGGTGATCTGCTCGCTACAATCGAGGTCGGCAATCGTTCGTGCCACCTTGATGATCCTGTCATAGGCCCTCGCCGAGAGTTGCAACCTCTCCATCGCCATCTCCAACATCTTCCTCGCCTTAGCATCCAACGGACATAACTCTCTCAACATTCGCCCCGTCATCATCGCATTTGTGGCCGATGAGCTCTCCACTCCGACCGCCTCGAACCTCTCTCGCTGCCTCTCTCTTGCCGCTATTACCCTTCGCCTTATCGTGGCGCTGCTCTCCTCTGCTCGCTCATCGTTGATCTGCGATATCGAGACTGGTGCCACCTCTATCTGGAGGTCGATCCTGTCTAATAGAGGGCCCGAGACCCGCCCCAAATAGCGATGCACCGCCCCCGACGAGCAGGTACACTCCTTGGTCGGGTGGTTATAGTAGCCGCACGGGCAGGGGTTCATCGAGGCCACTAAGGTGAAGTTAGCAGGGTAGCAGACGTTATACCTCGCCCTTGCGATGGTGATCTGCTTCTCCTCCAATGGCTGTCGGAGAATCTCCAACAGATTACGCCCAAACTCGGGCATCTCATCGAGGAACAAAATCCCGTTGTTGGCCAACGACACCTCCCCTGGCTGAGGCGACGATCCGCCTCCGATGATGGCCACCTGCGAGGTGATGTTGTGGGGCGCACGAAATGGTCGTTCCATCATCAAACCCTCTTTGACCCCCAACTTACCTGCCACCGAGTAGATCTTGGTGGTCTCCAACGCCTCACGCATCGACATCGGAGGGAGTATGGTTGGTAGCCTACGGGCCAACATCGTCTTTCCCGACCCTGGGGGGCCGATCATTATTATGTTGTGGCCGCCAGCCGCCGCAATCTCGAAGGCTCGCTTCACCTGTGCTTGCCCCTTTACATCGGCAAAATCTTCGTTATATAGCTCATCCTCACCCTCCTTGTCGAGATCAAATTGGAACGTTGGCACCTTCGTAGGCTCAATCTCACCCATCCCATTGAGCCAATCGACCAACTCCCTCAAAGAGTCGATCCCCAACACATCAATCCCCTCGACGATAGCCGCCTCTGCACTATTCTCCTTGGGGAGGATTATCCTCTTAAATCCCCTCTCCTTGGCCCATATAGCCATCGGGAGGGCCCCCTTAATGGGGCGAATCGACCCATCGAGCGACAACTCACCCAAGATCATCGACTCGGAAAGCGGCTCACTCTCGACCTGCCCCGTCACCGCCAATATTCCGATGGCGATCGGCAGATCATAAGCGGCCCCCTCTTTTCGGAGGTCGGCAGGGGCGAGGTTGACCACAATCTTCTTCGAGGTCATAATTAGCTTCAGATTCCCGAAGGCGGCGTTGATCCTCTCCTGCGACTCTTTGATGGCGTTGTCGGGCAACCCAACGAGGTAGAGGCCTATCCCCGAGCCGCCCATATTGACCTCGACAGTGACACCCACTGCGTCGATTCCATCAACCGTTCCTGCATTTATCTTGATAAACATATCTTGCTAAGCCTCCCCCTTTTGTGTTATTTAAAACGGAGCCTCCTCGCCACCTTTCGATGGGGTCATATCAAATTCGCCACCTACATTGCTCGATGATAGCGCACCTCCTATCGAGGCGGCATTGTACGAGCTCTGGATGTCGTCATACTCTCGTTGCGGTTGGCCTCCTCCTCCTGCCGCCGCCGCTATGCTCTTCATATCCAACTCGTCGAGGTCGGCAAAGCGAGCCTGCTCCTTGATGAATCGTAGAGGCACATCGCACACCTCGCCATTACGGTGCTTCGCCAAGATGATCTCGGCCATTCCTGCCGTTGGCAACCCCTCCTCGGTGGCTGTCACACCATAATACTCGGGGCGGTGGATGAAGGCGACAATATCGGCATCCTGCTCGATCGCCCCCGACTCACGAAGATCCGAGAGCATCGGCCTCTTCGATCCGCCACGTGACTCGGTGGCACGGCTGAGCTGCGAGAGGGCGATGATCGGGATGTTGAGATCCTTCGCCACCGCCTTGAGGGTCCTCGAGATGAAGGCCACCTCCTGCTCACGGTTTCCTTTGGTGTCGGTCGAGCCCGTCATCAGCTGGAGGTAGTCGATGATGATGATCTTGATGTCGTGTTGAATCTTTAGTCGGCGAGCCTTGCTCCTAAACTCGAAGATCGAGAGGGCGGGGGTGTCGTCGATATATAGCGGAGCTGCACCCAACGGCTTAGTGGCCGATTCGAGGTGTTTCCACTGCTCGGTGGTGAGCTTTCCTGTCTTGATGTTTGAGCTCGGGATTCCAGTCTCGGCCATAATGAGTCGCATCATAAGCTGAACCGACGACATCTCGAGCGAGAAGAAGGCCACCCCCTGCTCATAGTCGATGGCCATATTGCGAGCCATAGTCAATACAAAGGCGGTCTTTCCCATCGAGGGACGAGCCGCAACGATGATCAGATCCGAGAGCTGCCACCCCAAAGTCTTTTGGTCGATGGCCGTGAATCCCGATGGCACACCGTTGAAGGCGCTCTCATTCTTGGCCGCCTCCTCAATCTGGGTGAGGGCCATCGCCAATATGTCACGTGAGGATTGGACCGAGCGCTTGATGTGTCCCTCGGCCACCTTGAAGATCTTGCCCTCGGCAAAACCGATCAGCTCGGTCACGTCGACACTCTCGTCGTGAGAGTGTTTGTGGATCAGCGTCGCAGCATCGATGAGCTCACGCTGCACATATTTCTGGGCGATGATTCGGGCGTGGTACTCGACATTTGCCGCCGAGTCGACCTTTTGAGTCAGCTGTGCAAGGTAGGTCGGACCCCCCGACAGCTCCAACTCCTTTGTCACCTTCAGCCTCTCGGTTACGGTGAAGAGGTCGATGGGTTGAAGGTCACGAGATAGTGATTCTATGGCCTTGTATATGGTCTGGTGTTGAGGTAGATAGAACGATTCGGGGCTGATATACTCCTGAACAGCGATCACACTATCCTTCTCCAACATCAACGCACCCAACACAGTCTCCTCGAGTTCGAGGGCACGAGGGGGCACGATACCCACTGGGGTCTCGGTGATATTGTTGTATGCCTCTTTGTTTCTCTGAGAGGGTGTGGAGCTTTTTGCCATCTTTTTCATAGGGTTAGTTACGCTCCAAAAGTACGAAATTTTATTTGGTTTTCGACTAACAATCCCTAAAAATTTATGCTCAAAATATTAAGAATCTGTTTAAGTTTTTCTGCTTAAAAATGCTATGCGCTATTTTGTTTTGATTTTGGATTTTGATATCGCAGCTAATAGCGGGCTATTTGCAAGATAGTAAAATTCAAAAGCGAAGTGAAAGAGCCTTAGCAATTTAAGTGAGAAAATCTTAAACAGATTCTAAATATTTATGGTTGATGCTTAGGGCCAAATTCTCGGCCCGAGGCGGCAATGGTGGCAATATAGATCTTGCACGAGGGGACAGCAGCCATAATCGCACTGGCGCACGAGAGCATTGTGGCACCTGTGGTGAAGAGGTCGTCGACGATTATTATCGACCTGTTTTCCAACAGTTCGGGGCGCTTGACCGAGAAGAGGCTCTGGACATTATCCCACCTCTCGTTGCGTGAGGTCTTGACCTGAGAGCGGTTGTATCTTTTGCGCTTGACCGCATTTGTAATGTGCTTAACACCAAGTGATTTGGCCACCCCGCGGGCTATGTAATCCGACTGGTTGTAGCCCCTCCACATCTGGCGCAGAGGGTGGAGCGGAATGGCGATGACACCATCAATACCATCATAAATATCGGACTTAAGAAGATCCTCGCCCAGCCACATCCCCAATCCATAGCCGTGATGCCACTCACCGCTATATTTGAATCGGTGGATAAGCTTGCGCCACCTGCTATCCTTATAATAGAGCAGCAGAGCCGAGGCGTGGACAATATTGGGGCAGTGGTGTTTCACCCTCATCGTCATTAGGTTATCTATGTCGAGCGAGAAGTGAGTCAAGGGGCCTTCGTCCTTGCAATTTGGGCAGATATAGTGTTGATCGCTTTGAAGCTCCTCTCCGCAGATGGTGCAGCGGTGTGGTATCACCATATCTACGAGTGGGCGAAGTGTGCTCTCCCAGATTAGGCGGATTATATTATTGAGGGTCAACATTGTAGCTCAATATGATAGGTTTAAACTCCACGCACTCTCGCCACTCTCGTTCTACCTCTTTGATCACCTCACGGGCCCTCTTCGACGATGCTCCACTCTCGATTTTGACCATAAATGTCACCAACCACTCGCCCCTAATTCTATCGACTGGAGGGGGGACAGGACCCCTTATGCGGCCTCCAAATCTCGCCCTCAGGAGTTGGGCGAGGGCGGCAGCCGAGCGGTGTAGCAACCTCACATCCGAGTGGCGGAGGGTGATCATCGTGATGCGAGAGTAGGGCGGATAGAAGAACTCCTCTCGCTCCTTCAACAGTTCGTGGGCCATCGCCTCGTAGCCATTCTCGCCCACATATCTCATTATTCGATGGTTCGGCTGGCTCGTCTGGATCACCACCTCGGCATCTACGCCCGAGCGTCGTCCTGCTCGCCCTGCCACCTGAGTCATAAGGGCGAAGGCTCGCTCCTCGGCCCTAAAGTCGGGGTTCAACAACATATTGTCGGCATTGAGGATCCCGACAAGCGTAACTTTCGAGAAGTCAAAGCCTTTGGCGATCATCTGGGTCCCCACCATCACATCGCTCTCTTGGCGAGTGAAGCTCCCCACAAGGCGCTCCAACGAGGCGGGGGAGTTGGCGGTGTCACGATCCATCCTGATCGTGCGAGCCGAGGGGACAAACTCCGAGAGCTGCTCTTCGATCTTCTCGGTCCCAAAGCCCTGGGGGGTGATCTCGCCCACCGTGCAGCTCGGACACCGAGAGGGGAGTGGGGTGGAGTAGTCGCAATAGTGACAGCGTAGCGACTGCCCCGATTTGTGCATCGTCAGCGAGACGTTGCAGTGGGGGCAACGGGCCACCCAGCCGCACTCTGTACACTCCACATAGGGGGCGAAACCTCGTCTATTTTGGAGCAACATACTCTGCTCACCTCGCTCGATTCGCTCCTCGATCTTTTGGAGTAACTCTCTGTTGAAGTGGCCCTTGCGCTCGCCTCGTCGGCTTGCTCGTCGGGTGTCCGAGATTATGATTCTTGGGAGTTGAGCATCCGAATATCTTTGGGTAAGTTGGGCTAAGGTGAACTTGCCAGTCGAGGCGTTGGTCCAACTCTCCAACGATGGCGTGGCGCTCCCCAATAGGGTGTGGGCCCCCGTCAGCGAGGCGAGGATATGGGCGCAATCTCGTGCGTTGTATCGGGGCGAGGGGTCGATCTGCTTGTAGCTTGCGTCGTGCTCCTCGTCGATTACGATTAGTCCTAAGTTGTTGAAGGGCAGGAATATAGATGAGCGGGCACCCACGACAAAGTTGCCCCCCTCACGGCTCTGAGCCAGTTGGAGGAATGTCTCGGTCTGTTTTTTTTCCGAGATCTTCGAGTGGTAGGGTGTCACCCTCGATCCGAAGATAACTCTCATTCGCTCAATTAGTTGGGTGGTGAGGGCGATCTCGGGGACCAACATCAATACATCTCGACTACGGGATAGCTCGTTGGCTATAAGGTGGATATATACCTCGGTCTTTCCCGACCCAGTAACTCCGTGGAGCAGAGCCGATAAGCGACTTTTATAACCCTCTTCGATTATCCCCTTCGCCTCCATCTGGTGGGGGGTGAGCTCGGGGAGTTTGAAGGCTATGTGGCCCACCTGCTCGCTCTCCCTCTCTCGCTGAGTTATGGTTACGAGGCCCTTGCTCTCCAACGCTCTGAGAGGGGCCATTTCACACCCAATGAGTCGACGTGCCACCTCACCCTCTGAGTTCCTTTTTGAGGGGTCGATGTTTATGGTCTCTTGGTAAGCGTCTTTTTGTTTTCCTCTGAGTTTCAGTATCTTATCTGCCATTTTGTCCGACTCTACAACTCCGATGTAGAGTTCCATCGAGGGGGTGTACTCCGCCAAGGCAAAGGCCTCGGCATCCTTAGCCACGGGCTTGATGAGCGAGGGGAGGGCGACCCTCATCACCTCGTTGAGCGAGCAGAGGTAGTAATCGGCAATCCACTCCCAAAATTTCCGTCGCTCGGTGGTGAGTAACTCAATGTTGTATAGGCGTTTAGTGATCTTGCGGATCACCTTGTAGTTGGGCGTTTCGGTGTGGATCCGCCAGACGATTCCCGTATAGAATTTGGTGGCGTTGGCCCCCATCTCGACCGCAACCCCCTCGCCCTCGCGCAACGACTCGAGCTCTGCCGACTCTCCTATCTCGTAGGTCAGCAGATCCGAACTGAGCGAGCCCAGCTTCATCGGGATTAATATGTCGGCAAATCGTCTCATAAATTTGGCGTGTAAAGTCGTCCTTGATAGTGGCCGCCACGGCTCAACTCTCGCTCGAAGATGTTGAGCAGTGTCTCGTTGCGCACCAACCCCCAGTTGGGTCCGTGGTGGTAGCGGGGTGGTGCTTCGGAGGCGAATCGCTCCACCACAATATCGGGACGGAGTCTCTCCAATATCTTGATAAAGAGTGCTATATACTCCTCCATCGACCAGAACTTAAACCTCTCGGGCGCAGTGTCATACTCCGTGGCCATAGCTGTGTCACGGAAGATCTGAAGCTGGTGGAACTTTATCGTTGTGAGGGGTAGCGAGTTGATCTTCTCTACTTGATCTATCAACATCTCGTCGCTCTCGCCAGGCAACCCCAAGATGAAGTGTGCCCCCGTGTGGATCCCTCGTCGGTGGCTCTCGTCGATGGCCCTGTGTGCCGCCTCGAAGTCGTGGCCTCGGTTGATCGCCCTTAGGGTTGAGTCGAAACAGGACTCCACGCCATATTCGATTGCGACATACTTCTTGCGAGCCATCTCGGCCAAGTAATCCAACTTCGCCTCATCCACACAGTCGGGTCGAGTGCCGATTATCACACCTGCAATTGAGGGGTGCGAGAGTGCCTCGTCGTAGATCTTGCGGAGCTCCTCGAGCGGTGCGTAAGTGTTTGAAAATGACTGGAAATAGGCCAGATATTGCGTTGCGGTTTTGTATCTATTGCGGTGGAACAAGATCCCCTCGTCGATCTGTTTGGTGATGGAGAGTTGGGGTGAACAATAGGAGGGTGTGAAGGCCGAGTTGTTGCAGAATGTGCAGCCCCCCTCGCCCAAGCTACCATCTCGATTGGGGCAGCTGAAGCCTGCATTTATGGCGACTTTTTGGATGCGTGAGCCGAACGTGCGGCGAAAATATGCGGCGTAGGAGTTGAAGCGTCGAGACGAAAATCGCTCCAACGCCTCCGCCTCCGTGAGGCTATTTTTCAACTCGTTGTTCATATTTTGTTCACATTTACAATATTGCAAGCCACTCCCATCTCCCCCATTTTTTCTATCTTTGCAAAGATAGGTTAAAACGGTGTGACGACCAAATCGCCGCATAAGAATCGGCCTATGCAAGGAGCAAAAAAGTGGGGGCTAAATAGCGACCCAAGAAAGGAGAGAGAAGTACCTTAAAAAATATATAGATTATGTCAGATAAGGATCAACAAGATCGCCGAGATGTAGAGTTAGATCTAAGCGAAGAGATTGCGCAGGGCCGCTACGCCAACCTTGCGATCATATCACACTCACCAACCGAGTTCATCCTCGACTTTGCGTCGATGTTGCCAGGGATGCCCAAGCCAAAGGTTAACAACCGAGTAATCTTGACCCCCGACCACGCCAAGCGACTCTTTCAGTCGTTGCAGGACAACCTCACTCGCTACGAGACTAAGTACGGAGCGATCACGGGGTCTGCCGCTGGAATGCAGTCACAGTCGCAGGATGACCCATTCGCAATCTTGAACACGCCAAAAATCGGAGAGGCGTAAGTTACCAAAAGATTGAGGGATGGGACAAACCGACCACTTTCCGAAGATGAAGCCACGACAGCCAATGGTTGTTGTGGCTCTCTTTTTTGTGGCTCTGCTTTTGGGCTTCCACATCATCTTTGATGAGCCGCTGCCCGAGAGGGGCCACTTCTCACTCACCATCGAGGGGCCAAGTAGGGCGACCATTGATGGCTTTAGGGGCGAGGATGGGGTGTGGCGGAGATGCTTCGAGAGGGTTGCCTATGGGGTCGATTCCACGCTCCACTTCGAGGTGGGCGATCGGGTGCGGCTCTACACCTCGGTTCGCCCCAATGGGCGTTACATCTATCTCTCGGAGCTCTCTATTGTCGATGTCGAGCCGTCGCCTGCACCTCATCTCCCCACCTCGATGAATCGTTGGGCCTCCGAGAGGTTGCGTTTTATTGGGTTGAGCGATGAGGATTTTGCTCTACTCGATGCCCTGCTGCTTGGTAATCGAGGGGCGCTGAGTAGGGAGAGGGTCGTGAGTTATCGACGGAGTGGTATGGCCCATCTCTTGGCGGTCTCGGGGCTTCACGTCGGCATTGTTGTGCTGCTCCTCTCGTTGCTCTTGACTCCGTTGACGCTCTTTTTTTGGGGTGTGGAGCTTAGGTTGTGGCTTACGATTGGGGGTGTTTGGGCCTATGCGTTTTTGGTTGGTATGTCGGCCAGTGTTGAGCGTGCGGCTATGATGATTAGTGCTTTGCTACTCTCTCGACTTCTTATGAGGAGCTATTCGTCGCTCAATATCCTTGCTTTTGTCGCCGTTGTGATGCTCTGCTTCGATCGCTCTCTGCTCTTCGATGTTGGCTTTCAGCTCTCCTTTATCTCGGTGCTCTCTATTGTGCTCTGTGTGGTGCCGCTTTGGCGGCGGCGGCCTCGGTTTATGCGCTCTATGTTTGGGGATTGGCTTCTCTTGCCGCTTTTTATTGGTGTTGTCTGCACTGTTGCGACGTTGCCTTTGGTCTCCTATCTCTTTGGTTATATTCCGCTGTGGGGTGTTTTGCTTAACCCTTTGATGATCTTTACTTTGTCTCTGATCTTGGGGCTCTCTTGTGTGTGGCTTTTGGTGGGGTGGATTGGTTTTTTTGCTCCTCTGTTTCGCTTTGTTTTGGGGTTTTGTGTCGAGGTTCAGAATGGGGCTGTTGCAATCTTCTCGACAGGTATAGAGTATCGGTTCAGCTTTTGGGGTGTTGTTGTTGTCTATTGCGGTTATGTGATGATCTACCTTGCTTTCTTTGAGAGATTTTCTGAGTCTAAACTGAGTCATTCTGAGACAGAACTGGGTCGGTCGTCTCAGAATGACTCAGCTGAGACTCAGTAAAGACTCAGAAAAAATCAAAAAAAGGGCTACCCAAAATGGATAGCCCTCAATTATTTGGATGTGATCCTCAGCCCTCTCCTACTTGAAGAGTGGCGATGGATACTCACCAGCATCAACCAAAGCCTGCAACTTCTCAACTACAGATGGACGATCCTGTGCATAAGTAACACCAAACCACTTAGAGGTAGTGTCCAAAACCTTTACAGTAGCCTCACCGCTGTTGATCAACTCGTTGATCGCAAGAGGAATGAAGAACTCAGCCTTAGGGTTGTTCAACTCAGTAGCCAAGAACTCCTTGAAGATGCGCTCCGAATATTCGAAGTAATCGGGTGTGAAGCCCCACATATTCATCGAAACAGGGGTGTTCTCCTCCAAAGTCTGCACCTCGCCATTCTCGTCAGTGAACGAGATAGCTCCGTCGATGCGCTCGATAGCTGTGCGCTCAACAACATCGGTCAAAAGACGATCCTCGCTCGTAGCACATACTCCACGTGCAACAGATCCACTCTCCGACAATGTGTTGCCTACACGGTAGCCTACCATTGCGTAGTCTCCCTTGACACCCTCCTTCTTGCTCATCAACTCCTGTGCAAGAACTGCAAAGCTGTCACGTCCATAGTAGTCGTCAGCGTTGATAACGGCAAATGGCTCGTTGATGACATTCTTTCCCATAAGAACGGCGTGGTTGGTTCCCCAAGGTTTCGCACGATCCGCTGGCGCTGTGAAGCCCTCTGGGAGGTCGTCAATTGCCTGGAACACAAGCTCTACTGGCACGTGGTTCTCATATTTGCAGATGATCTTCTCACGGAAGTCATTCTCGAAATCTTTACGGATAACAAAGACAACCTTGCCGAATCCGCCACGGATAGCGTCGAAGATCGAAAAGTCCATAATAGTCTCGCCGCTTGGGCCTACGCCATCAAGCTGCTTTAGTCCGCCATAACGGCTACCCATTCCTGCTGCAAGTACAAAAAGTGTTGGTTTCATAGTTGTTTGTAATTGATTGTTGGGGAGTTGACCCCATTTTTTATTTGTAATTAGTAAGTTTTATCTTCTATTGGTTACAAATATATAAAAAATAAATTATTTAAGCAACTTTTTTTGTTGGGAGGTTTGATTGTGTGCTGGGACTTTCTGAGTCTTTACTGAGTCGGCGGCAATGCACACGGCTGACTCAGTAGGACTCAGTAAAGACTCAGAAAGACCCAGCACACCCTCAATCTGCCAAAAAAGGGTGCGACAGATGTCGCACCCTCTTAAAAAATAATATTTGTAATATCCTTGTCAATCGTTGCGAGGCCTTAAATCTCTTCTCACCCTCTCATCTCATCACGCTTCACTCACTCGTCTCTTATCACTCTCACTCATTCGTTCCACTCACTCGCCCTCTCTCTAACTCTCAATTAGGTCCGCTTATTCAAGATCGCTACTCTTGACAAGGATTTTTTCTCTACAAATTACAACTGTGGACCAGCTGCTACCAAGTTCTTACCAGCATCGTTTCCTGTGAACTTCACGAAGTTCTTGATGAAACGTCCTGCCAAATCCTGTGCCTTAACATCCCACTCAGCTGCTGCTGCGTAAGTGTCACGTGGGTCAAGGATCTCAGAGTGTACTCCTGGCAACGCTGTTGGAACTGCCAAGTCGAAGATAGGCAATGACTTAGTCTCTGCTGTGTCGATCGAACCATCCAAGATAGCGTCGATGATACCACGTGTATCCTTGATTGAGATACGCTTTCCTGTACCATTCCATCCTGTGTTAACCAAGTATGCAGTAGCACCTGACTGCTCCATACGCTTAACCAACTCCTGACCATACTTTGTTGGGTGCAATGTCAAGAACGCTGCTCCGAAACAAGCTGAGAATGTTGGAGTAGGCTCAGTGATTCCACGCTCTGTACCAGCCAACTTAGCAGTAAATCCTGAAAGGAAGTAGTACTGAGTCTGCTCTGGAGTAAGGATAGAAACTGGAGGCAATACACCGAACGCATCCGCTGTCAAGAAGATAACCTTCTTTGCTGCTGGAGCCTTTGATGGTGGAGGTACGATGTTGTCGATGTGGTTGATTGGGTAAGAAACACGAGTGTTCTCAGTCACCGAACCATCAGAGAAGTCGATCTTACCATTCTCGTCAACTGTAACGTTCTCCAAAAGAGCGTCACGACGGATAGCCTTCCAGATATCTGGCTCGTGCTCCTCAGACAAGTTGATAACCTTAGCGTAGCATCCACCCTCGAAGTTGAATACACCGTCATCGTCCCAACCGTGCTCATCGTCACCGATCAACTGCCTCTTAGGATCTGTTGACAAAGTTGTCTTACCTGTTCCTGAAAGACCGAAGAAGATAGCTGTCTCACCCTTCTCGTTTGTGTTAGCCGAGCAGTGCATAGATGCGATTCCACGCAATGGAAGCAAGTAGTTCATATAAGCGAACATACCCTTCTTCATCTCACCACCATACCAAGAGTTCAAGATGATCTGCATCTTCTCTGTCAAGTTGAAAACAACCGCAGTCTCTGAGTTAAGACCATACTCCTTGTAGTTCTCAACCTTAGCCTTAGATGCGTTAACTACTACGAAATCTGGCTCGCCATACGCCTCAAGCTCCTCAGCTGATGGGCGGATGAACATATTTGTAACGAAGTGAGCCTGCCAAGCAACCTCCATAATGAAACGGATCTTAAGGCGTGAGTTCTCGTTCGCTCCACAGAATGTGTCAACTACGAAAAGACGCTTTCCCGAAAGCTCGTCAACTGCGATCTTCTTCAAATCAGCCCAAGCTGCCTCTGTTACAGGCTTGTTATCGTTCTTGTACTCGTCAGATGTCCACCAAAGTGTATCCTTTGTAGTCTCGTCCATCACGAGGAACTTATCCTTAGGTGAACGACCTGTGTAGATACCAGTCATTACGTTGACAGCACCCATCTCAGTTAGGTAGCCCTTCTCGAATCCCTCCAATGCAGGGTTTGTCTCCTCAGCGTAAAGCTGATCGTAAGATGGGTTACGGATGATCTCGGTTGCTCCGACGATTCCATACTTGCTCAAATCAATTGTTGCCATAGTTTTTTAGTTTTTGTTTTTTATAATTATTTAATACTTCTTCTCTCTTATTTCGATACAAAGGTACGAATAAATTTTGAATGTTATGCAAATAACAGTAATTTTTTTTTACTTTTCTTGCTGATTTTTCACTAATTGCATCTTTTCCCTTTTTCTGGGAGGGGTACAAATAGTGAGCCAACAATATTTGCTTAACGTTTGGGGTTTTGCAATTAGTATAAATTATTGTCCTATATATATTAATAGGTATAAACATTACTATATATAGGTATAAACTTCGTCGCCTCAAAAAAGAAGGGGTGAGCCATTAAAAATCGCCCACCCTTCAAAATCGTTTGTCTTGTTTATCCTGCGAAATTACTTCTTATAGATAACAGATGTTCCGATAAGTGAACCGTTGTTGTAAAGCTCAACCTTGTAGTCTCCCTTTGCATATACAGCCTTCTCTACGCTCTGGTAGAAGATGCTAACCTCAAGGTCTGCGTTCTGGTAGTTAACCTCGCGAGATGCAGTGTACGATGTCTTTGAGCCGTTAAGGTCGAAAGTTGGCATCGCTGCTGTTGTAAGTACAAATCCCTCTGGAGTTGTGATGCGAGCGTAGATCTCAGTGTTACCAGCCTTAGTAAGCTCGTTAGCTGCAACTACGAAGTTGATGCTAAGCTGTGCTGCCTTCTTGATACGAGAGATTGCACGATCCTTTGAGTTGATTGGAACGATTGCGATGTCGTGAGCAACAAGACGCTCTCCGATACGAACCTTATCCTCAAGCTGACGGTTAAGATCCTCAGCCTGCTGTGCACGAAGCTCAGTCTCTGAAAGCTGCTTCTTAACCTCTACGTTCTCCTCAGAGAGCTGAGCGTTAACTGCATTAAGAGAGTCGATCTGAGCCAAGTACTTGCTCATCATTGAGCGCAATGACTTAACCTCGTTCTCGTAACGACGGATTGTTGAGTAGTTTACTGAACGCTCTTTCTTAAGTGCTGTGATGATTGAGTCTGCGCGAAGACGCTCTGACTCCAAGCTTGCGTTTAGCTTCTCGTTAGTTGTCTCAAGCTCAGCGAACTCAGACATAAGCTCAGTGAGGTTTGCCTGGATTGAATCACGCTCTGTTACCAAAACAACGTACTCAGCCTTCTGCTGGCTGTGGTTGATGAAGTAAAGAGCTGAGAGTCCTACCAATACAACTGCAAGAACTGCAATCGCAATACGGTATCCACCCATTGTCTTGTCTGGTGCTGAAGTGTTTGTGTCTGCCATTTTTTTAGATTTTTTGTTATTGTTTTTTAAGTATTTTATTAGTTGTGTACTTTTATACCATACAAAGATATGTTTTTCTTTTTAAATTACGAACTTTATGGCGCAATTTTTTTCGTTTTTTTACGATATTCTCGAAAAATCAATCTCTTGGTGTGGTGTAAAGCGGTCACGAAGCGCTCTGAGCGCCCTATTTTCATCCTTCGACAAGGTCGGATCCCCCTCCAAAATCTCGATAGCAACCTCTCGTGTGAGTGTCAAAACTTGGATGTCTCGTGTTGGGTTCGAGATCTTTAGCTCCATCGCCTCGCCGCTCTGCTGGGTGCCGTTGATGTCGCCCGCACCTCGAAGTTTTAGGTCGAGCTCCGAGAGGCGAAACCCATCGTTTGTCTCGCACATCGCCTCGAGCCTCCTGCTCGATTCGTTCGAGAGTTTGTGGCCCGACATCAGGATGCAGTAGGATTGCTCGCCACCTCGTCCCACACGTCCTCTGAGCTGGTGGAGCTGCGACAACCCAAACCGCTCGGCCGACTCGATCACCATCACCGTGGCGTTTGGAACGTCGACACCCACCTCGATCACCGAGGTGGCCACCAAGATATCCGCCTCGTGATCCTTGAACTGTCGCATCGACTCCTCTTTGTCGGCAGGTTTCATCTTGCCGTGGCATATCGCCACCCGATATTTGGGGAGTGGGAAGTCTCTGATCATCGACTCGAAGCCATCGGTGAGGTCCTTGTAGTCGGCCCCCTCCATCCGCTCCGACTCCTTGATAAGTGGGTAGACCACATAGACTTGCCTCCCCCGCTCGATCTGCTCCTTCATAAAGCCTATGAGTCGGAGCCTCGCAGCATCGGTATAGTGCGAGGTCATAATCGGCTTGCGCCCTGGGGGGAGCTCGTCGATCACCGAGACATCTAAATCCCCATAGAGGGTCATCGCCAGAGTCCTCGGAATTGGGGTGGCGGTCATCACCAAGACGTGGGGCGGCTGCGAGTTCTTGCTCCATAGCCTCGCCCTCTGCTCCACTCCGAAGCGGTGCTGCTCGTCGATTACGACAAAGCCCAGATTTGCGAACTGCACACGATCCTCGATCAGGGCGTGGGTCCCTATTAATATATGAGTGCGGCCCGACGAGATCCCCTCCAGCGCCTCACGTCGCTCCTTAGCCTTCGACGAGCCTGTCAAGATCTTGATCTCGAGGTCGAGCCCCTCGCACATCCTACACATCGAGGCGTAGTGTTGGCGAGCCAAGATCTCGGTCGGCGCCATTATGCAGCTCTGAAAACCGTTGTCGACGGCCAACAACATCGTGCAGAGCGAGACCACGGTCTTGCCGCTACCCACATCGCCCTGAAGCAGTCGACTCATCTGAAAGCCTGTTGTTGTGTCGGCCCTCACCTCCCTTATGACCCTCTTTTGGGCCGAGGTTAGGGGAAAGGGCAGTTTCTCCTCGTAGAAGCGGTTGAAGATCTCTCCTACTCGGTTGAAGATGAATCCGTTGGCCCTTGCGAGGCGCTCGCCTCGTCGGGATTGTATGGTGAGTTGGAGCGCCAAAAGCTCCTCGAATTTAAGTCGAAATTGGGCGGCCGCCAACATATCGGGCGACTGTGGAAAGTGGATGTTGAAGAGGGCATCTCGCAACGATATTAGCCCATATTTTTGGGTGATGGAGTCGGGCAACGACTCCTCGATGCTCCCCTTGACCCTCTCCCACAGGGCGACGATGATGTTGTGAAAACCCTTTGTGCCAAGGGCCGCCCCGAGCCTCTCGGTCGAGGAGTAGACCCCCTGCATCGAGCTCACAACGGGGCGTGAGAGGACCTTCTCGATGGTCTCCACCTCGGGGTGGACCATCGACACCTCGTCACGAAACAGCGAGACACGGCCAAAGATGAGATATTCACGCCCCACCTCGATGCGCTTCTCGATCCACTTGATCCCCTTGAACCAGATCAGCTCCGCCACCCCAGTTTGATCTTTGACCTCCACCTTGAAGCGGCGCTTCGACCCCTCGCCAGCGTAGCTCATCCCCGTCACACGGCCTCGAAATTGGACCAAAGTGCCATCTGCCGAGCTAAGTTCCGAGGTGGTGTAGAGCCTCGTGCGGTCGATATAGCGGAAGGGGAAGTAGTAGAGCAGATCCTCGAATGTGACGATGCCCAACTCACGCTGCAAGAGGGCAGAACGAACCTCGCCCACCCCCGACAGATATTTAACCTCGCTATTTAAAATCCCCTTCATATCACAAATTTACACAAAAATCTTATATTTTGGGGAATTTTATGTAAGTTTGCATTAATATTGTCTCTAATTTGGGATGATATTGAGTGAATTTTTAAAATAAAGTGAGTTCGAAAATTATTTCGAACGCGACCGCTGAGGAGCGAAAGCGACCAAGTCCCATCCCAAAGGGAGGGGATTTAGGGGTGGGGTAAGATATGAAGAGAGCTTGAAAAGCTCTTAGCGTGAGTTTGAAAATAGGAATAACTCACAAAAATTGAAGCAAACAATAAACAAAAAGTGAGTTTTTCCTATTTTCGAACTCACGTTAAATAAAGAGATGACATTAGATTTTATAGAGGCGTTTGCACGCTCAATTTTGGTTGGCATAGCGGCCTCGATAACTGTTGGACCAGTGGCGGTGCTCTGCATCCAGCGGACACTGAGCAAGTCACGACGCTCGGGCCTTTTCTCGGGGTTGGGGGTTGCCTGTGCCGACACGCTGATGGCTGTTGTGGCCTACTTCTTCTATGCTCTGTTGCAGCATCAGATTGAGAGCTATATTCTGTTGCTGAGGGTCGTAGGAGGGTTGTTTGTGGTCGTTGTCGGGGTCTATATCTACTTTCAGAACCCTGTGCTTCAGATCAAGAAGAATCGACGAGGCGAGGGCTCCGATTGGCAAGATTTTGTCTCGGTATTTGGCCTTACCCTCGCCAACTTTATAATGGTGATCCCCTACATCTTGGCCTTCTTTGCGGTCTTTAAGGTGGCAGGCGATGGCGATCCGTTGGTCGATGGAGGGGCGTTGTTGAGGGGCCTTTTGGTCTCGGCTGGATTCTTTGCAGGAAGTGTCGGTTGGTGGAGCCTCTTGGCTTGGGTCATCAACCTCTTCCGCTCGGGATTTAGGCCTCGCCACCTGCTCACGATCAACCACGTAGCTGGTATCTTGATTGGAGGGTTGGGAGCCTATACCATCATCTCGACATTTTTACAATTTTATTAACCTCCAAACGACTTAAATTTAAGATGGAACTATCGACAAATAGATCAGAGCTAATAATCGCCATAGATGGCTACTCATCTTGCGGAAAGAGCACCTTCGCAAAGGCTATTGCTGCCCGCTTGGGCTATATCTTCATCGACACGGGTGCGATGTATAGGGCCGTCACTTTGGCCGCTTTGAGGGGTGGTCTGCTCGACTCCGAAATGATTGACTCCGAAGAGGTTGAGAAGATGTTGGAGGGGGTCGAGATCAGCTTCAAATTCAACGAGGCGAGGGGGGCGAGCGACATCTATTTGTGTGGCGAGAGTGTCGAGCAGCAGATCCGCACGATGGAGGTGAGCGATAGGGTCTCGAAGGTGAGCGCATTGGCCGCCGTGAGGGCCAAATTGGTTGCGTTGCAGCAGGAGATGGGGCGCCGAGGGGGCGTGGTGATGGATGGCCGTGACATCGGAACGGTGGTCTTTCCCGATGCCGAGATCAAGATATTTATGCAGGCGGACCCCGTGGTGAGGGGTCGTCGTCGCTACCTCGAACTAAAGGCCAAGGGCGACGAGAGTGTCACTCTGGAGCAGATTGTGGAGAGTGTTCGACGACGAGATCGTGACGACGAGACACGCGAGATCTCGCCCCTGAGAAGGGCCGAGGATGCCCTCACGCTCGACAATAGCGAGATGGGTGTCGAGGAGCAGATGGTCTGGTTCGACGAACTCTATAATAGGGTTAAGCGATGAGGGTAGAGATTGATCCAAAGTCGGGCTTCTGCTTCGGGGTCGTGAGGGCGATCACCGAGGCGGAGAGGGCGTTGAGTTTGAGCGGAGGTGAGGGTGAGATAGTCTATTCGCTCGGCGATATCGTCCACAACCGTATCGAGGTGCAGCGCCTCGAGGGGTTGGGGTTACTGCCCATCTCGAGCGACGAGATGTCGAGGGCGATGGGTCGTAGGCTCCTGATCCGTGCCCACGGAGAGCCACCCGTGACATACCTAATGGCCAAGGAGTTGGGCATCGAGATTATTGATGCCACCTGCCCCGTAGTTTCGCAGCTTCAGCAGAGGGTCGTGAGGGCCTACGAGATGATGCGAGAGGTGGGAGGAACGGTTGTGCTCTTGGGAAAGAGGGGCCACGCCGAGGTTGTCGGCCTCACGGGTCAAGTCGAGGATCGAGTTTGGGTAGTTGAGCGTGAGGAGGATTTGGAGGGTGTCGATTTCACATCACCAATCTACTTCTTGTCGCAGACGACCCAAAGCATCTCTCTGTTTAACCACTTGGCCGAGGTGATTCGAGGCCGTGCGAGCGAGGGGGTGAGTGTCGAGGTGTGTGACACCATTTGCAGACAGGTGTCGTCGAGAGAGGGCCATCTGAGAGAGTTCGTGAGCGGGTTCGATCTTGTGATCTTTGTCTGTGGCCGCAAGTCGAGCAATGGCAAGGTCTTATTTGAGTTGTGTCGTGAGGCCAACCCAAATTGTTATAATATTGAGTCGGAGGAGGAGCTCAGAGCAGAGTGGATCGAGGGGGTAAAGTCGGTGGGCATATGTGGTGCAACCTCGACCCCAGCGTGGTTGATGGAGAGGGTGGCTGCCTCGATCGAGACTATTTAGAATAGATGAAATATAAACTATAATATACAAGAAAATTATGAGATACCTACAACGTTCCGTAAAGTACTTTTTAGCGTTGAGCGCACTCTACTTCGCAATGGTTTTTGTGATGTCGTTGGTGGCCAACACTCTATTCACACCTGGTGATACGCTCCGTGAGCTATTTAGCTCTCAGCGAGGGGTTTTCCTCTTTGTGGCGGTGATCGCACTCTCGCTGTTCTACCCCCTCTTTGGCTTTATGAGGCGCTACACCAATGGCGATATCGTGAAGCACCGAGAGCAGATCATCACCTCGTTTAGGCTCCAAAAGATGAAGCTCCACCACGAGTCGGATGGGCGAATGACCTTCGTTGCCGACAATATGTTCAAGCGCTTTAGGCTCCTATTCGAGGACCACGTGAAGGTTGTGCAGAGTGAGGATGGAAAACTCTCAGTCTCGGGCAATCGCAAGGCGGTGGCTTACGTTATATACAGACTCGAAGTAGCAGTAGAAAATGCGGAGTTAGACGAGATTATAAAGGATAAGAAATAATGAAAAAGAGGATATTATTGCTCCCCATACTGGCAATGACACTCTTCTGTGCGATGGCTCAGAAGGGTGATTTTGCGTTGGTGCGAGATACCGAGATAATGATAAATATGCTCCGAGCCTTGAACGAGCGATATGTCGATACACTCTCGACAAGTCGCCTGCTCTCGGATGCGGTGAGTGGGATGGCCCGTAATTTGGACCCCTACACCAAATATATCGACGAGGAGGAGATGGCTGATTTCGAGCTTATGACCACGGGAAAATATGGTGGAATAGGCTCGCTGATCCGCAAGAGTGGCGACTATGTAATCATCGCACAGCCCTATCGAGGCTTCCCAGCCGACGAGGCGGGGCTAATGATCGGCGATAAGATCCTCGAAATTGATGGCCAGAGCATCAAGGGGATGGCCGTAGATGAGGTGAGCAACCGCCTAAAGGGTACGCCAGGGAGCAAGCTGAAAGTGGTGGTGAGCAGCGTTGTCGACACCCTCAAGCAGCGCAAGGTGACTATGACAAGGCGAAGAATTGCGATCCCAGCGGTTCCATATTTCGATATGGTGAGCGACTCGGTGGCCTATCTCAACCACTCCGACTTCACCAACGGAGGTGCAGAGGAGATCCGCCAACGTCTCGATGAGCTCTCGGCGAGGGGTATGAAGGCGTTGATCCTCGACTATCGAGGCAATGGCGGCGGTGTTATGCAGGAGGCTGTCGAGGTGCTGTCGACCTTTGTCCCCAAGGGGAGCGAGGTGCTAAAGATCAAGGGACGTAGCGACTCGACAATCTATAAGACCGCTGAGCGAGCGCTCTACCCATCGTTGCCGATGGTTGTGATGGTCGACGAGGGGACCGCCTCGGCTGCCGAGATTGTGGCTGGAGCGTTGCAGGATATGGATCGAGCGGTGTTGGTTGGGCAGCGAAGCTTTGGTAAGGGGTTGGTTCAGAGTACCATCCCTGTCGGTTACGAGGCCTATGTGAAGCTCACCACAGCGAGGTATTACATCCCCTCGGGACGCTGTATTCAGGCGCTCGACTACTCGGACCACAGCGAGGGTCGCAAGGTCGAGAAGAGGGTAGACTCTCTGCGTCAGCTCTTCTACACGGCCAATGGTCGCAAGGTCTACGATGGTGGGGGAGTGACTCCCGACGTCGAGGTTGAGGCGGAGTATGCGAGCCGTTTTGCCGCTACGCTCTACTACGACAGTTTGATTGATGAGTGGGGCAACGACTACTTTAGGCGCAACTACCCGATGACAATCGAGGATCCCAAGAGCTTTGGGATCACCGACGAGGATTACGAGAACTTCTCGGCCTTCGTTTTGAGCCGTGAGGTCGACTATGAGTCGGAGGTGAGCGTGGCGATGAAGGCTTTGGAGAGGGCGGCCGAGCGAGAGTTGAACGATGAACTTGGCGAGGAGCTCAAACAGCTTAGCGAGAGGTTGAACGACGATGTGGCGGATAATTTGGCGAGGTATCGAGACCATATCGAGGTATATATCACAAATGATCTGCTGCTCAGATATAGCTACTTAGATGGTGCGATGGCCAATAGGATGGCCCAAGATAAGGGTGTTCGTGAGGCGATCGAGATATTGAACGACGTGGAGCGATATAATAGTCTGTTGCAACCCCAAACAGAACCCCAAACAGAGGAGTAACCCAAAAATAAAATGAAACCCTTAAATCTCTCAGAGCTAAAACGACTCCCCCTATGGCAGAAGTTATATGGTTATCGTAACACTATAATTGTTACGATAGGGGTGTTCTTTGTGGGCTACTCGGTCTTTGTCACCAACAAGATGGTGGCGACCTTGAGAGATAAGGAGGTCTACGAGGTGGAGCTCTGGGTGGCGGCGATGGAGAAGATGAGCCACGATGTGGGAATCAACGATATCCCCACCTCACTCGACATTGCCAACGCACGCCAAAACATCCCATTCTTTGTCCTCGACGAGAGTATGAAGGTGGTGATCTCGCACCTCATAGGCGACGATATCGCCAGTAATCCCGACCAGCTACGTCGCTACATCCGTGAGTTCTCTAAGGTGAACCACCCCGTCGAGTTCCAGAGTATGTGGGGCGGAGAGCGCTACTATCTGCTCTATGGAACCTCGGAGCTGTTGAGCCGACTCTTCTATGTCCCCATCATCCAGACAATGCTTCTGCTGATCTTCTTCGCAATAGCCTTTATTGCGCTGAGGAGCACCAAGCAGGGTGAGCAGGATAGGGTCTGGGTGGGACTTGCCAAGGAGACCGCCCACCAACTCGGCACCCCCATCTCGTCGCTGATGGGGTGGATCGACTACCTGAGAGATCAGGGGGTCGAGAGCGAGGCGGTCGAGGAGATGTCCTCGGACTTGGCCCATTTGATGAAGGTGACAGATCGCTTCTCGAAGATCGGAGCCGACACACAGCTAACCCCCACGAGTGTCAACGAGGTTGTGGGCGAGGTGGTCGACTACTTCGGAGGCAGGTTGCCCCGAGGGGTGACGCTCCGCTACGATGGCTTGTCACAGGCCCCAGCGATGGCCAACCTAAACGGCATCCTCTTTGCGTGGGTGATCGAGAATTTGATGAAGAACGCCTTGGATGCGATGCAGGGCTCGGGCGAGATAGATGTGAAGTTGTCGGCCAACGAGAATAATGTTATGGTCGATGTTCGTGACACGGGACGAGGCATCTCGAAGGGGGCGTGGAGGAGGATCTTCAACCCTGGATACACCACCAAGAGCCGAGGCTGGGGGTTGGGCTTATCGCTCTCGAGGCGCATTGTCGAGGAGTATCACTACGGTAAGATCTCGGTCGTAGCATCGGAACTTGGAGTAGGAACAACAATCAGAATTATCGTCAAGCGAATCTTCGACGAAGCATAAGAAAAGTCTCAGCAAAGACCCAGCAAAGCCCCAGCAAATTATAAAAGGCAACAAAAAAATGATAGAGCCACAAACAAACGAGGGATACGTATTTGGCGAGGCATCACGTCTCGCCTCGTCGCTCGATGTGGCCTCTACGAGCGAACCCATTCGCCATTTCCTAAGCGATAGCGGTGGGTTCGAGATTGTGGTTATGGTGGTGGTCGTTCTCTACATAATCTGGATCGCACGCTCGTTGGCTAACTTGGCAGATGTCCCCTTTCGAATCTCGAACCCCTTTGCCCAGATCACTGGGTCGACAGGTCTGGGGGCTACGGTCAAGGTGGGCGATGTTGTCTTGGAGTGGATGCTCGTTAGCTCGATCTTTATGCTCTTTGCCACTAAGGCTGTGGATACCCTCTATCCCTACTCCCTAACCCTCGACTCGCTCTCGGCTCAGATCACGGAGTTGGGTGTGGTCTGGTGGATGTTGATCGTCGTGGGGGGATTTTGGCTCACTATGTTGTGGTCGATCATTCTGCTGTTGGTGGTGGGGTTCTTCTTTCGCTCCAACTGGTTGCTGCCCCAAACTACGCTGATCAAGAGCTCGCTACTTAGTATGTCGGTGGTGTGGTTGTTGCCCGTTTTGATCTTCTCGTCGATGGAACAGGAGGTGCTTTTTATGACTTTTTTAGCTATAATATTATCAATTACATTCGTCGCTATCTACCTATTTCGAATTTTTTCACTCTTTAGGAGCGAAAATTTTTCAATATTGCATTGTATTTTGTACCTTTGCAGCGTCGAATTGTTCCCCATCACTTTTTTATGGGTCTACTTTGTTCGATAGTTGATATAGCTTGTTTAACATAATTTAGTTTTTTTGTGTCGTTAAGTATCTCAAAAATTTTGGTTTCGCAACCAGAGCCCGCGATTAAAGATCGCTCGCCTTTCTTTGATTTTTCCAATCAAAATAGTATCGAGGTTGATTACCGACCATTGATTCACGTTGAGACAGTAGCGCTAAAGGAGTTTAGAGCACAGAGGGTTGAGGTGTTGCAGCATACGGCTGTGATCTTCACCTCGAGAGTGACCATCGACAGCTTCTTTAATCTCTGCGAGAGCTCACGAATCACGATCCCCGAGGGGTTGAAGTATATCTGCCAGACGGAGGCTGTGGCGCTCTATCTCCAGAAATATATCGTCTACCGCAAGCGCAAGATCTCGTTTGCCGATGGTAGCTTCAAGTCGCTCGTAGAGTTGATCGTGAAGAACAGAGGCGAGAAGTTCTTGTTGACACTCAGCGAGCCTCACAAGCCTGAGCTTCCCGAGACATTGACGAAGTTGGGACTCAACTTCACCGAGGCGATCCTTGCGCACACCGTGTCGAGCGATATGTCGGCAGTCGACATCAAGAGCTACGACTTGGTGGCAGCCTACTCACCTTCGGATGTGAAGGCGTTGTGCGAGAGCTTCAAGAGGGAGGATCTTCCGATGATCGCTGTCTTTGGAATGGCTACGCTCGCAAGTGCCTTGGAGGCGGGCCTAAGCGTCAAGGCGATGGCCCCAACACCAAAGGCGCCCTCGATGATCAAGGCTATCGAGCTGCTCTATGCCGACCTAAAGGAGGGCAAGGAGATCCCCGATATCGTGATGCAGGAGGATTCTGCTCAGGCGGAGGAGTTTCTGAAAACACAACAGAGCAAGTTGGCTAAGCGCCCACGTGCGAGGAGCACCAATTCGTTGGCTAAGTAGCCAGATCCGAGAGGAAGATTAAGTAGAGGAGCCGAGAGGAAAAAAGATTTTTTTGGAACAGAGAGACCATAGCACCAATTCATTGCCTCATGAGGAGCGATTGAGAGGACGTGGAGCGGTGTCGAGCCTCTTCTCGGAGGGTGCCTCGGGCTTTGTCTATCCTGTTCGTTATGTCTGGAGGGAGATAACTCCATCTCAAGATGTTACAGATCAACCAGCTGCCTCGGTCCTCTTTACAGTCCCTAAGAAGTTCCACAAAAGGGCAAATAAGCGCAATCTACTTCGACGAAGGGTCAAGGAGGCATATAGGCTCCAAAAAGGGCTGTTAAAGTGCGAAGATAGGGAGTTGCCATCCTTGAATATAGCTCTCATCTACTCATCGAAAGAGCGAGAGGAGTATGATAGAATATATAGAGCAGTCGGCAAGATTCTCTCTCAGATTGTGAGCGAATGGAGCTCATCACAAGCGGAGTAGCGATGATGCAAAGGGTCCTAAAGATAATAAGAAAGATAACGATACTACCTCTATTGGGGGTAGTATATTTTTATAGGTACTGCATCTCCCCCTTCACACCCCCAAGTTGTAGGTTCACCCCCACCTGTTCGCAATATGCCCTAACGGCTCTAAAGCGCTATGGCCTATTTAAGGGGACGTGGCTGACAATCAAACGTATATCGAGGTGCCATCCGTGGGGAGGGAGTGGCTACGACCCAGTACCCTGAGATCGTTGCAAGGTGGCGAAATTTGAAAGATTCTGAATCATCTACCTCAGTCACGTACCTAAAGTACGCTCCTTCGGCAGCTGCTCCACGATCTTCCAAATTTCATCCACCTATCAACGATCTCTAAAGAGACAACCCCTCAAAATAGCGCCAAAGCGAATCTTCGGAAGGGGTAGGGGCGACGATGCAGCACTCCGCCTTGGTGACAGGGTGGGTGAAGGTCATCTTTCGGGAGTGGAGCGATATTCCCCCATCGGGGTTCGACCTACGTGCTCCATACTTTAGATCCCCCTTTATAGGAGAGCCGATGGCCGAGAGCTGGGCCCTAATTTGGTGGTGGCGACCCGTTATTAGCTCCACCTCGACGAGGGTGTAGTTGTTGCTCTTCGCTAAGGTTTTGTAGCGCAGCTTCGCCTCCTTGCTCGTTGGGCGAGGGGTTAGGGTTGCTCGGCTCCTATTCTGCTTCGTGTCACGTGTAATGTGGTGGATCAGCTCGCCACTCGGCTCCTTGGGCGCCGACTCCACAATTGCCCAATATCGCTTCTCGACCTTGCGCCCCTTGATCTGCTCGTTCATCCTCACCAACGCCTTCGAGGTCTTGGCAAAGAGGACCGCGCCACTCACTGGGCGGTCGATGCGGTGGACAACCCCCAAAAACACCTCACCAGGCTTGTTATCACGAACCTTGATGAAACTCTTCACCTGATCCTCCAACGCCGAGCATCCCGAGGGGTCGGGCTGAACCAAGTCGCCACAGAGTTTGTTGACCACCAATAGGTGGTTATCTTCGTATATTATATGGTTGGGTGTGAACATCGTTTATAGTTTAAATGCGAAGGGGGTGAGCGTCGAGGCACTCTCGACAATCGTTGCGGTTGAGGAGCCAGCCATAATGACCCTAATAGGCGACCCCTGTCGGCGCTCGGTGTCGAGCAACACCTGACGGCAGAATCCGCAGGGGTAGCACTCGTCGTCGGTCGAGATCGAGGTTACGACGAGTGTCTCGATCGCCTCCTTGGGGTGTGATATAGCGGTGTGAAACAAGAGGTTACGCTCGGCGCATAACCCTGCTGGGTAGACCTCGCTCTCCACATTCGCCCCCGTCACTATCTCGCCGCTGCTCATCCTCGCCGCCGCCCCTACCGAGAAGTTGGAGTATGGCGATACTGAGTTCCCAGCCACCGCACGTGCCGCCTCCAACAGCTCCCTATCAGAAGCATTGAGCAGATCGAGTTGGTCGATCTGCTCATACTTAATATTTAATGTTTTCTCCATTTCTGAACTTAATTTCCACACCCTGAATTTTAATTTCCACACTTTGAGTAGCCGCAAGACATACAGACAAGGCAGCCATCCTGATAGGCCATATTCGGCTCACCACACTCTGGGCATACCCCCTTGCTCTTGGTTCCATTGGCGATATATTGTTTCAAGGCCCTCTCGACACCAGCCTTCCACGAGTTGATGCTCTCCGAGTCGAGGTGCATACCTCTGATCAGCGAGACCACATTCTCGATCGGCATTCCTTGGCGGAGCACTCCCGAGATCAACTTCGCATAGTTCCAGAACTCCTCCGAGAAGAGGCGTGAGACACCTCCGATGGTGTTGGTGTAGCCGTAGCGGTCGGTGTATTGGAAGTCGTAGCGCTTCACGCCATCGGCCTCCCTCACCTTGATGATGAATCCGCTCTTGATCTTTGGTGGGATATACATCGCATCCTCCTCGATCTTTCCTGTGAAGATCTCATAGGGGCGACCATTCTGCAAACCTACGAAGGCGATCCACTTATCTGTTCCGTTGCTGAACCTCACGATGTCGGCTGGCAGTGAATATGGGCGCTTTAGGGATGGCGCAACCTCCTCCTTCTTGGGCTTCTTATTCTCTACCAAGACACCCTCACGGCAGCCATCACGGTAGACCGTAACACCCTTACAGCCACACTCCCACGCTGTGCGGTAGACATCGGCCACCAACGCCTCGCTGACATCCGACGGGAGGTTCACTGTCACCGAGATCGAGTGGTCGACCCACTTCTGGATCGCACCCTGCATCCTCACCTTCGCCACCCAGTCGATGTCGTTGGCCGTAGCCTTGTGGTAGGGCGATGCCGCTACCCACCCATTTAGTGTCTCATCGTCCAATCTCTCGAGGTTTGTGGTGTCGTAGCCATTCACCTCCAACCACTTCACGAAGTTGTGGTGATATACGTTGTACTCCTCGAACTTCTCGCCAGTCTCGTCGACAAATGTCGCCTCCTTGCCCTTGTCCGATGGGTTGATCTTGCGACGTCGCTTGTAGGTGGGCCTAAAGACAGGCTCGATTCCCGAGGTGGTCTGCGACATCAACGATGTGGTTCCCGTTGGGGCGATCGTCAACATCGCAATGTTGCGGCGGCCCGTGCGTACCATCTTTTCATATAGCACTGGGTCGGCCTCACGGATGCGTGCCACCATCGGGTTGCCCTCCTCCAACTTTGCATCGTAGACCTCGAAGGCTCCACGCTCCTCGGCCATCTCGACCGATGCTCTATATGCCTCTACGGCGAGGGTCTTGTGGACCAATACCGAGAAGTCGGTAGCCTCGTCGGTTCCATAGCGGAGCCCAAGAGCCGCCAACATATCGCCCTCGGCCGTGATTCCCAATCCAGTACGACGACCCTTGCGAGCCATATCTCGGATCTTGCACCATAGGTTTAGCTCCACGCTGCGTATCTCCTCATCCTCGGGGTCCGCCGCAATCTTATTGATGATCTGCTCCACCTTCTCCAACTCCAAGTCGATGATGTCGTCCATAATACGCATCGCCTTGCGAGCGTGCGCTTTGAACTTCTCGAAGTCGAACTTCGCCTCAGGCGTAAATGGCGAGTCGACATATCCAAACAGGTTGATAGCCAACAATCGACAAGAGTCGTAGGGGCACAACGGAATCTCGCCACAAGGGTTGGTCGAGACAGTTGTGAAGCCAAACTGAGAGTAGCAGTCGGGCACACTCTCTCTGATGATAGTGTCCCAGAACAATACACCTGGCTCGGCCGACTTCCAAGCATTGTGGATGATCTTGTCCCACAACCTCTTAGCGTCGATCTCGACCTGATATTTGGGGATGTTGCTTGCGATGGGGAACTGCTGAGAGTAGGGCTTACCCTCGACCACAGCCCTCATAAACTCATCGTCCAACTTGATCGAGACGTTGGCACCCGTCACCTTACCCATATCGGTCTTGGCGTCGATAAACCTCTCCGCATCGGGGTGCTTCACCGACATCGAGAGCATCAAGGCTCCACGACGGCCATCCTGAGCCACCTCACGTGTCGAGTTCGAATATCTCTCCATAAATGGGACGATACCCGTCGAGGTGAGGGCCGAGTTGAGGACGGGGCTACCCGTAGGGCGGATGTGCGACAAGTCGTGTCCCACGCCACCACGACGCTTCATAAGCTGCACCTGCTCCTCGTCGATGCGGAAGATTCCGCCATAAGAGTCGGCAGGGTTGCGGTGGCCGATCACAAAGCAGTTGGATAGCGAGGCGACCTGAAAGTTGTTGCCAACACCAGTCATTGGCCCTCCCTGAGGGATCACATACTTGAAGTGGTCCAACAGATCGAACACCTCCTCGTGGCTCATAGGGTTGGGGTATCTCTCTTCGATGCGCACAATCTCCGCCGAGATGCGGTTGTGCATATCGACTGGCGAGCTCTCGTATATATGCCCGAACGAATCCTTCAAGGCATATTTGCTGACCCACACCGTAGCGGCAAGCTCGTCGCCACCGAAATATATCTTAGACGCCGCAACAGCGTCGTTGTAGTTAACAGGTTTTGGTTGCTGATTCTCTTTCATTGTTGTTCTCCACGAGGGTTTTATAGGGGTTATGTTTGTATGGTTTTATTTCATCGTTAATACTCGGTCTATCGCTTAGTTTAATGCTGGCCACCCATCGGGGGCTTCACGATACAAATTTGTGAAAAAATTCGAGAAAATCAGCTCTTTTTCCAAACTATTTTTTTGACAAGTTGTAAACATTAGCGTAGAGGCTCTCTGGGGGGTGTTGGGGAGTTTTGTTGTTTTTTTCTTTTTGTGAGGTCGACGAGGAGCGAAAATACAGTGGGTCGCAAAGGAAGAAAAGGCATAAAACGGAAAGAGGAGCCGATAACCGCTGATTGATAGTAGATTAAGGGGTAATTGATGGCTGATAAAAGGCCAAAAACCCCCTCAGAAACCCCACACCCGGGAAAAAATAATCAAAAAAAACAGAAAAAAATTTGGAAAAAGATATTTTGTTCTTACCTTTGTGCCCGGAGAGATGGCAGAGTGGTCGAATGCGGCGGTCTTGAAAACCGTTGTGCTGCAAGGCACCGGGGGTTCGAATCCCTCTCTCTCCGCCAAAGGCTCTGGACTTTGAAAACAAGACAGAGTGAAAAAGCGGTAAAAGTCCTATAAATCATCGATTTATAGGACTTTTTTTAGCTCCATACAGGACTTTCATATTTCGATACAGGACTTTTGTAGACATACTTCTGTCTCCAAATCGTTACCCCTCCCAAAAAAATCCAAAAAGGGTAACGATTACGTGATACAAGTCCACTATCGGGTGATGTAAGTCCACTATCTTATAGTCTCATTTATAATTAGTTGAATTAACTTTGCAACATGAAAAAAATGAGCACAAGAAGTACATTTAAAGTCCTATTCTATCTAAAGAAAGGCAGAGAAACAGCCTCTGGTGAGGTGATGATTATGGCACGTATCACTGTGAATGGTGAACAATGTCAATTTAGCACAAAGCAGAAAATTGCACCCAATTTATGGAGTGTCGAAGCTGCCAAAGCGATTGGTCGCTCAAAAGAGATCCAGAAGATCAATCTACTACTTGATGATATTAAAGCCAATATTATTAGGATCTATCACGATATGCAGCTCACGGATAACTACGTGACTGCCGAAAAGGTGCGTAATAGATTTATGGGCAACAACGAAGATTGCGCCACAATCCTCGAACTATTCCTAAAGCACAACGAGGATGTAAAATCATTAATAGGTATCACCAAATCAAAATCCACATACCAAAAGTATGAGGTTGCCCGCAGGCATCTATCTGAGTTTATACGCTTTAAGTATAATATGTCAGATATGTATGTCAATGAAATAACACCTATGTTTATAGATAATCTCAAGGTGTATCTAATGACTGTTGCAGGGTGTGCCGAGAATACTACATCAAAATTTCTGCAATCCTTCAAGCGCATAATTATTATAGCGAGGGATAATGGTTTTCTGAAAATAGACCCATTTGCTAACCACAAAATCCGTATCAAGAAGGTTGATAGAGGCTACCTTACAGAGCAGGAGGTTGCAACAATCGTCCAAAAGAAGTTCGCCTCAGAGCGTTTGAGCCAAGTTCGTGACATATTTGTATTCTCTTGTTTCAGCGGACTTGCATATATTGATCTTGCAAATCTAACAAAGGCGAATATCAAGACTTCGTTTGATGGCAACTTGTGGATTATGACTAAACGTCAAAAGACAAACACTACTGTGAATGTCCCACTAATGAAGATCCCACGAATAATTTTGGCTAAATATGAGGGTAAATTAAAGGATGATATGCTACTGCCAATGATTAGTAATCAGAAACTTAACTGTTATTTAAAGGAGATTGCCGACATATGTGGAATAGATAAAAATCTGACTTTCCACCTCGCTCGCCACACCTTCGCAACGACTACCACGCTCGCAAAAGGAATACCGATTGAAACTGTTTCGAGAATGCTTGGTCACACAAATATTTCAACTACTCAAATTTATGCTCGAATCACTAACGATAAGATTAGCAAGGATATGGATGGTTTGTCGGAGAAGTTCTCAAACATCGAAAATATGTTTGAGGAGGAGAAACCCAAGAGAAAGTATGTTCGCAAGGTGAAAGTTGATTAGCTATCCGAAAAAGGGTAACGAATAGGTAACGATTTAGGTAACTGAGGGGTAACGATTCTTTAATCATATTATTGATTATTAAGAAGATATG
>JBCQTJ010000004.1:0-94697 GCA_047178625.1 Rikenellaceae bacterium
ATAGACGGACAAATATGGGGGTTATATTCGATAAGCTTATAGTTAGGATGGTTCAAAATGAGCCAAAACGGCTTGGTGGCGATGTGTAGAGTGGGCGGTCTAAACGCCTATACCTATAATCTCATTTACAAAGACAGGGGAAAATCCAGCTTGCTCTAACCCTAAGCTCAACCCTCCACATCCAGCAAATAAATCCACCATTGATACTGTCTTCATAGACAAAACTTTCTATTATAATTTCAATACAAAAATAACCAATTATTATTAATTAACAAAATATTCACCGCCCTTTCCAAACAGGTAATCCATAATTACACAAGTTAAATTTAACCTTATTTAGATATAGCGACTTTCGCAGGTTACAATACTAATTTGATTGAAATATATTCTATTCGAGCTAATTTTTCACACGACCAAGCAAAACCAGCGATTTTTATGCAATTTTTCGAACTATTATGAATATAATAATAAAATAAATCTATAACTTTGCTATGAAGTATATACATAGAAATAATTAACTAATCAAAAAAAGTTATGATTAACAAAAGATTTAGACTAAGGAATATCGTAGTAATAGCCGCCATATTCCTTGCCGCTTCGTGCAACAAAACAGAGGAGAATAGCCTCGATTACGAAGGTTCGCCAAACAGCGTCACATTCTCAATCGACATCCCGACAGAGTATCAAGTTTCACGTAGCTCATTTCCTGTAATTCCTACCGACCACCAACTCCGCTGCATCATCGAGGTGTGGGACTCTTCGCTCTCAAGCTGCATTGCTCGTGAGGAGATCTTGGCCTCGAGCGAGAGCGATGCAAAGGTGAGCATAGAGCTTGAAGATGCAACATACAACTATGTCGTTTGGAGCGACTACATCAGCTCATCGGCAACAAAAACAGATGGCCACTACACCGATCTATACTACACAACCAACGATGAAACAGAGGGTCTAAAGGGGATAAGCATCACCTCGCAAAGAGGCAGCGACCCCGCCAACCGAGAGGCCTTCTACCAAGCTACAACTGAGTTCACGATGGCCTCAAAATCGTTGAGCCTAAGCGCCTCGCTAACTCGTGCCATCTCGATGTTGACGATTGCCGAGTCAAACATCGACAACCTTGCAGCGTGCAGCGCAGTCACCATAACATACGACACACCATCTCTGTTCGACGCCGCAAGTGGCTCAACATCATCTACTGCAAATGTCACATATCAAGGTACCATTGGCGATGAGATAAGCGTCGATGGCACCGTCTGCAAGGCCCTCTTTGTCGACTATATCCTTGCCGACGTCTCGGGAAATAGCACCTTGGGCGAGGTCTCAATGTCGCTCACCTCGTCGTCAAACTCCGTATCATTTCCAAATATCACCATACCAGCAGGTATTCCGATCAAGCAAAACTACCAAACCTATGCCGTTGGTGAGATCGTCAATGTAGTTAGTGTCGACACCGACTCATCGCAGGAGCCCGATGGTGACACCACTGTTGATGATGGAAATAACGACAGCACAAGCAGTAGCAACAATCTAAACCTAACACTCAGCTTCCTATGTGATTGGAGTGCAACGATTACCCACACGATAGTAAACTTGGAGAACGCTATCGAGATCTCGACCATCGAGGAGCTTGTAGCTCTGGCAACCGAGGTGAATAACGCCGATTCGAAGTTGGGTGTCTACTATAAACTAACGCAAGACATAGACTTTACGGGGACAAGTTTCACCTCGATCGGAACCTCTTCATCAAAATCTTTTAGAGGAAACTTCGATGGTGATGGCCACAAAATCACAGGAATCGCACTCAGCAGCTCATCTCAATATTGCGGCGTATTTGGCTACATAAGCGATGGAGCCGTAATCTCGAACCTCACAATAGAGGGAACAATAACCAACTCTCGAACATCGGGCACCTATGCAGGTGGATTGACGGGGCGTAGCAACACAGGATCGAAGATCACGAATTGCCACTCCGAGATGAATATCACCATCGGCAGTTCGGGAAATGTTGGAGGAATATCGGGCTACAACGACGGAGGCACGATAATTGGCTCATCGTTCTCGGGCACCATAAATAGCTCGATCAGCAACTCCTCGGCCATCTATTGCGGAGGCATAGTGGGCACCAACTACAACAGCGTAATAAATTGTTACTGCACAGGAGTGGTCTCAATGACCCTTAACGACACCGAGACAGCATCGGACAGCGCCTTCATCGGAGGCCTAATCGGCTACAACAACGGAGAGTGCGTGAATAGCTATAACAGTGCTGAGGTCAAAGCCGATGGCGTCGTCGACCGCAAGACATATATAGGAGGAGTCGCAGGAAGTACCTCGACTGGGTCCAGCACCGCCAACTGCTACAACATCGGCACGACAAGCTCGACATCCGCAAACTCGACAATATATATCGGCAGTGTGGTTGGCTACAACGACACCTCGTTATCGACAATTAGCAATGTCTACTCGATAGGCGGAACAGACAGCGATGGAGAGAGTGACTACTCGCTAAAATACTCGATTGGAGGAGGTGCAGCAGCAGCCACCGCCGAGTTCGCCACAAAACTTAACGCCACGGCTCAGAGCTACAACAACTCATCGCCCGCAAATGAGGCCTATGGATGGAATCAGTCGGAGAGTGTGAATGGTGGATACCCTACACTTACAACTACCTCGGCTGGGGTTAATAAATAATATCACGCAAAATTGTTATGAAGAGTACAATGTTATGCTACGAGAGGTGTAGCACCTGCAAGAAGGCCATCAAATGGCTAACAGAGAACAACATCGAGTTCGAGAACCGAAGTATTGTCGACGAGAATCCCTCTGTCGAGGAGCTTCGTGAGTGGATCCACAGAAGTGGCTTACCAATTCGTCGCTTCTTCAACACCTCGGGGATTAAGTATCGTGAGATGGGGCTCAAAGATGTGGTTGCTTCGGCCCCCGAGGAGGAGCTTCTCTCGCTTCTTGCCTCGGATGGGATGTTGGTTAAGCGCCCTCTTTTGGTTTGTGATGGGGGTGTTATCCCTGGATTTCGGGAGGCGGAGTATGCTAAGGCTCTGCTTTAGGCTGGGGTTCTGAGTCTTTTCTGAGTCTTTTCTGGGACTTTGCTGAAAAGCGGTGGTGAACTTAACTGTTCGCCACCGCTTTCTTGCCTTTTATGTTAGAGCTCTTAGATCGAGATGTTTAGGATCTCGAACTTCATCACTCCTGCTGGTACGTTTACCTCCACTATGTCGCCGCACTTCTTTCCTAAGATCGCCTTTGCGATGGGGGTTCCGATGGCGAGTTTGCCCTCACGCAGGTTTGCCTCGTTCTCCGATACAATCATATAGACTGCCTGCTTCTTTGTGTTGTGGTTCAACAGAGTCACCTTACTCAGGATCTGCACCTTAGAGGTGTCGATCTTGGTCTCGTCGATCACTCGTGCGTTGGCCATCACAGCCTCGGCCTTAGCGATACGGAGCTCCAATAGCCCCTGCGCCTCACGTGCTGCGTCATACTCGGCATTCTCCGACAGATCGCCCTTGTCACGTGCCTCAGCGATTGCCGCAGTGACAGCTGGACGCTCGACCGATCGCATATGGTCCAACTCCTCTTTTAGTTTTTTGTAGCCCTCGGCAGTTAGGTAAATTATATCGCTTGCCATAAAATATCTCTTGTTTAAATTAAATTATTCATTACTAAAATCGTGCAAAACGCCCTCTGCTCAGCGAAAATAATCACTTTGCGAGTAGGAGTAAAAAATAGAATCCTAATCTCTTTCAAGACCAGAACTCTAACCACACGCCACCTCAACTCTCCTCAACGACCTTTAGTAGATCTTCGTGAGGTGTATAGCAAAGATAAAGAAGATTTTTGTCATTTCCAAATAGAAATCGAATAGAAAGGGATAAAAAAAGATGTGAAATAGGCAAAAAGAGTGTTTTACAGCCCTCTACGGGGGATTGCCCCTTGCAAAAAGGGAGGAAAGTAGTCAATAAAAATATCTAAAACCTATGGTATAGTAATTGAATCGTCGATCTGTAAAGAATAATTGACTATGAAAATTCATACAATATTTACATTGATATCGACCCTCCTCTGCCTCTCGGCGTGTGGCGAACGCAACACCACGCCGTGCAGCGTCCTCTCGCCTCAGAGTGCCATAATCCCCGTCGTTGTCGACTGGAGCGAATCGGGGTTGACCCCCTCACGAGCCACTATTGGCGACGATGAGGTTCACCGACTCTCGATCCGTCTCTACCCCAAGTCGGGTGGCGATGTGGTCGTTAGGTTCCTCGAGGCCAACCTCTCGGAGGATGAGATCTTGGTCCCCGTGGGCAGCTACTCGGTCATTGCGATCAACGAATCGGTGACAGATAGCTATTGGGAGGGGGCGATCTCATTCACCGACGTCGATGATTTCGACCTCTTCGCTGGGGAGTTAGTCACCGACGAGGAGAGCAGCGCAGCACCCCCCAAGGGCCTCGTTGCGTGGGCAATCGAGGATTTCGAGGTGACACAAAATATGGCGATCCTCACCCAAGGGGTGACGGGTGTGGGCGATGAGTTAGTATCAGTCACGCTCACCGACGAGGAGCAGGAGCACCTCATAGCGCTCACAAATGTGGTGATGACACCTCGAACTCGAAGCTTAAGCGTGAGTGTCACCACCGAGAACTTAGGATCGTCACAAAGCATCACCGCCTCGGTCAAGGGACTCTCTCGAAGGGTCAACATCGCCACTGGGGCCACCGAGGTCGACCCCGTATCGCACAGCATAGTGTTGGATAGCTTCGAGTATGATAGCACAACCCGTGCCGACTCCGATGCGAGTGGTGTGGCGAGTGGTACCCAGCTCTGCTTCGCCCACTCCGACGACTACGAGGATGAATATACGCTCGACCTCGAGATCTACTTGGCGGATGGGACGAAGCACGAAGATGAGGAGCAGCTCTCGTCGGTCGACATAGCGGAGCAAGTAACCTCGACCGATAGCGGCAGCGACTACCAGATCTCGCACACCATCTCGCTCCCCATCGTCGAGGGCGGATCAATCGGGGTCGAGGAGTGGAACGAGGAGGAGACGATCGACCTAAATTAAAAAAGAGAAATAAAAAGGGACACACCTAAATATTCACAATTAAACGTTACATTATGAAAAAGAGTTACATCATTACAGCAGCCATTGCGCTCTCTGCCGCAGCCATATCGTGCTCCGACGAGACCAATGGCACCGACCGAGGATCAGGCCTCTTCGACGAAGAGAAGATCAACATAATCCCCACAACATCGCGTGCCGACATAACCGACCTACAAGATGGCTTCACGGTCTACGCCACAAAAGGGAGCTCGTCTACGACATTCGAGATCAGCGAGCAGACCTACGCCTACGACAGCTCCACCTCGACGTGGAATTGGAGCGGAACGGGCGATGCGCCTACGTGGCCCGAGTCGACCGATGACTATCCGATGATCTTCTACGCCTACTATGGCGATGTAATCGACTCCGAGACGAAGTACACCGTGACAGCCGACGATTCGAATGGCTTGTCGCTCACCTCCGACATCACGATCCTCTCGTCGGACAAGCAGGTCGACATCCTCTCAACATCGCAGCAGACCGATGTTCACCCCACAAGTGGCACCCTCTCGATGGAGTTCTCTCACATCCTCTCGCAGGTGACATTGGCCCTAACGGCCACCGAGAATTCACGTCTCCACATCCAGAGCATTAAATTTTGTGGCCTCAAAGGGAGCAACACATTCGACATTATGGAGCAGAGCTGGGCGACAATCACAAGCGACTCCGACTCGGAATACGAATTTTTGACCCACTCAAAATCGGCCCTCGAGCTTCTATCTTCGAGCAGTTCGTCGACAGTCACTTCAGGGTTGGAGTACTCACCGACCTATGCAACGCTATATCTTATGCCACACGAATTGGTGTCGTGGGATCTATCGTCGACGGTGGCGAATGGTCGTATCGAGGTTATCTTCCGTGTGACGAAGGATGCCGACGACACGACCGATGGCGACGATATGTTGGGTTATAGTGATGCCGAGGCGACATTTGGCGAGACAGCGACCTCATCGCTCACCAACTCCAACACCCCCCTTTTCATCAAGATGGCGATTCCACTCAGTGTCCCCACAACCAACACGTGGGCGGCGGGATCGAGCTACACATATAACATCACCCTCGGAGCGACAGGGACCAACAACGGATACTTCGCCGACACGGTATATTATGACGAGGATGGAGTGGCTACAACGATCACAATCGACAATGCCGACATTGGCGAGGAGGTGACATCGGGCGAAATCTGCTTCTCAGTCACCCTCAAGGCTTGGACTCCGACCGACTCGATCACTCTCACCGATTAGTATCTTTACGAGAGTGTGATAACTTCGGCACATCGTGTCTCTACGATAGGCTATCGTGTTGAAGATTCCACTAAAATTTACTATCTTTGGGGTCGAAAAGATCAATTTTATGGCTCAACGAGATCCCAACCTCCACACCCTATGGTGCGAAGTAGATAGTGAGACAACCACTATGCGGCTGAATAATCCACACGATTATCGGCCGCATAAGCTGGTTTTGGCTGCACGTGAGCAGATCATTTCCCTCATCGCTACCCTCTCGGATGAGAGAAAGGAGATAGCCCGTGATATTGAGAAGGGGAAGATGTTTGGGGCCTTGATTGTCGGGACTCCTTCGGGCGAGATTGGATTCCTTGCAGGCTTCTCGGGCTCGCTCTCGGGGCAAACCACGCTCCCCCACTTCGTCCCTCCGATCTTTGACCTTGACGCCACGAATGGATATTTCATCGAGGAGGAGAGGGCGATTAGCGAGGTCAACGAACGGATTCGCTCCATCGAGGAGTCTGCCGATTATCTCTCCACTTTGAGCGATTACGAGGCGAGCGAGCGAGAGACAAGGCGACTCATCGAGGCGGCAAAGGCAGAGTATCGAAGATCGAAAGAGGGGCGAGATGCACTCCGCCGATCGGGAGAATGTAGCGCCGAGGAGCTCGCACAAATAAACCGAGAGAGCCAACACCAAAAGGGTGAGATTCGGCGCAAAGAGCTCGCACTTAAAGAGAGATTAGCTGAAAAACAGATAAAATTAGAGGCAATAACAGCTCAGATAGAGAGCCTCAAACAGCAACGAATAACGATGTCGAACGAGCTTCAACGCAAGCTATTTGAGAGCTATCGAGTGGTCAATGGGCGAGGTGAATGGCGCTCGTTAGCCTCGATCTTCGAGGAGCGGTTCAATCGACTTCCACCTGCTGGTGCTGGGGAGTGTGCCGCCCCCAAGTTGCTCCACTATGCACTCACTCACTCCTACACACCCCTCTCGATTGGGGAGTTTTGGGTGGGGCGCTCTCCACGGGGCGAGGTGCGTCACGATGGGGAGTTTTATGGTGCGTGTCGTGGTAAGTGCGAGCCTATTTTGGGGTTTGTTCTCCAAGGGGTTGATATGGAGGAGAGGTGTGATGCTACCTCTACAAAGAGATATCAACTATCAGATTTAGAGATACTTTTCGAGGATCAAGCGATCGTTGCGATAAATAAACCATCGGGATTACTATCGGTCGATGGGCCAGGCGAGGCGCAATCGCTCGAGTCAATCGTAAAGGGGAAGTTTGGCCCAGAGGCGATGATGGTTCACCGACTCGATCAAGATACCTCGGGGGTGATCTTGGTTGCAAAGAGCGGAGAGACATACAACGCACTCCAACAACAATTCATCAAACGGGAGGTCTCGAAGTGCTACAAAGCAATCGTCGAGGGGATTGTCGAGTCTCAATCGGGCGAGATCGAACTTCCGATGCGACCAAATCCGCTCGATCGGCCACGACAAATCGTCGACTTCGAGAGGGGGAAAGAGGCTCGGACAACATATCGAGTAGAGGGCTATACGTCAGATGGTTGGAGCCGATTGACGCTCTATCCCCATAGCGGCCGCACCCACCAGCTCCGTCTCCATTGCGGCCACTCCGAGGGGTTGTCGACCCCGATAGTTGGTGATAGACTCTATGGCAGCGGTTCCGACTCAGCATCGAGGCTCCTGCTCCACGCTGAGTCGATTCACTTCGCCCATCCGACGAGTGGCGAGGAGATGACGATTCGTTGCGAGGTCCCCTTTTAAAGATCTATCTCGGCAACGACAAATGTGCTTCCTCCGATGAATATAACATCGTCGGCGGTGGCTAACTCCCGAGCTCGTTTGTAGCTCTGCTCGACACCCTCAACGACCTCGAAATCGAGTGACAACTCACCTGCCACTCTTGCAATCTCATCGGTCGCAAGGGCTCGATCAATCTTTGCACGAGTGAAGATAAAGTGCGCCTTAGAGGGGAAGTGAGGCAAGATCTCTCGGATATTTTTCTCGTTGGTGAATCCCAAAACACAAAATAATCTTCTGCAAGTGAGCTGAGAGAGTTGGCGTGTCACCTCCGTGAGTCCGTGGTCGTTATGCCCTGTATCACAAATCGTTAGCGGTTCCTTCTCGATGATCTGCCAACGACCCTTAAACGATGTCGACTCGCAGACGTTACGCACCCCTCGCTTGATCGCCTCCCCCGAGATGTTTAATATATTAAGCCTCTCCAGAGCGGTGAGAGCGGTGAGAATATTCCGTCTCTGATACTCCCCCAAAAGGTCGAGCTCGTAGGTTGTCACCTCCTGATCACTAAGCCGCTCGACCACAACCCTCTGATAAAGGCCATCTTGCCCCGAGTCAACGACTCGAAAACGATCCTCAGCAAAGATCAACTCCGACCCCATCTCAGCGGCCCGAGAGGTAAAAACATCGTCATAGCTATCACTTCGCTGCCCAACGACAACGGGGCGACCTCGCTTAATAATTCCAGCCTTCTCATCTGCAATCTTCTCGATCGTGTCACCAAGATATTGCGTGTGGTCGAGACCAATATTAGTGATCACACTAATGAATGGATCGACAATATTTGTGGCATCCAACCGCCCCCCAAGGCCAGTCTCTATGACAGCGACATCGACCTGAGAGTGAGCGAAATGGGCAAAGGCCATCGAGGCGCTCATCTCGAAGAACGAGAGCTGCAACCGCTCCATCGCCTCACGATTATCTCCCACAAAACGGACCACCTCCGCCTCAGAGATCATCGCCCCACAGATTCGAATACGCTCCCGAAAATCACGAAGATGAGGCGAGGTAAAGAGCCCCACCTTGTAACCTGCACTCTGGAGCACCGAGGCCAAGATATGCGAGGTCGACCCCTTGCCATTTGTCCCTGCGACGTGAATCACGGGGTAGCATTTGTGTGGCTCTCCGATCCCTTTGCAAAAGGTAGCAATACGCTCCAAACCAGGCTTATAAGCATCACTGCCCACATTCTGAAATGAGGGCAGTGCAGAGAATAGATATTTTATTGTCTCAGTGTAATTCATCATTGACTAATCAAAAAAAGTTACTCCACCAAATGGTGACGACGACGCACCCGATAGGCCACGAAATAGAGCAGCGAGAGCAGCGCAACAAAGACCATAATACGTGCTATGTAGTCGCCCCAACGAGTATAAACAGTGAGCTTCGAGTTCAAAACAAGGTCGTGAGTCAAGAGACCACGCTCGCCCCACCCCATCTCGTCGAGGCTCACTCCACGTGCATCAATAAAGCCCGATACACCAGTGTTCGCACTCCTCGCAATGGCACGCCTATGCTCCACAGCCCTCACCTTCGAGAGGCTATAAAGGTGGCGGTGGCCTGGGGTGTCGCCCCACCATCCATCATTCGAGATGATGGCCATCACCTGAGCGCTATCACGAACGAAACCGCCATAGAAGTCGCCATATAGTCCCTCGTAGCAGATCGCTGTACCCACCTTCTTATCCCCTTGGAAATCGAAAGGACGTGTGTTGTCACCCTTGCCGAGCTGGCCAACGACACCACCCAGATCAATCACGAAGAACCTAAAGACCTTAAAGATCCACGAAGGGGTATTCTCGACTCCGATCACCAACTTGGCTTTGTGGCGATAGTCGATACCATCATTTTTGGAATAGCGATAAGCTGTGTTAAACACCTCATAATCAAATGTATCGGGCGTTGCCATAACTCGCAAATCATCGAACTTATCCCTCTTATAGCGGACAATCGAACTAATTCCGAAGATCAACGAGGTGTCATAAATCTCCTTCTCCTTGACCGTATTTCCAAATCTATTAAAAACGGGCGAGAAATGGACCGTTTCGAGCCACATCTTTGTGGGGATAGCGGTCTCGGGCATCAAGACAAGGTCAACACTATCGTCAACCTGCTCAAGCAGATCGACCAGATTATCCTCCTGCGCCTTACCTTCACCCGAGAACTTCTCATAGCAGTCGACATTTGGCTGGATCACCGTAGCTGTCACCCTCTCGCCATCACCCTCGTCGTAGGTGAAAAAGATCACCAACGAAAGCACCAACGGAGCGACGATAGCCACCGATGTTGCGATATATTTGGCCCTACTTCGAGATGCGAACGCCTCGAAAAAGAGGATATTACTCAGCAAAACCCAGAGCGAGCCTCCAAAGATTCCCGTATATTCATACCACTGAATCGCCCAGATATCGTTGGAAAATCCGTTACCCAACAGCAACCACGGCCACGAGAAGTCGCTCACCGTATAATTATACTCCAAGGCGATCCAGACCGAAACCAACACCGTGTAGGCCAACGCCTTGGGCGCTCGCTTCGAGACTGTATGGAACAACATAAAGGCCAACATCGAATAGAACGACGAAGCAACAGTTGCCGCCACGGGGCCGATAGGTGTAGCAAAACCGATCCACCAAATGGTCGAGAGATTCCACCCAACAAATGTCAACAGAGCCCAACCAAAGGTGCTCCACCAACCTTGTCGGCTATCCTCGGCCGTTGAACTAATCCACAAGAGCGGCACCAACGCCACCAAAAGCGTTAAACCCGTGGCTCCCAACCAGCCCAATGAGAGCAGGAGAATCGAGAGCAACACCAATAACATTTTACGCCAAAATAGAGAGATCTTCATAGGTAATACTTATAAATAGTTTTAGGTTTTAAATATAGTTTAATGTGCTTCGAGCCAATTTCCACCAACTCCGCACTCTGCCAACAGCTTCACACTTAGCTCAGCCGCCCTCTCCATCTGCTCTACGACGATCGCCCTCACTCGGCTCTCCTCGCTTCGCAAAGTGTCTACGACGACTTCATCGTGCACCTGCATAATCATCTTTGACTCAATACCTTGAGCAATAAATTCTCGCCTTATTCCCACCATCGCAAGCTTCATAATATCGGCGGCTGTTCCTTGAATCGGAGCGTTGATTGCATTGCGCTCCGCAACTCCACGAGCCACAGCGTTTCGTGAGTTTATATCTCGCAGATAGCGCCTACGACCAAACAATGTCTCGACATATTCGCCACCACGAGCATCGGCAACCACTCGATCCATATAGCGCTTCACACCTTGGTATGACTCGAAGTAATCCTCGATGATCTGCTTCGCCTCACGGGTCGGGATGTCGAGCCGTTGCGCCAAACCAAAGGCCGAGATTCCATATATAATTCCGAAGTTAGCGGTCTTGGCCCTACGTCGATCCTCGCTCGTCACCTCCTCGACCGACTTCGAGAAGAGGCGGGCAGCTGTCGCTGAGTGGATATCGGCCCCCGACTCGAAGGCCTCGATCATCGCACGATCGTCGGCAAGGTGCGCCATAATTCGCAACTCGACCTGAGAGTAGTCGGCCGAGAGTATCACGTGGTCGTCGGACGAGGGGATGAAGGCCGCTCTGATTGGGCGACCCAACTCATCACGAATTGGGATATTTTGTAGATTTGGGTTTGTCGACGAGAGTCTCCCTGTTGCTGTAACTGCTTGATTATAGGAGCTATGAATCTTACCGCTCGTTTTGTTGACAAGCAGAGGCAACGCCTCGACATAGGTCGAGAGTAGCTTTTTCACGCCTCTATACTCCAATATTTTGTCGACAATGGGGTGCTTACCTGCAAAGGTTTGCAAATACTCCTCATCGGTCGAATACCTCTTTGTCTTGGTGAGCTTTGGCTTATCGGTGATCTTCATCTGACCAAAAAGCACCTCACCCAACTGGATCGACGAGTTGATATTGAGGTTAGGGACTCCTGACTCCTCTCGGATCGCATCGGATAGCTCCGCAAGTCTGATATTCAACCCCTTAGCATACTCAGCAAGGGCGTTTGTGTCTATCTTGACACCTGCCATCTCCATATCGGCTAAGACCCTAATCATCGGCTCCTCGATGGTGTCGTAGAGCTCCATCAACCCCTCTCGCTCGACGATGGGGCACAAGGCCATTTTGAGTTGCAGGGTTATGTCGGCATCCTCGGCCGCATACTCTGCAACTCTCTCGACACCAACCATATCCATTGTGATTTGGCGTGCTCCCTTACCTATTAGGCTCTCAATCTCGATGGGCGAATAGTTAAGATATTGCTCCGACAAAGCACTCATATTGTGGCGAGACTCGGCGTCGATCAAGTAGTGAAGCAACATCGTGTCGATCAAACGACCCCCTACCTCGACTCCCGAACGACTCATCACCATTAGGTCGAACTTTATATTTTGGCCGATCTTGGCGATCTGCTCTGCCTCTAAAAGGGGCCTAACAACCTCTATTATATCCTTCTCATTTTGCTCATTCACAGCTATATAGTAGCCTGTATGGGGCTCCGACGAGAATGAAATTCCTACCAATCGGTCGTTATATGGGTCGAGGCCTGTGGTCTCGGTGTCGAAACATATCTCGCTGTGCTTCATTAGTTCTGCTACTAACTCTTTTAGCTCAGCTGTGCTCTCTATTAGCTTGTAGGTGTGGGGCGTTGTCTGGGCTGTTGCGAAGGTTGCTGCCTCTGTGATCTGGGTTGTTGGGGCCTCGTCGCTCACAGCCTCCATTGCGAATAGGTCGCCTTGGCCTGCCATTGCTGCTGCCTGCTTCTGTTGTTTGGGCGAGAGTTTTTCGCTTGATTGAGCTGAGTCTGCTGGGTCTACTGGGTCGGCTGAGTCGCTCTTTGATTGGGCGAATAGGCCTCCTATATCTTCGGTTACGGCTGCGGCTTTTGCTGGGCCCAACTCAGCTAACAGATGCCTAAAATCCATCTGCGAATATAGCTCTCGCAACTGCTCTACCTTTGGTTCGCAGATCGTTAGTGACTCTATGTCGAGGTCGATCGGCACGTCGGTTCTGATCGTCGCCAACTCCTTCGAGAGCTTCATCATCTCAGCCGAGGCCTCAATCTTCTCCCTCTGCTTGCCCTTCAACTTCTCGACATTGGCCAAGATATTCTCGACCGAGCCGAACTCCTGAACCAACTTACAGGCCCCCTTCTCACCAATACCCATCACACCTGGGATATTGTCGGAGGCATCACCCCAGATGGCCAAGATATCTCGCACCAACTCGGGGTCGTCTATTCCATATTTCTGCTCGATGGCAGCACTATCGACGATCTCGATCGTGTCGCCCTTGTGTTTATAGATGTGGCAAAGCGATGTCACCAACTGGCCATAATCCTTGTCGGGTGTCACCATAAAGACCTCATATCCAGCCTCCTCACCCCTCTTCGAGAGGGTTCCGATCACATCGTCGGCCTCGAACTTTGGCACCTCCAAAATCGGGATGCACATCGCCTCGATGAGCCTCTTGACATAGGGTACCGACGCGATTATATCCTCGGGCGTAGCCGACCTATTGGCCTTATACTCAGGGTATATATCCTTGCGAAAACACCCTCCAGCAGGGTCAAAAGCCACACCCAAAAGGTCTGGCTTCTCACGTCGCAAAAGCTCATTTAAGAACTTAGCGAAACCAAATACCACCGAGGTGTTAAAGCCATCTCGATTGCGCATTGGCCGCCCCAAAAAGGCGTAGTAATATCTAAAAATCAACGCATAGGCGTCGACCAAAAAAAGTCGTTTCATAGCTCGCTCTACAAATTATCATCTCTATACCACTCCGCAAAGGAGGTCGCTGTCTCGTGCAACTTCAGCGAGTGAAGCTCTACCCCAGCGGGCAACTGTGAGGCAATGCGGTGGGCAAAATCGGCCAACATATTCTCGCAAGTAGGTTGATAGTGGGTCAAGACAACATTACGATAGACAGCCCCAATAGCCTCGACAACAGCCTCGGACTCAGCCGATTGGCGCAATACAAATGCGTGGTCGAGCCTCGACACAACCTGCTCGTTGACAATCCCTTTGAGCCTACCAAAGTCGATCACCATTCCATAATTTGCACTCTCCACATCCTCGATCGGTTCGCCCACAACCGTTACGAATAGGCGGTACGAATGGCCGTGGATATCACGACACGCACCGCTATACCCCTGCAAGGCGTGGGCAGTCTCGAAGCTGAACTCCTTTGTTAAACGAATTTTTGCCATCGTTTATTATATAAATAATCAAGTATAATCTATTAAGTGGCTACTCTACAACTTCTCGCCATAGGCCAGATCGCCCGCATCGCCAATTCCTGGGACGATATAGAACTTCGAGGTCAACTCCTCATCGACCACCGCACTCCAAAGTGTCACACTCTCCGACGAGGTGTTACGCTTCACATAGTCTACCCCCTGCTCGCTCGACACAGCAGCCATAATATGGGTGTGCACGGGCTCGCCACACTTCTCGATCATCGCCTGAAGGGTCAAGATGAGGGATGTTCCCGTTGCCAACATCGGATCAATGAGGATCAAGGTCTTGCCCGTAAGGTCGCCACACGAGATATACTCCACCTTCACCTCGAAGCTATTGCTCTTGTGCGACTTTCTGTAAGCTGCCGCAAAGGCGCAATGTGAGTCGTCGAAGTAGTTGAGAAATCCGTTGTGGAATGGCACACCTGCTCGCATAATAGTCGCCAAGACGATCTCGTTATCGATCATCGCCACCTCGGCCTCTCCCAATGGAGTCTGCACGATTTGGGGTGTGTAGTCTAACTCCTTCGATAGCTCGTAGGCCATAATCTCGCCAATTCGCTCTAAGTTGCGTCGAAAACGCATCGAATCCTTCTGAATCTTCTCGTCTCGGATCTCAGCAATGAATTTGTTGAGGATCGAGTTTTTTTGATTTAGTATGTGTACCATATCTATTCTCTTTTTGACATATTTTCTGAGTCTTTCTGGGTATTTCTCCTTTAATATAGGAAGTTGTTGAATGGGTAGCGTCCCGAGTGGATCTCTCTCACCATACCATAGAGGTCCGAGCGGAACTTCTCGACGTTGATCTTCTCTATGGCCGAGATGAATATGCAGGGGGTGTTGGCCTCCGCAATCCAGCTTCGCTTCAGATCCTCCAACGACATATTCTCTTTGGTCGCTGGGGTCAGATCGTCCTCCTCCTTCTCGACGAAGGTGTAGGCATCTACCTTGTTGAAGATCAAAAATACGGGTTTATCGCCCGCCCCGATATCCTGCAACGTCTGCTTCACAACGGCGATCTGCTCCTCGAAATTGGGGTGCGAGATGTCGACAACGTGCAGCAAAAGATCGGCCTCTCTCACCTCGTCGAGGGTCGACTTAAACGACTCCACCAACTCGGTGGGGAGCTTGCGAATGAACCCAACGGTGTCGGACAACAAGAATGGAAGGTTGTCAAAGACCACCTTCCTCACCGTGGTATCCAACGTGGCAAAGAGTTTATTCTCAGCAAAGACCTCGCTCTTCGAGACCAAATTCATAAGCGTCGACTTTCCGACATTGGTATATCCCACCAACGCCACTCGCACCATACCTCCTCGGTTGGAGCGCTGCACCGACATCTGACGATCAATCTTCTTGAGATCCTCCTTCAACTTATTGATCCTATTTCTCACGATTCGCCTATCGGTCTCGATCTCACGCTCTCCTGCTCCACCACGTGTTCCCGTTCCTCCTCGCTGTCGCTCCAAGTGGGTCCACATTCCTGTCAGGCGGGGCAACATATATTGATAGTTGGCCAACTGAACCTGAGTCTTGGCGTAGGCCGTAGTTGCACGTGAGAGGAAGATATTCAAGATCAAGCGAGTTCTATCCAACACTCGACAAGGCATCTCCTTCTCGATGTTACGGGTCTGCGATGGCGACAACTCATCATCGAAGATCACCACGTCGATCTCGTTCTCCTTGCAATAGTCGGCAATCTCGGTCAACTTACCAGGTCCCACATAGATGCGCGACAAGGGCTGAGGCAGACGCTGAGTGAAGATCTTCTCACACTCAATATCAGCCGTCTCGGCCAGAAACTCCAACTCGGCGAGGAACTCCATCGCCTCACGAGGATTCTGCCTATCACGAATCACAGCTACAAGCACCGCACGTCGATGGCCACTCCAGACCAAATCATCCGTCTCGAACTCTCCCTTTTTCTCTTTACTTTCCATATCTATTCCTTATTTCACATACAAAGGGCATCTCGATATGAGATACCCTTTATATATATACATTGCGGTATTACCTCCGCTGCTTTCACTCCTAAGAGCCTTTTTAACCCTATCGGATCGCAAACTCAACAGGAAGTGTAAACTTCAAACGCACTGGCTGGTTACGCTGCAAGGCAGGCGACCACTTTGGCGATAGCTTCAAAACTCGGATTGCCTCCTCTGCGAGTGAGCGGTCTGGCGACAACAACACCTGAATATTTGAAAGCGAACCATCACGCTCAACGACAAATGTCAAAACAACACGTCCAGAGATTCCATTCTCCGCTGCGATTGTTGGATACTTAAGCCTCTGTTGCACCCAAGTACGGAACTCTGCAAGTCCTCCACCGTTGAACGATGGCATTGTCTCGGCCGAAAGGAATGGTACGTCATCCTCGATAACCTCCTCAACCTCTGCTACCTCCTGAATGATCTCAAGATCCTCCTCGAACTCAGCAAAATCTACCTCTACCTCGATCTTGGTGTCGTTGGTCACGACCTGCAAAAGGTCGGTGATAACCTTAACCTCGACCTTCTTTGGTGGGGGAGGCGTCTTCTCCTCTTGACGAGTGATCTCAGTGATCTGCTCCTCAACTGGACCGTAGTCGATCTCTACCTGCTCGATGCGGTGCTCCGCAGGAGTGTATGAAAACGCGAAAATTACTGCGATGAGAGCGACGATCAAGCCGATCTCAAGAAGAAGACCACGAAATCTTTTGAGGTCTGCTTTGGGGTTTTTCTTTAGTTCCATTCTTTTAAGTTATCTCTTATTTATAATTTTTAAGTTGTAGGTCGTTCTTTGCGGTTTCGCTCCATTTTGCAGAGTGGTTATGCTCAATTTTGCGAAGATGTTGTCGGTAATTACACACATCCGAATACAAATATACGAGAATAAAATTAAAAAAAAATAATCTAAAGAGAAAAATGTTTAAAATTTAATAACTTTGTGACGTTATCAAAAAAACAGAGAAACGATGCAAATGAGTAAAAAATCACTTTTCGGCCTAACACTCAGCGAGTTAGAGCAAATATGCAAAAATGAGTCGCTCCCTCGCTTTGTCGCCAAACAAATTGCAAGTTGGCTCTACGACAAGCGAGTGAGTGAGATCGAAGAGATGAGCAACCTCTCGAAGAGCACTCGATCTCTTCTCCAAAAGAATTATTGCGTCGGCAGAACCGCACCCATCAAGGAGAGCAGATCGAGCGATGGCACAAAAAAATATCTCTTCAAAACGGAGCAAAGCGCCTTCATCGAGGCGGTCTATATCCCCGATGGTGAGAGGGCCACGCTCTGCATCTCGTCGCAAGCAGGTTGCAGGATGGGGTGTCTATTTTGCGCCACCGCAAGGCAGGGGCTTCAACACTCCCTCTCGGCAGGCGAGATTGTGAATCAGATCGCCTCGTTGTCCGAGTTCGAGAGCCTCTCGAATCTGGTATTTATGGGGATGGGCGAGCCTCTGGATAATATGGATAGTGTGATGGCGGCCATTGAGATAATCACCTCGAAATGGGGCTGGGGCTGGTCGCCTCGACGCATCACATTGTCGACAGCTGGTGTGACTCGTGAGCTTCGACGACTGTTGGAGCAGAGCGAGGTCGATATTGCGGTGAGTCTACACAACCCCTACTCCGACGAGAGGGCCGAGATTATGCCCATCGAAAAGGCCTACCCTATTGCCGAATTTATCGAGATATTGAGAGAGTATGACTTCTCGGGACAGAGGCGTGTTTCGTTCGAGTATATATTAATGAGTGGTAGGAATGGGGCGCCACACCATATCCGTGAGTTGGCTCGTCTGCTCAATGGTTTGAAGTGCAGGATCAACATCATCAAGTTTCACAAGATCCCCGATTCGCCATATTTCTCGCCCAGCGACGAGAAGATTGTTCGTTTCCGTGATGAGTTGACTGCCAAGGGGATACACACGACCATACGTAGGTCGAGAGGAGAGGATATAGAAGCGGCCTGTGGTTTGCTATCTACAAAGGAGAGTTGAGATCGTTGCAAGGCGGCGAAATTTTAAAGCCAACGTAGAGCGTGCTTGGGTCACATACTTTAGTATGCTCCCTTCAGCCCACTCTACGCCATCTTCAAAATTTCATCCACCTATCAACGATCTCAGAGGCGGAGCAAAACTTTCGTTTTACAATGGTCTCGAATATTAAATAATAATTAAAAACAATAAAAGTATGTTAAAGAAAATCACACTATCGCTCGCACTCATAGTAGCCTGCGCTACGTCGAGCCAACTATTGGCCCAAATCACATTCCACGAGGGTGGAACAACAGCGCTCTACGAGAAGGCCGAGAGCGAGAAGAAGCTAATCTTCATCGACCTCTACGCCTCGTGGTGCCCACCCTGCAAGGCTATGGAGCGTGACGTATTCTCACGCAAAGATGTGGGAGAGTTTATGTCGAAGTCGTTCGTCTGCGCCAAGTACTCGGTGGACGAGAGCATCGGAAAGAGCCTCGCTAATCAGTATGGAGTGTCGTCGATCCCGACCTACTTGATCTTCAACACCGATGGCGATTTGGTGGGGCGCAAGATGGGCTCGATGTCGGCCGAGGATTTTATTAAGGAGATGCAAGCTGCAATAGAGCGCAGCCAACTATAAAGAGCGTTGCAAGGCAGCGAATTTTGAAAGATAACACAGAGCGTGCTTCGGTCACATACTTTAAGTATGCTCCCTTCAGCCCACTCTGTGCCATCTTCCAAACTTCATCCACCTATCAACACTCTTAAAAACAATCAATACAACCCAACAATGAAGACAAAAAACCTACTAACCATCGCAATAGCCCTGCTATTTGCAATCACCTCGCTCTCGGCCAAGACCAAGATAGCCTGCGTAGGAAACAGCATCACCTTCGGCTACGGAATAGCCGAGAGGATGGAGAACAGCTACCCCGCACAGCTTCAACGCTCGCTCGGAGATGAGTACGAGGTGCAGAATTATGGAGTAAATGGAGCCACCATCCTCTCGAATGGCAACAACCCCTTCATCAAGAAGGATAACTACAAGAAGTCATTGGAGTTCAACCCCGACATTGTGATCATCAAGTTGGGCACCAACGACTCGAAGTCACCAAATATGGAGCACTTTGCCGATTTCGAACAGAACTACATCGACTTCATCAACTCCTACAAGGCGCTGGAGTCGTCGCCACGCATCATCTTGGTGACACCCGTGATATGCTATCGTGATGTCGAGGAGGCGATCTATGACCCACGCATTGTGAAGCAGATCATCCCAGCCATCGAGAATGTAGCCTATGCAACAGGGGTCGAGATCATCGACGGCCACTCGCTATTCTCTCAGACCCTCGACAAGGAGATCTTCCCCGACCTACTCCACCCCTCGGCCAAAGGTGCTGCGTCGATGGTCGAGACATTCACTCGCCACCTGCTCGCCGATCGTGACGAGGAGTACTCGTTGTTAGATAAGATGGAGGGGGGCAAGGAGTTCAACTACCACGGCTACAAGGGGTGCAGCTACACAATTGGCGGCACCGAGGTGAAGATCGTAGAGCCAAAGGTTGCCAACGCTCGCCACTCGTGGATCCAGCGTGCTCGTTTTTGGGGCAACAACCCCAAATTGGAGGTGCGCCTCTTGGAGTTGGGCTTCCACCTCGTCTATTGCGACTGCACCCACGAATTTGGCTCCGAGGAGGCGATGAAAAAGTGGGACACACTATTTAAGATAGTGACAAAGCGGGGGCTCAACAAAAAGATGGTTGTCGAGGGGTATAGCCGAGGCGGCCTATTCGTCTATAACTGGGTGACGAAATACCCAAAGAGAGTATCGGCGCTCTACGCCGACGCACCCGTTCTCGACCCAATGAGCTGGCCACTTGGCAGCGGCACCTCGAAGGGGTCGGAGGAGATGACCGAGAATATCTTGAAGGCCTATGGATTGAGCAGCCGTGAGGAGATGGCGAGCTACAAGGGGACTCCGATGAAAAATGCAGAGAAGATCGCCAAGTCGGGAGTACCACTAATCCACGTCATCGGAACAGCCGACGAATTGGTCCCTGTGGCCGAGAACACAGCACCATTTGCCGAGGCAATCAGAAAGAGTGGCGGCAAGATCGAGATCATCGAGAAGGAGGGTATTGGCCACCATCCACACTCGTTAGATGTGCCTGAGCCGTTGGTTCAGTTTATCTTGAAGGCCGAGGGGTTGATGAAGTAAAAAGAGAAACAAAGTTTCTCTCCACAACTTGTTGTGGGCCCGTGCGGCCTAAGCACAGTTCCCATAGTTACCATCGCCACCACCGATAGAAAGCGATTTTCAAGAAAAATCGCTCGGTGGCGCAAAAAACAAAAAAAGGGCCCGACGTTACCAAAAGTCGGGCCCTAAATATTAAATATTACTCAACATAAACAACCATCTCCGAGCGGTCAAACTCGGGGAGGGGAGCTGGCTCGAAGTCGGAGTAGCCCAAGGCGATGGCGCACAAGATGTGGCTCTGCTCGGGGATGGGGAGCAGCGAGCGGAGTAGCTCCTCGGCCTGTGGGCCATCGGGGTCGGCCTGCTTTTGGGGTCGGCCTGCTACGTGGACCCAACAACTTGCGAGCCCTGCATCGGTGATCGCCAACTGCAACATTGTAGCCGAGATCGAGCAGTTTACCTCTGCAAGATCAGTCTTTGAGGTGTCGCCAAGGACCAATATTGCCGCTGGGGCGCCCTTGACGAAGGCTGATCCGTAATCTCGCATCTGAGAGATCTGCTCCAAGATATCGGGGCGAGTGACTACCATAAAGGATGTCGAGTGAGAATTTCTTGATGAAGGGGCCAAGAAGGCTGACTCAAAGATCGACTCCAACACCTCACGCTCAACCTTGCGTTGAGAGAACTTACGCACGCTTCGACGAGCGGCTACGACTGCTTTAAACTCCATATTCGTTTATTTTATTTATATATATAGCGACAAATATACAATAAAAATCGCTACCTTTGGATCAAAGAACCAAAAAAAACAGAAATGAAAGATCTCATAACAGTAGCAATAGTCTACGACTTCGACGGGACTCTATCGGCAGGAAATATGCAAGAGTATGAATTTATCCCCTCGGTGGGGATGAGCAAGGGGGAGTTTTGGGGCGAGGCCGACAAGATCGCCATCTCGAACGATGCCGACTCGGTGTTGAGCTATATGGCCACTATGCTCAGCGCCGCACGTAGGTGTGGCACCCCCATCACCGCAGCTCTGTTACGAGAGATGGGCGGCCACATCAAACTCTTCGAGGGGGTCGAGGAGTGGTTCGAGCGCATCAACAGCTATGGCGAGCAACGTGGAGTGAGGATCAAACACTACGTCAACTCCTCGGGAATCAGGGAGATGATCGAAGGATCGCCCATCGCCGATAGGTTCCACAAAATCTACGCCTCGTCGTTCCTCTACGACGAGCGGGGCGAGGCCTATTGGCCAGCCGTGGCGATCAACTACACCAACAAGACCCAGTTTATCTTCAAGATCAACAAGGGGGTCGAGAGCGTCAACGACTCGACCCTCGTCAACGAATATGTGCCCCGTGAGCAGCGCCCCATCCCATTCGAGCGGATTATCTTTGTGGGTGATGGATTGACCGACATCCCCTCGATGAGTCTGGTCCACAACTTCGGAGGCCACGCCATTGCGGTCTACGACCCCGAGCGTGACTCGAAGCGTAAGGAGATGATGCAGCTCATCAGAGAGGGGCGAGCGGGATATGTCTGCCCTGCGGACTACTCTCTCAACTCGTCGATCGACAGAATCGTTGACGGGATCATCGACAAAATTGTGGCTGACGAGAAGCTGAACTGCCTACGTGATGCCTCCGTTGTCGAATAGAGAGAGGGGGCAAAAGCAATAAAAGTATCGAATTAGTTTTGTGATTCGATAAAAAATGCTTACATTTGCGAGCTATTTATTCACATATTAACTAATTAAGGTAAAAAGAAAATGCCAAAAATGAAAACAAATTCCGCTGCAAAGAAGCGTTTTTCTTTCACGGGCACAGGTAAGATCAAGCGTAAACACGCTTTTCACAGCCACATCCTTACCAAAAAGACAACTAAGCAGAAGCGCAACTTGTGCTACTCAGGTACTGTCTCTTCGGTAGATGAGCAAAAAATCAAGAACTTGTTGGTGAAGTAATAGACTTCATATCACACAAGTACTTAACAAATTATTAATCGGAGACGATCAGCCCCAAAGAGTGTGAGAGAACCACGCCGCTGACACCTCCACTAAAACTTTTCAAATATGCCACGTTCAGTCAATGCTGTTGCGTCACGCGCAAGAAGAAAGAAAGTTTTGAAACTTGCCAAAGGAAACTTTGGTTCAAGGGGAAACGTTTGGACAGTTGCCAAAAACACTGTCGAGAAGGGATTGCAGTATGCCTATGCACACCGCGCCCTTAAGAAGAGAACTTATCGCTCTCTATGGATCACACGTATCAACGCTGCGGTTCGTATGGAGGGTATGACTTATTCAGAGTTTATCGGTAAGCTCAATGCAAAGGGAATCGTCATCAACCGTAAGGTGTTGGCAGACCTCGCAATGAACGAGCCACAGGCATTTGCCGCAGTAGTTAACACCGTTAAATAGCACGGGGGACTAAAAAAGAGAGAGGAGGGGGGATCGAAAGATCAACTGCTCCAATCAATTGGGGTCTGACCCACATTTGAGGCTAATCACTTTTCGAAGTTGATTGGCCTCTTTTTTGACTATATGGCAAATATAATATGGTCATTTGCTAAAAAATCACTATCTTTGGGATGTATGCAGTTTTTTACTAAATTACACATTATATAATAAAGTGAGAGAAGTAATTATGAGAGCGAGAGACTTTAAAATAGCACTGCTTATGATGGCGGCACTCATCAGCAGTTGCGCCCCAGCCCTGAGGGGTGATGTGGCATATAGCGATGATGACCTCTACGCAACACACAACCGCGAGACGATCAAGGCCGACCAAGTGCAGAAGGCCTACAATAGGCAGATGTTGATGGAGAACAGGATGGAGCAGTGGGCTCAGATCCTCGGCATAGAGGTGGATGTACTTGCACGCCGAGACGAAAGCTACAACACCCCCTATGGAGAGAAGTTGCGTGCCCTCGCAGGCGATGAGTATGAACTCCCTGCATCCTATTACGAGTATAAGTATCAGGCGGCATTAGAGGAGTTGAGCGAGTATGACCCCTATTACTACACCGCCGAATTTGATATAGATGGCGACATCCGCATCTCGCCCAAATATATCTCGGCGATCTATGGCGTGTGGAACGCTTATGGCTATCGAGACTATTCGTGGTCATACGGATACCCTCACTGGAACCACTATTGGACTTGGGGCTACCCCTATAACTCGTGGATGAGTTGGAACTACAGCTTCGGATATTATAATCCGTGGTGGGGCGACTACCCCTATTACTTTGTCCCTGGGGTGGGTTATATATATGGTAACGACTATCTATACTATGGATTTGGCTATTCGAGTTGGTACTCTCCCTTCCACCGCCCAATATTCTATATGGGGGGCATTGGTGGCGGAGGTGTAAGCAGCAAACGGAGCCTCATAGTTCGCCAAGCAAGTGCCTATCAGTCGCCATCGAGCTCGATCTATCGCAATGCCGACGGCTCGACCGTGGGGCGCTCATCGGTCTACAACCCAACGGGAAGTCAGAGTCAAAGCACCTACAATAGAAGCACAACATATAACTCAACGACAACATATAGCTCACCATCGAGGACGACATCGACCCCTGCGTCGACGACCCCCGTTAAGACCAACTCGATCGGGAGATAAATAAAAAGTCATTATGATTATGAAGAGATATATAACTGCACTGTGGATGGTGATGGTAGCCATCACCGCCCACGCACAATATTATAACGAGTTGTCACAATTGGAGGTTCGCACTCAATCGAGCGGCACACTTCTCAATCGTGATATTATGAGTGTTGCTGATCTGGGCACTTTCTCGATGAACACCTTCACCTTTGGATCGGCACGCTCGATGGGTCTGGCTGGGGCGATGACCTCGTTGGGTGGCGATGCAACCTCGATGTTGATCAACCCTGCGGGGTTGGGTATGGCTCGCTCCAACGACTTCACCTTGACCCCCGTTGTTGTGATTCAGCGAGCAGAGACCACTGGAGGGGAGCCCTTTATGGAGGATGGAGAGACAAACTTCACACTCAGCAACTTCTCAACTACGATCAACCTCTATGAGGATGGAAATTCGAAGTTGATAAGCCTCAACCTCGGATTGGGATATAATCGAGTGGCGGACCTCAACTACGACTACTCATTTGTAAGCCGAGGCAATAGCAGCTCGATCGCCAACCTCTTTTCTCGTCAATTGACAGGTTATGGGGTGCCTCTGAACGACCTCTATGGCAACGACAATCCCGACTGGAGCTATATGCCGACGAACCTTTGGGGCGCTGCGTTGGGCTACAAAACGGGGCTCACCTATCAGGAGTATGGCGAGGAGCCCTCGGGATTCAACTCGGGCGGTGAGGAGATCACCGATTACGACTCTCCGATATGGAGTGCGACGTGGATCGCCCCCGACGCAACGGTCGACCAATATATGAGGCTCGAGAGCAGCGGCTCGATTGGCGAGTATGACATCGCTTTGGGTGCCAATATCGACAACAAGTTATATATAGGTGCGACCTTTGGGGTCCAGAGCCTCTACCAGCGACTCGACTTGATCTATGGCGAGGAGTATGGTAATCAGGGGGGTGTGAGTGGCGACAATGCGCTGAACTACACCAACTACAACCAAGCGATCATCACTCGTGGCGGCGGCGTAAACTTTAAGGTTGGTGCGACATATCGTGCCTCGAGGGGGATACGAGTAGGTGTAGCATACCATAGCCCAACCTACTACTCGCTCAACAGAGAGTATCAGATCTCGATGGCAAGCAGCTCGACGCTGACCAATTCGGATGGCTCGACCGAGACACGCTACGCCTCGGCAGACTCTCCGATATTGGAGGATTCGGGGGATAACGTCTGGAGGTATCGCACAGCATCGAAGGTGATGATCGGAGCCTCATATACCTTCGGGATGAGGGGGTTGATCTCGGTCGACTACGAGAGGGATTGGTACGGCTCGATGAAGATGCGTAGCACGCCATACGGCATCGACGAGGCGATCTATGATGAGATTGAGAATATTTATCAAGGGGTCAACATCATCCGAGTGGGTGCGGAGTATAAGATCACCCCTGCATTGGCCATTCGTGGCGGTTATGGCGCCTCGTCGCAGATGGTGCAGGAGAGCGCTACATCGTCGATGTTGCTGAATACCCCCACGACTAACTCGCTAAGGTACCACTCGGTGGGTATCGGATATTCGATATCAAAGGGATTTCAGCTCGACTTGACATATATGAGCCAAACCACAAAGATGAGCGAATATAGATTGTTTTATAGCGATGCAGCCTTTAGCAGCGTAGGGGATGGAGCATTCGACAGCGAGATCCCAACAGCCACATCTGCCCAAAGCGGAGTGTTCAAGAGCTCTATCGCTCAGCATAGCATTGCGCTGTCGTTTGTTATGAGGATGTAATTAACTGAGTCTTACTGAGACAACTGAGTCTGTCTCAGCTTTGTCTCAGTAAGACTCAGTAAGACTCAGTAAGACCCAGCACCTAAGAAAAGATAATCGTCTTGTTCTTGTAAGAGAGAATCTTGCGGTTAATATGCTGCTCAACAGCCTGAGAAAGCACAATCTTCTCGAGATCACGACCCTTACTAACCAAACTATTAACGGTGTCACGGTGCGAGATACGGGTGATATTCTGCTCGATGATCGGCCCTGCATCGAGGTCCGAGGTGACATAATGGCTCGTCGCACCAATCAACTTCACACCACGAGCGTGAGCAGCGTGATATGGCTTCGCCCCAACAAAAGCAGGGAGGAATGAGTGGTGAATATTGATGATATTATTGGGGTAATGCGTGATGAAATTCTCCGATATAATCTGCATATAACGGGCCAACACGACAAAATCCACACCATTTTGGTGAAGCAACTCCAAGGTCTTAGCCTCCTGCTCCGCCTTATTCTCCTTAGTGATTGGGATATAGTGATATGGGATGTCGAACCTTTCGGCCGCCTTCTGCATATCGGGGTGGTTACTCACGATAAGGGGGATCTCCACATCCCACTCGCCAGCTGTGTAGCGAGCCAATAGGTCGTAGAGGCAGTGCGACATCTTCGATACGAAGATCGCCATTCGGGGCCTCTCATCCGAGAAGTAGAGGTCAAATTTAACGCCATATCGCTTGGTGAAGATCCTCCCTATGAGGCTACGGATCTCCTGCCTATCGACAGTGAAGTTGGTGAGATCCCACTCCAAACGCATAAAAAACACCCCCTCCTCACGGTCGACGTGCTGATCGAGGTTGATGACATTTCCACCACGCTTAGTGATGAAGTTCGAAGCTATTGCGATGATACCCTCACGGTCGGGGCAGTGCATCAATAGTATTGCGGTTGGGTTGTGCTTCTCCATAATATGCTCTTTTATATCTTTAGGCGCAAAGGTAATAATTTTTTTTTGAATTTGAGCCGTTTAATTTAACTCCCAACATAAGAAAAAGGTGACGTTTTTGCACAATAACCCCATAAAATTTGTAAATTTGCCAATACTTATGGAAAGAATCCGACAAACAACTATAAATAGAGTTCTCCTCTGTGCCGTTTTATTTTTAAGCTCCGTTAGCTTGGCTATGGGGCAGAGCTACAACGTGCGAGGCAGAATAGTAAGCGAGACCACACGTCAGCCCATCCCCTATGCAACGGTCACAATTGATGGAAAACCTCAGCAGGGGACGATGAGCAACGAGGAGGGTGAGTTTGTGATTACGGGGGTCGAACCAGGGATCATTCGCTTCATCGGCCAGTCGATAGGCTTCGATGCGGCCCTCTCGCCCGAGATTCAAGTCTCGGCAAAGACCCCACCCGTGGAGCTGCTCCTTAGCCCCAACGCCACACAGATTGATAGTATCATTGTCCGCCCCTCGCTCTTTAGGCGAATGGTCGAGAGTCCAGTGAGTATCCGCAGAATCGGAACGCAACAGATCGAGAAGAGCCCAGGGGCCAATCGTGATGTATCTCGCATTGTCCAGAGCTACCCTGGTGTAGCCTTCTCGCCAGCAGGCTATCGCAACGACTTGATCGTGAGGGGTGGCTCACCATCCGAGAATAAGTTCTATGTCGATGGAATCGAGATCCCCAACATCAACCACTTCTCGACCGAGGGGGCCTCGGGAGGTCCTGTGAGCATCCTCAATGCCGACCTCATAAGCGAGATCGAGTTCTATACGGGGGCCTTCCCCGTTCAGCGTTCGGGGGCGATGAGCTCGGTGATGGATGTGAAGCTCAAAGATGGAGACCTCGACAACCAGAGCTTCAAGGTGACATTTGGAGCCTCGGAGGCCTCGCTGAGCGGAAGTGGCCACTTCTCGGATAAGACCACCTACCTCTTCTCGATCCGCCAATCATACCTCCAGATGTTATTCAAGATGATCGGTCTCCCCTTCCTTCCCAACTTCATTGATGGGCAGGTCAAGGTCAACCATAAATTCTCGGAGCGAGATGAGCTCACGGTACTCGCACTTATGGGCATCGACAAGATGACGCTCAACGAGGAGGGGACTACCGAGACTTCGGAGTATATTCTGAGCTATCTGCCTCAGATCGAGCAGGAGACCTTCACGACGGGTGTTAGGTATCGCCATTTTGCGGGGGATAATAGCTTCTCGATGGTTCTGAGCCACTCTTACTTAAAGAATCACAACCTAAAATATCAAGATAACGACGACAGCGACCCCGATAATTTGACGTTAAACCTCCAGTCGACCGACCAAAAGACGACACTTCGCAACGAGAATCTGAGCTATTTGGATGGTAACTTCTCGCTCAGATATGGGGCGCAAGTAGATTATATCCAATACGCCATAGACTCCTTCACAGCGACCACAACGGGGAGCAACATCTATGAGAGCGACCTAAATTATGCCGCTTGGGGGGCCCACGTCGGTGTAGGATACAAATCGACAGACGAGAGGTGGACCGCATCACTTGGCGCTCGTGTCGATGGAAATAGCTTCTCTGAGGAGACCACTCGTTTCTGGGAGCAGCTCTCGCCCCGTGCTTCGGCCTCGTACTCCTTAACTGAGAGCCTCTCGGCAGGTGGATCGGTCGGGATGTACTATGCTATGCCTCCCCTCACAGCGCTGAGCTATCAGGAGGATGGTGTGTCGGTGAATAAAGATCTCGATTATATGGGGGTTCGACACTACACCTTGGGGCTCGAATGGCGACCCAAAAAGGAGATATTCGCCTCGATAGAGGGATTCTACAAGGGCTACTCCGACCTCCCAGTCTCGATCGCAACCGACACCCCACTTGCCGACTCGGGCACTGATTATGGTACGGTCGGAAACGAGGCGCTCACACAGAGCGGACGAGGTAGGGCCTATGGAGTGGAGCTGTTGGGAGAGTGGCAGGTACCTGGTAAGGTCGCCTTGGTCGCATCGCTCACACTCTATCGCAGCGAATATGCCACCTCGCCCGACTCGGAGTATCGCCCCTCGGCGTGGGATAGCAGGGTGATCTTCAACGCCTCGGGAACCTACTTCCTCCGCAAGGGGTGGAGCTTGGGAGCGAAGATCAGCGCCATCGGAGGTGCACCATATACCCCCTATGACGAGGAGGCCTCGGCTCAGATCATAAGTTGGGATATCAGCGGCCGACCCTCCTACGACTACTCGCTCTACAACACCGAGCGATTGAATGGCTATGGGCAGCTCGACATCCGTGTCGACAAGATGTTCTACTTCCCGAAGTGGATGTTGGGGCTCTATCTCGACATCCAGAATGTCTTGATAAGCCAATATGAGCAGCAGCAGATCCCCATCAGCACAGGGGAGATCGACCCCAACGACAGCTCAAAATATGTGATGAAGAAATTAAATAATGTAAGTGGCACGATGCTACCAACCATAGGCATCACCGCCCAATTCTAACCTAACCAACCCAAACCCAAGATGAAAACCACAACCCTAAGCAGATCAATCGCCGCCCTTGCAGCCCTCGCGGCAGTCTCGTGTACAGAAAACCGAGAACAGCCACTAAACGTCATACTCGTAATGTGCGACGACCTCGGATGGGGCGACGTAGGCTTCAACGGCAACGAGATAATCAAGACCCCCAACATCGACCGTATGGCCACCTCGGGAGTCACCTTCAACCGCTTCTACTCGGCTTGCGCAGTGAGCTCCCCCACAAGGGCGAGCGTATTGACAGGTCGTAGCCCATTTAGAATGGGTGTCTTTAACGCCAACGATGGAATTTTACGCCCCGAGGAGATCACCATCCCCGAGCTCTTAAAGGAGCAGGGTTATGCAACGGGGCACTTCGGAAAGTGGCACCTTGGATCGTTGACTGCCGACGAGAAGGATGCAAATCGAGGCAAGGTGGGCAATACAAAGGAGCTAAATCCGCCATCGCTACACGGCTATGACGAGGCCTTCGTTACGGAGTCGAAGGTGCCGACGTGGGATCCGATGATCCGCCCAGCTGGCAAGATTAATAACACGGGATGGGACTACATCAAGGAGGGCGATGAGAGGGTTCAATATGGTACCGCCTATTGGGATATCGAGGGGCGAAAAGTCACCGATAACTTGGAGGGCGATGATAGCCGAGTGGTTATGGATCGAGCACTTCCATTCATCCAAAAAAGCGTCGAGGAGGGGAAGCCATTCCTCTCGGTGGTGTGGTTTCACACCCCTCACAAACCCTGTGTCGCTGGTCCCGAATATGCCGCTATGTATAGCGAATACAACGACGACTTCAAGAATTATGCAGGGTGCGTAACGGCTATGGACGATCAGATGGGTCGCCTCTACGACTACCTCTCGAAGAGTAACTTATTGGAGAACACAATCATCTGGTTTTGCAGCGACAATGGCCCCGAGAACTGCACGACAGATGGTGGTGGCGTGACGGGCGGCTTTAGAGAGCGCAAGCGTAGCCTCTATGAGGGGGGAGTTCGAGTCCCTGCATTTGTCTGTGGCACTGGCGTTAAGGGTGGAATCAAGACAGATTTCCCTGCCGTTACGAGCGACTACCTCCCAACAATTGTAGCCCTCACGGGAGTTGACAAGGGTCGTTGCACCAACGAGTTAGATGGCATCGACCTATCGCAGCTCATTCGAGGCGAGAAGATCGAGGAGCGCACATCGCCAATCGTCTCGGCATATATGGGGCAGGTGAGCTACTCGGATAGCAAGATCAAGGTATATAGCAAGGGCCAAAAGATGGAGTACTACGACATAGTAAACGACCCATACGAGACAACTCCTCTCCCCATAACAGCCGAGATCGAGGCCAAGATCAAGGCGATGGATGAGACGATCCTCCGATACAAAGCGAGCTTCGAGGGCGAGGAGTATGGCGTAGAGTCGTTCGACCGCTTAGAACAAACTTGGAAGAAGGATTCTAAATTCGGGGAGCGCTACTAAAGATCGCTCTCCAAACTACCCTCTCTTAAATCGAGCAAAGATATCCTTAGGGGCACGCATAACCTTGAAGGCGGCCCTGTGGAACATCATCACGGGCAGAGAGACCCCCAACACCAAAGCCATAAGGACAAAGGCGGCGGTCATTCCGTTGGAGAAGGCGCTCTCGATTAGGTGGATATTATCTGCTGCGTCGTCGGCTCTAATAAATTGCGAGAGCGAGAGGAACATATTATAGGCATATATTCCAGGGATCATCGGCAACAACGAGGGGAAGGTAAATACCTCGTTGGGGCAGTGGATTAACCGTGCGAACAAGAAGCTCATCGAGCCGATCAGAAACGAGGCGAAGAATGTAGAGGTGGCGATATCTAACCCTACGACGTGGATCAGATAGTAACGAAACGAGTGGCCCACAGCCGAGAGGAGCGCCGAGACCGCCACTGCCCTCTTTGGCGGTGATGAGATCACGGCAAAGCCTGTTGCGGCCAAGGCCGAGAATATTGCGTCGGTTAAGAGAAGTCCCCAAATATTTGCATCCATAATTATAACCTGATTTTTAAAGCTCTTTTAATATTTTACCCCACCCCTAAATCCCCTCCCTCGGGGAGGGGACTTGGTCGCTATCGCTCCTCAGCGGAAGAGTTCGAAATAATTTTCGAACTCACGTTAATTTATAACTTTTCAATCCCCTGAACAAGGAGAGTAAACATAAACCCAATGGTGATTCCAACCACAAGTGTTGCGGCATTGATAAATCGTGAGATTCCCATCAAGACGTGCCCCTCCAAGATATCCATCACCGAGTTGATTAGCGGCACACCGGGGATTAGGAACAGAACGCTCGTAGCAAGGGCGATATCGGGGGTCGAGCAAAGAGAATAGACCGAGCAGAGTGAGGCGATCATAGAGGAGATAAAGGCCGAGATAACAAAGACAATCGGGTGTACCACACCCCACTCCATCAACCTCTGACGAACAAAAAAGGCGACGAAAGAGGAGAGCAGAACCACTCCACAGCTGATCCAATCGCCCCCAAATAGTTTGCAAAACGAGGCGTTGGCGATAGCGACCAAGGGCCACACGGCCAACCAAGGCAGTCGAGGTGTCGCCATCACACTCTCATACTCCTCACGGGCCTGCTCGACCGTGAGGCGATTATCGTGAGTGTGCCAACTCAGCTCACTCAGCTCCGCCACAATCCTAAAATTTAGCGGCATATGTTTCGTTGATTTTACTAACGTGATCGACTCCACGCTACCCTTTCGGCGCACCATCATCGTCAGATTCTTCAAAAAGATGGTTATGAACACCTCGTAGCCAAACGAGGCCGCCATTCGATTTACATTGTGGACAACTCGCGAGGTGTGCGACCCTGCACCTACCAAACTCGCCGCAATGTCAAGCAGCAAATCGGCAACCTCTATCAAATCTCTCTTCTCCTCCATAAACACTCTTGGGATAGGTTCTATCGTCTATTTCTACTCTTTCTGCACCCTCCTCCCCACGGTGCAAATGTATAAAATCTTTTCTTTTTGCAAACGTTTTGGACTAAAAAACAGAGGGAGGTTGACCATTTTTTACTGGTCAACCTCCCTCATAACACTTTTTGCTCTATTTTTACTCCGTCACATCCGACACCTTGAATGTAACATAGGTGATCGAGCGAGCAGGAATGTCGAGGAAGAATTTATTCTTATTATAGATAATAGTATAATCATCGGCTCCGCTAATCTCGGTATCATCACGCCACTGAGTGTAGGCGATTTTGTATGATGAGCAGGTCGCATCGGCCAACACAAACTCGTAGTTGGTGTAGCTTGGTTGCGAAGCTACATCCTCCTCGGCACAGGTGTTGACGATATAGAGTGTGATCTGATTTCCCTCACGGAAGGCACGAGTGTGGAGAAGGCCGTTGGTGCGGATGCTCTCGCCATCGTGGTCGACAACTCGAACGGGCTGCGCATCTTTGATTGGGGCAGAGATTGTTCGCATCAAGTAGGCACGAGTATTTGTGGTCCTCTTATAATCCCACCACATAATTGCGTCGAGTCCCATATCGGTATGGTCCCAAATCGCTCCGATTGCGCTCTCGGCATATCCCAATACGTCGGCTCCCGTGGTTGTTGACTCAGCATTCCAGTGAGGCTCCGTTGCCCAGAACTCACGGTCGCCAATGTAGGTCATATCCGATACGAAGTCGTTGTAGCGGGTGAAGCGCTGAGTTGGGTAGTAGTGGTTTCCATAGATATCCATCGTGTCGTCATATCCACTCTCGAAGAATGTCTTGATCCACGCCGCATTGGCTCCATACCTCTCGGGGCCTATGAACTTAGGGATTGGCAGACCCGCCTCGGCCAACCTCGCCTTTAGGAAGTTCACCGTCTCATAGTACTTCTGAGGGGTGATGTTACCCTCGTTATACTCTATCTCGTTGTCGACTCCAAGCACGTCGATGGTTACGCCCTTCGAATCCATAAACTCGATATAGTCGAACAAGAGGCGTGAGTATGGCTCGGGGTCAACCTCACCAGCATCATCCTTTACCCAATCGGGGAACGAGGTCTTTCCGTTGAGCTTCTTGCTGGCGAATACGATGAACTCCTTCGTTCCACGTGCCGCACGGGCATTTGTGATCGAGGTGAATGTTCCTGTGTAGTATGACTCGATCACCTCGCCTGCCGCTGGGTGGGCTGGCTTGTCGTCGTTTCCGAAGATCGAGATACGCACTCCATTCATATCGTCATCTACGAACATCTCCTCGGCGATAGAGGCTGACGAGATGGCACCTTGGCTATACTTTAGGTCATAGAAGAAGTTCTTCATCACGTGGCCGAAATACTCCTGAGCGGTGATTGTGGCGCTCCAGCTCGGATCACCTGGGACTGGGGTGTTATCCTCCTCTTCCTCCTCCTCTTCTGGGTCGGGTGTTGGGTCGGGATTGGTCTCCTCCTCGGGGGTTGTCTGCTCATTAGGGTCGTCTACGTCGTCGCTCTCGGAGCAGGCGACAAAGCCAAATGTTAGCGCTCCCAGTAGCAGCGCATAGGCCAATTGTAGTAGAGTTGGTTTTTTAATCATTGGTAATTTTATTAGATTGTATTTATTAGGTTTCATCCTATTTGTTATACAAAGGTAGTGGTATTTGTGCGAAAATCGGCCCCAAAACGCACCTAATAGGGGTACAAATCATTCAAACGGTGATATTATTAGTCACAGGAGGCGAAATGGCGAGCAAAACAAATTAGAATCTGTTGAAATAAGCGATCTATATTTCATTTTTTTTGTGTAAGTTTGCATATATAATATGGAGTAAAAAAGATATGGAGTATAAATATAGATCAATGAGGGTAAATATCGAGATCCAAGGAGAGGGTGACGATATAATTTTGCTTCACGGTTGGGAGTGCGACAACACAATCTTCGACCGCTACAAGCCCCTCTTGGCCTCGAAATATAGGCTCCACACCTTCGACCTATCGGGCTTTGGGGGCTCAGACGAACCCGACTCTGTTTGGGGGACGAGCGACTATGCGGAGATGGTCCGCAGCTACGTTGTCGATATGGGAATCGGGACTCCATCCCTCATTGGCCACTCCTTTGGCGGTCGTATCTCGATCCTCTATGGCGCACGACACAGTGTCAAGCGGATGATCCTAACGGGGTCGGCTGGTATTGTGCCACATCGTCCGCTGAGCTACTATTATAAGGTCTACACCTTCAAGGCGGTGAGGAACGTCTGTGAACTCCTTCTGCCACGAAAGATGGCAAAAAAGGTGATCGACAAATATAGAGGCGGCTCGGGGTCGGCCGACTACAACAACGCCTCGCCTCGAATGAGGCAGATCCTCTCGAAGGTGGTCAACGAAGATCTGAAACCCTTTATGCCAAAGATCTCGGCCCCCACACTCCTCTTTTGGGGCGATCGTGACACCGCCACCCCACTCTCGGATGGTAAGACGATGGAGAGGTTGATCCCCGATGCTGGGTTGGTTGTGGCTCAGGGGGGTAGTCACTTCGCTTTTCTTGAGGCCCCTGCGCTCTTTGAGTCGGTGGTGCGTAGTTTTTTTGATATAAAATAACTTTTTTTATTTATGCTTCAGATAATCATATATATCGCGACTCTATACATCTGCCTATTCGCCCTGTTGCGATACGACATTCAGATGTTTCAAGGTAATTCGTATCGTTATAGTCGCTACTTTAGGTGGTGGTGGGGAGGGAATATCTTGACCCACTCACGCTGGTGGTTCATCGCCGTGGCGCTCGGATCGCTCAATCTCTTGGCTCAGATGGTGACTATTTTGCTTATGTGGTTGTTCTTCTATCGAGAGCTCACGACCAAATATAAGACCCCAATTGTCTATACTCCGAGGGTAAGGCGGCTCTTTGTAGCCTCGTTTTTGCTTTTGTCACTTCTCGTCGGTGGGTTGTGGCTCGGGAGGGTCGACATCTATATCGGAGGCATTATCTTGGCCTTCATCCCTCTGCTCTCGAATTGGTTGATGTTGTTGGCAAATCTTGTTAACACCCCCATCGAGCGAGCAATCACAAGGTGGTATATCAACGACGCAAAGAGGATCATCTCGTCACACACTCGACTCACAGTGATCGGAGTCACAGGAAGCTACGGAAAGACAAGCACCAAGAACTACCTCCATAGGCTCCTCTCCGAGAGGTATAACGTCTTGATCACCCCAGGTAATTACAACACTCTGCTGGGCGTGGTAAAGACCATTCGTGAGTCGTTGCGCCCTCAACATCAGATCTTCATCGTCGAGATGGGGGCTAAGCAGAGGGGCGATATCAAGGAGATTTGTGATCTGGTAAATCCCACTATCGGAATCATCTCGTCGGTGGGAAGTGCCCATTTAGAGACCTTTGGGTCGATCGAGAATATTCAGATGACAAAATTTGAGCTCGTTAACTCACTCCCCAAATCGGGGTTAGGGGTTATCAACTTCGACTCTGATGGGGTCCACACCTTTGGGGGGATCACCAGCGAGGCCGAGATCGTGAGGTACTCGATCGAGAGAGAGGGGGCCGATTACCGAGCTACGAATGTAAATTACAATAGCTCGGGGGTCTCGTTTAACCTCAAATTAGAGGGAGATAAGAGAGAATTCAGTTCGCCACTTTTGGGAGGAGGAAATGTTTTGAACCTCACGGCCGCCATTGTTGTAGCGAACCACCTAAAGGTCCCAACAACCAAGATCCAAGCGGCACTCACCCAGATCAAGCCCGTAGAGCACCGACTATCAATGCGAAAGGTGGGGTCGATGACCATCCTCGACGACGCCTACAACTCGAATCCCGATGGGGCACGTATGGCCCTCTCGGTTCTGAGCCGCTTCGACCGCCCCGAGGGGGGATTGAGGATAGTCATAACCCCAGGTTTTGTCGAGATGGGAGAGATGCAGTTCGAGGCGAACAGAGAGTTTGGCCGACAGATAGCCAAGAGTTGCGACTTCGCAATAGTTGTGAATGAGCTAAACAGAGAGGCGATCCACAAGGGGCTTTGTGACGAGGGGTTCCCCTCGGAGAAGATCTACCTTGCCGACTCGCTGAACGATGCACGAACCCACCTATCGACACTGCTCACCTCGGGCGATGTGGTGCTCTACGAAAATGATCTACCCGATACTTTTAAATAATAATAGATAAAACATAATAGCAATGAAAATCAACGTAGCCGTACTCTTTGGAGGCCGATCTGTCGAGAATGAGATCTCGGTGGTGACAGCAAATCAGGCGATCCAAGCCATTGATAAGCAAAGATATAACATCATCCCAATCTTCATCTCGAAGTCGGGGGTGTGGTATAGTGGCGACAACCTTTTGGATGTCAACCAATATCGTGATCTCGACTCCCTTTTGAAGAGTTGCGAGCAGGTCTACATTCGCCCAATCTATGGCGATTCGAACCTCTATCGCACCAAGAAGTCACTCTTTCGGAGCGAGGTGGTCTCTCGAATAGATGTCATTCTGCCAGCCCTCCACGGAACAAACTGCGAGGATGGAACCTTTCAGGGTGTGATCGAGTTTGCAGGTATCCCCTATGCAGGGTGCAACACCTTGGCCTCGGCAAATGGAATGGATAAGATCACGATGAAGATGATCCTCAAGGAGTGTGGGATCCCCGTTGTCGACTATGCGTGGTTCTGTGACAAGGAGTGGTTCGAGAGCAGGGAGAGTGTTGTTGCGAAGGTCGAGGCGGCGTTGAGTTATCCCGTTATTGTAAAGCCTGCCAACTCGGGGTCGAGCATCGGAATCAAGGCTGCTAAGAGTCGTGAGGAGTTGATCGAGGCGATCGAGAATGCTATATCGTTCACCACTCGTGTCATTGTCGAGGCCTTTGTGAGCGAGCTAAAGGAGGTGAACTGCTCGGTGTTGGGCGACTACTATAATTGCGAGGCCTCGGTTCTCGAGGTGCCTATGCGCAATGGCGACATCCTCTCGTATGAGGATAAATATATGGGTGGCGGAGCGAAGCAGCAGTCGAAGGGTATGCAGTCGACAGTGAGGGAGATCCCTGCCAACCTCCCAGACGAGGTGACTGAATTCATCCGCACAAAGGCGTGTGAGACCTTCACAGCCCTCTCGTGCGATGGAGTCTCTCGCATCGACTTCATCATCGACGAGAGTTGTGGCAAGATCTATGTCAACGAGATCAACACAATCCCAGGATCGTTGTCATTCTACCTCTGGGAGCACTCTGGCGTCGACTTCTCGGCCTTGGTCGATAGGTTGATCGAGATCGCCTTCCAGCGCCAACGAGAGTATAACAACAAGGTTGTCAACTATGGCGGCAACATCTTCGCCTCGCTGAATACCTCGGCTGGGAAGATGGGTGGTTCTAAGATAGGCGGTGCAAAGATGTAATTTTTTGGGTCGTTTGTCCCAAACGACCCAAACGCCTAATAGGCAAACTGCAACTCAGCCTCCAACCTCTTGACAATCTCGGGATATTGATCCACAACATTATACTGCTCGGCAATATCGTTCGAGAGGTCGTAGAGCTCATAATCATTGGTGCCAAAATCCATAAGATAAACGGTGTTGATCTTGCGATCGGGAAGAAGTAACTTCCACCTACCGTCACGTATTCCGCAGAACTTCTCCAACCCATTGTGGTGCTGACTATAACAGAATGTAGCGCGGGCGCTCTCGTCGCTCTTGCCCAATACCATATCGCTCTGATCAACTCCATCAATTCTGATATCTTCGGGGATGGTGAATCCCAACCAGTTGGCAAAGGTGGGCATAAAGTCGAGGGTCGCCATCAGACCATCGCAACGACGGCCTGCTACGGTGTGGCCCTCCCACTTGATGATACATTGAGTTCGAGATCCAGCCTCATAAGCAGAGCCCTTTCCGCCCCTCAACTCACCTGGGTTGCCCCAAAAACAGACCTCCTCGCCATTATACCTATTCTTTCCGAACTTTGGGTTCTGGGTATATTTGGTCTGGCACCAAGGGCCATTGTCGGTGGTGTAGATGATGATCGTATTATCGCTCAACCCCAACTCGTCGAGAGTCGAGAGCAGGCGGCCAGTCTCATAGTCGAACTCCTCGACAACATCGCCATAGAGTCCACCAGCCGACTTCCCCTTGAACTCGGGTGAGGCGTCGATCACGGTGTGCATCATTGTGTGGGCGAGGTAGAGCACGAATGGCTTCTCGGTGTCACGACCCTTTAGAAAGTTAATCGCCTTGTCGGTGTAGAGCCTCAAGAGCTTGCTCATATCCGTCTCTCCCTCGACGACCAGATCATTATTCTCGTGGATATTGATCTTTCCCGTGTCGTTTGCCCCCAAGGGGCCATAGTAGTAGTCGAATCCCTGAGCATTAGGCATCTGCTCGATGATCTCCTTGCGCTCCGAGATATCCCACTTTCCTATGCAGGCGGTCTCGTATCCCACCTCCTTGGCCAACTCGGCAAATGTCACCTCGCTGGCAGGCATACTTGTTCCTCCGCTTCTGATTGGGTAGCGACCTGTCAATAGTGTCGAGCGAGATGGTCCGCTGACGGGTTGCGCATAGAAGTTCGAGAATGAAGTCCCCTCCTCGCAGAGCCTGTCCATCACGGGGGTCTTGTTCGTCTCACTTCCGAAGCAGCCAAAGTCGGCATATCCTTGGTCGTCGGTAAAGATGATTAGCACATTGGGCCTCTCGGCCACCTTTTCACAACTGCACAAGAAAGCGCCAGTCGAGAGTGATAGAGCTGCGCCCGAGAGCAGGAGTAATCCACTGTTGTTGGGTTGTCTCATTTTTATCTTTTGTTTGGTTATTATTTTGCAGGTGCACTCAAATCCCAATCGTCACTCCTAAACGACGAGAGGGCAAGGCCGAAGGCGTTGTAGAGGTCGCCCTCCGCATAGTTCTTATAGGCGTAACGTACAGCCACAGGCTCCTCGACCTCCTCACATCCGACCCATATAACATAGGGGTAGGCATTTTTGATGAGGATAGCCTTCGCAGGATAGAAAACCCTATCATCGCCAGCAATCTCGAACTGAGTCGATTCGCTCGAACGATCCTTCGAGATTATGCCCGTTGGGCAGTGGTCGAAGGCGACTCCGACACCTTGGATCTTCTTACCCACAGGGTCCACCATAGGCTTCAAAGAGGCAAATTCGGGTGTGCGATAGTGGATACCCTCGACTCCATACTCCTCACTTAAGGCAACTATTGCAAAGCGCTCACCCACCTCCCTCTTATATCGAGGGTGGATGATCTGATCCTCACCAATATCGGTCAAGGCGACCATTGCAGTTCGTGGGGTTAAGTCGATGAGCTTCTCCATCGTCTCACGCATATAGGCACCTGAGAGGTCACTCTCGGCCATTTCGCCTCTCCAAGGGGCGATCTGAGCGAAGTAAAATGGGAAATCACCACCATCGAAGTGGTCACGAAGCCCAGCGACAAAGGCTGGAAACTGCTTCAGATACATCTCGGGACGAACCCTATTCGACTCTCCTTGATACCATATTCCACCCTTGATCGAGAGCCCCTCGATTGGAGCGAGCATTCCGTTATAGAGGTAGCAGGGTTGCATAACGACATTGTTGGGGATCTTCTCGCTCTCGAGAATCGAGAAGTTATATTCGTAGCCCGTAGACTCCAGCCACTCACGGCTCATCCAAGTCTCGATAGCCGACGATCCTCGATTCACCGACAAGAGTCCGATCGGGATATCCAACGCACTCTGAAGATCACGCCCAAAGAAGTAACCAGCTGCGCTAAAGGCGTGCACCGCCTCGGGGGTGTTGGTCTCCCACCTTCCCTCGACACTCTCCTGCGGCCTGTTCTGTGGATTGAACTCCATCGTGTACATTCTGATTGGGGTGCTCTCCTTGGCCTGAGTAATCACCTTAGCAGAGCCCTCGACAGGCTGATTCTTTTGGGTGTTACCTGCGATTCGCTGCTCCTTGAAGCCAAAGCCCGACATCGGCATCTGCATATTCGACTGCCCCATACAGATCCACACATCGCCCAACAAGATATTCGAGAGGGTGAGTTTATCGCCATCGCTAATTGTCACGGTGTAGGGTCCACCTGCATCTGTGGTGGGGAGCTTTACGCTCCACTTTCCGCCGCTCACAGCGGCCTTATATTTGGCTTTGCTCCACGATGGGGCGATGGTGACAATCTTACCCTCGGCTGTTGATTCTCCCCAGAATCGCACCTCTGTGTTGCGCTGGAGAACCATATCGTCTGCTATAATCGAGGGTAGTGTCACCTTTGCCTCGCTCGTATATGCGCCCAACGCCATTAGGCATAGGGTCGCTAAAAATCCTATTTTCATTCTGTTGTAGTTAGTTTTAGTTGCGTGAATTATACGCAAATATACACAAAACTTATGTAAATAACTCTTTTTTTAATATCTTTGTGGTATATTGAATAAAGAGAGATCAAAAAAACGATGAAGACAAATACAATCATAGCGACATCACTATTGATAGTGGGTGCGAGCGATGCGATTTCTCAAAATCGCCCAAATGTATTGTTGGTCATATCGGATGATCAAGGGTGGCCCCACGCAGGTGCATACGGCACAGAGTGGGTCAACACCCCCGTGTTCGATCAGTTAGCCGAAGAGGGAGCCCTATTCCATAATGCCTTCTCATCGGCCCCATCGTCGGCCCCAAGTCGATTGTCGATGCTTACGGGACGCCACTTCTACCAGAATAAAGAGGGTGGACTTCACGGCGGATTTATCCCCAAAGAGTTCCCTCTGATGACCGATATCTTGACCGAGAGTGGATATCAAGTGGGGTACACGGGAAAAGGTGTCGGCCCATTTGGCAAACACGATGAGTATGGAATAGCCCACAACCCCCTTGGGGCGACATATAACAGCGTAAAGGTCAAAGATATAGATATAATCTCAACGGGCAATATTGATTACGCAGCCAACTTCGAGCTATTCCTTGGTGACAATGATGGCACTCAACCATTCTTCTTTGCATTTAACTGCTGGGAGCCACACCGAGGCTATGCGGCCGATAGCGGCGAGAGGGCTGGTAAAGACCCCAACGTGATAGATATGCCCAACTCACTCCCCGATATGAGTGAGTTTAGGAGTGACCTCAACGACTATGGCTACGAGATTGATTATTACGACAAGCAATTAGGGCGATTCATCGAGACTCTAAAGGAGCGAGGGTTATATGAAAACACACTCATTATCGTCACCTCAGATAACGGAATGCCATTCTCCAACTCAAAGATGCAGTGTTACGAGACTGGCACCCACGTCCCATTTCTCGTCTGTTGGAGTGGAGTCGTCGAGGGTGGGCAGAGTGTCGAGGAGTTGATATCCCTGCCAGAGATGAGCTCCTTTATTCTGCAAGCAGCCAAGGTCGAAGTCCCAGAGACAATGATGGGGAGCTCGATTCCAAACCTTGTGGGGCTAAAAGGGTATGACTCGGCACCTGCCAACGAATTTGTGGTGTGGGGCAAGGAGAAGCACAACCCTGCACGAGAGAATAACTTTGGGTATCCGATCAGAGCAATTAGGAGTGACAGGTATCTATTGGTCCACAACTACGAGCCGACACGATCTCCAGCTGGCGATGCCCCATATTACAAAGACCTATCGTGGTCCGATGTTGATAGATCGTTGAACTATGAGGTGGCCAATAGGGATATGAAGGAGATCGCCCCCTACTTCAAAATGCACACAGACCTTCGTCCCGAGTATGAGCTCTTCGACATAAAGAGGGACCCATATTGCGTTGAGAATTTAGCGGAGGTGAACAAATACCGAAAGGTTAGGGAAGAGTTGACGACGTTGTTATCGCAACGGCTACTGATGGATTGTGACCCACGAGAGATGGGAGATGGTGAGTTTTTCGACTCGGCCCCAACAACTTTTGCCAACCCAATGAAGAGCTTCGCTAACCCAAAAGATAAGGATGGAGAGCCCATCTTCACAAAGTTTCCCGAGAAGATGGAGTATATTGAGGGGATGAGACGATTCTCCCACCCAGAATAAGAATGAACAAAAAACCAAATAAAAAAATGAGACCAATACTACTCACAACTCTATCGTTAGTTGCCACATCGTCGGTGGCGGTGGCACAGCAGCAGGAGAAGCCCAATGTGCTATTTATCCTCGTAGATGATTTAGGGGCCTACGACCTCAACTTCTTGGGCCAAAAGGAGCTACACACCCCAAATGTCGACCGCCTCGCATCGCAGGGTGTCTACTTCGACAACGCCTATGCAGCGGCCCCCGTGAGCTCGCCTACTCGTGCCTCGATCGTATCGGGACAGTCGCCTGCCGAGGTGAAGATCACCTGCCACATCCCTGGTATCGGCACCGAGAAGTATATCAATAATATGAGCAAGGGCAAGCGTTTTCGTGAGGCGGATTTCCGCTCAGCGCTCGAGTTAGAGCACCCATCAATTGCCGATGTTATGAAGTCAGCAGGCTATAAAACCGCATTCTTCGGGAAGTGGCACCTCGCTGGCGATGGCTCGTATAATGCAAAGACTGGTGTTGTCGATGCCAACTACCACCCAGATAAATTTGGATATGATATCAATATTGGCGGCTGTGCATATGGTCAACCAGCGAGCTATTTCTCTCCATATATGAACCTCACGATCGAGGATGGTGAGGATGGTGAGTACTTAACAGACCGTCTCGCCTCGGAGGCCATCTCCTATATGACCGAGAATCAAGGAGATCCGATGTTCTTATTCCTATCATTCTACTCTGTTCACACACCGTACCAGGTGCCCGAGGATGTTGTAGAGCGCAATGGCGGCAACAAATACCACGCAATGATCGAGAAGATGGATGAGAATGTGGGACGAGTGTTGAATGCTGTCGAGGAGCTTGGACTCAGCGAGGATACAATCATATTCTTCTACTCCGACAATGGCGGTTTGCAGAAGAACCCACCAATCTCGGGAATCAAGGGCGACCTCTTGGAGGGCGGTATCCGAGTTCCGATGATCGCAAAGTGGGCAGGTAAGACAAAGGCGGGAACAGTGTGCAGCGAGCCTGTGACAAGTATCGACGTATTCCCGACGTTGGCCGAGATCAGTGGTCAGAAGAAGAGCGTCGAGAGTCCCGACCCAACATCTCGTTCGCTCTACTCTATCGTGGCAGGCGAGGGCGACAAGCTCAAATCGAGATCGCTTTATTGGCACTTCCCACACCACCGTGCTAAGACAGAGTGGTCGATGGGATCGGCTATTCGCAACGGAGATTATAAACTAATCCACATCTACGAGACAGAAAAAACATTCCTATTCAACCTCAAAGAGGATCCAAAGGAGCTCAACAACCTTGCCGAGGCAGACCCACGTCGCACAGCGAAGATGTTCAAGGAGCTCAACAACTGGATCGAGAGCGTAGATGGTGAGATGCCAGTAGAAAACAAATAAAATTAAGAGAGATAAGTGAGACCAATAATAGAGATACGTTCAACGGCGACACGCCAACCACAATACCAACTGGAGGGGATCGAAGGGTTACGAATTGAGAGAGGAGAGCAGATTGCAATTGTCGGGGGCAACGGTGCTGGTAAGAGTATATTAGTTGGAATCCTCACTGGGGCCCACCCACTTCGTGATGGCGATGGTGTTCTCTACGACTTTGGCGAAGATGCCATCTCAAAGAAGATCTTCGACAACATAAAATATATCGCATTTAGAGACTCTACGGCCGCCTCGGGAGGTGCCGACAGTGGATATTTCTATCAGCAGAGGTGGAACTCCACAGCGTTGGAGGATTCGCCACGAGTATGTGACGAACTACCCGCAGATTTGGCGTGCGACGAGAGGCTCATTGCTCTTCGTGAGAAGCTGTTCTCGCTCTTCAAGATCGAGAAGATCTACGACAAGAGGCTCGTGCTTTTGTCGAGTGGCGAGATGCGAAAATTCCAGATCACCAAGGCTCTGCTCAACGCCCCTCAGCTCCTAATTATGGATAACCCCTTCATCGGGTTGGATGCCGAGACTCGCTCCACGCTCCACGCCTTGATGGGGGATTTGGCCGATATGGGGAGTGTTCAGATCATCGTCGTCCTCTCAAAGACCGACGACATCCCTAAGTTTATCACCCACGTCGTCGAGGTCGAGAGCCGAGAGGTTAGGCCGAAGCAGACCATAGCAGGATATTATTCCACCACAAAACCCCTGCCCGAGCAGATCCTGCCCTCAGAGCTACGCAAAGCGATCGAGGAGCTACCCATAGCGGAGCCCCACAATGGCGATTGCGAGATGGTGGCCGAGCTTCGCAAGGTCTCGATCAAGTATGGTGAGAGGACGATCCTAAAGGCGTTAGATTGGCAGGTGCGACGTGGCGAGAGGTGGGCTTTGAGTGGCGAGAATGGAGCTGGTAAGTCGACCCTATTGTCGTTGGTATGTGCCGACAACCCACAAGGATACGCCTGCGACATCGCACTATTCGGACGTGACAGAGGCACAGGCGAGAGCATCTGGGACATCAAACGACACATCGGATATGTGAGCCCCGAGATGCATAGAGCCTATCTGCTCCCCAACCGAGCGATCGAGATTGTGGCGAGCGGACTCCACGACACGATAGGTCTCAACCGCAAGATGCAGCCACACCACAGCGAGGTATCACTATTTTGGATGAGGATATTTGGAATAGAGGAGTTAGCGGAGCGAATCTTCACACAGCTATCGAGTGGCGAGCAACGCCTCGTACTATTGGCCCGAGCCTTCGTCAAGGACCCAGCGCTATTGATCCTCGACGAGCCTCTACACGGCCTCGATATGCGTAACAGACGACGAGTTACGGAGATCATCGAGGCCTTCAGCTTGCGCCCCAACAAGAGCTTGATTATGGTGACGCATTACTTAGCGGAGCTGCCAAATAGTATCACGCATAAGATTCACCTAAAACGAAACTAAAAGAAGTCCGACTAACAAGGCGATTTTTGGCACTTCCCTCGACTCTGAAATGCTCACGTACTTTAAGTACGCTCCGCTTTCAGAGCCTTCACGAAGCCCCAAAACTCATCCTTGTTAGCCAAACTCCATACGAGAACGAGAGAACTTTTATCGGCTCTCTCGTTTTTCAATATTAGCGGCACTTCACACCCGTTAGATTGTTGATAGGTGGATGAGATTTTGAAGATGGCAAGGGGGCTGCTGAAGGGAGCGTACTTAAAGTACGTGACCGAAGTAGCCCCCTTGGTATCTTTGAAATATCGCCGCCTTGCAACAATCTAATAGTTGTTTTTCTTCTCCTCGAAGTATGCTTGTGAATGTTTACACGCTGGGCAAAGTCCTGGCGCCACAGTCGACTCCTCAGTGACATATCCACAGTTGCGGCACTGCCAAACAACGGGCTCGTCACGCTCGAAGAACTTCTCCTCCTCGAGGCGTGTGAGGAGCTTGCGATAGCGTGTCTCGTGCTCCTTCTCGACCATTGCGATGCGACGGAATGACTCCGCGATCTCGGGGAACCCCTCACGATCAGCTGTCTCGGCAGCCTCACGATACAAGATCTCCCACTCCTCATTCTCGCCCTCGGCTGCTGCACGTAGGTTCTCCTGTGTGCTGAGGATCATTCCTGCTGGGAAGGTCGCTGTGATGGTTAGCTCACCACCCTCGAGGTACTTGAAGAATACCTTTGCGTGCTCCTTCTCCTGCTCGGCTGTCTCCATAAAGACCCCTGCGATCTGCTCGTAACCCTCTTTCTTTGCCTTGCTTGCGAAGAAGGTGTAACGTGAACGTGCTTGGCTCTCGCCAGCGAACGACTTCAATAAATTCTGCTCTGTTAATGTTCCCTTTATGCTCATAACTTAATCGTTTTAAATTATTTAATCTGTTTCTTCATTACAAAGATATTACATTTTTTTGTCTATGCAATAGTTTTACGATTCTTATTTCCAATAGCTCTATAAGCAAAAATTATAGCTCAAAATTTTGAGACACCAAAAATATATGTTACTTTCGCCAAAGAGTTAAAAAAACAAGAAAAATAATATGGATAGAAAGATTAATAATTTCGGCCTGTGTATGATCATCACAAAGCCACGACTATCATACGAATCGGTAGCACGTGTGTGCGTTGAGTGCGGCGTAAAATACCTACAACTAAGGGAGAAGCACCTCGATGACCGTGAGACGCTGAGCGTTGCGGAGCGTGTGATGAGCATCACCCGTGGCACCCAGACAAAATTCGTAATGAACGACCGTGCCGACTTAGCACTCCTTTCAGGGGCCGATATGCTCCACTTGGGGCAGGGCGACATCTCACTCGCCGATGCACGTCGCATAGTGGGTGACAAGATGCCCATAGGCCTCTCGACCCACTCAATAGCGCAGGCCACAGAGGCGATAGCGCAAGGCCCTGCATACATCGGATTCGGCCCAATATACCCAACAACGACAAAGGCAATTGCCGACCCAACAGTGGGAACCGAACTCCTCTCACAAGTGATGGAGTTCGCTCCAATACCCGTGATAGCAATAGGCGGCATCTTCCCCGAAAACGCCAACATCGTCGTTGGGGCAGGAGCAAAAAATATCTGCTTAGTACGCCACCTTATGGAGAGCGAAACCGAAGCTGAGCTTAAAGATAAAATTGTTGAGCTTCAGGGGTTGATTGGGTAAGTCTTGTCGGGGCTTGAGCGCAGTTCCCTGCCTTTCCCAACAAGGCAAAAAAACGAGAGCGACCCGTAATAGGTCGCTCTCATCTATTGAGTCAGCTATTGGATTAGCTTCCGAAGTTATCGTAGAGGATATTCTCGGGAGGTACACCCAAGCTATCCAACATATTCACCACTGCGGCGATCATCATTGGGGGTCCGCACATAAGGTACAAACATCCCTCTGGATCCTCGTGGTTCTTCAGATAGTTCTCGAACAATACGTTGTGAACGAATCCTGCTGTGTAGGGTACTTTGGCCTCGTCGGCAGCTGGATCTGGACGGTCGAGAGCCAAGTTGAACGAGAAGTTAGGGAACTCGTCGATGATACCCTGGAAATCCTCCATATAAGGGACCTCCTTCAAAGCACGTGCACCATACCAGAACGATACTGGCTTCTTCGACTTCTGGGTCTTAAAGAGGTCCATAATATGGCTACGCATTGGCGCCATACCTGCTCCTCCTCCGATGAAGATCAACTCCTGATCGTCGGTGATATCCTCGGGCAAGAAGAACTCTCCGTAAGGGCCCGACACAGTCACCTTATCACCTGGCTTGCGCGAGTAGATATAAGATGAGCAGATACCAGGGTTAACCTTCTCGAACGAGCCTGTCGCACGGTTGAATGGAGGTGTTGCGATACGGATGTTAAGCATCACGATATTTCCCTCCGCAGGGTGGTTCGCCATTGAGTATGCACGATATGTTGGCTCGGGATTCTTTGTCTCGAGGGCCCACATATTTGTGCTATCCCAGTCGCCACGGAACTGAGGCTCAACCTCCATATCCGAGAACTTGATAGAGTCATACTTAGGCACGTCGATCTGGATGTAGCCTCCACTCTTGAAGTTTAGGGTCTCACCCTCGGGCAACTTCACGACGAACTCCTTCAAGAATGTAGAGATTGAGTTGTTCGAGACAACCTCGCACTCCCACTTCTTCACTCCCAAGACCTCCTCAGAGACCTTGATCTTCATATTCTCCTTAACCTTAACCTGACAGCCTAAGCGCCAGTGCTCCTTCTGCATCTTGCGGTTGATAAATCCAGTCTCGGTTGGTAGGATCTCGCCACCTCCCTCGATAACCTGACACTTACACATTCCGCACGAGCCACCACCACCACAAGCCGATGGCAAGAAGATCTCATTCTCAGATAAGGTGTTCAAGAGTGTAGAGCCACTCTCGGTGGTGATGACCTTCTCACCACCATTGATGTCGATCTGAACAGCACCTGAACTTGTCAACTTTGACTTTGCGAAGAGCAACAACGCAACCAAAGCCAAGATTAGGATCAGGAACGACAGAACCGAATAAATTATTGTTATAGTCATTTTCTCTCTCTTTTAAGGTTACAATTGAATGCCCGAAAACATCATAAACGCAATTCCCATAAGACCTGTGATGATAAAGGTGATACCAGGTCCACGAAGCGCCGCTGGGATGTGTGAATATTGAGTCTTTTCTCGGATTGCGGCCATCATAATGATCGCCAACCACCAACCAAGACCCGATCCCAAACCATAGACGACAGAGTCGGTGATCGACCCAATCTCATTCGAGAGAACCTTCTGCTGCATAAACAACGAACCTCCGAGGATCGCACAGTTCACAGCAATAAGGGGCAAGAAGATACCCAACTGGCTATAAAGCGCAGGGGAGAATTTCTCGACAATCATCTCGACCAACTGCACAAACGAGGCAATTACGGCGATAAAGACGATGAAGGTCAAGAAGCTCAGGTCGACACCCTCGACAAGGGCGTCAGCCTTTAGTACATACTCATTGAGCAGGTAGTTTAGTGGCACTGTCATAATCATAACGAATGTCACCGCAGCACCCAATCCCAATGCTGTCTTAACGCTCTTCGACACGGCAATGTATGAACACATTCCGAAGAAGAAGGCGAAGACCATATTGTCGATAAAGATCGACTTAATAAATAGATTCAACGTTTCCATACTCTCTTATCTCTATTTTTCTTGAAGATCCTTATTCTTTGAACGGTGGAACCAGATGATACATCCAGTGATGATGAGGGCCATCGGTGGGAACAACATCATTCCGTTGTTCGAGTAGAAACCACCCTCAGAGGCGTACCAACTAAGTGGGATAATCTGGAATCCCAATAGCTGACCCGATCCGAACAACTCACGGAAGAAGGCGATAGCCACCAAGATGATACCATATCCGAAACCATTACCGAGTCCATCCAAGAAGGCTGGCCAAGGTTTGTTACCCAATGCGAATGCCTCGACACGTCCCATAATGATACAGTTCGTGATGATAAGTCCCACATATACCGACAACTGCTTCGATACATCGTAGACAAAGGCCTTGAGGATCTGGTCGACGATGATTACCAACGCCGCAATAACAACCAACTGAACGATGATACGGATGCGTGATGGGATTCCACTACGCAACAGAGACATCACAAGGTTCGAGAAGGCCGTTACAACCATTACCGAGAGTGCCATAACGATGGCAGGCTCCAACTTAACCGTCACCGCCAATGCCGAGCAGATACCCAAGATCTGGACGATCACAGGGTTGTTGCCGCTCAAAGGCGAGGTGAGGGTCTTTACATTTTTAGCCGAAAATAGAGGCTCCTTTTCAATATTACTCATAGTTATCCTCCTTTTTTTACTTGTTATTACCATTTACCGAAAAGAATGGGACATATCCCTCCAAGCTATCGAATAGCATTGCCGAGACACCATCCGATGTCTTTGTTCCTCCAGTGATCGCATCAACCTCGTGGCTCGCTGCCGCACCCGAAGTAGAGGCTCCGCCCTTAACGAGCTTCACCGAGACGAACTCACCACCCTCGAAGAGCTTCTTGCCAACATACATAGCTTGGTGTTTCGCTGTTGCAACCTCGGCCCCCAAACCTGGAGTCTCACTTGCGTGGTCGATCACGATTCCCGAGATTGTGTTCATATCACTCTCCAAAGCCACATAGCCCCAGATAGCGCCCCACAATCCAGTTCCCGACACGGGGATAACCACACGGCCATCAGTTGCCTGAAAGACGGGAAGTGTACCAGCTGCGAACGATGCGCTCAAATCATCCAACAAAGAGATCACTGCCGCACCGTCGATAGATGAGATTGTCTGACCCTTTGTGTCAACGGCAAATGCCGAGATGTAGCTGTCGTAGCTAACACCCTCCTCTGCCGATAGAGCTGTTAGGATTGCGTTCTTCTTCTCGTTGAGGACATTCTCATTCTGAAGATCCTTCAACGACATCGCTACGAATGCCAAAACTGACGCCACCAAGACAACCATTACTGTTGCATAGGTGATGATATAGGCGTTGCCATTCTTATCCGAGAAGAGTCCACCCTTTGGCTTCTCCATCTCGAACTCCGATGCTGGGACCTTACATACAGGACACATATCGGGAGCCGCCTCTCCATTGTGGATATAACCACAAACTTTACATATATATTTATTTGTCGCCATAACTCACTATTTAACTTGTTTAACACGAGCGTTCCTGCGCGCGATGTTTGCCTCCACAACATAGTAGTCTACGAGTGGCGCGAGCGCATTCATAAATAGGATCGAGAGCATCATTCCCTCGGGGTAGGCTGGGTTAATCACACGGATCAAAATTGCGATGGCTCCAGTCATAAATCCTACAATATATTTCGAAGTGTTGGTCTGACCCGATGTCACAGGGTCGGTAGCCATAAAGACCGCTCCAAAGGCGAATCCTCCGACAACCATATGGTGACACGCTGGAACTGCCAAGTAGCTTCCCTCTGCGCCAAAGGCGTTGAAGAGAGCACCCATTGCCAAACCTCCAACAAAGACGCTCAACATTGTCCTCCACGATCCGATACCTGTGAGGATCAACACCGCCGCTCCGATCAAAATCGCCAACGTCGAGGTCTCACCCATAGATCCTGGGATGAAGCCGAAGAAGGCATCCATCACAGAGTAGTTCATCGAACCTGTGCTCACCAACTGCTCCAAAGCCGTAGCTCCCGAGAATCCATCGGCCACCGCTGGGTTTCCTGTCATCTCGGCGATCCATACGGTCTCACCCGACATTGATGGTGTGTAGGCGAAGAAGGCGAAGGCACGAGCCAAAAGGGCTGGGTTGAATACATTCATTCCAGTTCCTCCGAATACCTCCTTACCGATAACAACGGCAAAGACAACAGAGATTGCCAACATCCAGAGTGGAATGTCGATTGGCATAATCATAGGGATCAACAATCCCGACACCAAATATCCCTCGTTGACCTCGTGGCCACGCATCTGAGCGAACCAGATCTCGAGACCCAGACCCACACCATACGATACGATGAGCAGAGGCAACACCTTGAGGAATCCGAACCACAAATTCTCAACGACCGATGTCGCTGCGATAGCCGCCTCAACCGTTCCTCCGTTCAACATCAAGAAGTTCTGCAACCCTGTGTTATACATTCCAAATAGGAAGGCTGGCATCAAGGCCAAGATCACAACACTCATCGTCCTCTTCAAGTCGTTACAGTCACGGATGTGAGCACCCTTGAGTGTAGTCTTGTTTGGTACAAAGAGGAATGTCTCGATAGCGTCGAACGCCGACTCCAAGGAGCTAAGTTTGCCACCCTTTAGGAAGGTTGGCTTAACTTTATCTACTAAATTACGAATACTTTTCATCCCTTACTTAAGCCTCCTTAATCATTACGTTAATACCCTTGCGAATAAGCTCCTGCATCTCGATCTTCGATGGATCAACGAACTCGCACAATGCGAAATCCTCCTCAACGACCTCATAGATTCCAAGTGCCTCCATCTTGTCGATGTCACCCGCCACGATCGCCTTCAAGAGGTGCATTGGGTAGATATCCATCGGCAAATACTTCTCATAGAGTCCCGTTACGACGAATGCACGCTCACCACCATTGTAGTTGGTGTCGAGAGTGTACTTCTTGTTTGGACACAACCACGAGAAGTAAGATTTAGAGACTGAGAAGCGGTGGAAACGAGGCATCGCCCATCCCAACATCTCATACTTGTCACCCTCAGGGATCACAGTCAATGCGTTGGCATAGAAGGCCAAGTAGCCATCAGCCTCGCTCTTGGTTCCTGTCAAGACACTTCCCGAGATGTAGCGAACCGAGTCGCCCTCCGCCTGAGCCTTGATGTTGCCCCCGACGATCGACGAGATAGGTGCTCCAGTGATCACCTTGCAGTAGTATGGCTTCTCGACCTCGCTACCTGCAACCACGATTGTCTTTGTCATATCGACCTTTCCCGTTAGGAATAGGCGGCCGATGATTGCCAAATCTTGGATGTTTACGGTCCATACAACCTCGCCCTTGTTCACAGGGTCGACGTGGTGGATCTGGACTCCAACATTTCCTGCTGGGTGCTTACCCGAGAATTTGTTGATCGTAGCCCCCTTTAGCTTCGAGAACTCGCCCTCAGCCTTAGCCTTAACTCCGATGTTGACCTTACCGTCGGTGAGCGCTGCCATCACCTCGACACCCTTTGCGATAGCCTCCATATCCGAACTCAACGCGAAGTTGTAGTCGGGAGCCAAAGGCGACGAGTCGAAGGCCGACACAAAGATCGACTTAGGGCTCTCCGCTGGGTTAGCGATGATACCATAGGGACGCTGGATGATAGTAGCCCAAAGTCCCGACTGCAAAAGCAGCTCAACAACCTCCTCGCGCGAAGCCTTCGATGGCTCAACCACGGCGAACTCTTTGTAGCTCTGCTTAGCATCGGCATCTACCACGATGTTCAAGATCTTACGTTTCTCGCCACGATTGATAGCCGAGATCGTTCCGCTCACGGGCGAGGTGAAGATGATGCGATTATTCTCCTTGTTGAAGAAGAGAGGCGATCCTGCCTCTACCTTTTCGCCCACCTTAACCAATAGCTTAGGTACAATCGACTCAAAATCGAGAGGAGAGATGGCATACTGAGCCGCCTGAGCAGTGCCCATTAGCTCTTTCGCTGCCTCTCCTTTGAGTTTGATGTCGAGACCTTTGCGTAGTGAAATGTTTTTCGACATTGTAAAAAGTGTTATTTATTGTTTGTTATCTTGTGATACTTGAATATTTGCGCTTCTCTACTGTTAATAAAAAAACACGCGACGAAGTTACAAATTTTTTCGTGACGAGAAGAATCTTTAGCCCATTATTTTACCATTTCTAACTAATTTGTGCTATATTTGTAACTTGAAGGGGTATTGCTATGCGGCAAAAAAACCCCTCTTATTTTTTATTTTTACTTAAAAAAATGGAGTTTAACTACATTAATATACACACCCACAACCAAAATGAGGGTGAGCTGACGATCTCGACAGTAGGGGTTCATCCGTGGAGTGCCGAGGAGCACAACCTCACGGATGGCGATGTGAAGCGTCAATTCGAGGCCGATGTAGAGGCGGCCGATGCCGTTGGCGAGATAGGCCTCGACTATGCGGCCGAGGTGGATCGTGAGGAGCAGCAGAGGCTATTTGTTATGCAGCTCAAGATCGCCAAGAAACATCGCAAACCTGTGGTTCTGCACTGTGTCAAGGCCTTCGAGCCGACGATGCAGACCCTCTCGACATTTCCCCTAAGGGCGGTGATCTTTCACGGATTCATCGGCTCGGTGGCCCAGATGAATCAGGCGACGGAGAAGGGCTACTACATCAGCTTCGGAGAGCGCACCTTTGCATCGCCCAAGACTGTGAAGGCGGTGAAGGAGTGCCCCGTGGATAGGCTTCTATTGGAGACTGACACAAGTAGCGTCTCGATCGAGGAGATCTACGCTAAGATCTCGAAGCTGAGGATCGAGAGTGTCGAGGAGCTGCGTGAGGCGATCTACAAAAATTACAACAAGATTTTCCCAAACAAATAAGGGCGATGAGTAGTTGGTTAGAGCGAACAGAGCTTCTGTTGGGAGAGGATAAGTTATCAATATTACGAGGGGCAAATGTCTTGGTCGTCGGATTGGGGGGCGTGGGGGCCTATGCTGCCGAGATGATCGCCAGAGCGGGGGTTGGCAGGATGACCATTGCCGATGCCGATGTTGTCGGGGAGAGCAATATCAACCGACAATTGGTAGCCCTGCACTCGACAATTGGGCGTGAGAAGTCCGAGATTTTGGCCGAGCGCCTACGAGATATCAACCCCGAGATTGAGTTGGTTGTGGTCAATAAATATATAAAGGATGAGCTGACATACGAGCTTCTTGACTCCGCAAAGTTCGACTATGTGGTTGACTGCATCGACACCCTATCTCCAAAGATCGCCCTGATTTTGGGGGCCTTAGAGAGGAAGATTCCGTTGGTGAGTTCGATGGGGGCAGGGGCTAAGACAGACCCAACACAGATGGAGATCCGAGATATCTCGAAGACCCACCACTGCCCACTTGCCCATATGCTTCGCAAGAGGCTGCACCGAGTTGGGGTAAGAAAGGGGTTCAAGGCGGTATTCTCGCCCGAGCCGATGCGTGAGGGTGCTATGGTGCTCTGCGACGAACCCAACAAAAAGTCGAATGTAGGGACAATATCATATATCCCTGCCCTCTTTGGGATCGGATGCGCCTCGGTTGTGATTCGCTCGTTGATTGGGGAGATGGAGTAGATATTTAAGATATATAAAAATATAAGGATATGAAGATTGTATTTTTAGATGAGTATTCAGTGGGAGGGGTTGACTTGAACGCCCTCCAAAGTTTAGGCGAATATGTAGGCTACGAGTTCACCACGCCCGACGAGATCACCCAGAGGTGCGAGGGGGCAGAGGTGGTGATCACCAACAAATGCCCCCTGACAAGCGAGGTGTTGAGCAAGATCAGCGCAACGGTGAAGTTGGTCTGCATAGCTGCCACGGGGATGAATAATATTGATCTGGATGCCGCCGACAGGTTGGGCATCGAGGTGCGCAACGCAATTGGCTACTCGACCCACTCGGTCGCCGAGGCGACACTCGGGGCGGCCCTCTCACTGAGGCGCAACATCAGCTATTACGACCACTATGTCAAGGGGCGAGATTACTCAGCCTCGGATAGGCTATTCTGTTTCGACGAGATGATCGGACAGCTCCACGGAAGCAGGTGGGGCATAGTCGGATTGGGCGCTATCGGGCGAGAGGTGGCACGTTTGGCCACCGCCTTCGGATGCGAGGTGCGCTACTACTCGACCAGCGGAGTGACAAGGAGTGAGGAGTATGAGAGGTGCGAGAATCTCGACGAGCTCTTGGAGTGGTGCGACACCCTCTCGATCCACGCTCCACTAAACGACCAGACACGAGGGCTAATTGGAGCCGAGGAGCTTAGCAAAATGCACAGCGGCTCGATTGCGATCAACGTAGCCCGAGGCGGAATCATCGACGAGGAGGCGTTGGTTAGGGCAATCAACGAGGGTGAGATCTATGGCGCAGCGCTCGATGTATATACCGAGGAGCCCCTATGCCCTACATCGCCACTACTTACCATCGACGACCCCGACCGACTACGCCTCTCACCCCATAATGCTTGGGCCTCACTACCAGCGATCGAAAAGCTTATCGTCGCCATTGTGAAGAATATCGAGGAGTATCAGGCAAAGAGGTAAAAGTCAATTAAAACAGAGTAAAAAATGAAATTCCGATCTCGCATAAGTGTACTACTTACACTCTTTATTTTGAGCATATTCTCTATGCCTCTTATTGAGAGGATAGATGATATTGCAGCGGTAATTGCTCTGGGCATACCTTTTCTATTCACGGTGTTGATATTTGCGACCATCAACTACACAATATCGGATGGAAATTTAATTATTCGGACCTTGTGGTTTAAGATGGCAACTATCGAGATTGCGAGGATCCGAACCATAAAGAGATCATACACCCCCCTCTCGTCGCCAGCGGCATCGCTCAAGAGATTAGAGGTTAAATTTTATCATAAGGGCCGAATTGCAACAGCCTTGATCTCACCTCGTCGAGAGGCGGAGTTCTTAGCGGCGCTGAAAGCGATCAACCCCAAAATCGAGATGAAAGTCGCACAGAAACAGAATCTCTTGCGCTTTTGGGATTGGGATATTTAATCGAAAATCACACTTAACATACAGACAAAAAAAAGGCTGAGATATATTTTCATATTCAAATGAAAGATATCTCAGCCTGCTATTTAAAATCTGCTACCTTGCAACAACTCTACCAAGCGTAAAGCGGATAGTTAGCCATCATAGCGTTAACCTCGGCTCTAACCGTTGCGATGTTCTCGCTATTCTCAGGATCCTGCAACACTCGGTCGATAAGTGCCACGATAGCATCCATCTGATCCTCTTTCACACCACGAGTTGTGATGGCTGGAGTTCCGAAGCGCAATCCAGAGGTCTGGAATGGTGAGCGGCTATCGAATGGCACCATATTCTTATTTGTTGTGATGTCGGCTGCAACCAAACACTTCTCGGCCAACTTACCAGTCAACTCTGGGAACTTGGTGCGAAGGTCAACCAACATAAGGTGGTTGTCGGTTCCATCCGATACGATCTTGTAGCCACGCTCTGTGAAGGCTGCTGCCATAGCGGCTGCATTCTTCTGAACCTGAGCCTGATACTCCTTATACTCGGGCTTCAACGCCTCGCCAAAAGCTACCGCCTTAGCTGCGATTACGTGCTCGAGTGGTCCTCCCTGAATTCCTGGGAACACTGCCGAGTTGAAGATCTGAGACATCTTCTTCACAACGCCCTTTGGTGTTGTCTCGCCCCAAGGGTTTTCGAAATCCTTGCCCAACAAGATGATACCTCCACGAGGTCCACGAAGTGTCTTGTGTGTTGTCGATGTTACGATGTGAGCGTATGGAAGTGGATTCTCCAACACCCCTGCTGCGATAAGACCAGCTGTGTGAGCCATATCAATCATAAGGAGCGCACCCACCTTGTCGGCGATCTCACGCATACGCTTATAATCCCACTCACGAGAGTAGGCCGAAGCACCACCCACGATCATCTTTGGCTTGCACTCCTCGGCCTGCTTCTCCATCGCATCGTAGTCGATCTGACCAGTAGACTCAGAGAGCTGATAGCCAACAGCCTTGAAATACTTACCCGACATATTGACCAAAGATCCGTGTGATAGGTGGCCTCCGTGAGCCAAATCGAGACCCATAAATGTGTCGCCTGGCTTCATACAAGCGAAGAATACCGCCATATTGGCCTGCGCACCCGAGTGTGGCTGCACATTGGCGTACTCAGCGCCATAAAGCTCGCAAAGACGCTCGATCGCCAACGACTCAATTTGGTCTACAACCTCACAACCACCATAGTAACGTGCCCCTGGATAACCCTCGGCATATTTATTTGTAAGGACCGAACCCATTGCGTTCATAACCTCCTCACTTACAAAGTTCTCTGATGCGATAAGCTCGATGCCATGCATCTGACGCTCGCGCTCCTTCTCAATCAAATCGAAAATCTGCGAATCTTTTCTCATACCTTATCTATTATAATTTTAGTAATTTAAACTTCCCTATTGTTACGAATAGTGTGCTTTATGCCTTTTTTCCTCTACCAAAGCGCCACTTTCTGTGAAAAATATAACGAGGCAAAGTTACTATATAAATTTTAAAATATGCACCAAAAACGGATTATTTTTCTACCTTTGTCGCTATATTATATAATGTAATAGTATTTTTAATAAAATTTAGATATGAAACTATTGGAAGGAAAGGTTGCTGTCGTTACAGGTGCAGCACGTGGAATCGGAAAGGCTATCGCCATTGAGTTCGCCAAGGCAGGTGCAGATGTTGCATTCACCGACCTTGTGATCGACGAGGGTGGAGAGGCCACCGTGGCGGAGTTGTTGAGCTATGGCGTAAAGGCTAAGGGGTACGCCTCAAACGCTGCCGACTTCGAGTCTACACACGAGGTTGTGAAGCAGATTCAGGATGAGTTTGGCCGCATTGATATTTTGGTCAACAACGCTGGTATCACCAAGGATGGTTTGATGATGAGGATGGGCGAGGCTCAGTGGGACGCTGTTATTGCGGTGAACCTCAAGTCGGCCTTCAACTTTATCCACGCCGTGACCCCTATTATGGCTCGTCAGAAGGGTGGCTCTATCATCAATATGTCGTCGGTTGTGGGTGTTAGCGGAAATGCTGGACAGTGCAACTACTCAGCATCTAAGGCTGGTATGATTGGCCTTGCGAAGTCTATCGCCAAGGAGATGGGACCTCGCGGTATCCGTGCTAACGCTGTTGCCCCAGGATTTATCATCACCGAGATGACCGATAAGTTGCCTGAGGATGTTAAGCAGGGTTGGTACTCTCAGATTCCACTTCGCAGGGGCGGTACTACTGAGGATGTTGCTAAGGTTTGCTTGTTCTTGGCCTCGGATATGTCATCATACGTAAGCGGCCAAGTAATTCACTGCTGTGGAGCAATGAACTGCTAATAGATCGTTGCAAGGCGGCGAATTTTGAAAGATAACGCTGGGTGCTCTTCGGTCACGTACTTTTAGTACGCTCCCTTCAGAGCACCCAGCGCCATCTTCCAAACTTCATCCACCTATCAACGATCTATCGACCACACTGATCGGTTTACTATTGACACAACTCATTATAGTCACAATATTCGCAGGTTGCTTTATCCTCGCACTGCCTAAATGGCACTTCGGGGTTAAACAGCTCCTCCAATGTGACTCTTAACAACTCCTCAAATTGTTTGTGATAAGGTTCGTAATCCTCTATTGGAGTACGGACCTTATCTCTTCCCTCACCCTCTATGGCCATCAATAGTGGCGAATAGTCGGGCTGATTCATCGAGCGGACGTAGTATAGCGAGGGGGTGATATGCTGCCCACCGCCCCCCTCTTGGCGTAACATATAGGAGTACAAGAGAGTCTGGAAAATATTACTCTGGCGCTGCTTCCCCTCTCCGAAAAATAGGGCATCGAGGCCATCGAAGGTCAAGTGTTCCGCCCCACTCTTGTAGTCTACTACTCGCAACGCCCCGTTCGAGAGGCGATCAATCCTATCGCAAATTCCCCACAGTCGCACATCCGCTCCGTTTTCGAGCTTTACGAAGTGCTCCACGACCTCCTCGTTTCCTACGATCTCGAACTTGGGAGAGTCCGACGACCCATCATATTTTAATATTCCATTGCGAATATACTTCGAGATCACCTCCCTAACGATCAACAGATTTCCCGAGAAGTCGTGGTTTGATGCCTCTCCGATCTTCTCTCTATCAATCTTTAGGTAGCTCTCCAAGATAGCCCTGCTCACCGCCTCATCTACATCTCGGCCCTTGATCTTCGAGATCGACTCGGCTACATTCGGCACCCCTTTCAGAGGGTCGTAGAGGTGTTGCATCGCACTATGGAGGATCGTTCCAAACATCGGAGCGTCGACCTGCTCGCTCAGCTCATCACGCACCGAGATCCTCGCCAGCGATCGGAAGTAGAACCTCAGAGGGCAGGCTACATATTGGAATAGAGCTGTGGGCGAGAGCTTTACGACCTCCGCCTCTCCGCCCATATCGCCACAGAATCGGGCCAACTGCTCCGCAACACGCCCTCGCTTCTCGACCTCGATCACCTCACTCTCAAAGAGATTGACATCGACACCGACATCTACCCTGCTTAAGCTAAATGGGCTCTCGTAGTCGAGCTGCGTGATATATCGGCTCTGCTCACCAGTACTCTTATCGTCGGCACAGGAGCAGTAGAGCATCCACAACCTCTCACACCTCTGGATTAGGCGGTAGAAGTAGTAGGCGTAGACTCCATCGTGGTGCTCGGGGGTGGGTAGTTCGTAGGCTGCACGTAGGTTATAGGGGATATAGGAAGGTTGTTGAACCCTGCTCCCTGGGAAGTTATCGTCGTTCATCGAGAGGATGATCACATTGTCAAAGTCGAGAGTTCTCGTCTCGAGGATTCCCATCACCTGCAACCCCTCCAACGGTTCACCCTCAAAGGGGACCCTCAGAGGTTGGAGGTGGCGACGAAGCAGCGAGACATAGGTCGAGGTCGAGAGGTCGTCGATCGAGCAGCTCTCGATCGAGTTGTGTAGCATTGTGATCTGATCCGAGATAAAGCCCAGAAACTCTACCCTCTCACCCTGCTCATCCTGAGGCAAGGCGGCGACTGCATCGACCACCTCGGTAATATATTTCGAGACTTCGACCCATCCATCGACTTTGCGGAAGATCAACTTCAATAGTTCGTTGTCTGAGTTGGCAAATAGCTCAACGGGAACCGAGATCATCCTCTCGGCTCTGATCTGTCGTTCGAGGCAATTGAGCACCTTTGAATCAACCCCCAATTCGAGGTAGGGGTGAGCGATGAGCCCCATCACATCGACGTGATAGAGGGTTACTTCGCCCGTTCTGCTACTACGACGTGAGTGGTGCTGGAGCCCCAAAAGCCTCTCGACAAAGGAGTAAGCCAACGATTGACGGAGCGGATATCCCATCGTTACATTGACCTTGCCGACATATTTTGGCAGGGCATAGAGCAGCGGCGAGAGCAACGATTCGTCGGTCAAGACGATGGCCGTTCGTTTATCTATCACCCCACCCGATGCAACGATCTGGTCGAGGATCTTGGTGACATATTTACACTGCAAGGCGGCCGAGGAGGTGGCCACCACGCTCATCTGCTTCTCTCGTGCGAAGTTGTCGTGCGAGATGTGGGCCGCCGAGGGGAATCGCTTGATATTCTCCGACAGAAATAGCCCTGCCTCCTGCTTGCTACTCTCCAAGTAGTAGTCGTCACGATCCCAATAGAAACTACACCGCCCACCTCGTTTGAGCTCATCGAAGAGGACCTTCTCACACTCGCTCAGGGCGTTAAACCCCACAACAACATAATCATCCGCCCCCTCGATCGAGTACTCTCCACTTCGGAGTCGCTCCGCAGCGATGCGATGCACCATCCCTGAGTAGGCAAAGCCCAACTCCTTCAACCGCTCTCTAAAGGAGTGGTAGATCGGGGCAAGCGACTTCCATACTTTTAAGAATCGACGTTTGTGTTCGCTCAGATCCTCCTCTGCTCCGATAGAGCTCCAGAAGGCTACGATGCGGCGCTCATTCTCGCTCAGATAGGAGAGGTCGCTCTCCAACTCCTTGATGTCGGCCACGTTGCGAAACAACATATCGGCATCAATCATATATTTATCGACCATATCAAAGTCCGAGAGCAGAACCTCGCCCCAGCTATAAAAGCGGTCGAAGCTCTCCGAAGGGTGGTGTCGCTTGTAGATCTTGAAGAGCTCGGCCACCAACCTAACTCGCTCCCCCACCTCGACCTGAGCCACCCTCGACATAACCTCGTCGATGGCGACCCACTCGGGCTCCCAGATCGGCCGATCGGCCACAGCGGCGAGGGCATCGGTAAAGAATAGGCGTGCTCGCCTCGATGGGAAGAGCATCTTCAACTCCCCCACCCCTCCGCCATAGCGGCCATATAGATCCTGAGCCACCTCGCTCAAAAAACTCTGCATACGTTCGATGATTTTTATAGAGTGCAAGGTACAAAAAAATATTGGGTGATTAAGCAATATCCACCAATATTTTTATACCTTTGCTTAGGTAGAAATAAAGTAGATAATTAAGAGGTGAAAGCATCAATATACAACGCAAGTGCAGGGTCGGGCAAGACGTATCGTCTGGCCTATAAATATGTGCGTGACGTTATCGAGGAGCCTATGCTCTATCGTAACATCTTGGCCGTCACATTCACCAACAAGGCGACCGAGGAGATGAAACGTCGAATATTGAAGCAGATTCACACCCTTGCCGCCGCACTTCCGAGCAGTTATATGGAGCAGCTTCAGCAGGAGTTGGGGCTCACGCCTGCCCAGATTCAATATCGGGCGTTGGAGGCTCGCACGCTCATCCTCCACAACTACTCTCGCTTCACGGTCCTCACGATCGACAAATTTTTCCAACGTCTGCTCCGAGCCTTTATCCAAGAGCTGGGCATCGACATTGATTATAGCCTCGAGATCGACAACTCACCCATCGTCACACAGAGCGCCGATGCACTCATCGAACAGATCACGACCGACTCAACACTCCGCAAATGGCTGATGGAGTTGGTCCAAGAGCGCATCGACGATGGCAGAAAATGGAATATTAGGGATGCGATCCTCGCCCTCAAAGAGGAGCTCTTCAAGGAGCAGGCTCGTGAGAGTTTGGAGTCGTCACGACCCAAAGAGGAGCTCAGAGAGATGATCGAGAGGATGAACCGAGAGTCGAACGAGATAATCTCTCAGATTCGGAAGATAGCCACCCAAGCGATGCAGACGATCACCTCGGCAGGGATGAGCTGCAACGACTTCAAGGGGAAGGGGAGCTCGCTCGCTCAGGTGTTCCGCAAGATTGTGGAGTCGAAGAGAGAGCTAATAAAACTCACCGATGCACAGCGCAACAACTGCTCGAACATCGACAAGTGGTGTTCAAAAGAGGATGACAGGGCGGTGGCAAACCAAGTTATGCCGTTGCTCTGCCAGATCGTCGAGCTCTACTCGTCGGGGATGAAACATATCAACACCTCGAAGCTCTTAAGCGAGAACTATCGTAGCTTTGCGCTGATGTATGACCTCTACCACAAGACACAGGAGATCTGCCGTGAGCAGAACACGATGCTGCTGAGTCAGACATCTCATATTTTGGAGGAGTTCATCCGCGAGAGTGACGCCCCATTTATCTACGAGAAGGTGGGAAACCGCTACTCGCACTTTATGATCGACGAGTTTCAGGATACATCTCGCAGGGAGTGGAATAACTTCATTCCCCTGCTTCGTGACACAATATCGCAGTGTGAACCCTCGGAGAATAGAATCCTCATTGTGGGCGACATTAAGCAGTCGATCTATCGTTGGAGGGGTGGCGACTGGCGGATTCTCCACTCCGACGTGGAGAGGGAGTTGGGGCACTACAACACCGAGATGATAAATATGGTCGACAACTATCGCTCGCTCCCCAACATCGTCCGATTCAACAACGAGATAATCTCCAATATTGTCGACTCCGAGAATCGGGTATTGAACGAGGAGCTATCGGCTGCCTACACCGAAAACAGAATAGGCAAAGGGTGTCGAGACGAGCTCTACCAGATGGTGAGCGACGCATATAACGACCACACCCAGAACCCCAAACGAGAGGGTGAAGGGTATGTTGAGGTGGCGACCTACAAAGAGACCCCTCCGACAATAAGCAAGATCTGTGAGGCGATCGACAATAGATTTAAGCCCTGCGACATAATGATCCTCACTCGATCGAATCGTGAGGCCTCGATGGTGGCGGAGACTCTATTGGAGTTCAAGCAGCGTAATCGAGAGCCTAAATATCGCTTCGATGTGATGACTCAGGAGGCCCTAATTGTGGGTTATGCCCCTGTGAGCCGCTTCATCATCGCAACGCTTCACCTCTCGCTCAACGTCGAAGATGGGCTTCAGAGGGCGATCTACAACCGCTTCCTTGGCCGAGATTATATCGACACGGAGCTCACCGAAAGAGAGGTCGAGTTCCTCCATCAGATCCGATTGTCACCTCCGATCGAGGCCTTGGAGAGCATCGTGATGGAGTATAGGATCGAGCAAGATCGCTCCAACATCGCCTATATTCAGGCGATCCACGACCAGATCATAACATATAGCAAGAGCAAGATCGGCGATATCGCCCTATTCCTCGAGTGGTGGCACGAGAAGGGGGCCACCCAATCGCTACGTGTCGAGAGAAGCGAGGAGGCGATCGAGATCCTCACCATCCACAAGGCCAAGGGGTTGGAGAAAAAGGTGGTGATAATCCCCTATTGCAACTGGGACCAAAACCCCAAGACAAGTGGCGTGAACAAAAACTTCGTCTGGGCCGAGCGAGAGAGCGACCCAGAGAGCAAAGAGAGGGAGAGATACCCAATAGAGTATAAAAGGGCGATGGAGGAGTCGGACTTTGCCGAGGAGTACTACCGAGAGAGGGTCTACACCCGAATCGACAATATCAACACCCTCTATGTCGCCTTGACACGTGCAGTCGAGATATTATATATATGTGTCAAGCTCACCGAGAAGGGGGTGGCCAGAGGCGTTGGCGATATCATCCTTCAATCGCTTCCCGAGGGTTGCGTGAAAGCAGAGGGCGACGAGGGGTTGAGTTTCCGATATTCGGTGCCATCATCGCCCCGCAGCGAGCACTCAGATGATGAGATGGCGAAGCTACAAATTATGGATAGCTACGAGAGTAGCCCGACCGACCTACGCCTACGCCTCCCCTCACGTCGCTACACCGAAGATGGGGCGAGCTTCGCACCCCGAGAGGTGGGAATCCTTATGCATAGGGCCTTCGAGCAGTCGGCCTCCTATTCGGAGGTTGTGGAGCGAGTGGGGTCGATGTTGACGATGGGGCTGATCAACAGCGAGGAGCAGAGTGCCCTGCTCGACTCGATCGAGAGTAGCCTCTCTAACCCAGTGGTCAGAGAGTGGTTCGAGGGGGATTGGGATAGCGTTCGCAATGAGTCTCAGATCATCATCCCCAACGGAGCCTCGAATCGTCGGCCCGATAGGGTGATGATAAGGGGCAACAAAGCGGTTGTTGTCGACTATAAATTTGGCTCACTCAAAACCACCTCACATAAGCGCCAAATGGAGCGATATATAAAACTTCTCCAAGATATGGGCTACTCGGATGTGAGGGGTTATCTGTGGTATATCCGCATATCCGAGATAGATGAGGTATAGCGGAGATTCCGATTGAGTCGAAATTCCCATAGTTAATTCTTGACAAAAAAAGACATACTATCCGTCATTGCGGCCCCCGAGCCGCAATCTATAAAATCCTGAATTATAGCAAATTATGGATTGCGGCTCGGAGGCCGCAATGACGTAGAGCGGTTTAGAAAGGATACTTTGAAAATCTAAAATTTTATTACATCATAAACTATTTTGGATACGATTAGATAATCACTCACAAGGCGGCTATATTTCATCCACCTATCAACGATCTCATAAGGATGAGGTATAGGGATACGAAAAGATAGGGCAAGATAAAATCTCACCCCATCTTAGGTTTTGCGCAAAATCGCTAACAATCTGCCCCTCACTCAAAGCGAGGAGGCTGACAAAATTAAGCGTACTTAAATGTAGACTCGCAAGATACAGTTAGCTTCTTGCGGCCCTTTGCACGACGTGCAGCCAATACTTTACGTCCGTTTGCTGTCGCCATACGTGTGCGGAATCCGTGCTTATTGATACGCTTCCTACGTGAAGGCTGGTAAGTTCTCTTTGTTGACATAATCCTTTATTATTTATTTTTAATGTTTTCCTAATATTTACGGAGTGCAAATATAGGGATTAATTATCATAGAATAAAATAAAATGAGCAAATAATTTAGGGATAAGCGAAAAAATGCCATTTACCGCTGTAAAAATCGACATATGGAACATCTCTTTTGGTGAAAAAAGTGGTATATATAAGAAATATTTACTATCTTTACATTTGATTATAACCGTTAACAATCACTCAAATCACAATAAAAAAGGAGACGATATGGCGATATTTAAGGTCGAGGGCGGACACCGCCTTTCGGGAGAGATTACTCCTCAAGGGGCGAAGAACGAGGCCCTTCAGATTATCTGCGCAACGCTACTCACCGAGGAGCGTGTGACACTTCACAACGTTCCCCATATCCTCGATGTCTTGCAGCTCATCGACCTTTTGGAGGCGATGGGGGTCGAGGTCAAGAAGGTTGGCGAGGATAGCTATGAATTTTGTGCCAAGAATATCAACCTCGACTTCATTGCGAGCGAGGAGTATAGCAAGCGCTGTGCTCGCCTACGTGGATCGGTGATGATCGTGGGGCCGATGTTGGCTCGCTTTGGTGTGGGTTATATCCCCAAGCCTGGTGGCGACAAGATCGGTCGTCGTCGACTCGACACCCACTTCATCGGATTTCAGAAGTTGGGGGCCACCTTCAACTTCGATGCCAGCGATGAGTTCTTCACCGTCGAGGGCAAGGAGCTCGAGGGGTGCTATATGTTGCTCGACGAGGCCTCGGTGACGGGTACCGCCAATATTGTGATGGCAGCGGTGTTGGCCAAGGGTCGCACTACAATATATAATGCCGCCTGCGAGCCATATCTCCAGCAGCTCTGCAAGATGTTGGTTAGGATGGGGGCCAGGATAGAGGGTATCGCCTCGAACCTGCTCACCATTGATGGTGTTGAGCGACTGGGAGGAACCGACCACACGATGCTACCCGATATGATTGAGGTGGGTAGTTTCATCGGGATGGCCGCAATGACAAGATCGGAGATCACCATCAAGAATGTCTCGTTCGACAACTTGGGAATCATCCCTGCCCAATTCTCGAGGATGGGCATTAAGATGGAGAAGCGAGGTGACGACATATTCATCCCTCAGCAGGATAGCTACTGCCTCGAATCATATATTGATGGCTCGATCCTTACCTTTGCCGACGCTCCGTGGCCAGGGCTCACGCCCGACCTCTTGTCAATCTTCTTGGTGGTTGCGACACAGGCCAAGGGGTCGGTTTTGATCCACCAGAAGATGTTCGAGAGCAGGCTGTTCTTTGTCGATAAACTAATTGATATGGGGGCTCAGATCATCTTGTGTGACCCTCACCGAGCGGCTGTAATAGGCCACAACCAACAGATGAGGCTACGAGCAACGACAATGACATCGCCCGACATCAGGGCAGGAGTTGCTCTATTGATAGCGGCGCTGAGTGCCGAGGGGGTAAGCACGATCCAAAACATCGAGCAGATCGACCGAGGCTACAAAGATATCGACAAGCGACTAAATGCATTGGGTGCGAAGATTACACGTGTGAGCGAGTAATAGAGAACTAAAAAACATTCCCGACCTCTGGTAGGTTAGAGCATTAATAGGTCTCTCCTCGGGACGTCGACGCATCGAGTCTAAACGCTATAAAAAGCATAATAGTAAAGGCCAGCAAAGAAGAGCCTCCATAACTCATAAAAGGGAGTGGAATACCCATCACGGGCATAAGACCAATGGTCATTCCAATATTTACGAAGGTGTGGAAAAGCAGGATCGAGGCGACGCAATAGCAGTAGACACGTCCAAAGCCCTCGGCCTGTCGCTCCCCCATCCTCATAAGCCTAAGGATGAGCATCATAATAAGTACAAGAACCACAAACGAGCCGACGAAGCCCCACTCCTCGGCCAGATCACAAAAGATGAAGTCAGTGTGGCGCTCAGGCACAAAGCCATAGCGGATCTGAGTCCCATCCAAGAACCCCTTGCCCAACAATCCGCCCGAGCCGATGGCGATCTTCGACTGGTTAACATTATAATCGAGCCCCAACGGATCGTTCACAATGCCGAGGAAACTCATAATTCGGTCTTGCTGGTGGGGTCGTAATAGGTAGCTGAAGATATAGTCACTCACGGGGAGGAAGATCATAGTGAAGAGGTAGAAGCCCAAGATCATAAATCCCTCAGTGAAGTTCTTGCGAAAGAGATAAATCACCACCGCAGGGACAGTGAGCAGCGAGACGATCAGCAGCGAGATATAGTAAGAGAAGGGCTCGTCACGCACCATCGAGACCACAAACGAGAGGATTATCGAGCCCAACAACAGCGATGCGAAGTAGACGATATGGAGCCTCCACTGCCCAAAGATCATCGCATTACAGAGCAGACTAACCACAATAGAGACCATCAACAGCACCAGCGGAGAGACCACAAACGAGATGATAAAGAGGGCGGCAAACAGCAACACGGGGATACACAACCACTTATTGAGATTCTCACGATAGAGCACAAACAAAAACGACCCAAAGACAATTCCCGACCCCGTGTCATTCTGCAAAACGATAACGGCCAAAGGCAGCGCCACAACACCAGCCACACGTGTAAGGCCCCTCATATCCGAGATCGAGAAGCCATAGTCGCTCATCACACGAGCAAGGGCGAGGCTGGTCGAGATCTTCACCAACTCCACAGGCTGCAACCTCATCCCTCCCAACTCGAACCACGACTTGGCACCATTGACCTCACGCCCAAAGAAGAGGGCGCAAAAGAGCATCACGATACCGAGGTAGTAGAGTGGATAGGAGTATTTATGGAATTGGCTCGAATCAATCAACAAGACAGCGATGGCCGCAACGGCCGAGATGCCGACCCATATATACTGCTTGATGTAGAAGTGCGAAGCCGAAAAAAAGTTCATCGAGGCATCGTCATAGGTGGCCGAGGTGATGCAGAGACACCCCACAAGGACAATTGCGAGGTATAACAGCACCGCCACAGGATCCACTCCCGTGAAGAATCCCTCCTTTCGAAAGGAGGAGCTATATGAGGTTCCGTTACTTTGCGTCATAGATCGGGTATGCTATCTCTTTATTTTTAATATAGTCGACCAACCACTGCCTCGATATCGAGTCGGTTAGGTAGTACTCCTGCACCAACGATGCAATCGGCAGGGCGGCGCTCGATCCCCACCCTCCATTCTCGACATAGACCGAGACGGCGATCTTGGGGTTGTTTCGGGGGGCAAACGATAGGAATGTCGAGTGGTCCTCACCGTGGGGGTTCTGGGCCGTTCCCGTCTTTCCACACATATCGAGTGACTTGATCCTCGCCCAGTAGGCCGACGACCCCTCCTTGACATTCATACAATCCCACATTCCTTGGATGATGGGCTCGAAGTGTACCGAGTCGACATTGCAATATTGCCTCTCATAGAAGCGCCTATCGAGCGAATCTTGCCCCTCGACACTCCGAATGATGTGGGGAATATAGTAGTAGCCCCTATTGGCGAGTATCGCTGCAAAGTTGGCCATCTGGAGCGGTGTACACCCCAACTCACCCTGCCCAATCGAGAGCGAGATGATGGTTAGCGGACTCCACGACCCTCGATATACCCTATCGTAGAACGAGGCCTCGGGGACATATCCAACACCCTCGCTCAAAAAATCGGAGTCCAACTTGCGCCCAAAGCCGAAACTCAAGACATCCTCTCGCCAAGCGGTGTATGACTCACTAATCCCACCATCAGTTTTGTTGTTGAGGACATTGCAAAAGACATTACAGAAGTAGGTGTTGCACGATGTGGCCACCGCAAACTCCAACGAGGTGAGGGGTTTATGGTCGTGACACTTCAGGATCTTGGATCCATAGTGGAATCCTCCATAGCAGTTATACTTCTGCGTTCGAGAGAGCGTTCCATCCTGCAAACCGATCAACCCCTGCAACAGCTTGAAGATCGACCCTGGAGGGTAACGAGAGGTGACAGCTCGGTTGAAGAGTGGTCGCCTCGGGTTGTTCAACAGATCCATATAGTTGTTGCCTCGCTCACGCCCCACCAGCTCGTCGGGGTCGAACGTCGGAGAGGAGACCATCATCAAGATCTCGCCTGTAGAGGGTTCGATCGCCACCGCTGCACCGACCTTGCCCCTCATCAGCTCCTCGCCAAAGAGTTGTAGCTCGGCATCAATCGTCGAGACCAAGGTCTTTCCCTGCTCAGGCAGGAGGTCGAAGTGGCCATCCATATGGGGGCGCTGCACCTCGCCATAGGTGTTTACCTCGACGATGCGATTTCCCTTCTCGCCCCTGAGCTCCACCTCATAGGCCGACTCCACGCCTCCTACGCCTATGTAGTCACCCTTTGCGTAGTCCTGATTTCGGGCCAACTGCGCCTCGCTAATCTCGCCAACGTGGCCCAATAGATTGCCTCCGATCTTACGAGGATATTGCCTAACGGTTCGGTAGATGCTATGAAATCCCGAGATATTCAACTCATCGAAGCGTAGCTTCTGCTCGACAGAGACAAAATTTGTCACCAACGATGGTATGCGAGAGCGCATACGTGCATCCTTCAACACCTTCAACAGCCTCTCCTTTGTGATTCCCAGAGCATCGCAAACCAGAAGAGTGTCGAACCCCGCTCGGTCCATCTCTCGATATGTCACCATAACATCGTAGCAACCTCGGCTCTGGACCAGATAGTCGCCATCCCTATCCAACACCCCGCCTCGTGGAGCATAGAGCACCTCACGACGCAACACATTGCGAGAGGAGAGGTCGACATAGGAGGTGTCGATGAGTTGGAGGTAGAAGATACGGCCGAGCAGCATCGCAAAAATTATTGCGACAACCACCTGAAGCGTCCTTACACGCCCTGACTTCTCTATCTCCTTAGCCATCTACATTTATGGTTCTAAAATTTACGAGACAAAACCTTCTCAAAGGGGCCAGCGATCAACCACCCTGCCACAACCGAGACCAGACCACTAACCAAAATACGCATCAGCAGATAGTCCCACGTGACAAAATTCAACGACTCAGCGACAAAAAATATTGCACTATGGATATAGACCATCGAGAAGAGATACCTCGAAAAACGACGGAATCCGATCTTGCCCTGAGTCGGAGCGCCCCCCAACATCAGCAGATCCTTATCTACGACAGAGGATAGTATGCTAAATCGAAGGTAGCTGACAAAGATCGTGGCGATAGAGTTTAGCCCCGAGGTGCCCATCGCAAGGTCGAAGGTGACACCTACAAATGCGCCCCACATCAAGATCTGGAACTGAGACAGCTGCACAGGCAACAGAATGATGAAGATGATATAGACAAGGGGGGCCATCGTCGAGAAAATCAACAACTTATCGAAGAGAAACACCTGCATCAGGAGCACCGCAAAGTAGAGCAGGAAATATGGAAACGATCTTATCATTATTGCCAATTATTTTTTTACACAACCTAATATAGCCCCTCTGCCCCAAAGCCCTCTTCGAGTTGGAGCGCCTCGCCATAGGCGTTATTATTCACCACCAAGACCTCGTTGAGAGCCGACATATCAGCCGCCAAAGCAACATTGGCGTTATAGGTATTATTATGGCCATCGAGGGCGTAATCCGATATTGTCCCGATCAAAATTCCCTCGGGGAAGATGTGCGAAAATCCCGTTGTGACGACCCTCGCCCCTAAGTAGATATTGGAATACTTCGACAGCTCGCTCATCCTCATCTCATACCTGCTCTCACCGCCCCAATAGATGCTACCAGCGTGGCGATCATCCTCCAACTCACCACTCGAACGGAAGCTGGTGTTGAGTACCGACATCACCACCGAGAAGTTATCGGAGCACTCCATCACAACACCGACCACCTCACGTTTGAGGGTAATCACGGCCATCCCTACCCTCACGTCGTGTTGCAACCCTCTATTTATTATCAGGTAGTTACGCTGCTTATTCACCGAGTTCGAGACCACCTTTGCCGCTTGATACTGTTTTCCAAACTCATCGAGATAGGAGTAGGCCGACAAGAGCGAATCTCGATGCAAGGAGGCGTAGCCCGCAAGACTCTGCTCCAGATCGGTTATGCGCTCCAAGAGCTCCTGATTCTTGCTCTTTAGGTTGAAATAGTCCTTCACGGAGGTGGCGACAGAGCCCACGCCACCCACCACCGAGGCGCCATAACTTAGCACCTTGGCCTGCGCATAACTATCCGATGTGGTATAGACATACAGCGCTACACCCTCCATCGCCGCAAAGAGAAGGAAGATGTAGATACTTCGAATGAACTCTATTAATTTATACATTTCATAACTCTAAAGAGGGTGATTGCCAAGTATGAATCTCACCTATACACGTCATTGCGGGCTTGATCCGCAATCTCTAAGTTGCATTGACTATCAGCACATTATGAGATTGCGGGTCAAGCCCGCAATGACGAAATATATTACTTTTACAACTTGTTAGCCACCCGTCCTATTTGTCAAGGTAACACTCGTCCCAAGTCTACTTTATTTCACCTCGCCACTAACGCAATAGGAACGAGCAGTTTCCAATGTTCTTAAGCACAATACCCGTACCACGTGCAATCGCACGCAATGGATCCTCGGCGATGTGGAACGGGATACCTGTCTTCTCTGCAAAACGACGATCGAGACCCTTGATGAGGGCTCCACCTCCTGCAAGGTAGATTCCATTACGTACCACATCCGAGTACAACTCAGGTGGCATTGTCTCCAACACCTTCATCAACGCTGCATCCAACTTAACCAACGACTTCTCGATGGCCACCGAGATCTCCGAATAATTCAGAGTAACGGTCTGAGGCAGAGCGGTCAACATATTTGGACCCGTGATCTTGAAATCCTCGAGAGGAGTCTCCAGCGATGGAACAGCCGCTCCGACAGCACACTTGATCGCCTCAGCTGTGCGCTCTCCAATTCGGATATTGTGTTGTTGGCGAACATAGCTCTGGATGTCGTTCGTAAAGACATCACCAGCGATATTTACCGACTCCGAGCAGACGATACCACCCAACGAGATACAAGCGATCTCCGAAGTACCACCACCGATGTCGATAACCATATTTCCCTCGGGGGCCTCAACGTCGATACCAGCACCGAGAGCCGCTGCCATAGGCTCAAAAATCATATAGACCTCACGAGCACCAGCGTGCTCAGCCGAGTCACGCACCGCGCGAATCTCGACATTTGTCGATCCCGATGGGATACAGATCACCATCTTCAACGAGGGCGAGAACAACGACCCCGACATCTTGACCTTCTTGATAAGACCCTTCAACATCAACTCCGCTGCGTTGAAATCGGCAATCACACCATCCTTCAACGGACGCACAGTCCTAATGTTGGGGTTTGTCTTTTCGTGCATCTGACGTGCACGATGTCCCAACGCAATTAATTTGCCCGAGTGTGCATCCACCGCAACGATAGATGGCTCGTCGACAACGACCTTTCCTTTGTGGATGATCAAGGTATTTGCTGTACCAAGATCAATCGCTAACTCCTCTGTAAGTGAGAATAATCCCATTTTTATAACCTATATTTAGCTGTAAAAAATCAACCCCGTTTACTTAATAATTTGCCCCTCTCAAAACCCATCTGCGACCAACGCACAACGAGGCACATAAATACTATCTGCAAAATTAGCAAAAATTCATATATAAAAGATATTATGTGTGACTTTTTTTATATTTTTTTTTTGCTTACTTTTGCAGATGCGGATTTGTTGCGAATTTATCGCCTTTCGTCCCAAACAAATAAGAAGACTCTTATGGAGATAGAAATTTCAGCCTCCTCGACCTGTGCCGTAATTGGCTATGGTAGTTGGGCTACTGCAATTGTAAAGTTACTGAGTGACAGCGAGAAGAAGGTCGGTTGGCATATCAGAAACCAAGAGGTTTTGGAGGGTGTGACCCAAGAGGCATACAACCCCAAATATCTACGAGATGTCGAGTTCAACATCTCTCGAATCGAAGCATCGAGCGACCTAAATGAGGTAGTGGCCAACCACGAGATCATCATTTTGGCGATGCCATCGGCCTATATCAAAGATTTTTTGGAGCCCCTCACAGTCTCGTTGAAGGATAAATTTGTGGTCTCGGCAGTGAAGGGTATCGTCCCTGGAGACTACACAACGGTGGTGGAGTATCTCCATCAGCACTACGACCTTTCGTATCGTCAGATCGGAATTATCACTGGCCCATCGCACGCCGAGGAGGTCGCCTTGGAGCGCCTATCATACCTCACGGTGGTCTGTCCCGACATCGAGCTTGCTCATATCTTGGGCGAGAAGGTGGCCTGCAAATATATTAATGTGAGCTACTCGCAGGATCTCTATGGTATTGAGTATGCTACGATCCTCAAAAATATATATGCCATCTCGGTGGGAATGGCGATCGGATTGGGGTATGGCGATAACTTCGTCGCTGTGCTGATCTCGAATTGCGCTCGTGAGATGAATAACTTCGTCACCGAGAGCTTCCCCTATGCTCGCGACACCCGTGAGTCGGCCTATATGGGCGACCTACTTGTCACCTGCTACTCGGCCTTTAGCCGCAACCGTAGGTTGGGACTCTTGATGGGACGAGGATTCAGCACCAAGAGTGCTCTGAACGAAATGACGATGGTAGCGGAGGGTTACTTCGCGGCGGAGTGTATTCGCCACATCAACAACCAACATCAGGTCGATATGCCCATTGCCGATATGGTCTATGGGGTGCTCTATCGCAAGCTCTCGGCTCGCAAGTCGATGAAGAGTTTGACTAAGTTGCTTAAATAAATATACTACATAATAATATACAGAGAAGAAAAATGATGAAATTAGATTTGTCGAAAAGTGGTGTAGAGATCACCGCCTCGATCAAAGAGCAGGCACAGCAGGCTAACGCACTCCTCGAGAGCAAGCTCGGTGCAGGAAACGACTTCTTGGGATGGGTTAACCTCCCAACATCTATCGACCAAGCGCAGCTGGATGCACTCAACGCTGAGGCTGCTAAGCTAAAGAGCAAGGCGGATGTTATCATCTGCATCGGAATTGGCGGTTCGTACCTCGGAGCAAAGGCCGTTATCGAGTCGATGAACAACTCATTCGACCTCTTGAAGAGGGAGAGGAAGAACCCAATCATCCTGTTCGCAGGACAGAACATCTCGGAGGATTACACTTGTGAGCTTTTGGACGCAACGAAGGATTACTCGATCGCCGCTATCGTGATCTCTAAGTCGGGAACAACAACAGAGCCAGCTATCGCATTCCGCATCATCAAGGCCGAGATCGAGGCTCGCTATGGTAAGGAGGAGGCAGCACAGCGCATCGTTGCTGTGACTGACGCTGCTCGTGGAGCGCTCAAGACTCTCTCTACAAAGGAGGGCTACCCTACTTTCGTTATTCCAGATGACGTTGGTGGACGTTTCTCGGTTCTCACTCCAGTAGGTTTGTTGCCATTGGCAGCGGGCGGAGTCGACATCGCTGAGTTGGTACGTGGAGCACAGGATATGGAGAAGGCGACAGGGGCAGATGTTCCATTCGATGAGAACCCATCGGCTATCTACGCCGCAGCACGTAACATCCTCTACAACGATGGTAAGAAGATCGAGATCTTGGCCTCATACGAGCCTAAGTTGCAATATATCGCCGAGTGGTGGAAGCAGCTTTATGGTGAGAGCGAGGGTAAGGAGGGCAAGGGATTGTTCCCAGCGAGCGTCACTTTGACTGCCGACCTTCACTCGATGGGTCAATATATTCAGGAGGGCGAGCGCACTCTCTTCGAGACAGTGATCTCGATCGAGGAGCCTGCTCAGAAATTTGTCGTTGCAGAGGATGAGCAGAACTTGGATGGCCTCAACTTCTTGGCTGGAAAGCGCATCTCTCAGATCAACTTAATGGCTGAGTTGGGTGTTACTATCGCTCACGTCGATGGTGGAGTGCCTAATATCCGCATCACACTTCCTGAGATCTCGGAGTATTATATCGGAGCTATGTTGTACTTCTTCGAGCGTGCTTGTGGAATCAGCGGCTACTTGTTGGGTATCAACCCATTCGATCAGCCAGGTGTTGAGGCTTATAAGAAGAATATGTTTGCTTTGTTGGAGAAGCCAGGATTCGAGGAAGAAACAAAGGCAATTAAAGCTCGCCTCTAATAGCGAGTATATCGTTGCAAGGCGGCGATATACCCAGTCAGATTTGGGTGTTCATTCTTTTATGAATATTCACCCCTATTGTGTCGTAAAACTTTTTGTTTTGCGGCACTTTTTTTAACTTTTTACTATATTTAATGTCTATATTATATATGTATAAATAATATCTCCTTAAATTATGAATATAGCTAAGTCACTCCGACTCTCACTTTTCGCCTTTTTGGCCATCTGCTCTGCCCACATCTCGTTGGCGGCGGATGGTAAACACACCGAACATATCACCGATAGCTTCGTCAACTACTATAAAAAAGGTATCGACGAGAAGCTATACATCCAGTGCGACAAACCCTATTACAGCGCTGGCGAGAAGATCTGGCTCAAAGGCTATCTCCGCAACGCCATAACCCACCGACCATTGGAGCTATCGAACTACATCTTCGTTGAGCTCACCGATCGTGAGGGGGAGTTGGTATCGAGGGTCAAGGTGTTGCGTGACAGCACGGGATTTAGCGGCTACCTCTCTTTAGCGGCGGAGATGGATGAGGGCGACTACACACTTCGAGGCTACACCCGTTGGATGACCAACAAGGATGAGGAGTTCTTCTTCACCAAAAACATCAAGGTGATAAGCCCCGTATCGGGGATATATGGCGAGCAGGCCAACAAAGAGAGCAACAGAGCAAAGGCCAAGCGAGAGGCTGAGGAGGCTGAGGAGGAGGCCGAGGAGGCGGCACGGATGAGTGAATACTCGGTTCAGTTCTTCGCCGAGGGTGGCGCCTTAGTGGGTGGAATGTCACATATAATCGCCTTCAAGGCTTTGGCGCAAGATGGTCTCTCGGTCGAGGTGAAGGGGCAAATATTCAACTCGAAGGGTGAGGTTGTGGGCTCGATCTCCTCGATCCACAAAGGTATGGGTATGGTGACGATGTTTGTCGAGAAGGGCGAGAGCTACTATGCAGTAGTGGAGAACGAGGAGGGGTTGGAGCGACGCTTCTCCCTCCCCGAGGTGGAGAGCAAAGGTGTGACGGTGGTGGCGAGCCGTTCGGGCGACAAGCTATTCTATCAAGCCAAGAGCAGCGATGCAAAACTATTGAAGAACGCCTATGCGGTGGTCCACACACGTGGTCAGGTGGTGACAGTCGACGAGGGAGATATGACCAAAACGCACCTCATCCCCTATGATATGTTGGAGGCAGGAGTCACCACCATAACCATTATGAATGGCGACAATGAGCCTTTGGCGGAGCGATTGATCTTCAAGAAGCCGAGCGATATGGCCACCATCTCGATCGAGTGCGACAAAAGAAACTACACGAGTCGAAGCCTCGCACGTGTCAAGCTCAACATAAAGAATAGCCTCGGAGAGGCTGCCCAAGGTGAATTTGGAGTCTCGGTGACAGACAACCTCGTCGTCAAGAGCGACCCAACGACAGACAACATCGTCTCCTATCTGCTCCTGAGCTCCGACATAAAAGGGCACATCGAGGAGCCAGGCTTCTACTTCGCACGCAACACCGCCGAGGAGGATTACAAACTCGACCTATTGATGCGCACCCAAGGGTGGCGTAGATTCGACATCAAAGATGTGGTGAGCAACAGCATCCCCGACCCAAAGGTGAACTATGAGGAGTCGGGAACGATCTCGGGGCGAGTGAAGGGCTTCTTCGGAAATGATGCTCGCAACCCCAACATTATGGTTATCTGTTCGAGGGTGGGCTTTGTCGACTTCTTCGAGTATAACTCCAGCGGCTTCTCGCTCACGGGGCTCAACATCCCCGACAGTGCGGTCTATGTGGTCCAAGCTAAGGGTCGCAATGGCGGAACGGCACTCTCGTTGGAGGTTGACACAGAGAGCTTTCCCGAGCCTCTAAAGGGGATATTTGCTCGCAAGGGAGCTAACAACGAGAGCTCTTCGACGAGCTATATACCCACATCGTTTGTGCAGCAGAGCCAAGAGAAATTTATCCACGAGGGTGGAATGAGCACCATCGACATCGATGCCGTTTCGGTCTCGACATCTAAGCCGACATCTTCGGGCACGGGGCTCTTTGCCACCCACTCAACGGGCCGTGAGGAGTTGGATGCGTTGGCCTCGATGCCACTCTCGAACTTCCTCCAGACCTATCCAAATATGACAGTCGAGAGCGATGGAGTTCTATATCGAGACAATGAGGATTACGCAGGTTTTGTGGTCGATGGTATGGAGATGGAGTTCTTCGAGGTGGAGGTATTCACAACGGCCGACATCGAGTCGATCTCATTCCTCACCGACTCCGAGGCGGTGCTCTATCGCAATGCCGATGGCGGAGTCTTTGTCATTGAGCTACGTGAGGATTACATAAGCTCGGTCAAGAGTGCGGCCAATGTCGCCTCAGTGCGCCACTTGGGCTATCAGGAGAGGGCGACCTTCTACCAACCAAGCTACGATAAGGAGGAGGTGGCAGAGCAGGAGATGCCCGACTATCGAACAACGGTCTTTTGGAGCGGTGAGCTAACCCCCGACGAGGAGGGCAACATCGAGTTCGAATTTTTCACAGCCGACAAAGCTACCAGCTACACCATCGAGGTGGAGGGTGTCACCGAGGAAGGTGAGCCGTGCAGAGCGACCAAAACAATAGACAGAACCTTACTTTAGACCGTCGGTCTAAACGACCAAAAGGATGAAGCAAAGAGGCGAGATAGTCAATTGACCATCTCGCCTGCTTTTTGAAAATATATTACAACTCTTACTTCATCGAAACAAGAACCTCGCCCGTCATATCCGACGGAATCTCGAGACCCATCAAAGTCAAGACAGTTGGCGCAACATCGGCCAAGATTCCGCTCTTTACGCTCTTCACACGATCCGACACAACAACGATAGGCACTGGATTGAGTGAGTGAGCGGTGTTAGCCGAACCATCAGCGTTCACTGCGTTGTCGGCATTTCCGTGGTCGGCAATCATAACAACCTCGTAGCCGTTAGCCTTAGCCGCCTCAACAACCTCGCTAACACACTCATCGACAGTCTTTACCGCCTTCTCAATAGCCTCATAGATTCCTGTGTGGCCAACCATATCGCCATTAGCGAAGTTCAAACAGATGAAGTCAAACTTCTGCTCGCCCAACGCCTCGACCAACTTATCCTTAACCTCGGGAGCGCTCATCTCGGGCTGCAAATCATAGGTAGCAACCTTTGGTGAGGCAACCAAGATACGATCCTCGCCCTCGAAATTCTCCTCACGACCTCCATTGAGGAAGAATGTCACGTGAGCATACTTCTCAGTCTCGGCAATACGCAACTGCTTCTTGCCCAACGACGCTACATACTCACCCAATGTGTTGGCTACATTCTCCTTGTTGAACAAGATGTGAAGCCCCTCGAACTTCGAGTCGTATGGAGTCATACAGCAGTAATAGAGTGGCATCTTCGCCATACCAAACTCTGGGTAGTCGTTCTGAGTCAACACCTCGGTGATCTCCTTCGCTCGGTCGTTACGGTAGTTGAAGAAGATAACCATATCGTTTGGCTGGATGCGGCCAACAGCCTCACCATTCTCGCCCTCGAGGTACAACGGCTTGATGAACTCATCCGTAACACCTGCATCATAAGAGCTCTGCATCGAAGCAACCATATCGGTTGTAGCCTCGCCAACACCCTTAACCATCAAGTCGTAAGCCTCCTTGACACGCTCCCACCTCTTATCACGATCCATCGCATAGTAGCGACCGATGATCGAAGCGACCTTACCTGCCGACTTCGCTGTGTGAGCCTCCAAAGCCTCGATGAAGCCCTTTCCGCTACGTGGGTCGGTGTCACGACCATCCATAAAGCAGTGAACGAATGTATTCTCGAGGCCATAAGCTGCCGAGATATCGCACAACTTAAAGAGGTGATCCAACGATGAGTGAACACCACCATCAGATACCAACCCCATAAAGTGAACATTCACCCCATTAGCCTTAGCATACTCAAAGGCCGCCTTCACCTCGACATTCTCCATAATAGAGTTGTCACGGCACGCACGGTTGATCTTCACCAAATCTTGATAGACAACACGTCCAGCTCCGATGTTGAGGTGTCCCACCTCCGAGTTACCCATCTGACCCTCTGGCAAACCTACATTCTCACCATCGGTGCGTAGCTCGGCGTGAGGATATGCCGCTGTCATTGCGTTGATATACTCTGGCTTAGTTTGGCAGATTACATCTGCCTTTCCGTGGTCTCCGTTGCCCCATCCGTCGAGGATCATTAGCAACACTTTTTTCTGCTCCATTTCTTATTCTTATTTTTGTTATTTAAAGTCTCTTACTTCAACTCCTCGAGGATCATCTCGGTTGCGGCCGTTACTGCTGACTCCAACCCCTCGACATTCTTACCACCTGCCGAGGCGAAGAATGGCTGTCCGCCACCGCCTCCTTGGATCAACTTCGCCGCCTCGCGGATGATCTTGCCTGCGTTGAGACCCTTCGCTACGATCTCATCACCCAACATAATCGTTAGCGTTGGCTTGCCACCAAAGGCTGTTCCTGCGACATAGACAAAATCCTTGCCCTTGGAGCGCAATAGGTGTGCCATATCACGCTGGAAGTCGGGCTGACGATCCGCTACGCCCGAGATTAGGCGGATGCCCGAAGTCTCGACAGCCAACAAGATTAGCTTCTCGCTCCACTGCTCAACCTGCTCCTTACGCATCTGCTCCACCTCCTTGCTCAACGCATCGTTGCTCTCTACCATCTTCTTGATGGTCTGCAAGATCTGTGGGTTATTGACATATTTTGCTACGTCGTTCATCAAGTCGATACCTGCATAGATCATCGACTCGGCCTTGGCTCCCGTAGTCGCCTCGATACGACGCACACCTGCCGAGATTGCGCTCTCGGAGATGATCTTGAAGTATCCGATATTTCCCGTTGCCGAGGTGTGGGTTCCTCCACACAACTCAACCGACTCACCAAAGCGAATCACACGCACCGAGTCACCATACTTCTCGCCAAACAACATCATCGCACCAGCTGCCTCAGCCTCCTTCATCGTTGCGTTGCGCCACTCGCACAACACGTCGTTGCCTCTAACGGCCCTATTCACCGCCATCTCGACCGATCGCAACTCCTCGGGAGTGAGCTTCTGGAAGTGAGAGAAGTCGAAACGCAGGTGGTCGGGGGTCACGAGTGATCCCTTCTGCTCGACGTGAGTTCCGAGAATCGAGCGTAACGCTGCGTGCAAAAGGTGGGTTGCTGTGTGGTTGTTCGCTGAGCTCTGTCGCTTCTCAGGGTCGACCTGAGCCACAAATACACCCTCCAAATTCGATGGCAACTTCTCGACAACTTGAATGGTCAAACCATTCTCCTTCTCGGTCGCCACAACTTCGCAGCGCTCGCCCTCACTCGATGTGATATATCCTGTGTCACCCACTTGACCTCCCGAATTTCCATAGAATGGAGTCTGGTCGAATACCAACTGGTATGATGTTTTGTTCTTTGTTGTCACCTTGCGATAGCGAGCGATCTTCACGGGCGCTGTCAAGGTGTCGTAACCTACGAACTCGCTATTTTTCAGGGCGATAAGCTCCTGCCAATCGTCGGTCTCAACGGCCGCCGCACTGCGTGAACGCTCCTTCTGGATCTGGAGCTCTCCCTCGAAGGCTACCAAGTCGACCCCTACTCCCTGCTCCTTAGCGATGAGCTCCGTTAGGTCGATTGGGAATCCATAGGTGTCGTACAACACGAAGGCATCCTTGCCCGAGATTGTTCCGCCACACCCCTTGATAACATTGTCGAGGAGGTTGATTCCCGTTGCCAAGGTGCGCAAGAATGAGTTCTCCTCCTCCTCGATAACCTTCTCGATCAACCCCTTCTGGGCAACCAACTCGGGGAACTGAGGGCCCAGCTGAGCAACCAAACCATCGACCAAGCGGCAGATGAATGGCTCGCTGAAGCCCAAGTATGTGTAGCCGTAACGCACCGCACGGCGCAAGATTCGGCGGATCACATAGCCCGCCTTAACGTTAGATGGCAACTGACCATCGGCAATCGAGAAGGCGATGGCACGAAGGTGGTCGGCAACAACCCTCATTGCGATGTCGCTCTTCAAGTCGTCACCATATTTTTTGCTCGACATCTCGGCCAACTTCAAAATTGAGGGTTGGAATACGTCGGTGTCGTAGTTTGACTTCTTGCCCTGCAAGATCATACAGAGGCGCTCGAATCCCATTCCTGTGTCGACGTGCTTCGCAGGAAGTGGCTCCAACGAACCATTTGCCTTGCGGTTGAATTGCATAAAGACAAGGTTCCAGATCTCGATCACGAGTGGATTGTCGGCATTGACCAAATCACGCCCTGGGACAGCTGCTACATCGGCCTCATCACGCAAGTCGAAGTGAATCTCGCTACAAGGACCACAAGGGCCGCTCTCGCCCATCTCCCAGAAGTTATCCTTCTTATTTCCACGGATGATATGATCCTCGGGCAGGTACCTCTTCCACATATCGTAGGCCTCTTGGTCGAATGGCACGCCATCCTCCTCGCTGCCCTCGAACACCGAGGCATACATACGGCTCTTATCCATCCCATAGCGCTCGACAAGAAGCTCCCACGCCCAGTCGATAGCCTCCTTCTTGAAGTAGTCACCAAACGACCAGTTACCCAACATCTCGAACATTGTGTGGTGGTAGGTATCGTGACCAACCTCCTCCAAGTCGTTGTGCTTACCCGACACACGTAGACACTTCTGGGTGTCGGCCGCGCGTGAGAACTTCTGCTCGGCATTGCCCAAGAAGATATCCTTGAACTGATTCATACCTGCATTGGTAAACATCAATGTTGGATCACCCTTCACCACCATCGGTGCCGATGCGACGATCGTGTGCTCCTTACTCTTGAAGAAGTCTAAGAACTCCTGACGAATTTTATTTGATTCCATCCTTATCTATTATTACGCTAAAATTATCAATTATCTTCGAATTTATACATTATAAATAAGTATAACTCCATACAACGGTTGCAAAATTAGACATTTTAAGCTAAATTTGCACAATCTAAAGAGAAGTTTTTTCGACAATGATAGAAAAAGATTTGAGTACAACAGCAGATGAGATTGCCCAAGAGGAGGATCAGCTCCTTCTCCGACAGCAGAGCTACGGCGCAATCCGCACCATTTTGGTGGGATTCATCGCCGTCACACTCATCAATGCTCTCTTCTCCTACATCTTTTTTACCCCAAAGGCATACCGCATCACGGCCCAGAATATGGAGTTAGTGGCGAGTTACGAGCTGCTCACAGAGCGAATCAACGCCGCACAAAACCGATTGGAGGCGATAGCAGAGCGTGACAACAACATCTACCGTTCGCTCTTTGGCCTCAACCCCACCCCCCTAAACAACCGAGAGCTACCCTACCCCGAGAGCAACTACACTCACTTAGAGGGTGATCTCTACTCGCCGCTGATGATCTCGGCGTGGCAGAGTATGGATATATTGGCCAGCGACATCTACCAACAATCGCTCTCGCTCGACAAGCTGCAAGAGTTGGCCAAGGGGCGTGAGGAGCTATCGAATGTGATCCCTGCGATCTGGCCCATTGATCGCACAGTCATAAGGGGCAGGATCGGAGCCTATGGAATGAGACTCCACCCCATCTACAAACGATATATTATGCACAAGGGGGTCGACCTCGCCTGTGCAACGGGAAGCAATATCTACGCTACGGGAGATGCCATAGTCGAGGAGAGCGAGCAGGGGTTTAGGCGCTCGGGATATGGTCAATCGCTGCTGCTGAACCACGGATTCGGATACCAGACTCGATATGCACACCTGAGCAAGAGGTTGGTCAACATCGGGGATACGGTGCGTCGTGGCGACATCATTGGGTTGGTCGGATCGACGGGAGGATCGACGGGGCCGCACCTCCACTACGAGGTGATTGTGATGGGCAAAACGGTCAATCCGCTCAACTACTTCAACCGTAATATGAGCAAGGAGGAGTACCAGCAACTTATGGAGTCGGTGCAGGATCTTAACTACGAGAGGATAGATGAATAAGCGACGAGAGAATAAAGCAAGAAAGAGCCGCATTGCGCAGCTTCGTGCACGCAAGAACCTCAGGCGGAGACTCACCAAGGTGGCTCTCCACCTTGCTATGTGGAGTTGTGTCACTGTGATCTACTACTTTGTCGTCTCGTTCTTCTTCGACACCCCCTATGAGCGCCACCTCAAAGATTCGTCGACACGCCTTAGGGGCGAGTATGAGTTTCTACTGAGTCGATATGATTCGCTCGAGATGGTGATCGAGAACCTCGAGGCGAGAGACCACAACATCTTCAACATTATGTTTGAGTCGTCGCCCCGTGATATAGAGGCGGGAAATATTGACAACTCGATCCAGATCCACGACGCTACGGCCAAGATGTCGCACAGTGAGTTGTTGGCGGAGTTGGAGTTGAGGAGTGAGCAGTTCACCCAAAGTGTAGATTCGTTGGTGGGATCGACCAACAAAATGGTTGAGGATATCGAGGCGTTGGGCAAGAAGAGCGCCAACATACCAGCGATCCAACCCATCGCCAACCGACAGCTGACGCAACTTACCGCCTCGTTTGGCGAGAGGATGCACCCATTCTACAAGACTACGAAACACCATTCGGGAGTCGACTACACCATCCCCGAGGGCAGACGTGTATTTGCCACCGCCGACGGAGTGATAAAGAGCTATTCGCTGGAGAGCGCCCCATCGGGCAAGAGCATCACCATCGACCACGGAAATGGCTACGAGACCTACTATGCCCACCTCAGCCTAATCGACATCCCTAAAAGTCGACGGGTCAAGAGGGGCGACATAATTGGATTGTCGGGAAATTCGGGCCTCTCGCTCACCCCACATCTCCACTACGAGGTGAGGTATAATGGTGTGGCGATCGACCCCACAAACTTCTTTTTTATGGAGTTATCTCCAACCGAGAGCAAGAGGTTAGCGGCCATTGCTGAGCAGGGAATGCAGGCCTTCGACTAATAAACATTAAGACTGATAAAATAAAAACTAAGTAATAACATTTAACACATTTACAAAACTATGCAAACACGCCTTCTTCTCATCGACTTTGATGGAACATTGGTCGATACTCGCCAGGCAAACTATCGAGCTTATCGAGATGTTCTGAAAGAGATCAAGATAGATCTCGACGAGACACAATATCTAAAGGAGTATTATGGAATGCGCTGCGGTGAGTTCCTCCGTCGTATGGGCTTCACCGACTCATATGAGATTGATGGCTTGCGTCGTCGCAAGATCGAGATCTATCCCAACCACTTCAATACAGTGAAGCTCAATGAGTGGCTATGGGGTTTCGCCCAAGATTTTAGGAGGCAGGGTGGCAAGGTTTGGATCGTCTCTACGGGCCAGACCATAAATATCCGCAATGTGATGGTACACCTCGAGATGGAGGATTGCTTCGATGGAGTCATCACGGGTGCCGACGTTCGCAATAGCAAGCCAGCCCCTGAGTGTTTCCTCAAGGCTATGGCGGCCGAGGGTTGTACTCCCGAGGAGACACTTATCTTCGAAGACTCGGTTGTGGGTCTTGAGGCGGCTCGTAAGAGTGGGGCTCAGTTTATCAAGGTCTCTTTATAAGATCGCCCACAAGGTGGCGAAATTTTAAAGATAGCGCAGAGGCGGCTTCAAAATTTCATCCACCTATCAACGATCTCAGACAAAAAGCCCTGCATAGAATCAACTATGCAGGGCTTTTTTTGTATTGTCTCGTAGGTGAGGCTATTGCTTTGCGCCAATATTGAAACTTAGACCAAAGTTAAGCGAGAAGTTGCTCGACGAGTATGGGATACCCTGAGGCGTTAGCTTTGCCACCATCGAGTCGCTTCCGATATAGAAGTTGATTGGGCCTGGGCTGAAGTTAAACATCCATCCCCAATATGTTCCATAGGTCGATTGAGTTCCCGAAAGCGTCACGGCAAACCAATCGGTGAGGTTGTAGTTCACGGCAAGCATCGCCTCCGATGTGCTAACCATTCCGAAAGTCTTGGTGTAGAGGATACCAGCCGAGAGCTTATCCTCGAAGATATCATACTCGGCAGCGAGGTTCAAGGTGCTACACAAAGAGCTCTTGTAGCTATCCCCAGCGACAAACTCAGAGTCGGTGAAGGCGTTGAAGTCGGCCTCCAAATCATCGCTCTGCGACTCGGTGCTTCCCGAGAAATCCTCTACGTCGATATTGGTGAATCCCGAGAACTGAGTGTCGAGAGTAGCCGACACAGTACTTGGGTTCTTCCACTTCATGAAGCCCAAATCGTTCATCGAAGCTGAGAACTTAAAGCGATCCATCTCGTAAACGGCTCCAAAGTCGAAGGCCATTCCACCTCCGCCGATTCCACCCATATCACCCATCTCGAAGTCGGTGAGAGGGCCTGTGATAGGTGCACCCATAAGGGCAAGCTCTCCATCGAGCTGAACCTGCATATCGACCATCTCCTCGCTCATCGCAAGCTCAACCTGAGATAGGTTCATACTCACGTTGGCAAGACCCACGAAGTATTTGAACTTAGCACCAACGGTCAAGTGGTCGTTGATCTTGCGAGAGTGACCAAAGGCCAACTCCGCATAGGCGTTCATATCAATAGTGGAGCCACTCATATTGTAGACTGCCGAACTTCCGCTCTCGGTACCTGCCAAGAACTCGAAGAACGACTTCTTAAGGTTGATACTTGAATTTTGGCGTACCGACAAATCGAAGGTGTTGAAACCGCCAAACTTATAGAATCCCATCGAGAGGATCGACATATTGAGCCTCTGAGTGAAGTAGTTATCATCCTTCAACCCATCGAGGAACTGTGAGCTATCGACATCTGGGTGGAGGAATAGTCCCAAATCACCATTGCTCAATGGCGTGGTCATCTCATCCAACGAGATAGCGGAGTTGAGACCAAAACCAATATCTCCCAACATAGGGAAAGCAAAATAACCCTGCTCACCCATAAACGCCGAGTTTAACTTATGTCTCATCGTCGACTGCTCCACAAAGTATGATGTCTTGAGGGTCGACTGTGCACTTACAACAGCAACGGTGCCGAGTATCAAGAGCAGTGTAATTATATTCTTTTTCATCTTCTTTTCTCTTTTTTTACTTTAACACATTACTTACTCCTCATCATCATTACTCGAAATTGTCAATCCATCGGGGAGCTGAGCCGAGATCTTGATCTGGAGATATTGGGTCGACTTCAAGGTCGCACCTCCAGCGGTCTCGCTGGCACTCGCCTCTATGCGGATATCGAGAGCCTCGAGATACTCCAACTCACCACTGCCATTGTCGTCGAGGGTCAACTCGAGGGTCGAGGTGGTGTTGGCTGCAATGATCGCATCGCCTTCCGAGATGATTGGCGAGAGTCCCGTTAGCTTATCACCATTCACATCATATGGAGTCACCTCCGAGATCTCCAACGCCAATGGGATGGTGTTCTCAGCTGTAAGCTTCAAGACGATATTGCTGATATACTGGCTCAAATCGGCCATCGTTCCTGCCAAGTCGTCGACTGTGGTTGTGTAGTCCAAAGTGAGCGACTCAAACGATAGAGGAACATTGATCTCGTAGTTTAGCTCGAACTTATAGTCGGTGTAGAGATCGACAAAGTGATTCTGGCCATCCAACTCAACAACGCTCGCATCGAAGTCGATCAACAACTCATCGGGAAGATCCATCAAGACACTCTTTAGCCCCTCCATCTTGACATATTGAACACCCTCCGCTGGAGCCTCTGGTGCATCGTAAGCTGAGATATAGACCAAAGTAGTCGAGGCGCCATTCTCGTCGGCCGCCGCCACTGAGATGGTCTCGCCAATCGAGATAGTCTGGATCTTGTCGCCACTCTTAGTGGTTGTGATGTCGAGTGAGTTGATCTGAGCTGGAACCGAGAGTGTGTTGAGGATCGAGATCTCGATCACTGGGTTCGACAACACTGCATCGAGCTCACCGCCATCGTTGATCTCAGATAGATCCGAAAGGTCGATAACCTGCTGCTCAGTCTCGATATCGGGGTTCACAACTCCATATACCGACTGGATTGTCATCTCGTCGATCGAGATATCGACCACCGCCTCGATCTTTGTTGTGAGCTCATCGCTGCTCACCGCACTCGAAGCCATCTTGATCTCTCCACTCATCGTCACGCTCTCGTCGATGGTCAAGACCTTATCGTCGCCCGAGCCTGTGATTAGCGATGCGTACTTCTCGTCGGTGAAGTCGATTGCGCAGATCTCCAACTTTTTGGTGAATATTCTCGTATCACCATCCTGAGTGAAGGTGTCGTTGAGCTTCAAGACATTGTTAGCGTCGACCCCTGTGCCCTCGGCAAAGCGGATGAAGTCGGGGAAGTCGATCGTGTAGTTCTCGAACGAGAGCTCTGCATCTGTTCCTGCCAACTCGACACTTATATCCATATTTACATAGATCTGCTTTGTGAACAACATCGAGTCGATACGAACCAACTCATCGGGGATGCTCACCGACTCAGTGATCTGAGTTGTGATCTCGCCAAGGTCGGCCACATAGTCCGAAGTGATGATCTCTGCATCGGCGATCAACAGACCATTTGTTGTCACAGCCGTTGTCACATTCTGCTCTGTCGAAACAAAGCTGTTGAACTGAGAGAGTGCAAGCTCGCCAGCCATCGTGATTGTTGTTCCGCTCATCGAGATAGCTGGGTCGATCTTCAATACATTTGTATCCTCGCCCTTGACAACGCTATCGCTGTCGAACTTGATCTCGTGGATCTCGACACTCTTTTTGAATCCTGTGCCATCCAACAATACGCTAACAGGGATCGCCAACTCATAGTCCCCTGAGCCTGCGTTGTAGGTCAAATCGCTATCGACCGAGAGGGTGAACTTCGAGTATGGGAATACGATCTTGATGTTGTTGCCCGTAGCTGTCAACCCGTCGGGGAGTGTGATTGCGTCGATTGCGATATCAATCTTATTTGATGAGCTATCCATCGTCACCTTCGTCACACCCTCGATAAGGGTCGAGACCTCGACATCGACCGCGCTCGAGAGCTCAGCGATATCGTCGACCGTAGTTGAGATATTCTGAACCACAAGAGTCATATCCTCGGCCGAGATGTTAGACAACAAGTTGAGCGACAAGCCATCCGATGATGAGCTCTGGCCACTTGTTGTTCCCGAGACAAGGAGGTTGTCGGAGAGAGCCACAAGGACATCGCCCTCGATAGGGTCTACCGAGCCATCGCTCTTAACTGTGACGCTCTTGTCGTAGCTTGTGATCTCGAACGAGAAGCCGAGTGCGCCATCAGCATAGGCAACATCGCTCTTCTCCAATACATTCGACCCACCATCAATCGAGAATCCTTCGGGGAAGGTGAGCTTTAGGTCGGGGATTGTTAGCGAGAAGCCATCCGCCTCAAATAGATCCGAGAGGGCCGTCACATCGAATATCAATGTAGCGACAGATCCGATCTTGAAATCCTTGATCTCGACCACCTGCTCGGGGCAAGTGATACCCTCGCCAAAGATCAAACCAACCGAGCTACTACCCAATGTCACGGGGATAGATTGGTCGGCAAAGCTAACACCAGCCGCCGTCGGGATCGACGATAACGAGGCGTTGATCGCGATGCTCTCATTGAAAGCGGAGCTAACTCCTGCATCCACCGAACTGATTCCCGAAGGAGTAACAGTTATGCTCTGCGATGGGAAGTCGAGGTCGAAGGCTGGGATTGATGGGTTGGTGAAGTCGGTCGAGACAATCTCCTGATCCGAGATTTTCGAGATTGAGACGCCATCAGTGCCTGCAAGCTTGTCGATCTCGATATCCACCGAGTCATCCATCTTGATTGCGTAGGTGTCGCCATCCAACTCCAACATATCAATGTCATCCACGTCGAGCATCTTTCCAATCAAGATCTGCTCGGTGCTACCCACTGGCAGCGAGATCGAACCTCCGACATTGACAGTTGTGTCAAGTTTGTCAAGGTCGTACTCATCGTTTACACACGAGCCCAAAAGCACCGCCCCGAGTAGGAGTGTTGCAGAGAGGGTTCGGCTTAATAAATTGTAATTTTTCCTCATATTTAAATTGTTTAGTATTTGGCTTGTTAAGTAGATTTCTATATTATTATAGTATGTCGCCTCTATTATATATAAATATTATGTCGCAAAGTTAATAAAAAATATTTAAAATGAGCATTATTAATTTTATAGGCGAAAAAAGTTGCATCGGGACACAATAATTCTTACTTTTGTATAGTTACTAACAAAAGTAGAGTATTGTTCGAGAATGGGCTCTACAAAAGGTCAAGACGAACAAAAAAAATAATAGCAAAAAATGAGTAAAATTCAGATTTTAGACAATAACTACCCCAAGTGTCCCGTCCGTAACATCCTATCTCGCATCGGTGACAAGTGGTCGATTTTGGTGATCTTCGCCCTCCACGAGGGTGAGGTTGTTCGATTCAAGGAGTTGCAGCGTTCGATTCCCGACATCTCGCAGAAGATGTTGACCGTGACACTTCGCACCCTCGAGGAGGATGGATTGGTGAGCCGCAAGGTCTATCCCGAGGTGCCGCCAAGGGTGGAGTATCGCCTCACAGAGCGTGCAGAGACACTTCTCCCCCACATCAGCGCACTAATCGGCTGGGCTAAGGAGAATATGGATAACATCATCGAGCAGCGTCGAGAGATGGTTGCCTCGTAGGGCGAGAGAGAGAGGCTACTTAAAGCAAAAATAGCATACCCACCCCAAAGATCGCCAACAAAACGGGGATCACAAAGATGAGCGCCACCGTTGCTAATATTATAGGTAGGCAGCCATAGTTGCGGATCGAGCCATAGGGAAGTGGCTCCGAGAGGAGCGTTATCAAGAGACCAATCAAAGGTGATAGGAGGAGGCTGAGGATAAAGGCCCAGCCAAATCCGATCCTTCGGTTGCTACCGATTAGACCTACCACGACACTAAAGAATGAGCCCGAGATTAGGCCAAATATCACTAATAGTATAGACATTATTTTTCGTTTTTATATTGTTTAATAGTGTGTAAATCCCGAGAAGTCGTCACCCACAGCTACACCGCCATCGAGCCATACTAACTCTGCTCCCGCAACAATTTTGCCGATCTGGGATAGGGGTTGCCCAAACCTCTCCTTATATTGTGTAGCCAACCGCTCGAACGCCTCAGCCTCGCAGGTAAACAACAACTCATAATCCTCGCCTGCCGAGAGGGCATCTCGCAATGCCCCACAATTGGGCTCCTCAATCGCCTCGACCTTAGAGATAGGCACCAAAGATAGCTCCACCTCGGCCCCGACATCCGAAGCCTTCAAGATATGGCGAAGATCCGAGGCCACACCATCCGAGATATCCATCATCGAGTGGATCTCGCCCCATCGTGCCAACCACTGCCCCTCATTTACTCGAGCCGTGGGCCGTTTATGAAGTTGTGCCGCTGGGCTCTCGAAGTGGCCATTCAGAAGATCCCGAAGCCCTCGCCCCGACCCTCCTAAATCGCCCGTAACAACGATCAGATCGCCGACACGTGCCCCCGAGCGACGTTTTATCAAATGATCCTCCGACTCTCCGATAGCTGTGATATTGATGGCGAGATCGAGTTTCGAGGCGGTAGTATCGCCCCCGATAAGGGCCACACCGTGCTCCAAACTCAAATCTCGATAGCCCCTCATAAACTCCTCGATCCACCCCCCCATCAACTCCGAAGGGATCGAAAGCGAGAGAAGAGTAGCCACTGGTCGAGCCCCCATCGAGGCCACATCGCTCAGATTCACCGCCAAACTCTTGCGCCCCAAATCATAGGGCGAGGTGGCTTCACGCAAGAAGTGAACCCTCTCGACAAGCATATCCCCAGTAAAGTGAAGCGAGCGGCCGCCTCCGATAGGCATCACGGCACAATCATCCCCAATACCCTCACAGCCACACTTCGGCAACGACTCACATAGAGCCTTGATCTGGTCAATAAATCCAAATTCCGTCATCTCAAAATAGACATTTAATCACTATAACACAAACTTCACAGAGTAAAGATAACAAAAATTTTTATTTATCCACAATAATCGCTATCTTTGTGGCGCATTATAAAATAATAAGAGAGTATGAAGATACTAATCCTCAATGGCCCAAATCTCAATTTGCAGGGTACTCGTAACCCAGAGATTTATGGCACAACGACATTCGAGACATATATCGAGGAGCTTCGATCGAAGTTCACATCGCACCAATTCGACTACTTTCAGTCGAACCACGAGGGGGATCTCATAGATGCAATTCACCAATCAGCAACAAAATATGATGGCATAGTATTCAACGCTGGGGCCTATACACACACCTCCGTTGCACTTCACGATGCCATCTCAGCAGTGACGACACCAGTTGTAGAGGTTCACATCTCGTCGATCTTGGCTCGCGAGGGATTTCGTCACCACTCTATGTTGGCCCCTGTGGTTAAGGGATCAATTATGGGATTTGGGCTCGACTCGTATCGCTTGGGGGTCGAAGCTCTAATTGGGAAGTAAAGAGAGAGAGAAAAATATATAAATTAACGTTATAACTTAAAGAGAGAAGTAATTATGCAGAAGATGAAAAAAACCAAGGTTGTCGCGACTATCTCCGACATCCGTTGTGATGTTGAGCTTATCAAGAAGCTCTATGAGGCAGGTATGGACGTAGTTCGTATCAATTCGGCACACGCAAGTGAGGAGGGCGCTACAAATGTAGTGAAGAATGTACGAACAGTATCGTCAGCTATTCCAGTGATGATCGACACAAAGGGACCAGAGATCCGCCTTACAAATGTAGGTGACGGCGAGGGAACCATCAAGTTCGAGGTAGGTGAGATTGTAAAGGTTAAGGGAACTGCAAACAACGAGACTACAACAAAGGAGATGATCTATATGAACGTCCCAAGTTTGGTGAACGATATGAATGTAGGCAACCGCCTCCTCATCGCTGATGGTGAGTTGGAGCTCTACGTTATCGAGAAGACAGAGGATTACTTGGTTTGTGAGTTCACAATCGGAGGTGTAATGAAGTCTCGTAAGAGCGTTAACGTCCCAGGAGTACGTGTAGATCTTCCATCTATCACACCAAAGGATCGTCGCTTCATCGAATGGGCAACAAAGAATGATGTAGATTTCATCGCACACTCATTCGTTCGTACAGCAGCCGACGTAAAGGCAGTTCAGGATATCCTCGACGAGCAGAACTCAAACATCAAGATCATATCTAAGATCGAGAATCAGGAGGGTATCGACAACATCGACGAGATCATCGAGGCATCATACGCAATTATGGTTGCTCGTGGAGATATGGGTGTTGAGCTTTCGGCAGAGAAGATCCCAGGAGTTCAGCGTATGATCGTTGAGAAGTGTATCGCTGCAAAGCGTCCAGTTATCATCGCAACACAGATGGTCTACTCTATGGTTAACTCACCACGCCCAACACGTGCCGAGGTTAGTGACGTAGCGAGCGCAATCTACGAGCGTGTAGATGCGATTATGTTGAGCGACGAGACTGCATCGGGTAAGTACCCAGTGGAGGCTGTAACAACAATGGCTCGTATCGCACGCGAGATCGAGAGCGATGAGAGGCAGTTCCCTCCAATGGTTGACTTGAATATGGTATCTGTAAACCACGAGATCACAGCTCAGTTGGCTCGTTCAACAGTTCGTGCTTGTAATAACTTGCCAATCAAGTTCGTTATGATGGATACTTTGACAGGACGTTCTGGACGTTATATGTCAGCTTTCCGTGGTCAGAAGAGCGTAATTGCGGTATGTTACACCATCCCAGCACAGCGTATCTTGGCCTTGTCTTACGGAGTTATTCCAATCCAGCGTACACGTCAGGAGCATCAGTATCACTTCTTGGTAGATGCTATGGAGTATGTTCGTGAGCACACAGAGTTGCAGGATGACGATTTGATTGCTATTGTAGGCGGAAGCTTCGGACCAAAGAACGGAGCATCATATATTGAGTATGCAAAGGTAGCAGATATTGTTGCAAGAAATAACTTCCTCGAGGGGATAGAGTAATCACTCCACTCGCCAAGAGACTAAATTAAGAGAGGTCTCGGAGCCACAATGGTTCCGAGACTTTTTTTTGCACACACTACCCTCAAAAAGGGCAAGTACGAGTTCAAACCACTAATCACCGATGGCGAAGGCGAGCGTTACCTACCTTGGTTTGTGAAGATCACTAAGCGCTAAAAACGATTACTCCTCCGCCTCTACCTATTAAGAGACGGAGGAGTGATAATAATAGGCCTATGTTACTTCAAAGCCTTCCTCAAAGATTTAATCACAGGCACAGATAATGCGGCACACCCCTCGTCGGTATAGTGAACATCATTATCGCCCTTGCCATATTGTGGGTGAATCTTAACAGAATATTTGTAGAGCGGGTTAACAGTCACCTTGTGGCGCTTCATAATCTCCTCCGCCACTTTGTTATATCTCTGTGCATCCTCCACAAATCGCCCCTCCTCGTTGATGGGGACATAGGTCGTTGTTGCGAATATAAGCTTGGCACCACTCGCCTTTAGCTTGATGACCAGCTCCTCGAGGTTCTTAGCGTACTCATCCAATGGCACGGCGATTGTTCCATTCACCTTATCTCTATTACCCTGAGTTTTCGACTCTGGGTGACGATAGCAGAGATCCCACAATCCCCAGTTGAAGTGTATCACATCCCAGTCGTTGAGAGCCAACCACTCATCAATAAACTTCAGTCCATTGGGGGTATCCTTACCATTTCCTGGGTTATGGACAACATTTGCGATATCGGCAAGCTCCTCAGCTGCAATTTTGGTATAGCCTTGCGACACAGAGTCACCAATTATCAATACATTCTTCTTGGCAGGAGCCGCAGAGGTGAGGACAAACAGCGCAACAGCCGAGAGTAAAAATAGGAATCTTTTCATTATAAGTTAAGTAGTTAAAGTTGAATAGAACAAATATAAGCAATAAGAACAGTTATCAAAGAAAAAAGAGAAACAAAGTTTCTCTCGACAGCTTGACGGCAGGGGTTTGCTGAGACTTATCTGAGTCAAACTGAGACGAACTGGGTCGCTGGCCTGACTCAGAAAGTCTCAGCCTGACTCAGAATGACTCAGCCTGACTCAGAAAGACTCAGCAAACCCTCAAGCCACAAAAAAAAAGAGTCGCCCAGCATTTGCTGGACGACTCTCGGAAAAAGGCGGCTACCTACTCTCCCACGGGAAAACCGCA
>JBCQTJ010000005.1:0-89082 GCA_047178625.1 Rikenellaceae bacterium
CACCTCACAACCTCGGGACGCTTGAATCCTCTCGCCTTACACAACGCCTGCCCCTTCTGCGCCTCGGCGAGTGTTGGGTAGCCTCCTATGTAATAGGTCCAGAATCCGAAGGCTTTGTCGTAGGATACGGGGTAGGCTCCACGGAAGATTGTGGGCTGCTGCTTCGACTGAAACGCGCCTACTTGAATCCTATATATTGTCCCCTTCTCATAGCTCTTGGCCATCGGGATCGGATTGCTCGCCTTGTAGACTGCCGACGATGAGAATTTAATGTCGTCATAGTCGATGAAGTTACGCTCCACGATCTCGACAGCGGTCAACTCCTCGCCACCAACGCTGCTCACCCTCACGCTCTTCACCGCATTGCGCAACGAGTCACGAGCCACCGTTAGCTCCAACGCCTCGGCCACAATCTGCTCATAACCAAGCAGAGCCCTCTTGCGATACTCGTAGCCCCCCACAATACGTGAAGCACCCTCCTCCAATAGCGCCACCTTTGCAGCTCCATCTCTGAGGATCTCCTCGCCTCGGGTGAGTTGGTCGCCGAGCTCTAAGTGCTCCAAAAGGAGTGTGTAGACAAATATCTTGTCGTCGTATAGGTCGCCCCAGCTAAGGTCTAAGCCTCGCATCAGCTTGGCCGCCTCGACCTCTAACCTCTTGAAGTCGGCTATATGTTTGGCCGCCTCGCTCTCGCTATTGGTCTGGTTGTAGAGTTGTTGCAGGTTGCGTAGCTGGTGGTAGCACTCCAAATAGGCGGAGTAGAGCTTCGACACCTCTGCCTCATCCTCATCGGCCTCGATGAGGGTCGTGAGATCATCCTCCGAGAGCTTGGCCCTCACCACACGGCTATTATAGATCGTCGCAATGCTCTCGCCTCCCAACTCTACATCTGATCTTCCTCGGCTCTCGCTCCTCGACGAGTTATTATCTCGGCTTAGATCCAGCTGCCTGAGCTCCCACTTCTCAGCGATCTGAGAGATCTGGCCCTGCACACCATTGATCATAACCTGAAGGTCGATAAGCTCCAACTCCGAGCTCACGAGCCTCTCACGAGAGCCATCCTCGCTATGCTCCAAAGCCTCACGACACTCGCTCACGACCAACAACAGAGAGTCGCGCTGAGCTATAAGGTGTACATTCTGAGCCAATAGAGTCACATATAAAGAGTCGTTGGCGAGCTCCTCGACAGAGTCTCCATCCTCGACAGAATCAACCGAATCAACAGTCTCGACACCCGTTCCTCGGGCCGAGCAGAGGGATATAGCGCAAAAAATCAACGCCACGCTTACTACACAAAGCGGATTAAATATCTTCTTCATCATCGCCACCAATTTATTAAGAATAGTTGAATTAGACCAAATATCTCGAGACGCCCAAGGAGCATCAGAAATGTCAAATAGTATTTATAGAGCATAGGGATCTCCGAGTAGTTGTTCATCGAACCCACCGACCCGAATCCTGGACCCACATTTCCCACACAGGCCATCGAGGCCGAAAACGAGGACATAACATCGAGCCCCATAATAGCCCCGACCAACGACCCAGAGAGGACAAAGACCAGATACAAGGCGATAAATGTAGCCACGCCAAAGAGCACATTCGAATCCTGCGTCACCCCATCGACCTTGATCCTAAAGATGGCGTTGGGGTGCTGCTGCTGCTTGAAACTCTGCACAAAAATCTTGAACATAATCAACACTCGGTTGATCTTCATTCCTCCCGTGGTAGAGCCTGCGCAAGCACACATCAAGGCGGCAAAGACCAAGATTATCACCGTGAATGGAGGCCACGGGTTGGTGTCGACCGTTGCGTAGCCCGTTGTGGTAATGATCGAGACGAATTGAAACAGAGCGTGCCTCAACGAGGTGAACAGATCGGGATAGAAGTTACTCACATATAAGTTACCGCCGATTAGGAGTGTACAGACCGCAATAACACCCAGATAGACACGCATTACCTCGGAGCGGAAGATATTGTTTCGTCGACCAACAACTGTGGCGTAGATCATTCCGAAGTGGGTTCCAGCGGCAATCATCGCAAAGATCAGAACGCCCTCAATAGCTACCGAGTCAAAGTAGGCGACACTGCTATTCTTGGTTCCGAAACCACTCGTTGCCGAGGCCGACATTGCGTGAGTCAAGGCGTCATACCAATTCATTCCTGCCAACTTCAGCAGCAGGGTTGTCACGGCTGTGAGGCCGAAGTAGACCACCAAGATGATGCGTGCGATCACCTGAGTTCGATAGTGGTAGTTATCCTTGGCGATGGTCGAGAGCTCCATATTCGAGAGGGTCATTCGACTCCTTCCGATCGAGGGCAAGATCACCAACGAGAACATAATGACTCCGATACCTCCGATCCACGTCGACAACATCCTCCAAAAGAGCAGCCCTCGTGGCAGCGCCTCGATATCCTGCAAGATCGAGGCTCCAGTGGTCGTAAGGCCCGAGACCGACTCGAACCAAGCGTTGACGAACGAGAACTCACCACCCCACAAGAGGTAGGGAAACATTGTCACCAGACAGGCCAACAACCACGAACCCAAGACGATACAATAGCCCTCCTTATTCGAGATGTCGGTCTCCGACTTAACGAAGATCAGCGGAAAAAAGCCCAACAGAGCGGTCAGAATGGCCGACAACAAGAGCACATAGAACGAGCTATCACGGCTAACATAAGAGACAACGGCCGAGGCCACCATCGCTGCTGCCATAAAGAGCATCACCAATCCGATATATCGCAATACGACACTAATTCTCATCTCGGCCCCCGTTATTCTTTACTATTTTTGCCAATATTGGCCTGCTTAATCAACTGCTCGACCCTCTCGCAAAGCTCCTGCATCTCATCTCGGCGCTCCCCCTTTGGCGCAAATGGGACTTTATAGGCGAGGTAATCCTTCAACGATCGGTTGATATTGATCACTGGCACCACGCTATATGTCATCATAAAGTAGAACAACATCAGAACGATCACGATCATCACCGACAACGAGATCAGAACGGGTGTCACCGCTCGATAGGCGTTGCGATGGAGCTGGTCGGCCGAGGGGATCAGTGCGTTCTGCGACTCAGCTATGTAGAGGTCGATGGTGAGTAGCATCTGGTCATAGGCAGGTTGATACTCGGTGTATCGACGACGCGAGAAAGAGGCGGCGAGCGAGTCCAAATTAGGGATCTCCTCGAAGAGCTCGGCATAGGAGGCATCGAACTTAGGGGCGTTGAGGAATCGAGTCGAGACCTCACGCAGCTGGGCAGCGATCACCCCCAACGAGTCGACCACATCGGGCACGAGGGCATCGGTCTGGGCATCGGCAATCACAAAATCGAGCCTATCCATCGAGGCGATGCAGAGGCTATCTAAACTCCGATCGCCAAAGGCCGCCATCTGAACAAATGCGACATTGTGGTTGCGCAGAGCATCGAGCATCTGGCTCGACAGCACTTTGTAGCGGCGGTCGGCACCCAAGATCTCGTCGGTATCGTTACTCAACGTATTCAGCTCGACAAACGAGACCAATCCCGAGAGCAGCAACACCCCCACAATACTCATAAAACCAAATGAAACACGTCGTCTTAATCCCATATTTTCTCTCTTTTATATGCACATATAATATACAAAGGTAGTATTTTTTTTCGGATCAACCACACCAACAGCGTTAAACTATCATTTTGATCGCTATTTTTGGGATTGATATCTAAAAAATGCCTATCTTTGTGGCCAAATACGAGAGTGAAATTAAGAACGATAAATATATAATTGAAAATGTGTAAAGTCCTAATTATTGGCGCAGGTGGTGTCGGCACCGTTGTAGCCTACAAAGTAGCAGCAAACCCAATATGGAGCGAGGTGACGCTCGCAAGTCGCACAAAGAGCAAGTGTGACGCAATAGCCGAGGCGATCGGTGGAGGTCGTGTTCAGACCGCACAGGTCGATGCCGACAGTGTAGAGGAGCTATGCGACCTATTTCGCAAATATACCCCCGACCTCGTGATCAACGTTGCCCTACCATACCAAGACCTCACAATTATGGATGCCTGCTTGGAGTGTGGTTGCAACTACCTCGACACAGCCAACTATGAGCCAAAGGATGAGGCGAAGTTTGAGTATTCGTGGCAGTGGGCCTATCAAGATCGCTTCCGCGAGAAGGGACTCACAGCGATCCTCGGATGCGGATTCGACCCAGGTGTCACCTCTATCTTCACGGCTCACGCCGCAAAACACCACTTCGACGAGATCCACTACCTCGACATCGTGGATTGCAACGCTGGAAATCACGGAATGGCCTTCGCCACCAACTTCAACCCCGAGATCAACATCCGTGAGGTGACTCAAAAGGGTCGCTACTTCGAGAATGGTGAGTGGGTAGAGACTGAGCCACACCAGATCCACAAGGGGCTCAACTACCCCGAGATCGGAGAGAGGGAGTCATATGTGATCTATCACGAGGAGTTGGAGTCGTTGGTCAAGAACTTCCCTACTTTGAAGCGTGCCCGTTTCTGGATGACATTTGGGCAGGAGTACCTCACCCACCTTCGTGTGATTCAGAACATCGGAATGGCTCGCATCGACCCGATCATCTACAATGGCGTTGAGATAGTCCCAATTCAGTTCCTCAAGGCGGTCCTTCCCGACCCAAAATCACTTGGCGAGAACTATACGGGCCAAACCTCGATCGGTTGTAGGATCAAGGGTGTGAAGGATGGCAAGGAGCTAACATACTATATTTATAATAACTGCGACCACGAGGCGGCATTCACCGAGACTGGAACTCAGGCGGTGAGCTACACGACGGGAGTCCCTGCGGCCCTCGGAGCCGAGATGTTTGCTCGTGGATTGTGGAGCGGAGCTGGCGTTTTCAACGTCGAGGAGTTCAATCCCGACCCATTTATGGAGAGGCTGGGCGAGGCTGGGTTGCCTTGGATAGAGCAGTTTAATATTGACTTAGAGCTATAAAAGCCACTTTTTTATAATTAAACCTCTAAATTATCAATTTATGATTGGTAATTTGGAGGTTTTTTTTTACTTTTGGATTGAATAACTAATAACCAAAACTTAACTTTAAAAAACTATGTTCAAGAGATCAGACCTCTATCTACTTCTGTGTATCGTTGTTGTTACACTTCCATTTGTCCTTAGCTCAGTGCCCAAGGAGATCTACGACCAGCTAAATATGGCCCACCCATACTGCCTCGCTTTCCTAAAGTTTGGTATCCTCTCGACCTTTGGCGAGATGTTGGGCCTTAGGATCAAGAGCGGAAAATATACCTTCCCCGAGTTTGGCGCTATGCCACGAGCAATCCTCTGGGGATTCTATGGTGTGTGGATCGCCATTGCGATGAAGACCTTTGCCAATGGAGCACCTGCGATGGTTCAGTCGTTAGGGGTCGATGGAGTTGTCGAGGCTATGCGTGGCGGATTCTCGTACCCTAAGTTGTTGGGGGCATTCTCGATCTCGGTGATGATGAATAGCGTCTTTGCACCTGTGTTTATGACCCTCCACAAGATCACCGACGCACATATCGTCGCTAACGGAGGCTCTATCAAGTGCCTGCTTAAGCCGATCAATATGGGTGAGCAGTTCGCAAAGCTCGATTGGCAGACTCAGTGGGGTTTTGTCTTTAAGCGCACTATTCCTCTCTTTTGGATCCCAGCCCACACCATCACCTTTATGTTGCCTGCGGAGTATCAGGTGTTGTTTGCGGCGGCACTTAGCATCGTCTTGGGCGTCTTGCTCTCGATTGCGGTTGTTATCTCAAGGTCTAAATAAACAATTATAAATTACTTAAAAAAATCAAATTAGTATGGACTATCAACATAATACAAACCAAAAAAGGCTCAAATACTCGGCCCTATTATTTACCACAGGTATGATTGTGCCTAATATTGCATCATTGATACCTATGTCTTATAACCCCACACTAACGGGTATAATTACATATATATGCGAGCTCATTTTTCTATATTCATTATACATCTTAAAAACGACCTTACCCACATCAAAAAAAATCTTTGCAAATATATGGATAGGACTTATTGTATACAGAGCATTGCGAAATATCGCATTCTCACTCCCTATTGTGGCATTATCTCAACCACATTCTAATACAAGTGGTATATTCTTCATTATAAATATAATATTTTACCTCTTGCTAATAATCTATTCAAGGCTATTAAAACGTGATAATGAAGACAAATCATTAATTGTATTACAAATAGCCTTCTCGGCATCTGCAATATTTTCGGCCTTAGTAGCAATCCGTTTCTTTAGTGGTATATCAATACCACTCGTCATATACCAAATAATTCGCTGGGTAGAACCCGCTCTATACATTATCGGATTTTGGATGATGAGTAGAGCGCGAAGTAATATGAATGAATTTGACACTAACGAACAGGAGTCGGAGTATCAAAAAGAAGAGATTTTTACCATCTCTGTTCGTCGTCGAGCAATCGCCATCGTTTCGAGTATTGCTACATTTGCAGCATTTATAAGTATCATAGTTATATACATTTAAATATTAGGAGAAAAAATTATGTTTATCGTTTATTGCATCATCGCACTTATAGCAGGATACTTTCTTATTAAAAAATTCACCCAAATCGACCACGCTTTTTTCGCAGATGTTATTGGTCGTAGTGAATTTGGATTAATTAACCTAATTATTGCCGCTATATCGGGAGCAATCGCTGGTTCATCGTGGATATTAACTGAAGTTTTTGAATGGGATGGTGATGCAAAACCGTTCCTCATTATATCAATCATTGTCTTTGGTGCGTCGATGGCTCACATAGTATACACGTCTATAATACAGATAAAGGGTGTTAGTGGTATAATTTCAAAGATTTTATATCTCACTATACTTTCTATCTTTATGTGTGGAGTAGGAATTATCTCCTCATTTATAGCACTACTTTTAGCTACTGTACTATTAGTTCTTATGTATTTAGGTGGAATGGGGAACGGAAAGAAAACACTCCGCACAGAAGGTGGCATAGAACTTAAAGAGAGCGGCGGTGGGTTATTTGGAGAAAAATACTACAAAGATAAAAATGGGACTGAATATGAATCACACGACGGAGGTAACAATGTAACTCGCAGATAATATGAGACAAACACTTGTATCTCTTATAATCATCACCTTGATTAGCTGCAACGCCTCGCCCAAGTCACTAAGCATCGAGGAGAAGGCGGCCAAGCTGCTCATCGTGGGGGTCATTGGCAACGAGCTAACCGAGGGGAACCCCGTGATTCGTGATGTCAAGGAGCGAGGTGTCTCGGGGGTGATCCTCTTCGAGAACAACATCGCTGCGGAGCAATCTCGTGAGAAGATGCAGAGTTTCATAGCTCAGATGCAGGCGCTCTCGCCAACTCCACTCTTTGTGGCGATCGACCAAGAGGGTGGCAAGGTGAATAGGATGAAGAGCAAATATGGCTTCGAGGAGATGCCTTCTCAAGCTGAGGTTGGGGCCTCGGAGGGTGTGGAGTATGCCCTTCAAACTGCCCAAACGATCGCCTCGGAGGTCGCTTCGGTGGGAATCAACCTAAACTTCTCGCCCGTTTTGGATCTCAACATCAACAAGACATCGCCTGCCATCGGAGCGATCGGACGTAGCTTCTCGGAAGATGAGATGAGGGTGAGTGAGTTGGCCAAGGTCTACATCGAGGAGCACCACAAACGCAACGTAGCGACATCGTTAAAACACTTCCCAGGACACGGCAGCGCAAAGGCAGATAGCCACCTCGGGCTGACCGACATCACCAATACGTGGCAGCGTAGAGAGCTCACCCCATATCGAGAGTTAATCAAGGAGGAGCTATGCGATATGATTATGGTGAGCCACCTATTCAACACCTCGATCGACCCCGACTACCCTGCTACCCTATCGAGGCCTACTATCGAGGGGCTACTCAGAGGCGAGTTAGGATGGGATGGTGTGGTTGTCTCGGATGATATGCAGATGAGGGCGATCACCGACAACTATGGCTTCGAGGAGGCGATCTCGTTGGCGATAAATGCAGGGGTAGACCTATTTATTATAAGCCGAAGGGACAACAACTCAGACGTCGCAGGGGCTTTCATCGAGGCGGTAACAAACGCTGTGAAGGCTGGAATTATCACCGAAGAGCAACTCGACAGCTCAATTAAGCGAATCGAGGCCTTAAGAAAAAAGTGGCTGTGAGGCTCTGAGAGTACTATCTTGGACCATAAATATAATTAAAATCACATTTTAACAAAAAAAAGCGGTCGAAAATTTTGGTAATCAATACTTTTTGACTTACTTTGTGGAAACAATTCATCAATTAACAAATAAATTTTTTATGACAGGTTCAGTAAAATGGTTCGATAGCAAGAAAGGCTACGGATTCATCGCAAGCGAGGATGGAAAGGAGTACTTTGTACACTTTTCTGGTATCGAATCAGAGGGTTTCAAATCTCTCGTTGAGAAGCAAGAGGTAGAGTTTGATCTCACAACTGGTAACAAGGGCGAGCAGGCGATCAACGTAAAAGTGATTATGTAATCATAGATACATTGAGTTAATAGGGGGGCTAATTTAGTTTCCCCTATTTTTTATTAATACACCCAACAAGAGGCGATAAAATTTGGCAATTAGTCAAAAAATCCATAACTTTGGGGCACAAATATATAAAACATTAAAACAAATAAAATATCACAACAAGATGAAACAAGCAATTGCAATTTTGACAGGTGGTGGTCCAGCCCCTGGAATGAACACCGTAGTAGGTAGCGTAGCAAAGACTTTCCTTCAGAGAGGATACACAGTAATCGGCCTTCACGCTGGATACTCTGGTCTATTCAACCCAAACCCACGCTTCGAGGAGATCTCATTCCCATTGGCTGACGACATCTTCAACCGTGGTGGTTCATACCTTCAGATGAGCCGTTTCAAGCCAAAGGATTCAGATTTCGAGAACAACTTCAACCTTGACTTCTTTGTAAAGAACAACATCAAGTTGTTGGTGACAGTTGGTGGCGACGATACAGCATCGACAGCGAACCGCATTGCGAAGTTCCTTGCCGACAAGAAGTATGAGATCGCTAACATCCACGTCCCAAAGACTATCGACAACGACCTTCCTCTTCCAGCAGGCTCACCAACATTCGGTTACGAGTCGGCTAAGGCGAGCGGTGCGGTTATCGGAACAACAACATATTGCGACGCTAAGACCAGCGGAAACTGGTTCGTAGTAGCGGCGATGGGTCGTTCGGCAGGACACCTTGCATTTGGTATTGGTGAGGCTTGCCACTACCCTATGATCGTTATCCCAGAGATGTTCAACAAGACTGAGATCACTGTTGAGAAGATCGTAAACCTTGTAGTTTCGTCGATCATCAAGAGAAAGTTGATCGGAATGGATTATGGTGTTGCGATGATCTCTGAGGGTGTATTCCACGAGCTTTCGGACGAGGAGATCAAGAAGAGCGGTATCAACTTCTCTTATGACGACCACGGACACCCAGAGTTGGGTAAGGTATCTAAGGCACACATCTTCAACGAGATGTTGGAGAACAAGTTGTCGGAGATCGGCCTTAAGGTGAAGAGCCGTCCAGTAGAGATCGGATACGAGGTTCGTTGCCAGACTCCAATCGCATTTGACTTGACATATTGCTCAGAGCTTGGAATGGGTGTTTATCAGCTATTCTCAGAGGGTAAGACTGGTTGTATGGTTTACGTTAACTCAGAGGGTAACGTATCACCACTCTACTTGTCAGATCTTCAGGATCCAGCAACTGGAAAGATCCCACCACGTTTGGTTGACATCAACTCAGACAAGGTTAACAACGTGATCAACACCGTTCTTAGCTACGTAACTGAGGCGGACTACGAGGCTGCTAAGGCTTATGTAGCTAACCCAGCAGAGTATGACTTCAAGAAGATCTTGAACTGGTAGTCTATACCTATATTTAATAGGGACTCCTTGTAGCTTGCTGCGAGGGGTCTTTTTTTTGTTTTATATGATATTTTGGTTATCTTTGTATTCAGAAAATATTTGAAAGAAGAGAAGAAGAAGAAAAAATACATATTAGCTTTTAGCTGTTTATTGATACTCCCTAAATCGGCAAAATTTAACGTAAACAATAAACAAGCAGAGTCTTTGTCATATCCCTATGGCACGGACTCTCGTTTGTTGTTTACGTGGGTGTTTGCCGATGCCTGGGAGTATAGACATTCGAGGTTCGTGCCATTTTTTGCAGGTGCACGAACAAAACCAAAAACACCAAGCAAATGAAAAGAGAGACCCTATTAGATGGCACGAGGGAGTTCATCGGCAAAGAGATCTATCTACCCACAAAAAAGATCTGGATCAATCAAGACAATTTCGAGGCGGGAAAGATCTCGTGGCAATTCTGCCTAAGCACTGTTCACGACAACTGCGAGCAGGGCACAATCATAGAGCGTACCCCCTCACTCACCGCAATCGAGATGGAATATATCTACAATCCATCAAAACAGAGGCTAATCGTCGACGCTGAGATCGAGGATAAATATGAGGTTACGCCCTCGGTGTGAGGCACCCTCGAAAACCCTGTGGTGAGACTAAGCACCCTGACGGGAGATTTCCCTGCGCCATATATGCAATATATCTTACGAAAATTATGATTCTAAAGATAGAAAGTGTATCTTTACAATTATGAAGAGAATAGCACAACTTATCACATTAATCATACTACTCGTCGCTACCCTACCCAGCGAGGCAAAGAGCAGAGCCAAGGCCGAATATGACCTATATCTAATGATCGGGCAGTCGAATATGGCAGGGCGAGGCTATATGACGGAGAGCGACACACTAAAGAGCATCGAGGGGGTCTACATCCTCGACCGAGATGGGCAGATCGTGGAGGCTCGCAACCCACTGAACCAATACTCCACCATCCGCAAAGGGATGTCGATGCAGCAGATCGGCCCATCGCTGAGCTTTGGCGAGAAGCTCCACCGTGAGACGGGTCGCAAGATCCTATTGGTGGTGAATGCACGAGGAGGCAGCAGCATAGAGGAGTGGGCACCCGACAACGACAAGACGAAGTTCTTCGAGGAGGCTGTGCGACGAACAAAGCAGGCGATTGCGCAGGGAGGTGAGCTAAAGGGTGTTATCTGGCACCAAGGGTGTTCCGACAGCTCAGATCAGAAGCGTGAGCTATATATGGGTAGACTTAAAGTTTTGGTCGAGTCGCTACGAGGTGAGTTGAGAGATAAGAGGCTCTACTTCGTCGCTGGCGAGTTGGGATATTGGCGAGAGAGCTCGCCTGCCTTCAACGAGATGTTGCACTCGATCGGGGATGTGATCCCCAATAGCGACTACATCAGCGCCGAGGGGGCAGGTATGAGGGCGGATAAGAGCGATCCGCACTTTAGCCGAGAGGGGCAGATTATCCTTGGCGAGAGGTATGCCGAGAAGGTTCTTCAGCGAATCTATTGATTTTCAACAAATAAACGAGAAAAAATTTGGATATATAGATCTTTACAATTATGTTTGCAGTGTATTAGGATACTAACACACTAAACTACAAACAAAATGATCAAGATAACCAACCTAAATTTCGTCTACGAAGCCCTCTTAGAGCGAAAGCAGATCTTCCGTGAGTTAGAGTTAGAGCTACACGGAGGCCATATCTACGGCCTATTGGGGCTCAACGGAAGTGGCAAGAGCACCTTGCTAAAACTCCTCAGTGGAATGTTGATCCCCGACAAGGGAGAGGTAAAGATCCTCGACAAGGAGGCCTCTCATCGCCTCCCCTCGGTGATGGCCGAGATCAGCTACCTCCCCGAGGAGATCTACACCCCACAGATGACGATGAAGGCTTACGCCCAACTTATGTCGCCATTCTACCCCAACTTCTCCCACCCCAACCTGCTCCGCTATATGGGGGAGTTCGAGATTGAGATGGGGATAAAACTAAGTTCGATGTCGCTGGGCCAAAAGAAGAAGGCGGCAATCGCCTTTGCCCTCGCCTGCAACACCAAAGTGTTAATTATGGATGAGCCCACCAACGGCCTCGACATCCCATCGAAGAGCCAATTCCGAAAGGTCCTCTCCTCGATCTCGGGAGATGAGAGGGTGATCGTCATATCGACCCACCAAGTACGTGATCTGGAGTCGCTGATCGACACCGTGATGATCCTCAACGAGAGCGAAATCATCGTCAACGCCTCGATCGAGACCATCGCCAACTGCCTATCGTTTAGAAAACTACACGAGTGCGAGGAGGCGATCTACGAGGAGAGCTCTCTGCTTGGGCGCTATGGCGTGGTAGAGAACCAAGATGGCGAGGAGAGCAGGGTCGATATGGAGCTGCTGTTCAACGCCTCTGTCGCTCAATCCGCCCAAATTAAGAACCTTCTAACACTATAAGATTATGAACGATATATTCAACCTCAATCGCTTTGTGAGCTACGCCAAGCTCCACTATTATAACAGACGTGGAACCTACGCTATACTCCTTGCAGTGGCTCTATTCTTCGTCATTACGCTCTGTTGTAATATGAATCCCTTCAAGATGTTGAAGGAGACAATCGGAAGCTCTAAATACATCATCGCAAGTGTTAGAAGCACCTTCTACACAGCCTTTTTCCTTGTGGGGGCGATATTCATTGGCCTCTTTGTGGAGTTCTCGCTGTCGAGCTTCGACAAGCAGAGTGGCGGAGGGTGCTTCACGATGAAAGATATGCTCATCCCCGTCTCGACCTTCGAGCGATATATCTTTGTGATTCTCAACTCCACGGTTGTCGCTTTGAGCCTCTATTTGGTGATCTTTTGGATCGGCTCCTCTTTGGTCGAGCGGCTCTACTTCTTTGGCGAGGGGTCACGTGTTTTCATCGGGTTGCAGAATATTTGGCGCTCAACAGATGGGATTGTAGCCGAGGGTATGCATCGTGTAGATATCTTCTCGCTCTCCAACATCTTTAGTGACATCTTTAGAGATGTTGATGAGTACGCATCGTCAGTTGTGATTGCCTGCATAGGTCTATATAGCGGAGTTTTGTCGACTCTGATGTGGGGCAAGGTGACGTTCCAGAGGTTTGCCACCTTCAAGAATATTGCAGCTCACGCCGCCCTTTGGTTCGTTCTAATATGGCTCTTTGCAGAGTTCTTCCCAGCGCAGATCGCAGCAAGCGAGCTCAGCACACCGTGGCACTTCCGAGGGCAGCTATACCCTTCCTACACCCCACTATTCATCAATAACATCGTAGTGGTAAACCTATTAGCCCTCGTAACGCTAATCTACACAATAGTCTACCAATGGGTCTTTTGGCGCAAATTAAAGTCTCTCTCACTTAGCAAATAAACGATTATGATAAAAATAGTAGTTTTAACAACATTACTCCTCTCATCGTGGGGAGCTATGGCCCAAAAGAGCTGTGTTATTCGGGGGCGAGTCATAGATCGACCAGAGTCAAAAGAGTTGTGGGTGGCCCCTGCAAACAGCGACTCACGTGTGGTGGAGCCTACAAAAGTCAAGGTGGGCGACGATGGCACATTCTCTCTCTCCATACCCTTCGAGAAGAGCGAGATATACTCTATAACCTTCAAGGATGAGATCACCAAAGGGAGTTGGCGACCTATCAACTTTATGTTGGAGGATGGCACCATCGAATTTGAGCTTAACGCAAAGGACAGATTCGAGGATAATAGGATCGAAGGTGGCAAGCTAAATGAGAAGTTCGCATACCTTGATAGTGGTATTAGATCGAAATATGGAGCGACAATCGAGTCCCTACTAACAAAGCTGTATGATGAGTTGGGAGAGGCGGCCTACTCCACAGAGTATAAGAGCTGTCTCGACTCACTCTCGATAGATGGACTTAGCCAAGATGGTAAGAGCAAGATATTTCACAGGCTCGATGAGCTTCGCACAGAAGAGAGAATGTATAACGATGAGGGCAATGTAATATATAGGAAGCTAATCGAGACCTCGCAGGCAGTCGAGAATGAGGTGTTAGCGAAGATCAGGCGTGAGTCCAACGAGGCGTCGTTAGCTAAGCTATATATGTATGTTGTCAGCAACAGATTTAGTACCAACAAGGATAAAGATGCACTCTACGCTGAGATCTTCGAGCACTACTTCGCGAAGAGATATGCCGACAACCCTATGGCGATCAAGATCTCGGAGATGTTAGAGGCGACGAAGGTGCAGGTTGGTAGTAGTTTCGTGGATTTTGAGGCACCCGACATAGATGGCCGCTCACACCGACTCTCGGAGCTCATCGAGGGTAAAGTTGCGGTTTTAGATCTATGGGCCTCGTGGTGTGGACCCTGTATGCAGACGAGCAAATCCTTTATTCCGATATGGGAGAGGTACCGAGAGCGAGGGTTTGAGATTGTGGGCGTCGCACGAGAGAGGGGCAACACCAAGGCAATGAGTGCCGCCATCGAGCGCTTAGGTTTGGAGTGGCTCAACTTAGTGGAGCTAAACGACGAGGGCAAGATATGGACGAAATATGGGGCTGGCAACTCGGGCGGCAAGGTCATTCTACTTGATCGAGATGGTCGAATTGTGGCGATGGACTTCACCGCAGATGAGTTGGAGCGACACCTCGAAGTGTTGATCCCAAAAACTATGAATTAAAAAAGATAGGATTATGAAAAAGTATGATTTAACAATTATTGCACTATATGTGGTTGGTCTAATTATCGGATTAGGCTTTGTCTACTACCACGCACACAAGGCGTATCAGCACGTCATAGCGGTGGCTCAGATCACCGACAACCAAGAGATCGAACGCATCGTGATCCGCAACTCTGCGGCCAAGATCGAGCTATATCACCTCAAAGAGGGGACCCCGAGCGATGTGAGATGGATGGCACGAGGGATGGTGACGAACAAGGATATTGACCATATCTACATCGAGGATCGCACCCTCTACATCGACGAGTATCGAGAGGTGAACTGGTGTATCAAGTGTGCCGACGAGGTGGAGGTCGTAATCGAGAACTCACCACGGGTAAAGTGGCTCTCCGACGAGGAGTACGCCAAGATAAGTGTATCGAACAAGGATGGCCAAACAAAAATGAACTCATACTATGACTTTTAACGACTCAAAACCGATATATCTTCAGATATGCGAGCTCATATCGAACAAGATACTCTCTCTCACGTGGCGAGAGGGGGAGCGCATACCCTCGGTGCGAGAGTTGGGTGCGGAGTTGGAGGTCAACCCCAACACTGTGATGCGAGCCTATGAGTGGCTTGCCGAGCGAGGTGTGATCTACAACCGACGAGGCATCGGCTTCTTCGTCAGCTCCGAGGCCAAGGGGATTGTCACCCAACAACAGCGTAGTATTCTATTTGAGAGTACTCTCCACGAGGTGGCTCGCCAGATGCGGCTTTTGGGGGTTAGTGTCGAAGAGGTTCGGGTGGTTTTGGAGCGGTTGCTTGAACGGCCTTGAGGGGTTCTGGGTCTTTCTGGGTCTTTCTGAGATTCTCTGAGTCAGACTCAGTAGGACTCAGAAAGACTCAGCAAAAAAATCACCTCAGATCAATCAAATAATAGTCGTCGGGATAGCTAAAGGCGAGGGGTTCAGGGAGGCTCTCAAAGTGGCTGATCTCGATACATATCACCTCATCTTTGGCCAAATATTTCACACTTATCGGGAGCTTCGTCTTAGGGTCTAACTCTATCTCGGAGCTCTCGATTTTTGATTTGGCGATTAGCTTTGGGGTTAGCAGGAGCTTTACTCCGCCCCCTTCGCTCGCCTCCTCACGGAACCTATATACCCTCTCCAAGGCTTTGAAGGTCTTCGAGGGGTTGTTCACAATGATCTGCACATCATCCTCTATGGTTGCCCTCTCCACAATGACCTCCCTCGTGAGGTGATTCACCGTGTATCGGAGCTCGCCATCGCAGAAGATCTGTAGGTCGGGGTATTCGATCGAGAAGCTATCTCCATCGACCCTATAACGCCCTATCTCAGCTATGGGGTGTTCGTTGTATCTCATCGAGAACCCCACCTCGTAGCGCCCCAACGCCTCGATCGCTCTGGTCATATCGTCGAGCGACGAGGCCAAAAGAGCCGACGACGAGGCGACGATGAACGCCACAACGAGTGTAGAAACCCTACTCATAGAACTCTAAAATAATCCCAAACTCTGCAACTTAGCCTCCAACGACTGCATATCATAGAAGAGTATCTCACGAGGCTTAGCACCCTCCTGCCTTCCCACGATGCCAGCCCTCTCCAACTGGGTCATAATTCGCCCTGCTCGGTTGAAGCCCACCTCATAGTTGCGCTGGATCGCCGAGGTCGATATTCCGCCCCCCGAGACCGCTGCACGTGCTATGTCGGCAAACAAAAGGTCATACTTGATCGCTGGGCCATTCTCGCCCAAATTATCAATTCCATCGCCCGACTCGGGTGAGTAGTCGGGAAGAAGATAGGCCTGTGGATAGCCCTGCTGCTGCTCGATATGCTCCACGATACGCCCCACCTCGTCGGTCTCGACCAACGAACACTGGACACGTGTCAGCTCACCATCCTTCTTAAACAACATATCTCCACGTCCGATCAAGAGGTTGGCCCCTGGCTGGTCGATGATTGTTCGTGAGTCGATCATCTGCATCACCCTAAAGGCGATACGGGCAGGGAAGTTGGCCTTGATACCTCCCGTGATAACCTTCACGTCGGGTCGCTGAGTAGCGATGATGAGGTGGATACCCACAGCTCGGGCCTTCTGAGCGAGGCGCATAACGGGGGTCTCGACCTCTCGTGACATCATAATCAGGTCGGCAAACTCGTCGACGATAACGACGATATAGGGCATATAGAAGTGGCCCTTCTCGGGGTTCAACCTCCTATGAGAGAACTTGGTGTTGTACTCCACGATGTTACGCACCGAGGCATCGGAGAGTAACTTCAACCTCTTCTCCATCTCCTCGCAACAAGCATTCAGGGTGTTGACAGCCTTCTTCGGGTCGGTGATGATAACATCATCCTCCGACTCCATCTTGGCCATAAAGTGGTGCTCCAACCCCTTGTATGGCGTAAACTCCACCATCTTGGGGTCGATCATCACAAACTTCAACTGTGATGGGTGCTTGCGATAGAGCAGCGAGGTGATTATAGCGTTGAGACCCACCGACTTACCCTGTCCCGTAGCTCCTGCGACGAGGAGGTGAGGCATCTTGGCCAGATCGAATACATAGGGCTCATTTTGGATCGTGCGACCCACAACGATTGGCAACTCGGCTCGTAGATCTTGAAACCTCTGCGAGAGGATCGAGGAGTACATCGAGACCACCTGCTTATTGATATTTGGCACCTCGATTCCGATCGTTCCACGTCCTGGTATTGGGGCGATGATACGGATTCCTGTCTCCGCCTTTAGGCTCTGAGCGATATCGTTTTCGAGGCCTTGGATCTTCGAGATCTTGACACCCTGCGCCTGCACAATCTCATAGAGGGTGATTGTTGGTCCGATCGTCGCCTTGATCTGCTGGATTGGGATTCCGAAATACTTCAACGTCTCCTCAATCAGCGATTTGTTGTCGAGGATCTCCACCTCCGTGACATCCGACTTCGACTGGTAATCGACCAACAGCGAGACTGGCGGCGGCGTATAGCTATTGAGGTCGAGCATCGGGTCGTAGAGATCCTGCTCTACATCCTCTTCGCTCACCATCTCCATCTCTTTGCTCTCGATGGTTACGCTGACTCCCTCGCCATCGTCCACCGTATATGTCTCACCCTCACGGGCTAACTCCTCATCTACGAACTCATCGAAGTTTGAGAGATCCTCTTCGTCGCTCTCCGCTGTCTCTGCTTCTGTCTCTATTTCGGCCTCTATTTGGCTTATGGTCTCCTCCTCGATATCAGGTGTCACCTCCGACTCCGCAGCTTCATCCCTCGATCGCTTATCTCGTAGAGCCCCCACCTTCACGATGTTTGTGACGATCTTGCCTCCGCTATCGAGAGCGGCGCTTCCTGCCTTATTCACCGTCTTGATGAAGTTACGGTTGATAAAGACAGCTGTGCCTGCCCACATTCCCAATATCAAGAGCACCGTACCAATTGGTCCGATAATCCCCTCGACGAAGTTGGTGATCTCGATGCCATAGAGCCCCCCCAATCCGCTATTAAAGACACCCCAATTCTCGCCAAAGATAAAGCCCAGAGAGAACGATCCGCAAAAGAGGACCATCGACAAACTAAGTGCGGTGCGGTTGAACTTCAGCGGCATCAACTTCACGATCCGAAGGCTCAGAATAATCATAAGCAGAGGGATAATTATACCCATCAGACCAAACGAACGCCCGATCAACTGCTCGGCAAGCCACGCACCCAACGGGCCACAAGGGTTGATAACTCCCTGAGCCACAACATCTGGGCTTGAGACTACGCTCTTTGTCACCAAATCATAGTCGCTCTTCCAATCGAAGAAGTAGAAGATGATCGAGATGAAGGTGAAGAGGCCCACGATGAGCGTCATCACACCCACCGACCAACGGGCCATATCCATATTCGAGAGGTCGTTTGCCCCCTTTTTCACACTTTTTTTCCTATTTTGAGTTGTTGCCATTTTCCTTTTCAGTTTTCCGTTTTCTTAACCTTTATCTATTCATCATCGCCTTTCGACGTAATCTCTCTCTATACTCATCGCCTGCGAAGCTCAAAAACTCGTAGCTCGCCTCGGAAACATCGCCTTTAAAAAGCAATCCCTTGGCCTCTAAGAGCTGCTCCACTCGTCGGGCAACCGCTGGCGAAGGGTCTATTATATTCACCTCGGGGGCGACACGTCGAAATACGGGGATCAAGAATGGGTAGTGACTACACCCCAACACAATCTGATCGACCCCCTCGGCCACCATCGGCCCCACGATCTCACGCACCCTCTGCTCGGCCTCCTCACTCTGCTCCTTATCCGACTCCACAATCTCGACAAATCCTGCTCCAAAGCGAGCTATAACCCTCACCTTGTCGGAGTATCGGGCAGCTGTTCGGTGAAAAAGATCACCCTCCAAGCTCCGCTCCGTAGCCAAAACACCCACTACCCCACTCTTTGTCGCCAAACAGGCTGGCTTCACCGCTGGCTCCATCCCGACGATATCGACATCGGTATACTTCGCCCTCAGAGACTCTATCGCCGCCGCTGTTGCGGTGTTACACGCCACGACGACCATCTTGCACCCTGCTGCCAATAGCTCACCTACGGCTCGGTCGGCATACTCCTCGATCATCTCACGGCTCTTCGATCCATAGGGGCAATTTAGCCCATCGCCCAAGTAGATCATCGACTCCTTAGGCAGACGATCTCGAATCGCACGCCACACAGTCAAACCACCAAAACCCGAATCATAGAGCCCTATGGGAGAGGATGAGTTCGCCATCGTTTACTTTATATTTTTAATATGCTCCTTAATGGTCTCCAAAATCTGGTAATCACTCATCGGCACCGCCTCGATCACCAACTTCGCACGTCGATAGGTTGGGTCACGCTGGGCGATGTTCTCGGCCATAAACTCGACCAACTCCTCGTCCGATAGGCCCCTCAACTTTGGGCGTTTCTCTCGTCCGTGAGGGCTCAATCGTGAGGCGATATTTTCGGCCGTGCGAGCGATATAGATCGTCTCACCAGCTCGATTTATCATCTCCATATTCTCGCCCCACATCGGCAGACCTCCGCCCGTTGAGACAACCCTATCTCGGCCATCCTGCACCAACTCGGCCACCAACTCTTGCTCCATCTCACGAAAGCGAGACTCGCCATAGCGGTCGAATATCTCACCGACACTCATCCCTGCTCGCTGCTCGATCAGGGCATCGGTGTCGACAAGCGACCATCCCAAACGGGTCGAAAGCTTGCGGCCTATTGTGCTCTTGCCACACCCCATATATCCAATCAAAAAGATCAACATCGGCTTATTCCTATATTAAAAAAGTATCAACTGCTCCGAGTCGGACTCTGTGGACTCCATAGAATCGTCGTCGATAGCACCTCTATTAGCATCTGATGGGATCTCGGGTTTTCCGTTTTCCATCTCCATATCCGTGGCCTCTTCGGCCTCCTCTATCTCCTCTACCTCCTCGATCTCGGGCTCGACAAATCTCAACGCCGCAACCTCCATCGTGGTGATCCTCTTGCCCTTAGCTCGGTGGCTCTTCACGGCGATAAACGAATCTACATCTACCTCGTCCGCTGGGCGGTGTCTGTGCGCCCCCGAATAACTCACCATCAACTTAGCTCCCAATGAATCGGTCGAACAGATCAGATCACACTGACCATCTTCGCTCAGGAAGTATTGCAGCTTATCGCTCGACTCCACCTCGAAGCGTTTCATATAGTAGAAGCCCTGCTCTCGGTCGAAATAACACAACGCATAGACCTTGCCCGAGATATACCTCTCGACACGGATTGTGTCGTCGGGGAAGTGTTGCATAACGTCGAATCCTGTGATGTAGTATTGGTTGCGAGCTGTCCAGACAATCAACTTATCATCGCCCTTAAACTCACCCAGCGCCTCTCCGTGCTCGTCGCAGTTGAGTCGCCTCACATCGCCATCATACCAGATCATCTGACCAGCAAGGGTCGAGACCCCACGGCTCTTGACCGAGATTCTGTGGACCCCATATCGAGAGAAGAGATTTCCTTGGCTGGCACGCCCCTTGATCGCAAGCTCCGAGAGGTCGAGATCGACCACCAACTTCTTGAGTCGTGGTCGTGGCTTGAAGCTCACCTTCAACACCTCGGCCTCGCCATTTGGGTTGACCGAGAGGTACAAGATCTCGCTCTTGGGTGTCCCCTTGGTGATGTTATACTCCTTGTCACGAGTGATCCCCTTGATGGCGCATCGCTTCATCATTATCGCACCATCACGGCCATCTCTATATAGTAAGTTATAGATCGTCCTCTCATCATTGCGCTTAAAGACCCCTATGAAGTGGATCCCCTTGGCGAAGAAGGCCTTCTCGCTCACCTTCGTGATCATATAGCGGCCATCCTTGGTCATCACAATAACATCGTCGATGTCGGAGCAGTCACAGACAAACTCGCTCTCCTTCATCGAACGGCCGATTCCGAAGAATCCCTCGGCTCGGTCGACATAGAGCTTCGCATTTGTCACCGCCACCTTCGTAGCCTCGATCTGGTCGAATGCCCTTAGCTCGCAACGGCGCTCACGTCCCTTGCCATATTTATCTCTGATCCTCTTGTAGTAGGCCACCGCAAAGGCTACCAAATTATCGAGGTTATATTGCGTCGCCTTGATATCCTCCTCGATCTGCTTGATCTCGTTGTCGGCCTTGTCGGTGTCGTATCTCGAGATGCGGATGAACTTTAGCTCGGTGAGCCTCTCTACATCCTCCATTGTCACCTCACGTCTTAGCTTCTTCTTGAATGGCTCCAAACCACCATCTACCGCCACATAGGCCTCGTCTCGGGTTGTGCACCCCTCGATCAGCTGATAGAGTCTATTCTCGATGAAGATCCTCTCCAACGAGGCGGCGTGCCACCTCTCGTTGAGCTCGCCCAACTTGATGAGCAGCTCCATTTTGAGCAGCTCTTTTGTGTGGTCGGCCGTGCGGCTTAGGATCTCGTTCACACCCATAAAATGGGGTTTATCATCCAATATGACGCACGAGTTTGGCGAGATCGAGACCTCGCAATCGGTGAAGGCGTAGAGTGCGTCGATCGTTCTGTCGCTCGACTCGTCGGCCGCCACCTGAACTATGATCTCTACCTTCTCGGCTGTGTTATCATCTACCTTTTTGATCTTTATCTTGCCCTTGTCGTTGGCCTTGATGATCGACTGTTTGATCGACTCGGTGGTCGTTCCATAGGGGATCTCCGTGATCGCCAAAGTCCTCCGATCTATCTTCGAGATCTTGGCCCTCACCTTGACAGCACCACCCCTCAACCCATCGTTATAGGCCGAAGCATCCATCATTCCTCCCGTCACAAAGTCGGGCAACAAACAGAACGGCTGACCTTTGAGATAGGCAATCGAGGCATCTATAAGCTCCAAAAAGTTGTGAGGCAAGATCTTCGAGGCCAAACCAACGGCGATACCATCGGAGCCCTGAGCCAACAGAAGTGGGAACTTCACGGGCAACGTCACAGGCTCCTCCTTACGCCCATCGTAGGAGAGCATCCACTCGGTGGTCTTGCGATTAAAGACCACATCTAAGGCGAACTTCGACAGTCGAGCCTCGATATATCGACCTGCCGCCGCCGAGTCACCCGTTAGGATGTTACCCCAGTTTCCTTGGCAGTCGATCAACAGATCCTTCTGTCCGATCTGGACCATCGCATCCTTGATCGAGGCATCTCCGTGGGGGTGATATTGCATAGTCTGACCCACCACATTGGCCACCTTATTATAACGGCCATCGTCGACCACCTTCATTGCGTGGAGGATGCGTCGCTGAACAGGCTTCAAACCATCGTGAAGATGAGGCACAGCTCGCTCCAAGATCACGTATGAGGCGTAATCCAAAAACCAACTCTTATACATACCCGTGAGCTTGCGCATCGAGGCCTCCTCGCTGGTGAGCTTCTCGTACTTACCTTTGGTGCGCTGCGGCAGGTTGATCTCAGTCGACAACTGCTCTACTACACCCTCTTCGAACTCTTCACTCATATTCTTAAATCTTTTCTGAATCTGATTCGACAATATCCTCCTCTACACGCAGGTTGTTTATGATAAAGCCCTGACGCTCGAAACTATTCTTTCCCATATAGAACTCCAACATATCGTGGATCGGATCATCCTTGGTCATCCTCACCTTGTCGAGCCTAATGTCGTCGCCGATGAAGGCCTTGAACTCCGAGGCCGAGATCTCTCCCAGACCCTTGAATCGGGTTATCTCCGCTGTGGAGCCACACTTCTTGATCGCTGCCAACCGCTCCTCGTCGTTGTAGCAGTAGAAGGTCAACTTCTTATTTCGCACCCTAAAGAGGGGGGTCTGCAAGATGTAGAGGTGTCCGCCTCGGATCACATCGGGGAAGAACTGCAAGAAGAAGGTGAGCAGCAGAAGGCGGATGTGCATACCATCGACATCGGCATCGGTTGCGACGACGACCTTGTTGTACCTCAAATTCTCCATATCCTCCTCGATGTTGAGAGCCGCCTGCAACAGGTTAAACTCCTCATTCTCGTAGACTATCTTCTTGGTCAGACCATAGCTATTCAGAGGTTTACCCCTCAACGAAAAGACCGCCTGAGTCCTCACATCTCTGCTCGAGGTGATTGATCCCGAGGCTGAATCTCCCTCCGTGATGAAGATCATCGACTGCTCGGCCAGATCACTCTTCGAGGTGAGGTGGATCTTGCAATCTCTCAGCTTCTTATTGTTGAGCGAGACCTTCTTTGCCGCCTCGCGAGCCTTCTTCTTGACACCCGAGATCGCCTTTCGCTCCCTCTCGTTATCGACGATCTTGCGTTGTAGGATCTGCGCTGTCTCGGAGTGTTTGTGGAGGAAGTTATCCAACTTCTGGGTCAAGAACTCCATCACGAAGTTTCGCATCGAGACACCAGGCTCCACCTCCTTCGAGCCGAGCTTGATCTTGGTCTGTGACTCAAAGACTGGGTCTGTCACCTTCACCGAGATCGCCGCTATGATCGAGGTTCTGATATCTGATGGGTCGTAATCTTTTCTAAAAAAATCCTTTATCGTCTTGGCTATCGCCTCACGAAAAGCCGCTTGGTGGGTTCCTCCCTGCGAGGTGTATTGACCATTGACGAACGAGAAGTAGCTCTCGCCATACCCCGTTCCGTGGGCTATCGCCACCTCGATGTCGTCGCCCGACAAGTGGATCGGCTCATAGAGCGGAGCCTCGTTTAGATTCTCATTCAACAGATCGAGCAGACCATTCTTCGAGAGGTAGCTCTCGCCATTGAGGACAAAGGTCAACCCCAAATTGAGGTAGGTGTAGTTGCGCACCATCTGCTCAACATACTCTAAGTTATAGCTATACTCGCCAAAGACCTCGGTGTCGACACGAAACGAGATTGAGGTTCCATTCTTCTCTGTCACCCCACTCTCCCATCTATCACTCACTTCGAGTCCTTGTGAGAATGTCACCGTGCGAGCCTCGCCATCACGCACCGAACGGGCCGTAAATTCACTCGATAGCATATTCACCGCCTTGACACCGACTCCATTGAGACCCACCGTCTTTTTGAAGGCAGATCCTCCATACTTACCTCCCGTATTCATCTCGCTCACAGCGGCCGACAACGACTTCAAAGGGATTCCTCGTCCGTAGTCCCTGACCGACACCACACCCTCTTCGATTGTGATCTCGATACGCTTTCCAGCCCCCATAATGAACTCATCGACAGAGTTATCGACCACCTCCTTAATTAGGACATAGATACCATCGTCGCTCTGTGTGCCATCGCCCAACTTGCCGATGTACATTCCAGGGCGCAAACGAATATGTTCTCTCGGAGTCAACGTGACGATCGCATCGTCTCCGTAGCTGCTCTCTGAATTTAATTTTAACTCTGCCATAACGACCTCTATTTCGCTGTTTCATTAAGTTTCACTCCCTTGCCTCTCTCACCTTTGCTCTCGTCACCCCGAATCTCGGCCAACGCCTCGACCATATCTTCTCTCACCTGATCCATCAATTTGCGACACTCCACGTGGTCCGAGCTCTCGCACCTCACCGCTGGTAAGATACGCAACGTCACACTATTTCGCCAATTGAATCGTCCGCCTTTTCCGATAATTCTATCTGTTCCCTCCATCACTATGGGCAACACCTCGACCCCTGCCTCTCTCGCTAAGTTAAAGGCCCCTGCCTTGAACCTGCCGATCTGGCCCGTCTTGGAGCGTGTCCCCTCGGGGAATATCGCCACCGAGACACCTCGTCCGATCCACCTCTTGCCATCTCTGATCACCATCTCCATCGCCTCGGCTCCACGTCCTCGCTCAATGGCGATATCTCCGTGTAGGAGCAGGAATTGACCAAAGATCGGGATGTTGAACACCTCTCGCTTCGAGACCCAACGGAAATTGAGCGGAATGAAATACAACGCTGCAATATCCAACATATGGCTATGGTTCATCACAACCACATAGCTCTTGTCTCGATCCAAGTTCTCCATCCCCTCGACCCTATGCCTCCACCCAAAGGGGATGGCAAAAAAGAGGCGAGCCATCATTCGGGTCAACTCGTGAACCACACGCCTACGACGATCAAAAGGGGCACAAATCACCAACGCAAAGGCCGATAAAACAAAAATCAGGGCGCTCCAAAGCACCATCACAAGATAGTATAGTGTAGTAAACATTCTCTCTCTCCAATCATCAAAGGGTAATTCAGCACCAAAGTTACAAAATTATTTGTGCTAATCAAAATCGCCGAGTGATTTTAACACAACAAAAGCGGCACAAAACTTAATGTTTCGTACCGCTTTTTAAACGACATTTATATTTTGGGCTGTTTTACATCAATCCGCGACCACTTTTCTTGATTTTGCCCTCCTCTGTCAGCGAGTTTGTAACACGATCCAAAATTCCATTTACGAAGGTGCTACTCCCAGGTGTCGAGTAGAATTTCGAGATCTCGATATACTCATCCATCGTCACCTTGGTCGGGATATCGGGGAAGTTCAGAAGCTCCGCCATAGCCACCACCATAATTAGGTTATCCATAAATACGATACGCTCAACATCCCAGTTGCTTGTGAAGCGCTCAATATAGGTCTGATACTTCTCGAAGTTGACCAGCGCCCTCTCGAATAGGCTACGCACAAAGGCCAAATCATCCTCGCTCTTATACTTCTTCATCACCTTGATATCGGTGTGAGATGGGCGAACCGACGAGAGGGTCCTCATCACAAGCGGAAGCACAAAGCTCACATCGCCACTCATCGAGATCGAGATCTCCTCGATCACACCCTCAACCTCCTCCGAGGCCTGCAACTGCTCGACGAAGAAGTACTCCATAAGCTCCACATCATCCTTGATATTGGCCTCGGCCTTAGTCATATAGCTCTTATAGTTAGCACTCTCACAAAGCGAAGTATAGAGCGATTTGACCAACTCGGGATGATTGCGCCAACTTACCCCACGAGAGGCGAGGCGGTCGTTCAATGAGTCGCTATTATCGAGCAATTGAACGAGCGGACTATCGACAAATTTTGTGTTTGGATTTAGGTCTTCGTAGGTTGCGAGGTGCTTTTCGCGAGCGATCTGCTGCATATTTCTCCCGTAGTTTGCCATCGCAACGGGGAGTTGCAGCAACAAGAAGTAGAGATCATAGGAGCTATCAATCGAGGAGAGCATTCTCTTCTGCGATGCGATTAGGTTATCACCCTCACACTGGAGGTGAGCATAGATGGCTTTTAGGGCCTTAATACGTAGTAATCTTCTACTTAACATACCAACGAACTTGATGCGGAGTGCTCCGCTATTTAACTTTTTTCTATATTTCTACATAAAAAAGGGGGCACTAACAATGACCCCCTTGGTGTTGAGCTATCGGGATTCGAACCCAAAACGACTGAACCAAAATCAGCTGTGTTACCATTACACCATAGCTCAATCCGCTGCTCGAAAGCGATGCAAAGGTATGAAAAAAAATTATAGATACCAAATTGTTTCTGAAAAGATTGAAAAATAACATCCTATCCGTCATTGCGGCCTCCGAGCCGCAATCTATAAAGACCTAACTTTTAAACAATTACAGATTGCGGCTCGGTGGCCGCAATGACACAAGAGAGTTTGGAATAGATTTTGATAGTGAAAAGCCGAACAGTTTCTTAAATAAAATCATAATACGAATAATTTCTTAAATCAAAGATAATAATGCGAACAATTGACACAGCTCTACTCTACCTCCGAATTGTCGTCGGGGGTATGCTTCTGCTCCACAACATTGGTAGGATGCAGGATTACAACACCATCATCGAGAACTACCACTCTGTGGAGGGGATCGCCAGCCCCGTGTGGTTTCTGCTCTTTGGCCTCGTAGAGAGTGTTGCAGCGGTTATGCTCATCGTTGGGTGGCGAGTGCGTTTGGCCTCGATAGCATTGGTTGTGGGGACGATATTGGTCCTTACCCTCTATTTCCCCAACGCCTCGATGAGCGAGGTTGAGATCCACGGAATCTACACATTTATATATATCTTCCTCTTCATCTCGGGCGGAGGGCTCTACTCGATGGATGGCGCTCGAAAGGGGGACAAGGTGACGTGCGAGGAGGCTGCAAAGGAGTGATTGCTGTTTTAGATTTTGAAACATCCATTTTTCTACCTATATTTGCAATGTAATCAGATAGGTAGACAGATATGAGACGAAGAATAACCACAATAGTAGCCCTTATCATAGCGGCTGTGAGCACTGCATCTTCACAAGAGGTGCAGCCACTAAAGCAGCTTCACAACGTCGAGCTTCTCGACCTCAAAGGCAAACCTGCGGTGCTCCCAAAATGGGGCGAGAAGAACCTTTTGATCTTCTATATCGACCCCGACAGAGCGAGCCAGAATCAGGATTTCACCGACGAATTGGAGCGTAGCAAGCGTGCCGAAAGCGAGAATATTTTCGGATTCGGAGTCATCAACTTAAAAGATGCCCCCTTCGTTCCCAATGGGTTAGCACGTATGATGGCCGACAAACGAACCCGAAAAAACGGGGCCACAGTCCTTGCCGACCAGAGAGGTACGCTCTATACGGAGTGGGAGTTGGGAGATTGCAACAATATGTTTATTGTGATGATGGTCAACCGTGCTGGCGAGTTGGTTTTCATCCGCAAGGGGCTGATGGATGATGATGATAAGGCGGCCTTCTTTGTTGCCTTGGAGACAATAAAATAGGGGAAGCTCACTCTGAGCCTCCCCTCTTAAGCGTAAATAATCGAGCAGATTATTTAGATGCCTCAACTGACATCTTGCGGAACTCCTTCATCAACTTAGAGATCTCCAACGCAGCCTTGCGTGCACGAGTACCCGCTGCCTTGTTCTTCTTTACAAACTGTGCATCTGCATTTGTAGTAAAAGCCTCCATCTGCTCCTTGATCTGAGATAGTAAATTTTCCATTTCCTTTTATAAAAGTTAGTTAATTAATTGTTTATTGTATTGTTCTTAATTTAGTTCGGTTAGTGCAAATATACTACATTATTTTTTATCTCCAAATTTTTTCGAGGAAATAAATGCCCTCTACACAAAAGATTACACACATTTACTCATTTTTAGGTATGTTTTTTGCCTATGGTCAATAAAAAAACATTCCGACTATGGCTAATTTTTTGGTAATCCCAACTCTCTGCTTAACAATAACCCTATGTGCAGGGTGCAAAAACAAGACAAAAAAGGGGGATATGCCCCCTCTTCGGGTCGAAAGTTCAATCGCTACCACCCGAACTTTGAGCGACCCCATCTGGTTCTCGTCGTCGATCGAGGCGATCAGCAGCGTCACGATCGAGCCTCGTGTGGATGGCTACCTCTCGAAGATCCTCTTTAGTGGCGGCGATCGGGTTCGTCGGGGGCAGCTTCTATTCGAGATCGACCCCTCGCAGATCGAGACCACGTTGTTGGCGGCCCAAGCCTCGTTGGAGTCGGCAAGGGCGACCTTGACCCAAAGCCACAACAACTATCAGCGAGCGATCCCCTTGGCGAGGACAAACGCCATCAGCCAAAGCTCGCTCGATGAGTATAGAGCCAGCTACTTAGCCGCTGAGGCCTCGGTCAAGTCGGCCGAGCAGAGTCTTCGAAATGCGGAACTCAACCTCTCATACGCCTCGATAAAGGCCCCAATAGATGGCGTGATTGCCGACACACCTGCTAACAGCGGCGATTATGTGGGTCCTGCGACCAAATTCACGACACTTACTACCATTACTAATATCGACTCTATAACGGTCTCGCTCCCAATTCCGACGAGACGATATCTGCAATATCGAAAAGCTACAGAGAATCAGGATCTACTCTCCGAGATAACCTTGATCCTTGCCGACAGCAGCCGCTACCCCATCTTGGGCGAGTATGACTACACCGAGCAGAGCATAGGCGACAACAGCGCCTCGGTGGTGATCGTGGCGAAGTTCCCCAACCCCAACTACACCCTCAAAAATGGGATGTTTGCCCGAGTGAGAGCCTCGATAGGTGGGCCTGTGGAGCGAGTGATGATCCCCCAAAAGGCGGTGACTCAGATGCAGGGGATGAGTTCGGTGTGGGTCATTGGGGAGGATAGCACCGCCACATTCCGACGTGTAGAGTTGGGCCCTACCTTTGGCGACGAGTGGCAGGTTCGCTCGGGGCTTATCAGTGGCGAGAGGGTCACTACATCGGGACAGTTGAAGTTGCACGAGGGGTCGAAGATCTCATTTTAATTCGGTACAGATATGGGAAAATTCTTCATTACACGCCCAATATTCGCAATGTCACTATCCATTGCGATCGTGATAATTGGAACAATCGCACTCTTCACCTTGGCTGTGGAGCAATACCCCGACATAACCCCTCCTGTGGTTCAGGTGACAGCGACCTACGACGGAGCCGACGCCCAAACCGTCAACGATGCTGTGGCGACCCCCATTGCCGAGAGTATTATGGGGGTTGAGAATATGTTGTATATGCAGACCACAAGCGCCAACGATGGCTCGATGACCCTGCAAGCGATATTCGACATCGGCACCGACCCCGATATAAACGCCATCTTGACTCAAAACAAAGTCTCGTCGGCCTCGGCTCTATTGCCCGAGGCGGTGACACGCGAGGGGGTGGTGACATCCAAGACGATGGAGTCATTGATGATGGTCTATGCCCTCCATAGCAAGGATCGTTACGACGACTCATTCCTCACCAACTACGCCATCATCAACCTGCGTGATGAACTCCTCAAGATCACGGGGGTTGGCGAGGTGATGGTAATGGGTGCTGGCGAGTACTCGATGCGAATCTGGGTCGACCCCGAGAAGATGGCCTACTACAAGATCACGCTCGACGAGATAACCTCGGCAATCGACACCCAAGGGGGTATCTACCCCGCTGGAAAATTTGGGGCAGAGCCGAACTCAGGGGCGGCGACATTCACCTATACGGTGATCCTCCCCCCTCAACTCTCATCGCCCAAAGAGTTCGAAAATATTGTTCTTAGGTCGAACCCCGAGACGGGAGTCATTCGCCTCTCGGATGTGGCACGGGTTAATTTAGGTAGCCAGACTTACGATGTGACATCACGCTACAACGACTCCGCAGCCGCGATGTTGGTGATCTATCAGAGCTCGGGCAGCAACGCTGTGGAGGTGGGTGACAAGATCCGAACGCTCATCGCCAAAGAGAGGGCGAAGCTCCCCGACCAGATCGAGTGTAGCTTGGTGGTCGACAGCACACAGAGCATCGTTGCGGGGATCGACGACATCTTCCGAACGCTTATCATCGCCCTTCTGTTGGTGATCTTTATAATCTATATCTTCCTCCAAGACTGGAGAGCTACGCTCATCCCCTTGATCGCCATTCCAGTCTCGTTGATTGGTGCCTTTATCGTCTTTCCGCTATTTGGATTCTCGATCAATATCATCTCGTTATTGGGGCTTGTCTTGGCGATTGGGTTGGTTGTCGACGATGCAATTGTGGTTGTCGAGGCGGTTCAGCTCAATATCTCGAGGGGGATGGGGTCGGAGGAGGCGGCCGAGGCAGCTATGCGAAGTGTCACATCGCCGATTATCGCCACCACAGTTGTTCTGCTTGCAGTCTTTATCCCTGTCTCTTTTATCGACTCTCTCACGGGGCTTTTGTTTCGTCAATTTGCCGTTGTCTTGGCCGTCTCGGTTGTGATCTCGGCTATCAACGCCTTGACCCTCTCGCCTGCACTTTGCGCTCTGCTTCTCAGGGCTCCGAAGGGTGAGAAGTCTCGTTTCTTTACCCTCTTTAACCGTTGGTTCGACGATGTTATGGGGGGCTATACGAAGTCGGTCGGGGCGGCAGTTCGTCGATGGAGGCGCACCGCCCTATTCACTCTGACTCTGCTTATGGCGATATGGGCTGGATGGCGGTTGATTCCCGAGGGGTTCTTGCCCGAGGAGGATCAGGGTTATGTTATGGTGGTTGTCGAGACCCCACCAAATAGCTCGCTCCAACGCACACTTGCAGCTATGGAGGAGGTATCTCAGGTGATTCTTGCCGACAAGGATGTCGAGTCGATCTCATACGCCGCTGGCTTCAACCTCTTGGCCAGCATATCATCGACCAATAGCGGAATTATCTTTGCGGAGTTGGTCGACTACTCGAAGCGAAAAGATAGCGCCGCCGAGATCGCCTCGAAGCTCAACGATGAGCTATACGTGGCCACCCCCTCCTCGATGAGCTTCGCCTTCATCCCACCCTCAATCCCTGGTCTGGGGATGAGCTCGGGTGTCACCTTCGAGGTTCAAGACCTTGAGGGGCGAGGGGCAGAGTATCTTTGGGACAAGTGCACAATATTGATGGATAGCCTCCATCGTAGCCCGATTGTGGCGACCCTCACCACCCAATATCAGAGTGGGGTTTCGCAACGAGAGCTCTCCATCGACACAGAACACGCCGTGGCGTTGGGGATCTCGCCCTCGGAGCTCTACTCCACCATCGGAACAATGCTCGGAAGTACATATATCAACAACTTCAACCGCTTCGGTCGACTCTATGAGACTTATATCGAGGCGGCCCCCGAGTTTAGGCTCGACGAGAGTTCGCTCTCGAAGATCTACATCAGCAATGGGGATGGCGATCAGATCCCACTGAGCACGGTTGTCGACGTTAGAGAGACCACGGGGGTGGAGTTTGTCTCACAGTTTAACCTCTATCGCTCGGTCTCGTTTACCTTGACACCCTCGGCCAAATACTCATCGGCTCAGGCGATGGATCTGGTTAGCTCGACTATTGAGTCGACGATGCCGCCCGATATTGGGATGGCGTGGAGTGGGGTCTCTTATGTTCAGGCGGAGGCTGTGAAGGATGGCTCTGTGGTCTATCTCTTGGCCATCGTCTTTGTCTTTTTGGCCCTTGCCGCACTCTACAACTCGTGGGGAATGCCCTTTGCGATCTTACTTAGTGCTCCTGTGGCGGTTCTTGGGGCGTTGATCTTCACGGGGGTTGCACACCTCTTTAACTCACTCTTTGTTAACGATATTTATATGCAGATCTCGTTGGTGATGTTGATCGGGCTGGCGGCCAAAAATGCCATACTTGTGGTTGAGTATGCCGACCGAATCTTCTTCGAGGAGGGGCGACCACTCATAGATTCGGCCATCGAGGCGGCAAAGCTGAGGGTACGCCCAATCGTGATGACCGCCTTCGCCTTTATCCTTGGGGTTATGCCACTGGTTTTCGCCTCGGGGGTCTATGCCACAGCTCGAAATATTATGGGTGTTGCGCTGGTCGGGGGTATGCTGTTTGCCACCCTCTTAGGGGTATTCCTCTACCCTGCCCTATACTATATGATTGCAAAAATTGGAGGGTTCGAGGCCCGACGTGAAAAGAGTAAGAAGCGATGAAAAGAGTTAAACTAACAACATACGTAGTGGCTGCAATAGCCATCATCGGGATATTCGGGACACTCGGATGCTCCCCAAAACTCACGAAGTCGGACGACACGCCCCCGTCGGAGTGGTTATTTGGCGAGGGGTTCAACACAAGCGACTCCCTCCGCCTCCCCTTAGCGTGGTGGGAGCTCTTTGCCGACACCACCCTCAATCGCCTCGTCACAACTGCCCTCGCAAACAACCGAGAGATCGAGGCCACAGCGGCAAAGCTACTCGCCGCCAAAAGCGACATCAAAGTTGTGAGAGCTGAGTATTTGCCCTCCATATCATTCGAGGCCGAAGCCGAGGGGAGCTACCTATCGTCGACAAAGATTGTGCAGGAGTACACCATCGAACCGACCCTCTCGTGGGAGATCTCGCTCTTTGGGGCGTTGAAGAACAACACTCGATACGCAAGGGCGGAGTTTGCAGCCTCCCAGTGGGCGCTAAAGGCGATGCGCCTCTCGATAGCTGCCGAGGTGGCCACCACCTACTTCACCCTCTTAGAGGCGAAATGCAACCTCGAAATTGCCCAACATAGCTATGTTTTGAGGGAGCAGGAGGCTATCCTGACCGACTCGATGGCACTATATGGGATGAGCAGCAACATCGAGCTACAACAGGCCCGTAGCTTGATGTTCACCGCCAAGGCCGACATAAGCCAATATCAACGAGCTCTCGACCAGACGATGTTGACGTTAGCGACCCTTTTGGGCGAGAATCCTCGGATAGAGATCATTGAAAATAAGGCTCTCTCGACGAGCGATGCAATGGAGATATTCGGAGATATTCCGCCTCAATACTCAGTCGGGATCGGCCTCCCCTCCTCGCTCGTGGAGCGACGTCCCGACATCCGACAGAGCTACTATGCGATAGCCTCGGCCGCTGCAAAGGTCGGCATAGCGAGGGCGGAGCGCTACCCCACCATCACACTCTCGGCTGGGGGCGGAGTCTTTGGATATTCGGTCAAGGCACTCACGGCCGCCAACCCTTGGATCTGGAGCGCTACGGGGGAGTTGATCCAGCCGATATTTAATTTTGGAGCTCTGAAGAGTCGGGAGAAGGGGGCGATTGCGCTCTATATGGAGTCGTTGTACAATTATGAACAGACGATGCTCACCGCATTCTCGGAGGTCGAAAAGGCACTCATCGCCATCGAGAGTTACACTCGCCAACGAGAGGCCTCGTTTGCCCTTGTGGTGGCGAATGGCCAGATTGCGCAGGCGGTTGGGTCGCTCTACACAAATGGAATGAATGATTACTTAAACGTCATTGACGCCGAGAGGGAGTTGTACTCTGCTCAGATGGAGCTTATCGGCGTTATCAGCAACCAATATATTAGTTACATCACGCTCTTTAAAGCCTTGGGTGGGGGTTATTAAGCCTCTATCTTCTTCCTCTGCCTCTGCTTGTTTGCTTTTTGGGTGCTTGAGGGGTTCTGAGACTTCTGGGACCTCTGGGACCTCTGGGACTTCTGGGACCTTTAGGGCTTTGGGGGCTCTTGGGTTTTTGTGGGTTTTGGGGAGCTCTGCCATCTGATGATTCGAGGCTCTTGTTTAGGGTTGCTACCTCCTCGTTTGTTAGCTCTCGCCACTGCCCTATTGGTAGCTTGCCGAGCGAGATATTCATAATCCTCACTCGCTTTAGCTTCGTCACCTCGTAGCCCAGATATTCGCACATCCTTCTAATCTGGCGATTGAGGCCCTGAGTCAAGATGATCCTAAAGCGATTCACACCCTCTTGGGTGATCTTGCACTTTTTGGTGGTGGTGCCCAACATCGGGATTCCACCTGCCATCCTGCGCAGGAACTCATCGTCGATTGGTTTGTCGACCATCACCTCGTACTCCTTTTCGTGGTTGTTCGAGGCTCTTAAGATTTTGTTTACAATGTCGCCATCGTTGGTCAGGAGGATCAACCCCTCGGAGGGTTTATCGAGGCGGCCGATGTTGAAGATGCGGGTCGGATAGTTCACGAAGTCGATGATGTTGTCCCTCTCCAACGGATCGGTGGTCGAGACTATGCCGACAGGTTTGTTCAGAGCGATATAGATCGTCTCCTCGCCCCCCTCGATGGGTGTTCCGTTGACCTTCACGACGTCACCTCTCGTCACCTTGGCTCCCACCTCGGCGATGCGCCCATTGACCCTCACCGCCCCATTTTCGATAAAGCGATCAGCCTCACGTCGAGAGCAATAGCCCGAGTCGCTGATATATTTATTTAATCTTACCTCCATCTAACCCTTCATTAAACTACAAAAAATAAGAGCACCCTCCGTAGGCTTTGCAGCTCTGCGGAAAACGCTCTTTAAATTATATACGACTTGTCAATCGCGACTAATACTCCTCCTCGTTGAAGAAGAAATCATCCTTAGATGGATAGTCGGGCCAAAGATCCTCAACCGACTCATAGATTTCACCCTCATCCTCAATATCCTGAAGATTCTCCAACACTTCGAGAGGTGCTCCCGAGCGCACGGCATAGTCGATAAGTTCCTCTTTTGTTGCGGGCCAAGGTGCGTCCTCTAACTTTGATGCAAGCTCTAATGTCCAGTACATAAATTACTCCTATTAAATATAGTGATACAAAACGTATTTTTCTGTTAGGAGACAAAAGTATGAAAAAAAAACATTTTTCAACTATTTTTTTGAGCTTTTTTACGAATCTGTTTACGTTTTTACCATCTAATATTAACAGATTCTTACTCTTCGGGTGTCCATAAAATCTCCTCAGCACCACAATGACGAGTCAAAGTGCGCCCCAAAAGGTAGAGATAGTCCGACAATCGGTTCAGATAGATCACCACATTTGGGTGGAGCGGATGGGCCTCAGCCACCACAATAGCACGCCTCTCGGCTCGTCGGCAGATGGTTCGGCAGACGTGGCTCAGCGAGTTTAGCTTACACCCTCCAGGGATGGTGAATTGCCTGATCACAGGGAGTTCGGCCTGCATATTATCGATCTCGGCCTCCAACCCCTCGATCGCCTTGTCGCTGATTCGGGGCAATGGATAGACATTATCGTCGCCTGCCGCCAAATGAGACTCTACGCTCATCAGTATGCAGTTGATATAGTCGATCGAGGCGGTGTAGTTGCGCAACGCCTCACGATCTCGCATCTTGTCGGCAAGCAGAGCCAAGAAGGCCGATAGCTCGTCGACCGTTCCATAGGCCTCGACACGTGGGTCGTACTTCGAGACCCTCTCGCCGCTAACCAAGGCGGTGGTCCCTTTATCTCCAGTCTTTGTGTACACGCTCATAATTGAAAATGTTGTTTTGGGAGGTGATTATTAAATATTAGTAGATAATTGGGGCGACGGATCGTGGTGCTCGGATGTCTCTCGACAATCTCTTCGCACACCCTCTCTCTCTCCCTATCTTTGCGAGAAATCAATATCGCAACTGTTGTGCCACGCTCTCTTAGCTTCGTCAATAGCGGATCAATATCGAGAGTTGGATATGAGGTCGAGACCACAACAAAGTCGCTCTCAGCCCCCTCTTCCGATGGGTCGATCGAGAAGCTCTTATATCCACAATGGGTATATACATTCTGCAACTCTACCTCGACTCGGCTGCTGAGGTTAATTTTTGCGATCTCATCCAACAGCGATAAATCCTCAGTTGGGATCACCTCACGTCGCATAAAGACCCCACGAAAGAGAGAGTAGACAAAAGGAGAGTGGACCCCGTGACCTCGAAAGTGTCGAAGTCTCTGCAATCCACCCTTTAGCCTCTTAATGCGTCCCATTTTACTCCTTTAACATACCAGCCAATCGCCCCGTAGAGAATGCGATTTGGAGGTTATAGCCTCCCGTGTCGGCATCAAGGTCCAACACCTCGCCTGCGAAGTAGAGACCCTTCACCTTTTTAGACTCCATAGTATATTGGTTCACATCGTCGAGCGAGACACCGCCCGCCGTAACGATCGCAAACTCAAATGGCGCATAGTCGACGATGGGCACCTCGAAGTTTTTGAGCAACTTCGTAAGCCTCTCGATCGCCTCGGGCTCCACCTTCTGGATATATATCTTAGAGAAGATCTGCATCTGCTCACATATGGTCACGATCATCGCCTTGGGGACCAGACGACGCAACAAGTCGCCAAAGGTCTCGGTGGGCTCCATCTCGTCGAGGTCACGGTGGATTCTATCCAACAGCATCTCCTCGTCGAGCCCTGGCTTAACGTCGAGGATCATCTTCACCTCACGTCCATCAATGAGGGCATCGACCGCACTCCTACTTAGGCGCAACGGCACAGCACCCTCGACACCTCGATCCGAGAATGTCACCTCGCCAAACTCCTCGCGCACAACCTCGCCATCGACCGTCAACTTAGCTCGTGAATTTCGGAGCATCAGCCCTTGAAGACGTGATATCTGAGGGTGGTTCGAGATCAGAGGGGTTAGTGATGGGCGAACGGGCTCGATGTCGTGGCCCAAATCGGCCGCAAAGCCATAGCCATCGCCCGACGATCCTGTCGCCGCATAAGACAATCCTCCCGTTGTTATGATGATATTGGGGGCCTCGATCTTTCGCTCGAAACCTCTCTTATTGCGATATTTAACGCCATAGGCACGTCCCGATACCGCCATCACTTCAGTGACTGGTGTGTCGTAGATGATCTTGACGTGGTTGTCGACACAATACTCCAACAGGGCGTTGGCAACATCCCACGCCTTGCCGCTCTTGGGAAACGCTCGATCTCCTCGTTCGATCTCGATCCAGCACCCCATCTTCTCGAAGAAGCGGATTGTAGCCTTGTTGTTGAACTCGGCAAATGCCACCGAGAAGAACTCCGCACCCGAGCGCACGTGTTCGGCAAACTCCTCCGCTGGGCGTGCATTGGTGAGGTTACAACGCCCCTTACCCGTGATACGCACCTTGCGTCCCGACTTCTCCATCTTCTCCATCAACAGCACCTTCTTGCCGTTGCGAGCTGCCGTTCCCGCAGCCATCATCCCTGCCGCACCTGCTCCGACAACGATTACATCATAATTGATCTCTTCCATAATTTTGCAAAGATACTAATTTTTATTAACTTTGACCTCTATTTTATCCCAAATTATTATGCTTGCAGATCTTATTCCCCAGCCGTGGCGAGAGCTCCTCAGCGACGAGTTCTCGAAACCATACTTCATTGCCCTCGACGAGTTCATCGCCAATGAGTATGCAACAAACCAAATCTTCCCTCCTCGGGAGCAGATCTTTCGTGCCTTGGAGTGGTGTTCGATAGGTAGTGTCAAGGTTGTGATAATTGGTCAAGACCCCTATCACGACGATGGGCAGGCCAATGGGCTCTGCTTCTCGGTGGCCGACGGGATAGCACATCCACCATCGTTGCGCAACATCTTCAAGGAGATCTCGGCCCAATATGGCACCCCAATCCCCAAAAGTGGAAACTTGGAGAGGTGGGCAAGGCAGGGGGTCTTGATGATAAATGCAGTCCTCACTGTGAGGGCCCACAACGCCGCCTCTCACGCTGGACGAGGGTGGGAGCAGCTGACCGATGCAATTGTCGGGGCGGTGAACAGGCACCACTCGGGGGTGGCCTATATGTTGTGGGGCAACTACGCCAAACGCAAAGGGGCCTCGCTCAACGAGGAGCAGAATTGTATTCTCCGTGCGGCCCACCCATCGCCCCTCTCGGTTCGCCATCGAGCTAAGGACCCAGCTCAATTCATAGCTGCCAACGACTTTTTCATCTCTCGAGGCGAGGAGCCTATCATCTGGTAGGATAATAAACATAGGCCTCGATCGTTTTGATAATAGCCGTCGAGGCGCACCGAGTAGCGATATTGAAAATTTATAGTGAAAAAGGTGGCGGAAGATGAAACATTTCGATCCACTTATACGTAATATGACTACCCGAGTAACCCTCGGCAGGGATGAAAGAAAGATAAAATTAAACTTAAAATAGATAAGATGCGTCAGTTAAAGATTACGAAGTCGATTACAAACCGTGAGAGTCCCTCACTCGATAAATACCTTCAGGAGATTGGTAAGGAGGACCTTATCACTGTCGAGGAGGAGGTAGAGCTCGCCCAACGAATCAAGAAGGGCGACCACGAGGCTCTCGAGAAACTCATCAAGGCAAACTTGAGGTTTGTGGTCTCGGTGGCTAAGCAGTACCAAAATCAAGGGCTAAGTCTACCCGACCTCATCAACGAGGGTAACTTGGGATTGGTGAAGGCGGCTGAGAAGTTCGACGAGACACGTGGTTTTAAGTTTATCTCTTATGCCGTGTGGTGGATCCGCCAGTCGATTCTTCAGGCGTTGGCCGAGCAGTCTCGAATCGTTCGCTTGCCATTGAATCAGGTTGGATCGCTCAACAAGATCAACAAGGCGATGGCTCGTTTTGAGCAGGCGCACGAGCGCACCCCATCTTCGGATGAGTTGGCTTCGGAGTTGGCACTGCCCCGTGAGAAGGTTGCCGACACACTTCGTGTCGCTGGTCGTCACGTATCGGTTGATGCTCCATTTGCCGATGGCGAGGATAACTCTCTGCTCGATGTCTTGATTAACTCTGACTCTCCGAATGCCGACCGTGGCTTATTGAATGAGTCGTTGTCCACCGAGGTGGATCGTGCGTTGGAGACCTTAACCGAGAGGGAGCGTGATATCATCAAGTACTTCTTCGGGATTGGTTCGTCGGAGATGACGTTGGAGGAGATTGGCGAGAAGTTCGACCTCACGAGGGAGCGTGTTCGCCAGATCAAGGAGAAGGCTATTCGTAGGCTTCGCCAATCATCAAGAAGTAAGCTATTAAAATCATATCTGGGCTAAATCCCCAGAAAGTCGCAAGGCGGCGATATTTTAAATATAACAAGAGGTCTGTCAGCAATTATGTTGACAGACCTCTTTATTTAACATTATACCCTTATATTTACTCCCTGCACTCAATCGCAGCAAAATAGATTGCGGAATGATAATCAAACCTTAAATTTTCACCACCCTGCGTCATTGCAGCCTCCGAGCCGCAATCCCTAACCCTCTAAAAATCAAAATATTAGAGATTGCGGCTCGGGGGCCGCAATGACGGGCAATGTGTATTTTGTTCCAATTACCTTGCACAAAAATTACCCTCTCGCCTTAACAATCTCGGCACCTCGAAGTATCGCCTTCTCATTCTCGGGCAACATCTTCCACGCCCTCTCGGGTAGCGATTTTTTGAGTCCCTGCATAACATTCTCGATCTCGACAACGGGGCGCACCTTTAGGTAGGCACCCAAGATCAAGGTGTTGAAGAGCTTCGCATTGCCCATCTTGGCACACTCGCTCACCGCCTCGATCGTGTAGATCTCTATGTCGGTGCGTATGGGATGGTGGGTGATTCCGTTTGTGTCATAGATCAACACACCCCCTGGGCGAACCATCGGCTCGAACTTCTCCATCGACTGTTGATTGAGGATGATGGCCGAGTCAAACTCTGTGGCCACGGGCGACGAGATCATCTTGTCCGACAAAATCACCGTGACATTTGCCGTTCCGCCACGCATCTCGGGACCATACGAGGGCATCCAAGTAACCTCGAAATCCTGCATCACACCCGAATAGGCCAATATCTTACCCATCGAGAGGACTCCTTGTCCTCCGAATCCTGCTATAATAAGTGTCTCTTTCATAGTCTGATACCTTATTATTTATTTATTTAACTTCTCATCCTTAACATCGCCAACGGGATAGAAAGGGATCATATTCTCCGCCAACCACTTATTAGCTCCCACGGGGCTCATCTTCCATCCGCTGCTACAAGTTCCGATAACCTCGACCAACGAGAAACCGTTCCCCGCCATCGCATTCTCGAACGCCTTGCGAATCGCCTTCTTGCACTTCCTCACAGCCGCTGGTGTGTGAACACTCTGGCGTGTTACGTAGGTGGCACCATCCAACTGCGAGATCATATCTGTCACCTTGAATGGGTAGCCATTTAGCTCGGGGGTACGTCCCTCGGGGGTTGTGGCGGTCTTCATTCCCAGCAGCGTTGTTGGAGCCATCTGACCTCCCGTCATTCCATATATTGCGTTGTTGACATATATCGCCACAATATTCTCGCCTCGTGCCGCTGCGTGGATCGTCTCCGCAATTCCGATCGCCGTTAGGTCGCCATCGCCCTGATATGTAAAGACCAAAGCGTCGGGTTGAACTCGACGAGCTCCCGTAGCCACAGCACACGCTCGGCCGTGAGCCGACTGGATCCAATCGACGTCGATGAAGTCGTAGGCGAACACAGAACAGCCTACGGGCGAGATTCCGATCGCACGATCGGCCACACCCATATCATCAATCACCTCCGCCACAACCTTGTGGATTGTTCCGTGGCTACACCCTGGGCAATAGTGCATCACCTTCTCGGTTATGAGTTTTGGCCTGTCGTAGACCAAATTCTCTGCGCTGATTTTTACCTCTGCCATAACCTCTATTTAACTTTATTAATAACTCTCGCTTTCAACTCCTTAAGCACCTCATCGGGGCTAAAGATCATACCTCCCTGACGGCCATAGTGCTCGACTGGGGCTGCTCCTGCAACGGCCAACCTCACATCCTCGACCATCTGACCTGCGTTCAACTCAGCCGAGAGGAATCCCTTCACACCTCGCTGTGCCTGCTTCTCAATCGCCTCGTAGGGGAATGGATATACTGTGATGGGGCGGATAAGACCAACCTTCAACCCCTCAGCTCGGGCCATCTCGACCGTTGCCGCACAGATTCTTGCCGACGATCCGAAGGCGACGATGATATACTCCGCATCATCGCACTCCATCTGCTCGAACAGCACCTCGCTCTGCAACGCCGCATATTTGGCCTGCAATCGCTGATTCACCCTCTCCATATCGGGAGCTTGCAGGGCCAACGATGTCACCACATTCGAACGACGTGTGCCGCCATTTCCGCAAGCGGCCCACTCCTTGAACTCCTCGTTATTCTCCTCCTTTGTTTTGCGAGGACGCTGAGGCGCAAGCACCACCTTCTCCATCATCTGGCCGATGATACCATCCGCCAAGATCATCGCTGGGTTGCGATACTTAAAGGCCAAATCAAAGGCTACCGCCACGTGGTCGTGCATCTCCTGCACCGAGTTGGGCGCCAAGACGATGAGGTGGAAATCTCCGTGACCACCACCCTTGGTAGCCTGAAAATAGTCCGCCTGCGAGGGTTGGATAGTTCCCAATCCTGGGCCACCCCTCTGACAGTTGACAACCACACAAGGGAGCTCTGCCCCCGCCATATAGCTAAGCCCCTCGCTCATCAAGCTCACACCTGGACTCGATGACGAAGTGAGTGCTCTCTTTCCTGTGGCAACAGCTCCATAGAGCATATTTGCCGATGCTACCTCCGACTCACTCTGGAGAACCACCATCCCTGTACTCTCCCAAGGCTTGAGCTCCATAAGCGTCTCCATCACCTCCGACTGGGGTGTGATGGGATAGCCGAAGTATGCGTCGCAACCGTAGCGAACTGCCGCGTGGGCGATCACCTCGTTGCCTTTCATCAATTTAATCTCTCTCTCTGCCATTATTTGTTAGACTGATTATTCTACTCTCTCACGATAAACTTTTATGCAGCTATCGGGGCAGATTACCCCACACGATGCACATCCCGTACAACTCTCCTCCTTGGTCATCACCACGTAGTTGTACCCCTTGTCATTGACCTGTGTCGACATTGATAGCACTTCGATAGGGCAAGCTGTAACACACACCGCACACCCTTTGCAGCGCTGTATATCGACTACAATTTTTCCTTTTATTCGTCCCATATCACCATTTAAGATTTGTTACCCGACAAATATAGCAAAAATTAGGTATATCTACTCTAATCTTGACCATATATTAATAAATATTGCCTATTTTTGCAAACGCGAGACCATTGCAAGGCGGCGAAATTTTAAAGATAACGTTAAACTCTCTTCAGTCACATACTTAAAGTATGCTCCTATCAGAGCCTTCAACGCCATCTTCAAAATTTCATCCACCTATCAACGGTCGCGTAAGCGGAGTAAAACTTGCGTTTTGCAACTATTTTAACGTATAAGGTTAACATTTAATTATAGAGAATGTCAATAAAGTCAATTATAGAGGAGACTTTAGTCTCGCTCGATGGTCGAGCTGGGTTGGTAGCGGTATCAAAGACCTACCCTGCCGAGTCGATCCAAGAGGCCTATGATATGGGGCAGAGGGTATTTGGAGAGTCACGACCTCAGGAGATGGCGGCCAAATATGAGGCGCTGCCCAAGGATATAGAGTGGAGGATGATTGGCCATCTGCAACGCAATAAGGTGAGGCTCATCGCCCCCTTCGTCTCGATGATCGAGTCGGTTGATTCCTCACGTTTGGTGGAGGCGATCAACTCCGAGGCTGCTCGATGTGGCAGGGTTATAGATTGCTTGTTGGAGATTCACGTGGCCCAAGAGGAGAGCAAGACGGGCTGGAACTACGAGGAGCTAAAAGAGTATATCACCGAGGGTGGCTTCGATGGATTGAAGAACATCCGAGTGAGGGGTGTGATGGGGATCGCCTCGAACACCGACGACGAGGAGCGTGTGAGGGGTGACTTCGAGCGCCTTGCTCAGTGTCGTGAGGAGTTAGCTGGGTACTTCACGCCTTGCTTTGATACTCTTTCGATGGGTATGTCGGACGACTTCTTGTTGGCTGTGGAGTGTGGGTCGACGAGTGTTAGGATTGGGTCGAAGATCTTTGGCGCCAGAAAATATATAAAATAGAACAAGTATGACAGAACAGGATCAGATACAATATTTAGATCAATATGAGGAGCAGCTCCTAAGTGCTCTCCTAAAGCAGATGACCCAAGCAGGGGTTTTGGAGGGGCAGCTCTTGGCGGCCGAGGAGTTGGATGAGAAGTGGATTACGTCGGCACCCGAATATATGGCGGCGGCGGTGCCTCAAATTGCGCAGTACCCCTCGGTGGCTATTGCGTGGGCAGCCTATGTTGGCATTGGAGCGGCGGTGTTGTGGGATACCGACTGGGATAGTTATGCCGACGAGGAGGATCTCTATCTGCTGCTCTCTAAGCCACGTGGGTTCGATCAGATGGATGAGTATGTCCTTCAGGGGTTGTTGGGTTACGCCTTGGGGGGCAAGGATGCGGAGCGTGTGGAGGATCTACTTCGCAACGCTGCCCATTTGGCTCAGACGATGATCCGCAAGGAGGAGGTTGAGCCTCAGAGTGTTTTGGCTTTTCATATCTTTGCTCGCACTGCTAAGACCTTCTATCGGTTGGGGGTTGCGGTTGGTTTAAGGTTGCAGGGGTATCGTTATGAGAAGATGACTTTGGAGGAGAATTAATGGTTTTCTGAGTCTTTCTGGGTCAAACTGGGTCGAGCTGAGACTCAGGCAGTCTTAGAAAGACTCAGAAAAGACCCAGAACCCCTCAAACAAAACGGGAGGCATCCATAATGGAGCCTCCCGTTTCATCTATAATAAAGTTGATTACTTCAACTCTGCCAATACATCAGAGATCCTCTTCATAGCCTCAACCAAATTCTCATCCGACGTAGCATAAGAGAAACGGATATACTCAGGTGATCCGAAGGCATCACCAGCAACAGTAGCCACGTGACCAACCTCCAAGATATACATCGCCAAATCGGTAGATGTGTTGATAACACGATCACCTACGCTCTTGCCGAAGTAGTAGCTAACCTCGGGAAATAGGTAGAACGCTCCCTCGGGATCGTTAACCTTGAAGCCCTCGATCTGACGTGCCAACTCAACAACCAAATTCTTGCGACGCTCGAAAGCTGTACGCATCTCCGCAACACAACTCTGATCGCCAGCAAACGCCGCAACAGCAGCCTTCTGTGCGATAGATGAAGCACCCGAAGTGTACTGACCCTGAAGGTTATCACACGCCTTAGCGATCCAAAGTGGAGCAGCGATGAATCCGATACGCCATCCTGTCATCGCATAGGCCTTAGAGACTCCGTTTACGATGATCACACGCTCACGAATCTGCTCGAACTGAGAGATGCTCTGGTGTGCTCCGATATAGTTGATGTGCTCGTAGATCTCATCAGCGATAACATAAACCTGCTCGTGCTTTGCCAATACATCGGCGATCTCCTTCAACTCCTGCTGGCTATATACGCTTCCTGTTGGGTTTGATGGAGAGCACAAGATCAACATCTTGGTCTTTGGTGTGATAGCCGCCTCAAGCTGTGCCGCTGTCATCTTGAAGTTATCCTCGATACCTGTCTCGATCACAACGTTCTCACCCTCTGCCAACTTCACCATATCAATGTAGCTAACCCAATATGGAGCTGGTACGATAACCTCGTCACCTGGGTTGATCATCGCCAAGATAGTGTTACAAAGTGACTGCTTAGCACCACCCGATACAACGATCTGAGCTGGTGTGTACTCTACGCCATTATCCTTCTTCAACTTCTCGCAAATAGCCTTGCGCAAGTCGAGGTATCCTGGGACTGGAGAGTAGAATGAGAAGTTATCATCAATAGCCTTCTTCGCAGCAGCCTTGATGTGGTCTGGGGTGTTAAAATCTGGCTCACCAACACTTAGGTTGATTACATCAACTCCCTGAGCCTTCAACTCATTACTCTTCTGAGACATCGCCAACGTTTGAGATGGTGTCAACGCTGCTAAACGATCTGAAACTTTAGTCATATTATTTTAGTTTTTTAAGATTTATCGAGCCACAAAGGTAGTAATTTCATTTGGTATTACCAACATCTTTGTTTAAAAAATAACAGAGCGGCGTTAAATTACCATTTCGTGCTAATTTTTATGGAGTTATAGATCCCCTCCACATCAAATCCGCACTCTGCGTATAGCTCCTTTGGGGTGCCGTGGTGGATGAAACGGTCTGGGATTCCGAGGCAGTGAATCTGTGCATCTATCCCCTCTTGGTTGAAGATGCTCGCTATGGCCTCGCCAACGCCTCCCCTAAGGGCACCATCCTCGACTGTTATGACGTGGGAGTGGCGGGCCCCTATCTTACGAAGTAGCTCTACATCAAGTGGCTTTGCGAATCGCATATCATAATGGGCCACCTTGTCGCCCCCCTCTACCTCTGCTCTCTCGATCGCCTCTCGGGCAGCGGTGGCTGTTGTGCCTATTGTGACTACGGCTACTTTGGCCTCGTCTGCTTTTCGGAGCGTTACGCCTCGCCCGATCTCCATCTCTTCGAATGGGGTGTCGGCCCACTTAGTCCCCTCGCCTGCCCCTCTTGGGTAGCGGATGGTGAAGGGCCGCTCACTCTTTAGGGCGGTGTACATCATCTGACGAAGCTCATACTCACTCCTTGGCGCTGCTACGACGACATTGGGAACAGTCGAGAGGTAGGCCAAATCGTAGGCTCCGTGGTGTGTTGCCCCATCCTCACCCACCAATCCACCTCGGTCGAGACACAACACAACGGGGAGGTTTTGAAGCGCCACGTCGTGGATTATATTGTCGTATGCTCGCTGCATAAAGGTCGAGTAGATATTGCAGAATGGGCGCATTCCACCCACCGCAACACCTGCCGAGAAGGTGACAGCGTGCCCCTCGGCGATGCCTACGTCGAAGCACCTCTCGGGCATTGCCGCCTGCAAAATCGTCATTGATGAGCCGCTCAACATCGCTGGGGTGATCCCCACTACCCTATCGTCGAGTCGGGCCAACTCTAAGAGGGTGTGGCCAAAGATATCTTGGAACTTATCCTTCGACTCTGCCGATTTGATCCTCTCGCCCGTAGATGGGTCGAATTGACCTGGGGCGTGCCACGCTGTGTTATTCTCCGCTGGCTCGTAGCCCTTGCCTTTGGTGGTCATTACGTGGAGTAGCTTTGGTCCCGAGACATTCTTTAGAGCCTTCAATACATCGACGAGGCTCTTTATGTCGTGGCCATCAATGGGGCCAAAATATCGCATATTTAGACTCTCGAAGAGGTTGCTCTTGCGCAAGATCCCACGCTTCACACCGCCGCCAATGGCTTGGCATAGCCTCAACAGACGAGGTGTGTGTGATAGCTTATTCCACAACCACTGCTTGAAGTTGTTGTATCGCATCGAGGTTGAGATCCTGATGAGGTATTTGCTCAGCGCTCCCGTTGCGTTGTCGATCATCATATGGTTGTCGTTGAGGATCACCAACACATCGCTATTTGGGTCGGCCCCCAAGTTGTTTAGCCCCTCGAAGGCCAAACCGCCCGTCATCGAGCCATCGCCGATGATCGCTACCACCGACTGCTCCTCACCCCTTAGCTCGGCCCCTTTGGCGATGCCATAAGCCGCCGAGATCGAGACCGAGGCGTGGCCTCCTCCGAAGTTATCGTATTCGCTCTCGCTGATCTTCGGAAAGCCGCTGATTCCGCCACTTCGTCGTTTGTTGTGGAACGCCTCTCTGCGCCCTGTGATGATTTTGTGGGGGTAGGTTTGGTGGCCTACATCCCACACCAGAGCATCTTTTGGGGTCTCGAATGTGTAGTGTAGTGCGGCGGTAAGCTCCACCACACCGAGGCTCGATGAGAGGTGCCCTGGGTTGGTGGCACACTCCTCGATTATATATTGTCGCAACTCCGCACAATAGCCCTTTAGCTCCTCGACAGAGAGTTGCTTTAGCTCCTCGGGAGAGTCTATGCGATTTAATATTTTATACGTTGTCTGCATTTTAGTAATATCCGAACCGCAAATATACTACTTTTTTGTTATCTTTGTGTAAATATTTCGGTTCAATTCAAACAAAGAACAATCTACAACACAAATTTCAACAATGACAATAGAGAGTATTTTCAAGTTAAAGCAGAGCGGAACAACGCCCAAGAGAGAGGTGATTGGAGGTATCACGACATTTTTGACGATGGCCTATATCTTGGTGGTCTCGCCAGCGATAATGAGCCAAACGGGGATGGATTATGGGGCGCTATTCACCGCAACAGCGATCTCGTCGGCGGTGGCCTGTCTTATGATGGGTCTGTTGGCCAACTTGCCTATCGCTCTCGCCCCAGGTATGGGTATCAACGCCTTTTTGGCCTACACGGTGGTGCTTCATCTGGGCTACTCGTGGGAGATGGCCATCGGGGCGGTATTTATCGAGGGTATCATCTTCATCCTCCTCTCGCTATTCAACATCCGCGAGATCATCGTGAGGTCGATACCACCCGTGCTCAAAAATGCGATCGGAATTGGAATCGGACTCTTCATCGCCACAATTGGGCTGATCAATGGAGGGGTGATAACTCAGAGCGATCCGATCTCGGAGCTTGGCGATATCTCGGAGCCCTCGATCTATTTGACCCTCATCTCGATCGTGATAATTGGGGCGATGGTGATCAAGAAGGTCCCAGGTGGGTTGCTGCTTGGTATGTTGGTGACGACAGTTGTCGCTGTGCCCCTTGGGGTGGTGACTATCCCCGAGAACTTCTCTGTTTTTGCTATGCCTCAATCCATCGAGCCGATCTTTATGAAGATGGATTTTAGCCATCTCCTCTCGCTCGATATGGCGCTGATTGTCTTTACGCTGATCTTCTCCGACCTCTTCGACACCGCTGGAACGTTGATTGCGATCTGCACTCGCTCCAATATGGTCGACGAGCAGGGCGAGATCAAGAATGCGAAGATGGCCTTCTTGGCCGATGCTGTATCGACCACCGTTGGCGCCACGCTTGGAATGAGTGCTGTGACCTCGTATGTCGAGAGTGCGGCTGGTGTTGCTGCTGGAGGTCGCACGGGGCTTACCGCTGTTGTTACGGCTGCTCTCTTTGTTGCGGCTCTGTTCTTCGCCCCTATGTTCTCGATCATCCCCAATGCCGCCACCGCTGCTGTCCTTGTTGTGGTTGGATTGTTTATGATGAGCTCTATTAAGTTGATAGATTTTGATGATTATAAGTATGCTCTGCCTGCCTTTATCACCATTCTATTTATCCCCCTTAGCTATAATATCGCTACGGGTATTTCGTATGGTTTCTTGACCTATGTTGCGCTCCACGTTATTATTGGGCGCTATCGGGATGTTAGTGTTGTTATGTATATTTTGGCGCTATTTTTTGTCGCCAAAATATTTATGTAGAGTGCATATTTATTAGACAAAAAAGGGGAGAGCTTAACCGCTCTCCCCTCGTCGTATTTAAACGACTCTGATTTGTATCGAAACAAATTTAATCCATAATACACCACGCACCCTCTGTCCAATCTGTCGAGCTGATCGCTCCCGTTGCACCTGTTGAAGATGTAAGGATATAAGGGGCAGAACCTACTGTGATAGTTGCAGCGACTGAGTTACCAGCGCTCATTGCTACGAAGTCTGCTGCGTCGAATGATCCTGCGTTGTCGGCATATCCGTTAGCAAGTGCGATGTTTGTCAACAATGAGGCTACGTTGTAGGCTGCATCTGAGTAAGAGACTGCTGAGTAGTCGTTTGACAAAGAGGCGTGAGTAAGGTCTGACTCAACGTAAAGTGACTGACCAGCCTTTGTGTTGTAGACGATTACATTGTCCATTGTCACTTGAGTTCCCTCACGGAGACGTACTCCCTTACCATCGCCATCACCGATAAGTGTTGCGTTTGTGATTGTTGGGTGAGATACTGGAACGTATGCGTTGTCGCTTCCCGAGTTGTCGCACTCCATTAGGCAGTCGCAACCCTCGCTCTGGATAGCGATGATGTTTGTCGCCTTACCTGTCCATCCCTGAGTCCAGTCGAATGAGTCGTCAACACAGTCGATAACTACACAGTTGCTGATCTCTGCTGTACCACCGAAGAACTCGAAACCATCGTCCGAACCGTGGTATGCCTGACAGTAGCTGATTGAGGTGCCCGATCCTACACCATAGAGTGAGAATCCATTAGCCTCCTTCTCCGAAGATATTGTCTTTCCCGAGTACTCGATACGTACATACTTCAAAGTACCTGAGTTATCTGCTGAGTTCGTTCCTCCATAAGTTGAGTCACCGATCTCAGACAATGCTGTTGCTGATGATCCGTTGATTGGAGCGTAACCGCAAAGGTGGAGACCACCCCATCCATCAGTTGCTGACTCCGATGTCATAACGATTGGGTTATCAACCTCACCAACTGCATAGATCTTAGCGCCCTGCTCGATAAGGATATAGTCGAAGATTGAGTCATACTTAGCGATGATCGTTACACCTGGCTGGATTGTAAGGGTCGCTCCGTTTGTTACGTGGCAAGCTCCCGAGAGGGTGTACTCACCAGCTGTAAGGACTGAATCCTCAGAGATTGTCGCTGGAAGCTCCGATGGAAGGGCAACTACCGAGCTATCGTCGATGATACACCATCCGCCTGCTGTCCAATCTACACCTGTTGCAAATGCTCCAGTTGTCCCCTTAGAAGATGTAAGCATATATGCTGCTGCCCCCTCAGAGAATGTTGCATTTGTTGAGTTGTCTGCACTCATTGTAGCAAATGCGTTTGAGTCGAAAGAACCACCATTGTCGGCCATTCCGTTTGAGAGTGCGATGTTTGTCAATGTAGAGGCTACGTTGTAGGCTGCATCTGAGTAAGAGACTGTCGAGTAGTCGTTTGACAAAGAGGCGTGAGTTAAGTCTGACTCAACGTAGAGTGACTGACCATCCTTTGTGTTGTAGACTACTACGTTGTCCATTGTCACCTGAGTTCCCTCACGAAGGCGGATACCCTTTCCATCACCATCACCGATAAGTGTTGCGTTTGTAATTGTTGGGTGAGATACTGGAACGTATGCGTTGTCGCTTCCCGAGTTGTCGCACTCCATCAAGCAGTCGCAACCCTCGGTCTGGATAGCGAGGATGTTTGTCGCCTTACCAGTCCATCCCTGAGTCCAGTCGAAAGAGTCGTCTACGCAGTCAACAACAACACAGTTGCTGATCTCGACTGTACCTCCGAAGAACTCGAAACCATCGTCCGAACCGTGGTATGCCTGACAGTAGCTAACCGATGTGCCTGAACCTACACCATAGAGTGAGAATCCATTAGCCTCCTTCTCCGAAGATATTGTCTTTCCCGAGTACTCTACACGTACATACTTCAACGTTCCTGAGTTATCTGCTGAGTTCGTTCCTCCATAAGTTGAGTCACCGATCTCAGACAAAGCTGTTGCAGATGATCCGTTGATTGGAGCGTAACCGCAAAGGTGGAGACCTCCCCATCCATCGGCTGATGACTGAGATGTCATTACGATTGGGTTTGATGCTGTTCCTACGGCGTAGATCTTAGCGCCCTGCTCGATAAGGATGTAGTCGAATACAGAGTCGTAAATCGCTGTAACTGTAACACCTGGCTCCATAGTAAGAGTCGCACCGTTTGTTACGTGGCAAGAGCCCGAGAGAGTGTAGCTACCAGCCTCCAAGGTCATATCCTCAGAGATGATAGATGGAAGAAGTGTCGACTCCTCATTACCATTGTTGTTTGAGTCATCCGAAGCGTCCTCACACGCTGTCATTGTCACCGCAAATGCAGCAAATGCAGCAAGCGTTAGAAATTTGAAATTGTTTTTCATCGTTTTTTTATTAAAATGATTTTTGTTTGTGTTTTTCTTTTTTTATTATATCATTGCAAAACGTAAGTTTTGCTCCGCTTTTAAGATCTTTGATAGGTGGATGAGATTTTGAAGATGGCAAGGGGAGTGCTGAGGGAGCGTACTTTAAGTACGTGACCGAAGTAATCCCCTTGGTATCTTTAAAATATCGCCGCCTTGCAATGATCTTTTTTTAGAACTTCCAAGAGAGGCCGATTTTAGCTCCAATACCCAACTTGTAGTGCTCGACAACGATTCTCTCATCGTTGTTCTGAGGCACGATCTGCTCGCATACGAAATCCTCGCTCAACAGATTCTCGATCTCCATCTTCACTGAGAACTTATCGTTGATCTTATATGAGGCTACGAAGTCCAAATCAGAAGTGCCAAGCTCCATAATATCACCCAATCCATCGACTCCAACCGAGTAGATACGCTCCGCACGGTAGCAGTAGAGCAGGATCAAGCTCAATGGCTTAGCGCCTTTGATTGTCGGTGAGTAGATCACATCGGCGTTGATGAGGTAGGGAGAGGCTCCCTGCAACATACGGCTATCGTTGGTCTGTGCACCCTCGGCAAGGTTGACGTTGGTGAACATATATGTTGCGTTGGCGCTCACCTTGAACGAGTCGGATAGGGTCTTGCGGAACTCAACCTCAACTCCTGCCGCCATTCCGCTATCTGCATTCTCGAATGAGGTGTAAGGGTCGGTTGTGTTTAGCAGCTGGATACGCTCGATCGGTGTGTCGAGGTATTTGTAGTAACCCGTTAGGGAGAATAGATCACCTCTGTCGAAGCTCATCTCGTAGCGAAGATCGACATTGTAGTTGTAGGCGTTCTGGATATTCTCGTTACCCTTCACGATTCCCGAACCATAAGAGGGCTCGTATGAGAATGGCGCCATCTCGACAAATGATGGGCGGGTGATTGTGCGTGAGGCTGAGAAGCGGATCTGATTCGCTGTGCCCACCTTGTAACGCATATTCAACGCTGGGAATAGGTCGTTCGCCTTGATGCTCTTGTTGAGGCGTGTTGTGCTCGACTCCGTACCATAATCTACACTCTGCTCCGAGCTCTCGAGGCGTAGGCCTGCTGTGAGCAAGAACTTTTCGGTGAGGTTGAGGTCAACCGAGGCGAAGGCCGAGAGGACGTTGCTATATGCGTCGTAGTAGTCGTTCGGATAGCGCTCGTAGGTGAGTGATATCTCGCCCGTTCCATAGCCGATGTTGTCGAAGGAGAGGAAGTCGGGGCTGAAGATATCGGTGATCTCGGGCTCAACGAAGCCTCCCGATGACTCCTTACCATAGTTGTAGTAGAAGCTCATACTGTCGAACGAGCGCTTCTTGGTCTTGTAGGCCACTCCCGTTGTCAAGATATTCTTGTTGTCGGTGCCAAACTTGAAGTTTGTCGCCACCTGACCATTTAGGTCGGTCTCGGTAAGCTCGGCGAAGTAACGCATCGTCTCGTTCTGATCCTCCTTGAAGAGGTCGTAGGTTCCATCTCCTAAGTCGGTGTACATCACCTGACGACGATCTGGCTCGTCTGAGGAGGTTGATGAGTATGAGATGTTGTAGTTAAGCTCTAACTTGTTGCTCAAATAGTGCTCTCCGTGGAGCTGATTGTTGATCAGGCCATATACCTTCGATACGCTCGATATTCCCACCAAATCCTCGACGTCGTAGGTCCAACCACGACGAGTCTGGAACTCATTCTCGGCGTTGCGAGCGTAGAATAGTGTGTAGTTGATATAGCCCTTCTCCTGAAGCTTGAGGCCTGCGGTTGCCAAACCTGCTAACTTTAGAGAGTGGTTGTAGCCGCTGTATGTGAACTCCGACCTCATTGATCCATCGGAGCGAAGCTGCGCATCTACTCCATCCTCGATTGTCTGGTAGTCGTTGTCGACAGAACCTGTCGCCATAACTGTGAACTCGTTGAGTCCAAGGTCAAACTTGTGACCCCACGCTACGTTGGCCGCCATCTTTGGGAGGGCGTTGCTCTCAGTGACGAGGAAGTTTGTCGAGAAGGCGTCGTTCTCGTTGATATATGTAGACATTGCTCCGAAGTTCTCCTTATTAGAGTATGCGCCACTCGCAACACTCGACTTCGAGAAGATCGAAGGCGAATCCATCTGCCTGAAAGATTGTCCTGTGGTCTGAGTATTACCACCAACAGTAACACCCACCTCGAAGAAGTTGTCGTAGACTAAGCTCTTGGTCGAGATGTCGATATGTGCTCCTGCATAGTCGGCATAGGCCTTTGCATCGTAGACCTTGCTCACCTGTATTCCACTGATCGCTGCCGATGGGAAGATGTTGAGCGGGATGAGTTTGTTATCGGGGTTTGGCGAGGCGATTGGCTGACCATTGAGGGTTGTGATGCTGTAACGATCACCAAGTCCTCGAACTACGACCTGTCCTGCATCTGCAATCGAGATTCCTGTCATCTTCTTCACTCCATCCTCGGCGTTCGAGAGACCTTTGAGCGACATCTCCTTGACTCCGATATTCTCGATCGCTACGTTCGAGGTCATTCGCTGCTGTTGAAGGCTGAACTCGGTCTCCATATTTGCCTTGGTGACTACCTCGACCGATGCTAACATCTGAGTGTCGGCGGCGAGTTTGATCGTTAGGTCCGACAGATCGGCTGGGGCGGTGATCTCTTGTGAGATGTAGGAGATGTAGGAGATGACCAGCGGAAGCGAGGTGTCGGTGAGCGAGATTGAGAAATCTCCGTCGAGACCCGTCGATGTTCCGATTGTGGTTCCTTTGATGATAACCGTTGCCCCTAAGAGAGGCTCTCCTGTGGTCTCGTCAACGACAAATCCCCTGAGGGTTGCTGCCGAGGCCAACTGCATTGTGCACATTAGCGCAAGAATAAGTAGTGTAAATTTGTTACTTCTCATTTTCTTTTTTTACTGTTTGTTTCGATGGTGCAAAGTTGAGGAGAAGTTGTTACGCCTTTGTATTAATGGTGTGAAGAAAGTGTTACATAGGTTTTAAGATTTTGTTACTTGGTGGGGGGTTCTGGGTCTTGCTGGGTCTTTCTGGGACTGCTGAATCTCGTCCCTATTAATATAAGGTCTCCCAGTTTAGTCTCAGAAAGACTCAGAACAAAAATCCACAATAAAAATTTTGTAAGCTAAAGAAAAGGTTGTAACTTAGCGGCGGATTTTGGTGACATTGTTCAAAATCTTAATTATTAGTTACACAAACACAATAAAAAAATCGGATTATGATCTATTCACACGAAGTACAGCAGATGTGCTGTGTAAAGAAGGGTGCAAATCACGCCTCAGCTCCAATTCCAGAGGAGGGAAAATGGGTACGCTCTAAGGAGATTAGTGATATCTCAGGACTTACTCACGGAGTAGGTTGGTGTGCACCACAGCAGGGAGCTTGTAAGCTAACCCTCAATGTTAAGGATGGTATCATCCAAGAGGCTATGGTCGAGACTATCGGCTGCTCTGGTATGACTCACTCTGCGGCTATGGCCTCTGAGGTTCTTCCTGGCAAGACAATTCTTGAGGCTTTGAACACCGACTTGGTTTGCGACGCTATCAACACAGCGATGCGTGAGTTGTTCCTCCAGATCGTTTACGGACGTACACAGTCTGCATTCTCTGAGGGTGGTCTTCCTATCGGAGCAGCACTCGAGGATTTGGGTAAGGGTCTTCGCTCTCAGGTTGGTACAATGTTCGGAACATTAGACAAGGGAGTTCGCTACCTTGAGATGGCCGAGGGATATTGTACTCGTATGGCTCTCGATGCTAACGATGAGGTTATCGGATATGAGTTCGTTCATATGGGTAAGTTTATGGAGATGGTAAAGAAGGGCATCAACGCAACTGAGGCTTTGGAGAAGGCTAAGGGCTCTTACGGTCGCTTCGCTGAGGCGGTTAAGTATATCGATCCACGTCAGGAGTAATTAATCCAAGAAGTTAAAAACACCGTAAAAAGAGAGAAAATTATGGCAAATTTATTTGAGAGCTACGAGCGCAGAATTGAGAAGATCAACGCCGTACTTGCACAATATGGTATTAATGGTATCGACGAGGCTAAGGCTATCTGCGACGAGAAGGGTTTGGATCCATACACAGTATGTGAGGAGACACAGGCTATCTGTTTCGAGAATGCTAAGTGGGCCTACGTTGTAGGTGCTGCAATCGCAATCAAGAAGGGTTGTGTAGAGGCTGCTGACGCTGCCGAGGCGATCGGAGAGGGTCTTCAGGCGTTCTGTATCCCAGGATCAGTTGCTGACGATCGTTTGGTTGGTATCGGACACGGAAACTTGGCTGCTCGCCTTCTTCGCGAGGAGACTAAGTGTTTTGCGTTCTTGGCTGGTCACGAGTCATTCGCTGCCGCTGAGGGTGCGATCAAGATCGCGGAGATGGCTAACAAGGTTCGTACAGAGCCTTTGCGCGTTATCTTGAATGGTTTGGGTAAGGATGCTGCTCAGATCATCTCACGTATCAACGGATTTACATACGTTCAGACTTTGTTCGACTATGCAACTGGCGAGGTTGCTGTCGTTAAGGAGACTCCATACTCAACTGGTCTTCGTGGAAAGGTTAAGTGCTATGGTGCTGACGACGTTCGCGAGGGTGTTGCGATTATGTGGAAAGAGGGCGTTGACGTATCAATCACTGGTAACTCAACAAACCCAACTCGTTTCCAGCACCCAGTAGCTGGAACATACAAGAAGGAGCGCACATTGGCAGGTGAGAAGTACTTCTCGGTAGCCTCTGGTGGTGGTACAGGTCGTACTTTGCACCCAGATAATATGGCAGCAGGTCCAGCTTCGTATGGTATGACTGACACAATGGGTCGTATGCACTCTGACGCACAGTTCGCAGGATCTTCATCTGTACCAGCTCACGTTGAGATGATGGGATTCTTGGGAATGGGTAACAACCCAATGGTAGGTGCTACTGTTGCTGTTGCCGTTGCTATTCAGGAGGCTTGCAAGTAGTCAAACCCTTAGCGCATTTAGGTTAAGTGCGCTAATTTACTAAAGAGGTGGATAACTTCCGATAGGAGAGTTGTTCACCTCTTTTTTTTACAACCTAAAAACCAATCAAAAACCACAAATGAAGAGATTATTAACCACCCTATCGCTCTCGGTAGCGATTGCATTGTCCTCGTGTTCGTCGGAGGCAGAGCCGCAAGGCTTAGAGTTCATCTTCGATGGAGTCCACGACACTCCGATGGAGGGGGCAACCATAACCAAATATAACGATCCAGCGTTCCTCATCGAGTCGGGATACAACGGAATGACGCCACACTGGCACGTTCAATGCGGCTTGACATACGACAGCTTCGAGAAGGGGATCATCCCCGAGGGGAGCGCCGAGAGGGAGTGGATCCTAAACAAACAGAAGGAGGTGCGCCAGCTCCTAAAAGAGGCCAAAGATAAGGGGATCAAGGTCTACCCTTTTATCGACATCTGTGTATTGCCGACGATAATCATCGAGAAGTATCAAGATGAGATCGTCCGCTCGGACCATTCGGGTGTCGGTGTGTTACACGGCAAGATGGCCCCCGACATCAATAAACCCCTCACCCAAAAGCTCATCAGAGCACAGATTAGCGAGATCTTCGAGACCTATCCCGAGTTGGATGGTTTGGTAACTCGTGTGGGCGAGACCTATCTCTTCGATACCCCCTACCACTCGGGTGGCAGCCCTGTGGGTGTCTCGGGAGAGCAGGGTCGTGTGGATGGCCATATCGAGCTGCTTAAGATGTTTAGAGATGAGATCTGTGTGAATCGTGATAAGATGTTGTTCTATCGCACGTGGGACTTTATGTTCCTCCACACCCGCAAGGATATCTTCGAGAGGGTGACATCGCAGATCGAGCCACACAAGAACCTCTGCTTCTCGATCAAATATAGCGAGGGCGATTTCCATCGTTTGACCCGCTTCAACCCCACTATTGGCGTTGGAGACCACGGCTATATCATTGAGTTTCAGTGCCAACCCGAGTACTATGGCAAGGGAGCACACCCTGTCAACGTCTTTAGCGGTATGCTCAATGGCTTCACGGAGTATGAGCAGAATATGAAGGGGGAGCACCCCTATCGAAGTGTCAGCGACCTAAAGAAAGACCCCAAATTCAGAGGGCTATGGAGTTGGTCACGAGGGGGAGGTTGGCGAGGCCCATTCCTCGAAAATGAGCTATGGTGCGACGTTAACGCTCAGGCGATGACGACGTGGGCGAGAGACACTACCCTAACCGAGAGCGAGGTTCTCCACCGCTCACTTGCGAGGATGGGGGTCAAGAGCGGCTCTGTGGAGCCATTTATCGAGATGATCCACAAGGCCGACGATGGAGTTGTCAAGGGGCAGTGTTCGCTCATCGACGTTGGAGAGTATTACTTCAAGACCAACTGGGCGAGAGACCAATATGTTGGTGGCGAGGGAGATCTCTCGCAATTTATGAACTACATCGTCGATAATAACAAGGGAGAGCAGATGTTAGCCGAGAAGGATGAGGCGGTTGAGATCTGGCGAGAGATCGAGGCTCTCTCACGACAAATCGAGATGAACTCGGCCGAGGATGAGGAGTTTGTGAGGATCTCGGCAAGCTATGGACGTATCAAATATGAGCTCTTCCGTGAGATCTTTAGGATCTATTACTACGCAAAATTGGAGCAGAAACGGGGCGTGAAGGAGAGCGAGAAGATGCGTGCAGCGATTGCGAACTACGATGCTTTGTGGAGTGATTGGCAGACGTTGGTCGACTCAAGCCCTCAATCGGCAACCATCTATGAGCCTAACGCCTTTAAGTTGGGCGATATGGTGACGGGTGTTACAGGCAACGAGAATACGGGCGTTGCGGCTTCGGTTGATAAGTATCGCTCTTGGTAGAGAGAAATCTTAAACATATTCTAAGGTAAATGTAGATCTCAGTTTGGCAAAACTTTTGCAAGGTCTCTTTTCTGACAATAGAGTCAAGAAAAGCAAACCAACATCAAAAAAAGTTTATCCAATGAAAAGATCTACATTTATCCTTTCATCGCTACTCATTGTAGCGGTATGTTTCGTGGTAATAGGCGACAAGAGCGCCCCAAGTGCCAACCCCAAATCGGAGCGACGAGAGCTCAGAGAGGCCCGACGAGCCGAGCAGCAGGCGGCAATGGAGCGAGAGATCGACTCGATAGTCCTCGCCCGAGCCTTCATCTTTAGGCCCCAGACCGCACAGGTCGAGCCAGCAGGGCGAATGTTAATGTTGTCGAACCCCAACTTCGAGGTGAGGATCTGGGATGGTGCAGCCGACATCTTCATCCCCTACATCAGTGGCCCTATACCACCCTACCGCCACACCATCATCAACTACACGATCACCCGATTGGATGGCTACACCGCGATCCAGACCGAGAATGGTTGGAGGATAACTTTTAGCTCGGGGCTCTACACCGCCAGCCGCTTCAACTTCGACTTCGAGATCAACTCCAAATTCGGATCCACAACCCTCACACTCTCCAACACGATGAATAACGAGGTGTCGTATTCGGGTATGATTACAAAAATATATTAACTTTTAGATGAAAAATGACCAATATAGTTGTAATTTAGGATATTATATTATATATTTGTAAGAATAGCTCTTTAAGATCATTGCAAGGCGGCGATCTAAAGAGGCTGAGCGAAACTTTCAAATGTGTAACAACAAACAAATAAATCAACTATGGTAAAGATCACAAAAGAGGCTGCACTAAGCTACCACTCACAAGGAAAACCCGGAAAGATTGAAGTTGTACCAACTAAACCTTACAGCACACAGACCGACCTGTCGCTGGCCTACTCGCCAGGTGTCGCAGAGCCGTGTCTCGAGATCGAGAAGGACCCACAGACCGCATACGACTATACGGCAAAGGGAAACCTCGTCGCTGTAATATCGAACGGAACGGCCGTTCTCGGATTGGGCGACATTGGGGCCTTAGCAGGCAAGCCTGTGATGGAGGGTAAGGGGCTACTCTTTAAGATCTATGCTGGAATTGATGTGTTCGACATCGAGGTGAACGAGAAGGATCCCGACAAATTCATCGAGGCGGTGAAGGCGATCGCTCCAACATTTGGAGGTATCAACTTAGAGGACATAAAGGCGCCCGAGTGCTTCGAGATCGAGCGTAGGTTGAAGGAGGAGTTGGACATCCCCGTGATGCACGACGACCAACACGGAACGGCGATCATCTCGTCGGCAGGTTTGATAAATGCGTTGGAGGTGGCAGGCAAGAAGATCGAGGAGGTGAAGATCGTCGTGAATGGCGCTGGAGCCTCGGCAATCTCGTGTACTTCGTTGTATGTCGCCCTTGGTGCGAGCTACGACAATATCATTATGCTCGACTCTAAGGGTGTGATCCGAAAGGATAGGGAGAACCTTCCAGAGAGCAAGCTCAAGTTCGCCACATCGCAGGATGTGAGGACTTTGGAGGAGGCGATCGTCGGGGCCGACGTATTCTTGGGCCTCTCGAAGGGTAATGTCTTGTCGCAGGATATGGTGAGGTCGATGGCCGACAACCCTATTGTCTTTGCACTTGCCAACCCAACACCCGAGATCTCATACGAGGAGGCGATGGCCTCTCGTCCCGATGTGTTGATGTCGACAGGTCGTTCGGACTACCCTAACCAGATCAACAACGTTATTGGATTCCCATATATCTTCCGTGGTGCGCTCGACACCCACTCGACAACCATCAACGAGGAGATGAAGTTGGCGGCGGTGAAGGCGATCGCATCATTGGCGAAGATGCCTGTGCCCGATGTTGTCAACGAGGCTTACCACGTAAACAACCTCACCTTCGGACGTGACTACTTCATCCCCAAGCCTGTCGATCCACGCCTCATCACCGAGGTCTCGATCGCTGTCGCCAAGGCGGCTATGGAGTCGGGAGTGGCCAAGAAGATCATCATCGATTGGGATGAGTATCGCAACCGCCTGAAGTTGATGATGGGGCAAGAGTCACTGCTCACTCGTCAGCTCTATGAGACAGCGAGACGTGAGCCCAAGAGGGTTGTCTTTGCCGAGGGTATCCACCCCAATATGTTGAAGGCGGCGGTGATGGCCAAGGAGGAGAAGATCTGCTTCCCTATCTTGTTGGGTAATGCCGAGAAGATCTATAAGTTGGCGGCCGATCTCGACCTCAATATGGAGGGTATCGAGGTGATCAACCACCGTGAGGACCAAGAGGCGGAGCGTCGTGAGAGGTATGCCAAGATATTGGCTCAGAAGAGAGCTCGTAAGGGGGCGAACTTCCAAGAGGCCAACGACAAGATGTTTGAGCGCAACTACTTCGGAATGATGATGGTCGAGACGGGTGATGCCGACGCATTTATCACGGGAGTATATACTCGATATACCGAGACTATCAAGGTGGCCAAGGAGGTGATAGGAATACGTCCCGAACACAAACACTTCGGTGCGATGCATATCATCAACTCGAAGCGAGGTGTCTACTTCTTTGCCGACACCCTAATCAACCGCCACCCCAACACCGAGACCCTGATCGACATCGCTAAGTTGTCGAAGGAGACCGTGAAGTTCTTCAACCAGAACCCAGTGATGGCGATGGTGTCGTACTCGAACTTCGGATCGGACGAGGAGGGAAGCCCAGCGACTGTACACAAGGCGGTGGAGTATATGCAGAACGAGTATCCCGACCTGCCAATTGATGGTGAGATGCAGGTTAACTTCGTCTTTGACTCTAAGCTACGTGACGAGCGCTACCCATTCACTCGACTCAAGGGCAAGGATGTCAACACGATCATCTTCCCGAACCTTAGCTCGGCTAACTCGGCCTACAAGATGATTCAGTCGTTGAGTGATTGCGACGTTATCGGACCTATCCAGATGGGACTTAACAAACCTATCCACTTTACCGATATTGAGAGTCCTGTGCGTGATATCATTAATATCACGGCCGTAGCTGTTATCGATGCGATTGTGGAGCAGAAGAAAAGAAATAAGTAAAAATAGAATAAACAAGAATATACCCAGAACTCAAACTAAGAGCTCTGGGTATATTGCTTTTTAACGATACTACCTAAAAGAGGTAAGTGACTGCGGCAGTGACTCGGTGGTTGGTGACATCGTGGGTGTTGTAGACCCTGCCATTGGTGAGGTTTAGCTCTCCATACCACGCTGTGTTGGCTGAGTACTCTATGGCTACCGACCACGATGGTTGGTTATAGGAGAAGGTGGCATAGGCGCCCAAGAGCTGATCTATATCCAAGCCTCGGCCATAGTTCGTTGTCGAGGAGTAGAGCTCCTCCGAGCTTCCCAAATTCTTGACATAACCGATGAAGATCGAGGGCCTCCAGACATCGCCATAGACGATATTAAGCCACGAGGATGAGTTGCGGATGGGTGTGTAGCTCTGCTCGCCATTCACCCCAGAGACCGATGTTACGCCATAACCACCCAACATAACGGTGTGGTCGAGGGCCGAGGCCAAGACGCTCTTTGCGCTGATCTTTAGCTTGTCGGCTGTGTATCTTAGGTGAAAGTCTCCCGACACGGATGTCAACCTCTCCTTCACCTTGTATGTCTCACCTCCATAGCTCGAGGTTGTGCGAGGGGCGATAGTCGAGATGTCGACTCCTCCACCCACCAACCAGCCATTCGAGGTGTAGTCGAAGCCAGTGTAGAACTCGGGGATTCCGCAATTGAGGAAGTACTCGATCGAGGTTTCATTGACTCCCGAGGTGGTATATTGATTCTGAGAGAGGGCCGCAGCGAGGAACTTCCACCCTCCCGTTTTGTATTGGTAGCGCAACTGTGGCGAGCGGCTAAAGGGCTGATAGGGCGATCCCGTAGAGACATTGACCATCGTGGGCATAACATCGCCAAAGAGCGGGTGCCACGTCTGACCGATGATGAGGTTGCTGCCACCCTCCCAGTCGAGGTTGATATATGCGTGGCGAATACGCAACAAGATATTCATCGAGCTATAGCCTCCGAAGTCGACCTCGATCTTTGCCGATGTCTTTGCCGTTCCGATATTTGGCCCCGACAGGTCGACACCCAAGCGTGTGATGAATGAGAAGAAGCCGCTGCTTGAGCTGCTATTTAGGTCGTTGCCTGCCGCATCTAACTCTACATCTAAGGGGTAGAGGTAGAAGATCTCGTTGAACGAGGCGGCATTGTCTCGACTGTTGTAGAAGAAGTCGGAGCGGACAAAACCATAGAAGTTATAGTCGTAGTTGCTCTTCTGAGCCATTGTGGGTAGGGCCATCACTGCGGCCAAAAGGATTAGGTAGAGTTTTTTCATTTAGTTTGGGTCTGATGTTTAGTGTAGGCAAATATACACTCTTTACTTAAATTAAACAAACTACTAACAACTAAAAAAGCCTCTACACCCCCATTATTCCTCTTTTTTGCCCTCCTCACAGCCGCTACAACCCCCACAGCAATCGCCCGAGCAGCAATCTCGACTCTCGTCGACACGCCTCACAGATCGCACGATGCCCCTTACCGAGAGCACCACTGCGATGGCTACTATCACAAATACTAATATATTTTGAAGTTCCATTACTATTACGCTATGAGAAACGTTCCAATATTGTAGATCAAGAAGCTAACGACCCAAGCAAGGCCCGTAGTGTAGAGAACCGAGAATAGCGCCCATCGCCAAGATCCGCTCTCCCTCTTGATAGCTGCAATAACGGCCAGACAGGGCAGATAGATCAAAACGAATGCCAAGAACGAGAGTACTGTCGGGGTGGTGAAGACCAGCTCCCCTGCCCTCTTTCCGCTCGAATAGCGGTCGCTTCGCATCTTGTCGGCGATCAGACTATCCAGCTGCTCCTCATCCTCGCTCTCTTCGATATTGTAGAGTACTCCCATCGTGCTCACAACGATCTCCTTGGCAGCCACTCCCGAGACCAGCGACACACCGATCTTCCAGTCGAAGCCCAAGGGTGCGATGGCAGGCTCGATAGTGTGGCCGATACGCTCCAGATAGCTATCTTGACGGGTTGGGTAGTAGCCCAGTGCCCAGATGATCACCGCTCCAACCAAGATGATGCCTCCCATCTTCTTGAGGTATTGCGACCCCTTATGCCACATATGTTTGAGCGTATTGCTCGCCATAGGCAGGCGATATGGAGGCAGCTCCATAACGAATGGGTGGTCCTCACCACTAAACATAAAGCGCTTGAAGATCACCGCCGTAAGGATCGCCAACGCCACACCAAAGAGGTAGATACCAAACAAGACCCAGCTCGCTGAGGCGGGGAAGAAGGCTCCGACGATGAGGATATAGACGGGCAGACGTGCGCTACACGACATAAAGGGGACGATCAGAAGGGTCAACAGCCTATTGTTGCGGTCCTCGATGATCCTACTCGCCATAATAGCGGGCACGTTACATCCGAAGCCCATAATAAGAGGGACGAACGACTTGCCGTGCAGACCCACCTTATGCATCATCCTATCCATAATAAAGGCCGCTCGGGCCATATAACCCGAATCCTCCAACACCGAGATAAAGAGGAACAGCAGCAGGATATTGGGCAGGAAGATTATCACACCTCCCACACCGCCGATGATTCCATCAATGACCAGATCCTTAAGCGCTCCATCGCTCATAACCTCGCTGAGCCAATCGCTCAGTGCTCCCACACCCATATCAATCCAATCCATCGGATAGCTGCCGACGGTGAAGGTGACGTAGAACATCAGCCAGATTAGGGCCAAGAAGATCGGGAAGCCTAAGAACTTGTGAGTCAGGATGTTATCTATCGCCTGCGACTGTTTGAACCTTGCGCTATTCACCGTGAGGGTCTCCTTCAACGCCCCAGCGATATAGCCATAGCGAGAGTCGGCCAAGGCTTGATCTATCTTATCGCCATACTCCACCTCGATCTCACGACGGAACCTATCGCACAACTCACGAGTGGGTTGGTCGACAGCGGCCCTAAGCTCCGCATCACCACCCCCAACCAAAGAGAGGGCGAGATAGCGACGTGGCAACTCCTCCTTGATCTTTAGCCCCTCCAACTCACGGCTAAGCTCGCTCAGCCTCTCCTCGATGAAGAGGCCAAAGTTACTCTCTACGTGGGTGTGTGGGTACTCATTCTCGAACTTCGAGACCACCATATCGAGCAGCTTATCGACCCCAACGCCCCTGCGAGCGATGGTTGGGATGAATGGGATATCCAACATCTTGGCCATCTGAGTGTGGTCGAACTCATCGCCCAACGCCTCCAACTCATCATACATATTTAGCGAGACGATGATGTGGCACGCCATATCCATCATCTGGGTGGTGAGGTAGAGGTTACGCTCCAACAGCGTCGCATCGACAACGTTGACGATAAAGTCATATTTGTCTCGCTCCAACTCATCACGCACGATCCTCTCCTCGGGCGAGTAGGTCGAGAGGGAGTAGGTGCCTGGCAGATCTGTGATGTCGATATTGTAGCCTCGGTGGCGGATGGTCGCCTGCTTAAGCTCTACGGTGACTCCCGAGTAGTTGCCTACGTGTTCGTCGAGTCCCGAGATCGTGTTGAAGAGGGTGGTCTTTCCGCAGTTTGGGTTTCCAATTAGGGCCACCTTGATCGTGCGGCCACTCCTCTCGCTATGTGCACCGAAGTCGGAGCTGCTCTGGTGTGAAAACTCCTGATCGGGGAGCATATCGGCCATCTCATCATTGAGCTCCGACTCCATCACTACCTCGATCTGAAAGGCCTCTCTACGCCTCAAAGAGATGCTATACCCCATCAACTCATACTCGATAGGATCTTTGAGCGGCGCATTCTTCACCGCCACGACCCTACGACCCTTGATGAAACCCATCTCAGTCAAGCGCTTCGAATACTCTCCGCTGCTATGTATCTTCTTGATTATGGCTACATCCCCATCACTTAGCTCCGACAATCTCTTCATCTCTTCTCTCTTAATTCTATTTGGAGCTCAAATATTTCAATCGCTCCGTTACACTATAATCTTTGTGTGGCACATCGGCCTTATCGAGCCTCAATTTGGGGAGCAGGTTCATCTCGAATAGGTGGGCCAAGTCGTTGAGTGTCAACAGCTCCTCTGCCACATTCTTCGAGCTGCTCAAAAGGCTCTTCACCTCTCCCTCGCTCATCCTCTTCGCGCCTCCTCTCGACAAGTAGACCTCGGCTCGTGTTCTGAGGTATGCCCTCTCGTCGGTGCCCTTAGCGATAGCCTCGATAGCCTCTCTAATTGGCTTTGACTCGACAGCCTCACGGCCAAAGCAGATCGCTGAGGTGATACCCCACCACCTCTCTACATCATCCTCGGAGTTGATCGCCACCTCGATCTGGGGCGCTGCCTCGTCGAACGACAAGAGTTGTAGGTCGGCAACCTCTCGATATCTGTTGATGCGTGACTTATTCGCCGCTCCAAACTCCGCTGGTTTCGCTCCGCTCTGCTCCAATATCTCGGGCTCGGGCAAGAATCCGAGGTCACACCTCTCGTCGACAAAAGCCGCTAACTCACCCCTCATCTTCTTCAACATCGCCCCATAGGCTGGGTCCCCTGCCAAGTTATTCAACTCATTGGGGTCATTCACCTGATCGTAGAGCTCCTCGGCCCCAAATGGTTCGAAGAACGATGCCTGAGCAGGGGTTAGCTCACCATTTAAGTACATCTCCCTCCACTGCTGGAACACGAGCGACTTGTATCTGTAATAGGAGAACAACCCTTGAGTGTGGTATGGCTGGTAGTTCCTCGCATACCTAAAATTGTCCCTATAAAGCACCCTATTAAAGGCATAGAGGTCGTCGAAACGGTCGCCATAGCAGACCGCACTCTCACGCCCCTCAGCGGCTCCTACGCCCAAGAATGGACGGCCATCCATCTTCTCGGGCACCTCGATACCTGCAAGGTTCAGTATAGTCGCTCCATAATCCATAAACGAGACCATCGCATCACGTCGCTCGCCACCCTTGATGCCCAACGCCTCACGCCACATCTCGGGGACATAGACCACCAAAGGGACCCTCAGACCGATGTTGTCGGTGTAGCCCTTAGTGCCTGGTATCGACCCTCCGTTGTCGCCAAAGAAGAAGATGAAGGTGTTATCCATCACGCCATCCTCCTCCAACATAGAGAGGATCTGGCCAAACTCCGTGTCGGTATCCTCTATCCTATCGTAGAACGTGGCGTAGGTGTAGCGTACCAAATCGGTGTCGGGAAGGTAGGGGTGCACCTTCACATCGTCGGGGTTATATCGTGTCTTAACACTCTCGTAGGTCGCCTCGTCGAACAGCAACTTCGACTCGTGAGAGGTCATCGTTGTGCGGACATAGAAGAATGGCTGTGAGGGATCCTCCCTATCTCGCCAGCTTCCCACATCGCCCTTGATGTTGTCCCACGCACTCTTGTCGGTCTTGACATTATAGTCGGTCTTTTGCGCATTGCAGGTGTAGTAGCCCGCTTGGCGCAGGTAGGCTGGAAACATATTCAACCCCTCGGGCATCTCCATTGGCTCGATCTTGCGGTGGAGGCTTCCTGCAACCCTCGGAGCGTAGCACCCTGTGATGAGTGTTGTCCTTGCGGCTGAGCTCACTGGGGCGTTGCTGAATGAGTTGGTGTAGAGGATCGACTCGCCTATGAGCCCCTCGAGGTTGGGGGTCTTAGCTCCCACTCCATCGTTGTAGAGGGCCATATATTGAGGCGATGTATCCTCGATCATAAACCATACGATGTTGGGTTTTGGTAGCTCCTCTACCCCTCCTGCGCAGCTTGCCACGACGAGTGGTAGGGCTGCAATTGGTGTTAAGTTTTTCATTTTGGCTGTTTTGGTTTTTGGTGTGTTATTTCGATTGTCAATTTCACAAAGTTAGAGATAAAATGTGAGAATACACCCACACTCACCTCAAAATACCTAAAAATAGGGATTATTTCCGCCTCTCGATCTCCCTCAGGTTGTCGATTCGCTTGGTGGCCAAGAAGTCGTAGACACCCCCCAGATGCTCCCTAACACGCCCACAAGAGAACTCATAGAGCTTAGAGACCAATCCATCGAGGAAGTCACGGTCGTGAGAGACCACAATCAGCGTCCCATCGAACTGTGCCAACGCCTCCTTCAACACCTCCTTAGTTTTGAGGTCGAGGTGGTTGGTCGGCTCATCGAGGATCAGAAGGTTCACGGGCTCCAACAACAACTTAATCATCGCCAAACGGCTCCTCTCGCCTCCCGACAACATCTTCACCTGCTTGTCGATGTCGTCACGCCCAAACATAAAGGCACCCAAGATATCACGTAGCTTGGTGCGAATATCGCCCACCGCAACATCGTCGACCGTCCCAAAGACCGTCTTTGACTCATCGAGCAGCGAAGCCTCGTTCTGGGCGAAGTATCCTATTTTGAGGTTGTGACCCAACTGCATAGTCCCCTCGAAGTCGATCTGCCCCATTATCGCCTTGACCATCGTCGACTTACCCTCGCCATTCTTGCCTACAAAGGCCACCTTATCACCTCGCTCGATGGCCAGTGTCGCCTCGGAGAATACTTGGTGGTCGCCATAGCACTTCCCCAAATCTTGCGTCATCACGGGGTAGGCCCCCGAACGGGGCGATGGTGGGAACCTAAGGTTCAGTGCGCTTGTGTCGATCTCGTCGACCTCCACAATCTCCAACTTCTCCAACATCCTCACTCGTGACTGCACTTGGTTGGTCTTGGAGTAGGTCCCCTTGAACCGCTCGATGAACTCCCTATTCTCGGCGATCATCTTCTGCTGGTTGTCGTAGGCGGCCTGCTGCTGCTTGCGCCTGTCGGCCCTCAGCTCGAGGTATTTCGAGTAGCTCACCTTGTAGTCGTAGATGCGCCCCATTGTGATCTCGATCGTGCGGGTGGTGATGTTGTCGACAAAGGCCTTGTCGTGCGATATCACCATCACCGAGTTGGCGTGGTTGATGATGAAGCTCTCCAACCACTCTATCGACTCGATGTCGAGGTGGTTCGTCGGCTCGTCGAGCAGCAGGAGTGTCGGCTTTTGGAGGATGATCTTCGCCAACTCGATCCTCATTCGCCACCCTCCGCTAAATTCGCTGGTCTGTCTGCCAAAGTCGCTACGCAGGAATCCAAGCCCCAAGAGTGCCCTCTCTACATCCTCCTCGAAGTTGGTGAGGTCGATGTCGTAGAAGCGCTCCGAGAGCGAGGTTACATCCTCGATAATGCGCATATACTCGTCGCTCTCATAGTCGGTCCTCGTCTCCAACTCCTTGTTGAGCCGCTCGATCTCACGCTCCGCCTCGAAGAGGTGTTCGAAGGCTTGCGAGGTCTCCTCGAACACCGTCCTGCCATCCTCAACCATCAGGTGCTGAGGCAGGTAGCCTATCTTGCCACCATCGTTGATTGTGATCCCACCACGTGTGGGTGTCCTCTCCCCTGCGATGATCTTTAGGAGTGTGGATTTACCCGCTCCATTCTTGCCCATCAGAGCTATTCGATCCTTGTCACCAATGACAAACGATATATCTTTGAATAGGGTTGTCCCCCCAAACTCAACTGCTAACGCCTCAACCGATACCATATACATAGATTTATTTAGGCCACAAAGATAGTAAAAATCAGCCGAAAAGAGAGCTATTTCGAGGAGACAATATCAAATAGAGAGAGAAATATTAGTCGAAATATTTTGCAAGTTTAAAATTTATTTCATACATTTGCAATCGCAATGGGGCCGAAAGGCCTTTCAAAGCCAAAACGGAGGGCCAAGCAAGGGCCTAACGTAAGGAAAACGGAGGGCCAAGCAAGGGCCTAACGTAAGGAAAACGGAGGGCCAAGCAAGGGCCTAACGTAAGGAAAACGGAGGGATGGGTGAGTGGCTGAAACCACCAGTTTGCTAAACTGACGTGCGGGCAACTGCACCGGGGGTTCGAATCCCCCTTCCTCCGCCAAAGTGGCTGATTGTCAGCTGTTTAAGACGCATACCTAAAATCAAGGTGTGCGTCTTTTTTTTATCATTTTATCATTTATCATTTTATCATTTGGTCTTATAATTAACCATTGATCATTAACCATTAACCATTAAACAGGTGTGCTGAGACTTGACTGAGTCGGTGTGTATGGCTGGGGTTTGGTTGGTCTGTTAGTTTGGTTGGTCTGTTAGTTTGGTTCTCTACTCTTGCCATATACTACTTGTTTATATTTATTTATATATATTTAATATATATATTATATTATTATATATATAGTTATTATATATTTATATATTATATACTTACTACTATTATACTCTCTACTACTACACTCTACCACTACACCCTACCAGACACACTGACTCAGTCAAGTCTCAGCTAAGACCCAGCAAGACCCAGCACACCTATTTAATGGTCAATGATCAATGGTTAATTATAAGACCAAATGATAAAATGATAAATGATAAAATGATAAAAAAACGAACACCCACCATCACCTCTCGACCCAACGTTGGCAACACAAATATACAACCACATTCAACGATATATTTTCGAAAAACTCTTGTATTTTCCGCCTCACGATAAAGAGCCACCTGCAACAGCGTTTTTTTTTGAACTTTTCCGCTCTTTTTCAACTCTTTTTGCCTACCTTTGTGGGAGAACTAACCCATACAAGAGCAATGAACAAGGCAATAGCAATGATGATGGTAGCATCAACTTTTATAGCGTGTGGCGAGGCGGAGGAGCCCACAACACCAACCGACCCATTTATTTTGGACTCAACCCTCACCGCCGAGGAGCGTGAGCAGGGGATATTCACCCCCGAGGTGATGTGGAAGATGGCCAATATGGGCTCTGCGGAGCTCTCTCCCGATGGCCGCTCCGTGGCCTACTCCCTCACCCGATACAACCTCTCTCAGAACCGTTCGTCGACATCGCTGTGGGTTCAACCCTTCGAGGGTGGCGAGCCTCGCCAGCTAACCGAGTGGGGAGAACGTGATGGCAGCCCTCAGTGGAGCGCCGATGGGTCAAAAATCTACTTCCTAAGCTCTCGTGAGAAGGGGACACAGCTCTGGAGCATAAGCCCCGAGGGCGAGGATATGGCGAGGATCACCAACATAAAGGGGGGAATCAGCGGCTATGGTGTTACCAAAAGCGGGGATAGGATGTGGTATAGCGCAAGTGTCGAGGTGAAGCCAATCCGCTCCAAAAAGCTCTACGAGGATATGCCCGAGTCGAAGGTGCTGATCTACGACGACCTGATGGTGCGCCACTGGAACAGCTGGGACACGGGCTCCTATGTCCACCTCTTCGTTGCCCAGATCGAGCAGGACAAGATGGTGAGCAAGGGAACAGACATCAACGAGGGCGAGCCTTGGGACTCTCCCACCTCCCCATCGTTCAGCTCGAGCGAGGTGGCTTGGAACAACCGTGGCGACGAGTTGGCCTACACCTCTCGCAAGCTCACGGGCTACGAGTATGCTGTGAGCACCAACACCGACATATACATATATAATATAGAGGATGGCTCGACAAGAAACCTCACCGAGGGGATGGAGGGGTATGACAAATACCCCATCTACTCGCCCGACGATGAGCATATAGCGTGGATGAGTCAAGAACGTGCTGGCAACGAGAGCGACAAACACCGCCTGATGGTGATGTCGAGCAGGGATGGCAGCGACAAGAGGTGCCTCACCGAGAACTTCGACTACAACGCCGACGATGTTGTGTGGTGCGAGGATGGGGCGGAGCTCTACTTCCTCACCGAGATCGAGGCGACAGTTCAGCTATGCAGAGTATCAACCAAAGGCAACGACGTAGAGGTGATAACCTCGGGCGACCACAACTATGTAGCCTTCTCAAAGTCGGGGGCAAACATAGCGGCCGTTCGCACAACCTATTCGACCAACAGAGAGTGGTTCGCCATAGACCCCACCTCGGGCAGGGCAGAGCAGCGATCCGATCTCAACAAGGAGATCTACGACTCGATTCAAAGGGTGGAGTTCGAGAAGCGCTGGGTAGAGACCACCGATGGTGAGCAGATGTTGACGTGGGTGATCTTCCCTCCCGACTTCGACCCCACGAAGAGGTACCCTACCCTACTCTACTGCCAAGGTGGCCCCCAATCTACGGTCTCGCAATTTTGGAGTTATAGGTGGAATATGCAGCTCATCGCCTCGCAGGGCTACATCGTCGTTGCCCCCAACAGACGAGGTGTTCCATCGTTCGGCACGAAGTGGTTGGATCAGATCTCGGGCGATTATAGCGGTCAGAACATTAGTGACTACCTCTCGGCCATAGATGATGTTGCCAAGGAGCCTTGGGCCGACGAAGAGAGGCTGGGATGCGTAGGGGCGAGCTATGGCGGCTACTCGACATTCTACCTCGCTGGGCACCACGAGGGTCGTTTCAAGGCCTTCATCGCCCACTGTGGAATCTTCAACCTCACGAGTATGTATGGCGGCACAGAGGAGCTTTGGTTTGTCAACCGTGACTTGGGAGGCGCCTATTGGGACGAGCAGAATAGCACGGCTCAGCGCTCCTACGAGAACTCACCCCACAAGGCGGTGAACAGTTGGGACACCCCGATTCTGATCATCACGGGCTCCAAGGATTATAGGATCCCATATAGCCAGAGCCTCGAGGCCTTCACAGCGGCTCGCTCCAAGGGGATCGACTCTCGATTGGTGATGTTCGAGGATGAGGGTCACATCGTCACAAAGCTCCAGAACAATGTGGTTTGGAACAGAGAGTTCTTCGGATGGTTAGATAAGTATCTTAAAAAATAGAGACAAGATGAAAAGGATAGTAATGATAGCAGCAGTGAGCTTAGCAAGCTGCGCCACAGCCCCAAAGGCGGACGATGTGGCGGCAATTGAGCTACAAAATATGGACATAAGCACCTCACCCAGCGAGGATTTCTACCAATACTGCAACGGAGGATGGATGGAGCGCACCCCATTTAGGGATGAGTTCTCACGCTACGCAATCTTCAATGTGTTGGGCGAGACCAACGAGGAGCGCATCAAGGAGCTATTCACATCGCTCGCCTCGCAGAAGAACGAGAGAGGAAGTGTGGGTCAGAAGATCGTCGACCTCTACTCGATGGGGCTCGACAGCCTCCGCCTCAACCGAGAGGGGGCAGCTCCAATTGCGGCAGACTTAAAGGAGATCGAGAAGATGGAGGTTGTCGATCTAAGTTCGGTGTTAGCGAAGATCCACCGAGAGATCGGCAGCCCCTTCTTCAACTGCTATGTTGCCACCGACTCCAAGAACTCGACAAACACGATCCTCAACTTCTCGCAAGCAGGGCTCTCGATGGGCACACGTGACTACTATTTAGAGCAGAAATATAGCGACAAGAGGGAGAGCTACAAGGGGTATATCGAGAGGCTTTTCACCCTCATAGGGTATAGCGAGGCGGAGGCCAAGAGGGCCACCGAGTCGGTCATTAGGGTCGAGATGGCCATCGCCGAGTCGTCGAGCTCTAACGTAGAGCTTCGTGACCCAAATGCCGCCTACAACATCACCTCGATCGAGGAGTTCAAGGCGACCTACGACGCCATCAATTGGGACGAGTATGCCAAAGAGCTGGGCTTGAAGCTCCCCGAGAAGCTCAACGTGAGGCAGCCTCGCCAGTTGGCCCGTGTCAATGAGGAGCTAAAGAGGCTCGACCTCCAGACCATCAAGGATTACCTCTCGTTCAACGTAGCAGGCAGCGCAACCTCATACCTTGCCGACCCTATCAACGAGGCCTCGTTCGACTTCTTTGGCCGAACGATGTCGGGCACTCAACAACAACAAGCGAGGTGGAAAAGGGCACTCTCGAGGCCCAACAACGTCTTGGGCGAAGCCGTTGGACAGATGTATGTCGAGAAGTACTTCCCAGCGGAGTATAAGGCCCAGATGATGGAGCTCGTTCTCAACCTCCAGAAGGCCCTCTCGATCCACATCGACCAGCTGGAGTGGATGAGCGACGAGACCAAGGCTAAGGCGCAGGAGAAGCTCTCGACGATCTACATCAAGATCGGCTACCCCGACAAGTGGAAGGATTACTCAGAGCTCGAAATCGACCCCTCTAAGAGCTATTGGGAGAATATGAAGTGTGTCTGGAGGTGGAGCACCAAGGAGAACATAGCCAAGCTCTATCGCCCCGTAGATCGCGAGGATTGGGGAATCACACCCCAAACGGTCAACGCCTACTACCGCCCCACCACCAACGAGATCTGCTTCCCAGCGGCGATCCTCCAACCCCCATTCTTCAACCCCACGGCCGACGATGCGGTCAATTATGGTGCGATCGGAGTGATCATAGGCCACGAGATGACCCACGGCTTCGACGACAAGGGACGACAGTTCGACAAGGATGGCAACCTCAAAGATTGGTGGCTTGCAGAGGACTCCGAGGCCTTCACCGAGCGAGCAGATCAGCTGGTCGAGCAGTTCAACAAGATCGAGGTTTTGCCTGGGGTCTTTGCCAACGGAGCCTACACCTTGGGCGAGAATATAGCCGACCAAGGGGGCTTAAGGGTTGCCTACACAGCGATGCGAGAGGCGCAAGGAGGGGTTGAGGCAGAGCCAATTGATGGCTTCACATCGGCCCAAAGGTTCTACATCGGCTACGCCTCGGTATGGGCGCAACACATCAGAGACGAGGAGATCGAGAGGCGCACCAACAGCGACCCCCACTCACTCGGAGAGTGGCGAGTAAACCAGACGCTAAAGAACATCGACACCTTCTATGAGGCGTTCGGGATCGAGTCGGGCGAGATGTATATCGCTCCAGAAGAGAGAGTGACAATCTGGTAAAGAAGATATATGAAAAAATTTATGGATAAGGACTTTATGTTAGAGTCCGATGTAGCGAAGCAGCTATATCACCAATATGCAGCCGACAAACCAATTATCGACTACCACTGCCACCTCGACCCGAGGGTCATAGCCGACAACCACAACTTTGAGAACCTATCGCAAGTGTGGCTCGGAGGAGACCACTACAAGTGGCGAGCGATGCGAGGAAATGGCATTAAGGAGGAGTATATCACGGGCGACAAGTCGGACTACCATAAGTTCGAGAAGTGGGCCGAGACACTCCCCTACACGATGCGTAACCCCCTCTATCACTGGACCCACTTGGAGTTGAGCAGGGTATTTGGCGTAGATAAGATCCTAAAGCCATCGACCGCACGTGAGATCTACGACGAGTGCACAGCAAAGCTCCAACAGGCTGAGTTTTCGCCACAAGGGCTTATGCGAGGCTCAAACGTCGAGGCGGTCTGCACAACAGACGACCCGATCGACTCGTTGGAGCACCACCGCAGGATTGCAGAGAACCCATTCGGCACAAAGGTACTTCCGACGTGGAGGCCCGACAAGGCGATGGCCGTTGAGTCGGCTGAGTCTTACAACCTCTATATCAACAAGTTAGAGGAGGCCTCTGATAGCTCTATTGGCTCCTATTCGGATCTAATCACAGCACTCATAACAAGACACAACCACTTCGCTGAGCAGGGCTGCCGACTCTCGGACCACGGACTCGACACCTTCTACGCAGAGCCATACACACCCACCCAGATCGAGGCGATCTTTAAGAAGGTGCGTAGCGGAGGGGAGCTATCGACTGAGGAGATCGCAAAGTTTAGATCAGCCTTCCTATTCGATATGGCGGTTATGGACCACGCCAAAGGGTGGACCCAACAGTTCCACATCGGGGCGATCCGCAACAACAACACCCGAATGTTCCGCCAATTAGGCCCCGACACGGGCTACGATGCGATCCACGACCTCAGTTGCGCCGAGGCGGGACACCGCTTCCTCGATAGCTTGGAGCGAGAGGGGGCACTAACCAAGACGATCCTCTATAACCTCAACCCAAAGGATAACGAGGTGCTGACGACGATGGCCTACACCTTCAACGATGGCTCCATCGCTGGCAAGATGCAGTTTGGGTCGGGATGGTGGTTCCTCGACCAAGAGATGGGGATGACGAACCAGATCAATTCGCTCTCGGCATTGGGGCTTCTGAGCCGCTTTGTGGGTATGCTCACCGACTCACGTAGCTTCCTCTCCTACCCTCGACACGAGTACTTCCGCCGAATACTCTGCAACATCATCGGCGAGGATGTGGAGCGAGGCAAACTCCCCGCCTCCGAGATCGACTTCTTGGGCGAGATGGTGGGTAATATCTCCTACCATAACGCTAAACGCTACTTCGAGTTTTAGCGAAAACAATGAGCTGTATGCAGCTTTAATCAATAACCTTAAAACCAAAATGAATATCGAGAAGGAGAATAAACTTATCTCTGGAAGTGTAACAAAAGCATTAGTATCATTCACTATTCCCATACTCTTCGCCCTGCTTTTGCAGGTGATGTATGGCGCAATAGATATGTTTATAGTGGGCAACTTCGCCCAAATCAACGATGTGTCGGGGGTCTCGACTGGTAGCCAACTCACCAACTTCCTAACATCGATCTGCGCTGGCCTTGCGATGGGAACGACGATCCTCGTGGGGCAAAAGCGTGGCGAGAAGAGGGAGGAGGAGATCGGGGCTATCATCGCCAACTCCATCGCTCTGTTCTTCGCCCTGTCGCTCATCGTGATGGGGTTAATCCTCCTCTTTCGTGACTCTATCGTTGGGGGGATGAACACCCCTGAAGAGGCTTTCTCCCAGACCCGAGGCTATATCTTTTATAGTGCAATAGGTGTCCCGATGATCTTTGCCTACAATGTGTTGGGCAGCATCTTTCGAGGCCTCGGTGACTCAAAGACCCCCCTCTTGGCCGTTGCCATCGCTTGTGTGGCAAACGTCATTGGTGATTTGGTCCTCGTTGCCCACTTCGGAATGGGGGCCTCGGGGGCAGCCATCGCAACGGTGGTGGCTCAGACGATAAGTGTGGTGATCTCGCTCTATATCATTCGCACTCGCTCGCTCTTCAACTACTCGATGGGGTTGCGCACGTTTCGCCCCGATTGGGGTTATATGAAGCGTGTGGTGTGGTTGGGTCTCCCCATTGCGCTCCAGAGTGGCCTCACTGCCCTCTCGTTCCTCTTTGTGATGGTTGTGGTCAATAAGTTTGGGTTGGTATTCTCCGCCGCTGTTGGGGTGAGCGAGAAGTTGGTAAGCTCGATCCTTCTGATCCCTATGGCCTTTATGCAATCCATCTCGGTCTTTGTGGCCCAGAACTTCGGGGCGCACGACTTCTACCGCTCGAAGCGAGGGTTGAAGGTGGGGATGATGATCTCGGGATCGGCAGGGGTTATTATGGCCTATATCTGCTACTTCCACGGCGAGGTGTTATTGAGCATCTTCACCCAAGATCCTCTGGTGATCGAGGCGGCTAACTCCTACCTTGGCGCCTATGTTGTGGAGTTGTTTGTGGTCCCGACGCTATTCTGCCTAACGGGCTATCTGAATGGATGCGGAGCGACGATATATGTGATGATTCAAGGCATCATCGGTGCGATTGCCGTTCGCCTCTCGCTCACCTATCTCTTTAGCCTCATCGAGCCCGTGTCGCTCTTTAGGATCGGAATGGCAACCCCCACCGCCACAGCTATTCAGGTGGTGATGTGCCTCTATTTTATCTATAAAATTGAGAAGAAAATTAAACACAAAATATATTAACTAAAAAAGAAAAGAATGAAAAAGAGAACCCTATTATCCGCTTTGGCAGCCATCTGCCTAAGTTGCGTGAGCCTATCGTCTCAGGAGTATGCCAACCCAACGTTGGAGAGCATCCACAACCGAACAAGCGTGAGGAGCTACACATCCAAACCCGTAAGCAAAGAGCTACTCATCGAGTTGGCAAAGGCTGGAATGGCAGCACCCTCGGCGATGAATAAGCAGCCTTGGGAGATCATCATCATCCAAGATCGAGCCATCCTCGACAAGCTAAGCACCATCAAGCCACCATTGGGCAAGGCTCCCGTGGCGATCGCTGTTGTGGGCGACACCAAGGTTAGCGGCTCGTGGATGTTGGATTGCTCGGCCGTGACTGAGAATATCCTTATCGCAGCGACCTCAATGGGGTTGGGGACTGTCTGGACTGGGGCCTATGGAAACGAGAAGTTTGAGGCGCTGTTGAAAGAGACCCTCTCGTTACCCGAGGGAATAATGCCCCTCTCGGTGATCGCTGTTGGCTATGCAGATGGTGTAACGACTCCGAAGAATAAGTACGTAGAGTCAAAGGTACACTTCGACAAATATTAAAGCAAATATCGACTATACAGATAGTATAGCCCCCCGTGCAAAGCAAGAGAAAGGGCAACAAAGCCCCAAAAGCGAGGCTTGCGGATTTTATGGCGACATAGGAGCATCCCCCAAAGGGCTCCTATGCCGCCAAATATTGTCATTGTGAGCAGTGTTCGCTCGCTTATACGTCGCCACTTCACAACCGACAACCCCTTGTCGATGGCGTAGGCGAACATCGTCACTACATTCATTGCTGCATATGATATATAGGCAATCTCCTGCCAACTCATTTTTTCCATACCTTATTTCACCTCATTCAACTCAAACACCGCACTCTCATTTCTAAATCGGAGGTTTATCCTCATTCCATACTTCATCAAGAAGTCACCCGAAAAGACCTTACCCTCGCCTGCAAACATATACTTGGGCTTATCGCCTCCGAGGGGCATAATCTCGTTGATCTTATAGCTCTTTTCGGGGTCGAGCCCCTGCAACTTAACATCTAAAAACTCCTCCCTAAAGTGGTAGTCGAGACAATAGGAGAACAAAATAGCGTGGCTCTTCGACTCGTCGACATAGATCATCGAGGCGAAATCCTTCTCACTATATGGCGAGACCAAACGATACTGATCGCCAAACTGGACGATTGGGCGGATCTTAGACTTATAGATCTCGATCCCCCTCTTGGTCCACTCCAACTCCTCGGGGGTTAGGTTCTTGGGCTGAAGCTCGACACCGAGACGTTGCGACATCGCCACATCGAAACGCATCTTGATGGGCGATATGTGTTTGGTCTGGTGGTTCGGCGATACCGAGACGTGCGAGGCGAGGGCCTGCGCAGGGAAGAATTGGCTCAACCCCCAATTTATGAAGAGTCGCTTCTCGGCATCGGTGTTGTCGCTCCCCCAGAACTCGTGGTGATACCTCAACGAGCCATAGTCTACCCTACCAGCTCCCGACGAGCAGGCTTGGAAGATCACATCGGGGAACTCTCTGGTGAGGCGGTCGTAGACGTTGTAGAGGTTGTCGATGTAGTCGATCCAGAAGTGGCTCTGCTTGCCTCGGCCGAGATAGTCGGAGCCGAAGTCAATGACGTGGCTATTTGCATCCCACTTGATATATTTTATCTCGGGATACTCCCTCAACAGCCCTGCAACCGTGTCGTAGACGAACTCCCTAACATCGGGGTTACTCAGATCCAACAACCTCTGATTACGCTCCAATATAGCCTCTCGGTTGGGCGAGGTGACGATCCAGTCGGGGTGCTTCTCGGCCAACTCGCTCTTTGGGTTGACCATCTCGGGCTCTACCCATAGTCCAAACTCAATACCATTTTCGTGACAACAATCTATCAACCCTCTCAACCCATTGCGTAGCTTCTCGGTGTTGATCTGCCAATCACCAAGCCCTGCGTTGGCCGCATTGCGAGGGTACTTAGTTCCGAACCAACCATCGTCGAGGACAAAGATCTCGACCCCCATCGAGGCGGCATCGACAATCATACTATTAAGAAGTCCGTCGTCGAATGTGAAGTAGGCACCCTCCCAGCTATTGAGCACCACGGGTTGCGCCACATCGCCATCTTGGAGGTTGTAACGTCGCACCCAACGATGCTCTCCGAAGTGTGGCTTTGGTACTTTAGTCGGGTGGTGTAGTTCTCGTCCGAATGGATCACATTCAAGGCTGGCTCGCCCATATATCCCGTGCCAAAGGTCGGATATGCCGACCTCTTGTTGCTCCGTGCGAAGATCGTCTTTATCTCGTCACCATTATTCAACTTATCGCCAAAGTGGCTCTGATAGAGTTTTCCATCTCTGTCGACAACGAGATAGAGCCCCTTGGTTGAGCTCTCAATCGGGATCACTCTCATCTCCTGTGCCGATGCGACCACGACAGAGAGCAGGGCCAAAATTGTGGTTAGTAGTAGTTTTTTCATATGGTTAGTGGTTGATTTACAAGCAAAGATACAAAATTATCTTTATAAATCAATATCACTTGCGTTATACTCCCGTGTCACTTCGTTTAGGTGTTTATAGTGAACAATCGAAATATAACAAATTGGTGTGTAAAATATTAGGCAAATTATTTGCTGGTAATATAATTATTACCTATTTTTGTAAAAACTGATAAATATATGCCAACACTACTAATTTTATTTGGAATACGATTTTTCTTCTATTCACGAGAGCACCTACCTATTCACGTCCATATCGAGACATCGGATGGAATAGCTAAATTCGAGATTGAGAATGAGATAATTTTAAAAGAGAATAAGGGGGTAAAACCCAAAGATATTAAGCTCGCAGAGAGCATTTTGGAGGAGAATCGAGAAAACTTCATTCGTGAGTGGAGACGATTCTTAGGCGACAACTAAAAACGAAGAGAGCTATGGAGGTAAAAAAAGTATGGATTGAGGATGACAAAATCTTCATCACAACAAAAGATGGCAAAGAGCTTTGGCAATCAATTTCGTGGTATCCAAGGCTTTTGAGCTCAACAGAGCAGGAGCGAGCAGAGTTCCGAATCAATGCCTTTGGAATCCGCTGGGACAACATAGACGAGGATGTGAGCTTCGAGAGCTTCACATACGAACAACGTGAACCAACAAACGAGGTGGCTCAAACATTTAATCGCCTCAAAGAGATCAATGTGTCGAAACTTGCCGAACGAATGGGGATCAACCAGTCGCTTTTGGCGAGCTATATTTGTGGAGCTAAGAAGCCCTCTCAGGAGCGCAAAAAGGAGATTGAGACGGCTCTGCATAATTTGGGAAATGAGCTAATCAAGATCCGACTTGGGTAGATGCTTTCCATCAAATACAGATAACTAAAAACCAACCATAAAACCTATGAAAAACCTATGAAAAACCTAACCAAAATTCTCTCCATCATCGCACTTCTGATTATGAGTGTCGGTGCAAACTCGGCCTTTAGCCAACGCATAAAGCAGTCGATCAACGACGCTTGGCGATTCTCGAAGTTCGAGGGCGACGCCTCGGCCACCGACTTCGACAGCTCCAAATGGGAGGTGGTCGAGATCCCTCACACTTGGAATGGCCTCGACACCGACGACGAGGTGAATGGATACTTCCGTGGAAAGGGGTGGTATCGTCGCTCGATCAAGGTGGAGTCGTTGATCCCCGACCAGAGGGTATTCATCTACTTCGAGGGGGCCAATCAAGAGACCACTCTCTATGTCAATGGTAAGCGAATCGGCAACCACCGAGGCGGCTACTCAGCCTTCACATTCGACGTCACAGAGGCTATCACAGAGGGCGACAACGTAGTCTCGATCTTGGTCGACAACCATCGTGACCTCGACATCCCACCCCTCTCGGCCGACTTCACATTCTATGGTGGAATCTATCGTGATCTCTACCTGATCTACACCCCCAAGAGTTCGATCTCGCTCACCCACTACGCATCGAGTGGAGTATATCTCACGCCTCACAACATCACCGAGACAACGGCTCAGGTGAGCGCCAAGACCTACCTCTCTAACACTAAGCAGGAGAGCCAGAAGCTAACCCTCGAGACCGAGATCATTGACTCATCGGGTAGCCGAGTGGCTGTGGCTCAGAACAAGGTTAAAATAAAGGCGCTCAGCGAGAATATCCCTGTGGACACCGAGCTAAAGATCTCGAACCTAAGGCGTTGGGATGTCGACGACCCATATATGTACACCGTGTATAGCCGCCTCTACGACTCATCGGGAACGCTCATCGACTGCGTGGTCAACAATATCGGAGTGAGAGAGTTCTCGTTTGACCCCAACACGGGCTTCACCCTCAATGGCAGCTATCGCAAGCTCGTTGGCACCAACCGCCACCAAGATTACCACCACTTCGGAAATGCCTTGCGTGACGAGATGCACGTTCGAGATATCGAGCTAATCAAGGATATGGGTAGCAACTTCTTGCGTGTGGCCCACTACCCACAAGATCCGACCGTGATGCAGAAGTGCGACCAGCTGGGACTATTGACCTCGGTCGAGATCCCCATCGTCGACCTCATTACGCTGAGCGATGAATTTAAGCAGAACTGCATCGACCAAGCTATCGAGATGGTGTATCAGGGCTACAACTCGCCATCGGTGGTGATTTGGGCCTATATGAACGAGGTGTTGTTGCGCCCACCCTACAAGTCGAGTGACAAGGAGGCCAAGGAGAAGTACCTCTCGGCGGTCTACGACATAGCCAGCGCCATCGAGAATAAGATCCGTGAGCTCGACCCCACACGCTATACCCTACTCCCCTTCGACTCGAACTACAAGATCTATATAGAGTCTAAAATTATGGAGCTCCCGATGATGTTGGGCACCAACCTCTATTGCGGATGGTATGAGGGCGAGCTTACGATGTTCGAGCAGATGTTAGATGAGTTCCATCGCCTATTCCCCACAAAGTCGCTCTTCCTCACCGAGTATGGTGCCGACCTCGACCCCAGACTCCACACCTTCACACCACTTCGCTTCGACTTCACCTGCGAGTATGGAAATGTATTCCACGAGCACTACTTCCCCGAGGTCTTGAAGCGTGACTTTGTGGTGGGCTCTACGGTGTGGAACTTCAACGACTTCTTCTCCGAGGGGAGGCGAGATGCCGTTCCTCACGTCAACAACAAGGGGCTTGTGGGGACCGACCGTGTCCGCAAGGATCTCTACTTCTACTATCAGGCCCACCTCAAGAGCACCCCAATAGTCCATATTGTCACCAAGCCGTGGAGCTCACGTGCAGGGGCGAGCGAGGATGGGCTAACGTGTCGTCAGCCGCTTAAGATCTATACCAACTCAGACAAGGTGGAGGTGATCCACAATGGTCGTAGCTTGGGCCACTTCGAGGTCAAAGATAAGATTGCCAATTTGGAGGTCGACTTCACAGATGGCGAGAATGTAATAGAGGCGGTGATCGAGGGGGATGGACGTGTTCACCGAGATCAATATCGTTGCGACTTCAAGTGTGTGAACGTCAAGCGTAACTTCACCGAGATGAGCGTTATGATGGGCACCTATCGCTACTTCGAGGATAAGACAGCCGAGTTGTGTTGGATCCCCGAGCAGGAGTACACCCCAGGATCGTGGGGATATGTTGGGGGCGAGATGGCCGTCACAAAGACAGGCAACGGACTCGTCCCATCGAGTGCAATTCAGGTCTTTGGCACCGACCACGAGCCGATCTTCCAGACCCAGCGAATGGGGATCGAGGCCTTCAAGGCAGATGTTCCCGATGGCAGCTACGCCGTATATCTCTACCTCTCGGAGCTCTTGACCGACAAGAAGCGCAACAACGAGGAGCGCTCATTCTCGATCGACATCAATGGTGTGAGGGTTGCCAAGGAGCTCAACCTCGCCAAGGAGTATGGAGCCGAGAGAGCCGTTATTAGGAAGTATGTTGTGACCGTTAGCAAGGGCGAGGGAATCACCGTCGACTTCGGAGCTATCAAATCACAACCGATTCTGAATGCTATCAGAATAGTCAAGGAACATTAGATCGTTGCAAGGCGGCGATATTTGAAAGATACCACAGAGTGTGCTTCGGTCACGTACTTAAGTACGCTCCCTTCAGCCCCCTCTGTGCCATCTTCCAAATCTCATCCACCTATCAACGATCTACCCTCCCCAAAAAAACGCCTTCGGAAATCTCCGAGGGCGTTTTGCTATTAGTATAGGTAAAAGATTATCGCTATGAAATGCGATATAACGGCCAAGTCGATAAGAAGGTGCCAAACAAGATGGTGATAACGAAACCCCTTGCGAGCATAGAACCAAGCCCCGAGGGTATAGAAAAATCCACCCAGAGCGATAAGCAGCAGCAGCGGAGTCGAGCCATTGCGGATAAAGGTGGGCATAAAGATCACAACAGTCCACCCCATAACCAAATAAATAGTCAAACTAACGGCAGGAATAGAGCGCAGAGAGAGCGACTTATAGAAGATGCCGAAGATCACCATCAGCCACTGCAAGACGACGATCAGAATACCCTGCCACCCCCCAATCACAGCCAGCGCAATGGGGGTATAGGTCCCAGCGATAGCGACATAGATAAATATGTGGTCGAGGATCTTGAAGATCGCCTTGTGGCGACTCTCGGGCAACATAGCGTGGTAGAGAGTCGAGACAAACAACATCATAAAGATCGAGATGACATAGATCGAGACGCTAACACTCGCCAAGAGCCCCCCCTCGACATAGGACCAGAGAGTAGCAAAGGGGAGCGAAAAGAGGACAATAATAGATAGCGCCCCGTGCGACACCGAGTTAGCGATCTCCTCGCCTATGGTTGGGAAATATAGTTTCATTTATATTGGGTTAAGTTTGCTCGACAAATATAATCAATTTTTTATAGCTTCCAAACACGCCCTATATCATCTTTCAAATATCGCCGCCTTGCGTTCGAGTGTTGATAGGTGGATGAGATTTGGAAGATGGCACAGAGGGGGCTGAAGGGAGCGTACAAATGTACGTGACCGAAGCACACTCTGTGGTATCTTTCAAATATCGCCGCCTTGCAACACTCGCTATAATTTTTCTATGTATATATAGTAAGCTGGGTGGACCCTGCCCACACTATCAATCAGCTCGGTATTAAGATCATATTTTCCTGCGGAGATCTCACACTCGAAAGTGATCTCCTTGTCGCTCTCGGTGATCTTTTGGCTCTTGGTGTAGCCTGCCACATATAGCTTTGCCTTTACGAAATCATCCTTGACACTTGCTGGCGAGAGGCGTTGCTTGCGGATGTCGACACTTTGGGCCTCTACCTTAGCGTTGATCTCCAATCCACTCTCCCTCGGGAAGCGACATAGCGAGATCTTATATTTGGCTGTCTCTAAGAACTCGATCTTGAATACTCCGTAGGCTTGGTTCGCTGTGAGGGCGTTGTCTTGGTGCCATACGTGCTTCAACTCTCCCAACTGCATATCGTGGGCCGAGATCCTTGTTGGGTTCTCTCGTGGCGACCCTACTTGGATATAGGAGCTGCGCTCGTCTACGTTGTCGGCCAATAGTGAGTCCCACCACCTTTCGTACCCCACCATCAGGCGAGCTGCCACCTCTCGGTTCTCATCTATCACATTATTCTTCTGGGCCAAATCACGCTTTACGTTGTAGAGTTTATCGCCATCAATCAACCTCCACTCATCATCCATCACCACATAGTTTCGATACTTGATTAGGTTCTGCTGACGCTGGGTATCCATAAAGAGGATGCGATTCTCCCACTCAAGAGTCTCATCTGTCAAGAGTGTTTTGAAGCTCTTGCCATCGAGTGGCTTCACGGGGCTAAAGTCGAAGTCGAGCAGATCTACGAAGGTGGGCAATAGGTCGTAGTGTGCCACCAGTTGATCCACATCGCGTCCCCCCGAGAGCTGGCCATCCTTCCATCGAATGTAGAATGGGACACAGTGGCCACCCTCGTATGTCGACCCTTTGCCGCCCGTCATCCCTGCGTTATAGATCTTGCTTCCGCCCGCTGTTCCATTGTCGGTCGTAAAGATTAGGATTGTGTTGTCGGCGATCTTCAACCTCTTTAGCTGCGCCTCCAATCGCTTGATGTTATCGTCGATATTGGTGATCATACCATAGAATCTACGGGCGTTATCGGGGATTGGCTTGCCATCAACCTCGACATCTTTGTAGAGGTTGTAATACTCCTCGGGGAGGTTTAAGGGGGCGTGTGGCGCATTGGTCGCTATATAGCAGAAGAATGGGCGGTCACGGTTCTCCTCGATGAAGCTCATCGCCTCGGAGAAGAATACGTCGGTGCAATAACCCTCATACTTCTGCTCCACGCCATTATGGTAGTAGGTGTCATCGAAGTAGTCGTTCATCCAGTAGTCGGGACCTTGGCCTATGCCTCCACCTCCGTGGCGCACCACCTCCGTGAAGCCTCGATCTTCGGGCCTATTGGGGTAGTTATCTCCTAAGTGCCACTTTCCGAACATTGCGTTGGTATAGCCATTTTGGGCCAACACCTGCGGAAGAATAACCTCGTCGGTGAAGATTATCGAACGCCCCATAATTGTGTGGTAGGCATTGACCCTATTGCAGTGTCGACCCGTCATAATCGACGAACGAGAGGGGGCCGAGGTTGTCGAGACGTGGTAGTTGTCTAACCTCACCGCATCGGCATATATGTTGTCGATCGCTGGGGTCTTGATGTAGGGGTTTCCCTCACACGCAAGATCTCCCTTTCCTTGGTCGTCGGTTATTATGAAGATTATATTTGGCTTTTCTGCCCCCTTTTGGGCGGTTCGCTTTGCGGCTGTGGTGGCTGTTGTTGGTGCTATTGCCAGCGCCAGAGTTAGGGGGTATAGCTTTGTTAGGTTCATCATCTTTATAGTTTTATGGTTTGTGTGGTTGAGTCAAATATAACTTTTTGTGGCTCTGCCCCCTCGGCTGACTCGATTATGAGAGCAATGGGGTTCTTCGCGAAATCTACATATTTGTCGTGGTGGCTCTCCAACTTCACCTTGCCGCTCTTGTGGTCGTAGCTGATCGTGAGGATCGAGTAGACCCCCTTCTCGTAGTCGTAGCTCTCGCCCTCGTCGAGGTAGAGGTCGAACTTGGCGTCGGCACCTCCGTAGATCTTGATTCTAAGGGGCTCACTGCTCTGCTCATCGGCGCTCTGCACCTTTGGTCCAAATGGGATTATGCTTCCCGCCTTTACCAACATCGGCAGCTCATCTAACTCGGCCGACAGCTCCACCTCACGGCCACCTTTGAGCTTCTCATCGCTCCAGAAGTTAAACCACTCACCCTCGGGGAGATATATCCTCTTTGTTCGGGCTCTATACTCCACCACAGGGCAGACCATAATCGACTCACCAAAGAGATATTGATCGAAGATGTTCCACACCCTCTGATCCTCGGGATAGGAGTAGCCGAGGGGCGAGATCAAGAGGTTGCTCTCGGTTGTCACCCTCCACGCCTCGGAGTAGATATAGGGCAGCAGCGCATAACGCAAGTCGATATATTTGCGAGCCAACGCCTCGAACTCCGCACCGTAGCGCCACACCTCGGTGTTGGACTTGTATCCGTGGATTCTAAATATTGGCGAGAGCGCTCCAAACTGGAACCACCTCGACATCAACTCCTTGAACTCCACATTTGTATATTGGTTGTCATAGATCGGGTTCAACGACTTCGAATCGCGGAAAAAGCCGCCAATGTCGTGGGTCCAATAGGGCACACCAGCCACCGAGAAGTTGAGACCAGCCGAGATCTGCTCAGCAAGCTGCTCCCAAGTGGCCGCCACATCGCCCGACCACGAGGTGACACCATAACGCTGCTGACCCGAGTAGGCCGAACGGGTGAGGTTAAAGACACGCTCGTTGGGGAACTCCTCACGCCTACCCTCATACATCCCCTTCGAGACCAATAGCGAGTAGGGATTTGCCACCTTCGCAAAGTCGCCAAAGATCGTCTTTGTGGTCAAGGGGACCCTCTCAGGCTCCGATCCATCCAACCAGATCGACTTCACGCCGAAGTGGAACATACTGTCACTCAAGATCCTATAAAACGTCGGCCCAGTCCTCTCATTGTAGAAGTCAAGATAGTAGCCTGCATTCTCCATAACAAGCTCCGAGATATCATATTTATCGACAATTCCCTTGTTGTTCATCATCGGCCACACCGAGACCATCAGATTCATATCAAGCTCGGCCAACTCCGAACACATCGCCTCGGGGTCGGGGTACTGCTTACGATCCCACTCGGGCCCCTTCGTTCCATCGGGCCAATAGTGCCAATCCTGCACGATATTATCCACGGGGATCCCCCTCTTGCGATACTCCCTCGCATTCTCCAACAGCTCGGCCTGAGTGTTGAAGCGCTCTCGGCAGTGCCAAAAGCCGTATGACTTCTTGGGGAACATCGGAGCTCGGCCCGTGAGGTTTTGGTAGTTATAGAGCACTTGTTCGGGGTTCTCTCCTGCAACGAAGTAGTATTCGATCTTGTCGCCAACGGATGATGTGAAGGTTGTCTTGTCGAAGTCGGGCTCGTTGAAAAAGACCTCACCTGCTATGCTGGCCCCATCGTTCTGGAACGTCACCGAGTACTCCTTGCCTGCCGTAAGCTCCTTGCTACCCGAGAAGTGCATAGGCATCCAGATTGTCGAGTAGTGGACGAGCGTATCGGAGTCGATGACGAGGTTCACCGTTCCCCTCATTCGGGTGTTGATGTCGCTCTTTACCAAGAAGGTGTAGAGTCCGCTCTTACTCGGTGTGAATGTTGTCGTGCGGATAATATTGGCCACCTTCTTCGCCTTGTGTTGCGCCACATCCTCTACCTCGGCCGTGCTATCGAGCTCCTCTGCCTCGCCCTTGTCGATCCTCTTTGGCTCGAACGAGAGTGTGTTTTGGGGCCTATTGAACTCCGTGATACTATAATTGTGCCAATAGAGTCCATAGCCATTTGTCGAGACGATGAATGGGATCACGATCTCTTGGTTGAACTGATCCATCGAGATGGAGACCGCCCTGAGGTTCATCACCCCACTCTGATATTGACCCAAACCATAGATCGCCTCGTCGCTCGCTACGAAGCCCTGAGATACGGGATAGTCGGGATTTTCCGATGGATCGATCCAAGTCGCCTCACGGCTCTCCGAGAGGAGGGTTCTTCCGCTTTTATCTCGGTAGTCGATCACGCCTCGTTTGTCGATCGAGAGCTCCACCTTGGCCGTTGAGAGGTTGATCTTGCCCCCCTTTACACTAACGCACCACTTCACATCTTGCGGCTCCAAAACGGTGACATAGTCGGGTAGCTCCTCGACCTCGACCCCCTCACGGCTCTTTGTGACGTGGATTATCGACTCGTCGATCACCTCGACGTTGATTGTCATATCGCCTCGCTGGAGGGTGATTCCGCTCTCTCCCTTCTCGAAATCGGCACAAGAAGATAGGGCGAGCGAAGTGAACAGGATTGGGATGATGGTAGTTTTTTTCATAGATTCATTGATAGATTTAAGTTTTCTCAAAATTACATATAATATATAGTATAAGCAAATCAATCGCAACTTATACGCTAACTAAGAAATTTGTATTGTTATAAAAGGGACTCTTTTATTCTTGCATTATGGCATTATGGCATTATGGCATTTGTAAATGCCTGTTATTTAGGTATTTAATAAAATAAAATAAAATAAAATAAAATAAAATAAAATAAAATAAAATAAAATAAAATAAAATAAAATAAAATAATAACATTATAATTCTTTTGTCAAAAGAACTTGCATAATAAATTTTTAATGCTACCTTTGCAACTATATGCGTCATTATGTATTGTTAGAAGGTGATAGTGATAAAAAAACTACGCCAAATATCTGACAGTAAAAATATATGACAATAATAGTTAAGATATATGAATAAAGTAATAGGAGTATTCATAATACTTTTACTCTGTTTACCTACCTCCTCTAAAGGTGGTACTCGAATAGAGCAGGAGACAGATCCGATCGAGATATATTTCGACCTGGGTAGCTATGCTATTGACCCGACATATATGGATAATGAACACTCTCTTAACCTCTTATCCGACCAGCTCTTAAGAATTTCGGCCGACTCCTTGGCGACCATCTCCCGAATAGATATCAGCAACTTCACATCGCCCGATGGAGATATAAGATGCAATATTGAATTGGCCCAGAATCGCTCCACCTCAGCTTGCGAATATATTGAGTCCACCTACTCGTTAGGCTCATTGATCAAGGAGCACATTTTGGGTGTTGCGTGGGATGAACTTCGTGATATGGCTCTCTGTTCTGAGACACCTTATAAAGAGGAGGTTGCTAAGATAATCGAGACCGTCCCCGTTGAGACGTGGAGAAAAGTCACACCATACGACAGATGGCTTACTTTGGTGGAGAGTCGCAACCAGCAACTTATGGATTTGATGAGAGGACTCCCCTATCGCTATATGCAATCTCATATTTTCCCCTATAGGATTAGGCGCATAGAGCGCACTATTAAATAATAAGTGCTACCTTTGTGATATGGGAGCAAGAGAAAAGTTTATAGGCGTGAACTCGATAAAGTTTTATAGTCATTTTACGACAGAT
>JBCQTJ010000006.1:0-85709 GCA_047178625.1 Rikenellaceae bacterium
GCCTTTATAGCGAGATCTACACCCTCCACGAATCGGTGGGTTACTTCTATGGGCCGCTCGCCCCATCGTCGGGCTATGTCTCACGATTCGAGGTGGAGCCCTATCACAGAGGTTTTTACATTGGTATGCCACGCCGAGATGCCCCAAATCAACTCAGTGTCTCGCCCCACCAGAGCAAGATGTTCGATGTCTTTCAGCTCCACCAGAGGTGGGTCGATGTAATGAAGGTCCAGACTGTCGGGGCACTCAACACCAAGATCTTGGCTGGCGATAGCAGCGAGATGATTAAGCTCTCCGAGGCGTTGGCAGAGAGGGCTGTGGCTATGGCGGCCGATGCCTTTGCGGCCGAGAATGTCAAGCGAGGGTGTCGAGTGATTCTGTTGGCTGGCCCCTCGTCGAGTGGCAAGACAACTACCTCTAAGAGGCTGGGCGTTCAACTTCAGCTGTTGGGCTTCTGCCCTGTGTTGATCTCGCTCGACGACTACTTTGTCGACCGTGAGTTGACCCCACTCGATGAGAATGGAGAGTTTGATTTCGAGGCGCTGGAGGCGATTGACTTGAAGCGATTCAACGAGAATCTGAATGATCTGTTCAAGGGCGAGAGTGTCGATATCCCCCGTTATGACTTTATCTCGGGCAAGAGTCGACTCCACGCTAAACCCTTGAAGTTGGAGGATAACTCGATCCTGATTATCGAGGGAATCCACGGCCTAAATCCCCATTTGGTCGACTCATTCGACGAGAAGATGGTATATAGAATCTACACCTCGTGCTTCACCACCGTTGCGATGGACGATGCGTCGAGGATCGCCTCGGCCGACAATAGGCTTTTGCGCCGACTAACACGTGATAATGCCCAGCGAGGGACCAATGCGACGTCGACTCTGAAGCGATGGGCGAGCGTTCGACGAGGCGAGGAGCGACACATATTCCCCTATCAAGAGAATGCCGATTGGATGATTAACACCGCCCAGTTCTATGAGATTGCAGTGGTGAAACCCTTTGCCGAGAAGATTCTCCGTGAGGTGCCAAATACGGGGGTCGAGTATGAGGAGGCGTTGCGACTACTCAAAATGTTGGACCACTTTCTTGTGATCGAACCTACTGAGATTCCGCCAACATCGACCCTTAGGGAGTTTATCGGTGGCGGTAGCTTTACCTATTAAATAGCAATGAATAGAAATGTTTAATCTACTGATTATTAGCTGACTAAACATTTCTGCTTATCTGAGTGGGATGATCTCCTCCTCGAATATCGTGAGTTTTTCGACGCCATTATTTGTCACCAAGAAGGTGTTCTCGACTCCAACAGCTCCGATCCCCTCAATGACAAACTTAGGCTCCAAGGCGAAGGTGCAATTCTCCTCGAAGAGCTCCTTCGAGCGGGGGGCGATCACGGGTAGCTCGTTTACCTCCACTCCAACGCCGTGGCCAACGAAGCCAGCCTGTTGGGTGTGTCCCATAAAGTTCTGCTCCAAACCCTCTCGTTTGGCCAGCTCGATACACATATTATAGACATCGGCCGTAGGGCACTCTGGGCGCACCATCTCCATCATCCTCGCCTGCATCTCCAACGCTGTTGCGTGGGCACGATAGGTTATCTCGGGGAGTTTGCCCAACGAAAAGACACGTGTCATATCGGTGAGGTAGCTTGTGAAGGTTCCACCCTGATCGACCATCACCGTTGTCCCCTCCTCGATGAGGGTTCCATTGCAGCCAACGGGGAGCGAGCTATCCATACCTGCGCCACCCAGTGCGAAGTCGTAGGGTGAGGGGGAGTCGGCGTTTTTGCCCACCAGCAAGCTACCGATAAAGACCTCCATCGTGCGGCCAAAGATCCTCATATTTCCGATGCTGCCCAACTTGCGAGCCTCATATTCGAGCTCGATCGAGAGGTCGTTGTCACTCATCCCCTCACGATACAGTGAGTGCACCTTAGAGTACAACTCAGCGTGTTTAGCGGCCGAGCGACGTGTTAGCTCGATCTCGTAGGGGGTCTTGACACTTCGTGCACGCCTGAGTATTGTTGTCGCCCCCGAGCTGATCCTATCCGCCCCGATACCAAAGATCTTCGAGAAGCGGAGATATTCGTTATAACTCGCCACATCACCCTCCAAGGCGATGCTATGGGGCAGTGGATAACCTCGATCCACCAAAAGAGAGGGGATCTGCTCCACCTTGCGGATATATGCCACATTCTCGCCCACCAACCCCATAGGTCGACGAACAAAGAAAATCGGATCGTGATCATCGGCCGAGATATAGACCACCCCCGAAAAGATCTGCCCCGAGAGGTAGAGGATCGAGCTGTTGTCGCAGGCCAAGATCGCCTCGGCGCCACACCCTCTCATCACCTTTTTGACCCTATCCCACCTGAGAGATAGCTCCGCCTTTGAAATTAATTTATACATATATGCTCTTAAAAATTATATCATCTGCTCCTCGACAATCTCGAAGATACTCGCACCCTCCAACACAAGAGGATTCTCGTGACTAAAGAAGATCACACCCGTGGCAGGCGAGAAGATGCTCTCTCGAATGGTGGCATCGTATGGGTCGACAATCTCGGCCAATAGATCGCCTCGTGTGACACTCTCCTGCGCCATCTTCTTCTTGCGCAAGAATCCCGACGTAGTGGTCTTGACAGTTACCAAATCGGCATTAGAGATCACCTGAGAGCGATAACCAGGTCGTACCGAGCTATTGACAGCCCCCGTGCTGATGAGGAACCTAAGTAGAGCCTCCAAGGCGCTATCTATACACCCCTCGGCCAACTTGCCCGTGGTTCCCGTATAGATCGAGAAGGCTTTGGCGCCCCAGATCTGCCAGTTATAGTTGAGCATAGCGGTGTCATAGGGCGTCACACTTTTGACATAGACATAGGGCATTCCGAAATATTTAGCCTCGTTCTCGGGGTGGAATCCCGTGTTTAACATTCTCACGTGTGGGATGAACTCACCAGGGATGTAGTAGCTCGCCAACTGAATACCATATTCATAATCCTTGATGCTCTCGAAGAGCGCCGCCGCAATTCGTTGCGTGGTCTCGCCCTTGTCGTAACCAGGGAACATACGGTTGATGTCGGTGTTGTCCATCGACCAAAATCGTTTGCCGATATTCATCGAGAAGGGGTTGACCGAGGGGACAACCAAGATCTCGCATCCATCGACTAACGAACCGCTCTCCTCCAACCTCTTGAGCGAGTTGATGAGCGAGGCGCAGGTATATTGCTGCTGAATCTCATCGCCACGGATGGCACCCACCACCGCAACACATTTTTTGCCGCTACCGAAGCGATAGCCGTGAACTTTGAAGTCGTCACGATAGGGCGACGATAAACTATATAGTATCTCTTTTTTCATACGCTTTCTCACTTGTTAAAATTGGTGAATACGAGCCAACAACGACCCCTCATAGACAACGGGATAGGCCCTAAGTGTAAAGAGATAACCCTTGACGGGCGAGAATACTCGTTGGAGAATATCACCCGTAAGTGGGTCGACGATCATTCCGATCTCCTCACCCTCGTCGACCATAGCCGAGGTCTTTTGCTCGGTGAGGAATATTCCCGATGCCTCGGCATTGAGGAATGAGACGCTATCCCCCTCCGAGAGAATAGGATCGCTCAGAGCCGACATATCGACATCGCCGCTCCACATCCCCATATCGCGCAAGGTGTTGAGGATTCCCTCGACAAGGTTGTCGCCCAACGAGTGGTTGATCCTCATTCCAACACCCATCTCAACCACCAAGCAGGGTGTGCCCGTAGAGTTGAGAGAGTGGGCCAGAGTCGACTCCAATACAGTCACCGCCTCGTGAACCCAGATAAAGTCGACCCCCAAGAGCCTCGCCTTTGGGACAAGCTCCTCGGCCGAGCCGACACTGATTCTGATCTGGGGCATCTCCCTCAAGAAGATATTGCTCGAGTGGATATCGACCACCATATCGGCCCCTTTGAGATCCTCGCAGATGGCATACGCCACACTCTCGGCCATAACTCCCTCGGGTGAGCCTGGGAAGATTCGGTTCATATCGAGGTCGAACCCAGGGATTCCTCTCGACATAGTGTCGATTCCAAGTGGGTTGAGGGCAGGGTAGATCTCGACCGAGCCATTTAGCTTGTCGAGGTTACTCTTCAAAATATTAGCCAATTTGAAACAGACATATTGACCCTCCAACTCATCGCCGTGGGTACCAGTCACAACACAAAAACGACTCGTCGAGTCGCCCGACGAGATCACATTCTTGCGGATCAATAGCCTCTCGTCGAGGGGCATTGCCACCGATATTACCTCTTTTATCATCTATCTTAATACTATACTAACGTGAGTTCGAAAATAGGAAAAACTCTTTTTTATTTTATTGCTTGTCTCATTTTTTGTGAGTTTTACCTATTATCAAACTCACGTTAAGGGCTTTAAAAAGCCCTCTTTCATATCTTACCCCACCCCTAAGTCCCCTCCCTCTGGGAGGGGACTTGGGTCGCTAACGCTCCTTAAGAAGCCGAACTCGACAATTATCGAGTTCACGTTAATACTACTTATATTTTAAAAAGAGAGGGCTTTAAAATCCCTCTCCTAAACTAATCTCCGTCTATGTGTTCGCCTCTTAATGTGAGTTCGAAAATAGGGAAAACTCACTTTTTATTTATTGCTTATCTCAATTTTTGTGAGTTTTTCCTATTTCCAAACTCACATTAAGGGCTTTTGAAAGCCCTCTTTCATATCTTACCCCACCCCTAAATCCCCTCCCTCTGGGTGGGGACGAAAGTCGCTATCGCTCCTCAGCGGAAGAATTCGAAATAATTTTCGAACTCACCCTTAAATAGGCTCAACAAAAACCCTCACCTGAGTCACCTGATTTGTAACTCCAACTCTCATACCCCTGATCACCGAGCAGTCGGCTGCATCACGCCCGTGTGCCACCTTGATATAACCACTCTCCACCTTTAGATTGTGTGTAGGGTCGATCCCATACCACACTCCATCACTCCACACCTCGACCCAAGCGTGAGTCTCTCCCGTTCCGACCACAAAGCCAGCCACGTAACGTGCAAAGATAACCCTTTTGCGGCACATTGCAATGAGAAGATGCGAAAAATCTTGACAAACTCCCTCGCCAGCCCTGAAACTGTCGGCCGCCGTGGTGGTGACAGATGTCGACCCCGAGACATACTTCATAAAGTTGTAGATCCCCTCTGATAGTCTCAGAGCCACATCCAGCGCACTCCCTTCTGCTCCAAATGTCTCGTCGAACGAGGATATATCATCGTTCATCGTGGTTAGTGGCGTGGGGTGCAGATAGATCTGCATAGGCGAAGGGTCACTTATCGCATAGCTCTCGCAGGCGACAACACCGCTCGACGAGACCACAAAAAGGTCGTGTTTAGCACGCAACCCACCATAGTGAATTATATTCCCAAAGACATCCTCCGACCTGCTCACCTTAACCGATGAAAGTAGGTTGAGATGGTGCTCTTCGAGGCGTTGAAATGGTGCGTCATAGGGGGTGCAACGGAGCTGAAAGGTGTGGTTAGAGACCATCGAGTCATATCGCTCGATGGTCTGGTAACTAAATCTATATCGTCTCATAAATCACCTCCATAAACTCACTTTAGATTAATAATAGAGTGTTGAGGTAGTTCAAGACCCTGATTCGATAGCTATCTTGATCGGGGCGATACGATGCCTCAATGAGTATATCATCCAACTGCTCCAACGAGTTGGTGTCATATACCGCTCCAGCGATCTTTAAACTCTCCTTCAAGTTGAGGAACGCCTCCTCGATCCTAAAGAATGGGTAGCGGAACCTAATGTGAAGGTCGATATTCTCGATCAAGCGACCAATGCGAAGGAACTTACGTGTGCGCTCATCGAAGATACGCTCGTCGATCGAGCCGAAGAAGGCCAACATATAGTCGGTCACGGGCTGCAAAAGCGTGATGTTATCCTCGCCTCTCGCGCCACACTCCTCGATGTGGGCGATCGACATCTGGATATATGACAGAGACTCGCTCTTGATGTCGTGGCGCAAGACGATCGCATTGTCGTTTGTGCTCACCAAGCTCGAGATGATCGAGCAGCTATTCTCTCGTGAGTAGAGCTGTGCAAGCTGAAACTCCCTGCTCAACTGATCCTGACCATCGGTGTTGACCCCAAGCATCGAGTAGTACTCTTTGAGGTTGGCGATGTCGCCATCAATCACCGAGTCATAATAGCGACGCAATAGGTGGAGGCTAATATAAACTCTCTCCGCATAGCGGCCCAACCAAAATAATCTATTTGCCTTATCGGCAGTTATTACATTACATACCATAATATTATTCTCCTTTTTTTACTCTGTCATTACCCAAGTATCCTTGAAGCCGCCACCCTGTGATGAGTTGACAACAAATGACCCCTCGATGCGTGAATAGCGAGTAAGTCCGCTCCTCCACACCTTAGTCTCCTCGCCCTGAATCACAAAGGCTCGTAGGTCGGCCTTGCGCTCTATTGTCGAGCCATCCGCCTCCAAGAGCTCCAAATCCTTGAAGTCGATGATCTCCTGAGCAATCCAGCGACGTGGCTGCTCGATGATGAGCTGCTTCAACTCCTCCAACTTCTCGGGTGATAGGTCACGTCCAAAGACCACACCATAGCCTCCTGCCTCGCTCACATCCTTGATTACCAACTTCTCGATGTTGCTCAAGATATATTTGTAGTCATCCTTGTAGTAGGGCAAATAGGTTGGGGCATTCTGCAAGATAGGATCCTCGTTGAGGTAATATTTAATCATCATCGGAACGAAGTAGTAGGTGCCCTTGTCGTCGGCCACACCATTACCAGGGGCGTTGATGATCGCTACATTCCCTTTGGCGTAGGCCTGCATAAGGTTTGGAACACCCAACACCGACGACGCCTCGAAGGTCATAGGGTCCATATACTCGTCCGAGATACGACGATAGAGCGCACCCACGGGCTGCCTCCTGTTGTAGAGTCCATAGTAGTAGAGCATATCATCCTCTACGACCAAATCCCCAGGGAAGGCCAAGACAGCACCAGTCTTTTCGGCCAAATATGAGTGTTCGAAGAAGGCCGAGTTATATCGACCTGGGGTGAGGATTACGTTGAGTCCACGGCCATCGTTGACATAATCCATCATCTCCTTCAACAGGGCTGAGTAGTTGCGGTTGTCAGCCACTGAGTTGTTCTGGAAAGTCTCGGGCGAGACCTTGCGTGTGATTGTTCTGGCGATCATCGGATATGAGGCACCCGATGGGATTCGGAGGTTATCCTCCAAGATATACCACTCTCCCGTCTTGGCCTGCACCAAGTCTATTCCCGAGATGTGGGAATAGATCCTCTTCGATGGGGTTATACCCTCGCACTGGACGAGGTAATCTTTGGCCGAGTAGATAAACTCCTCGGGGATCACGCCATCTTTGACGATGTTTTTCTCGTGGTAGATGTCGTGTAGAAACATATTCAACGCCTTCACACGTTGGATCAAACCTGCCTCCAACATCTCCCAATCACTCTTTGAAATAACTCGGGGAATTGAGTCAAATGGGAACAACTGCTCGTTGAACTCATTGTTTTTGTAGACTCCGAAGCGTACCCCAAATCGCTCCATCCATTTGTTTACGGTCTCTTTACTCTCGATTAACCTCTCCATAACCTTTGCTTGTAATATGTATATTGTTTCTCCTTATGAGGGCAAAGTTACGCTATTACATCATAGATTGTACATCGAATAACACTACGAGATTATCATAAATTTTTAAGAATACAAATCAGAAAGCAAAAGGGGCAAAATAATAGAAGTTATCTTTTTTAGGGGGTAAATATAGTATAGATGTATCACAGACGACCCATTTCAACGATTAGAGGTTGCCGCCGACCACCTTGGTGATCGAGGACAACCTCTAATATTTTAAGAATATTTAATTATTCTCTACTTCTGCATAGCTCTTAGGAAACACTCGATTGTGTTCTCCATCAAACAACAGATCGTCATCGGCCCAACGCCACCAGGTACGGGGGTGATCACGCTCGCCTTAGGCTCGATAGCGGCGAAATCAACGTCGCCACACAACTTACCTGTCTCGGGGTCACGGTTGACACCCACGTCGATCACTACGGCGCCATCGCCAACCATATCGGCTGTGACGAACTTAGGACGACCAATCGCCACAACCAAGATCTCAGCCTCACGAGTCACCTCTGCCAAGTTCTGAGTGCGAGAGTGGGCAATCGTAACTGTTGCGTTCTCATCCAACAACAACTTCGAGACGGGCAGACCAACGATGTTGCTACGTCCCAAGACCACCGCCTTGCGGCCCGAGATCTCGACACCAGCCGACTTCATCATCTTGATGATTCCCTTTGGTGTGCAGGGGAGCGTGCACTCATTCTTGAGCCACAGAGAGGCGACATTCAATGGGTGGAAGCCATCGACATCCTTACCCTTCGAGATCGCAGCGATCACCTTATCCGAGTCGATATGTTTAGGCAATGGGAGCTGAACCAAGATTCCATCAACCTCCTTGTCGTTGTTCAGATCGTCGATGATCGTGAGCAACTCCGCCTCGCTGATCGAGTCATCCTTGCGGATGGTTGTATTCTTGATACCCACCTCGGCCGAGGCCTTCGCCTTACCCGTTACATACGAGACACTTCCAGGGTCCTCACCCACCAAGATCACCACCAAATGGGGTACTCGGCCATACTTTGGCTCAAAGGTCACAACCTCTGCCGCCATCTCGACCTTTAACTTCGCCGAGAGCTCTTTTCCGCTGATTATCATATTATTATCTCCTTGTTTTTTTTGTTTACTCCTTAATCGCCCAGTGGCCGATGTCGCTACGGTGGAATAGAGCCTCGCACTCGATCTGAGAGACCGCCTCCAAAGCGTCGGCCTGTGCCTCTTTGAGTGTGGCGCCCTTGCCCACTACGATCATCACTCTACCTCCTGCCGTTACGATCTTGCCGCCCTCGGCCGCTGTGCCCATATGGTAGACCTTAGCCTTGACCTTATCAAGCCCCTTGATCTCGAACCCCTTTGGATAGTCGGCAGGGTAGCCCTTCGAGGCCATCACAATTCCCAATGTCGCAAAGTCATTCCACTCGATATTGGCCTTTTTGCCATCTGCAATGGCGCAGAAGATCTCATAGATATCGCTCTTTAGGCGAGGTAAAACGATCTCGGTCTCGGGGTCGCCGAAGCGAGCGTTGAACTCGATCACCTTGATTCCCTGAGCTGTCTTGATGAGTCCACCATAGAGCACGCCCGAGTAGGGAGCACCCTCCTCGATCATCGCCTTCGCTGTTGGGATCATAATCTCGTTGAGGGCGTACTCCTCGTCCTCCTTCGTGATGAATGGGACGGGTGAGTAGGCGCCCATACCGCCTGTATTTGGACCCTTGTCGCCATCATATGCTCGCTTGTGGTCCTGCGAGAGGGCCATAGGGTAGACATTATCACGATCTACGAAGCACATAAACGAGAACTCGGGGCCATCCAAGAAATCCTCGATCACCACCTTGCCCTCACCAAATTTGGCGTTGAGCAACATATCACGAAGCGCCTCCTCGGCCTCCTCGTAGCTCTCGGCAATGACAACGCCCTTGCCAGCTGCCAACCCATCATATTTCAACACCGCAGGCAACGTCCCCTTGCGAACGTAATTTACGGCCGCCTCATAATCCGAGAATGTCTCGAACCCAGCTGTTGGGATCTCATACTTCTTCATCAACTCCTTGGCGAACTCCTTGCTCGACTCGATCATCGCAGCCGCCTTCTTAGGGCCAAAGATGCGAAGTCCCGCCTTCTTGAAGCGGTCGACAACCCCAGCTGCCAACGCAACCTCGGGGCCTACAACTGTGAGTGCCAAATCTTTATCGAGAGCAAAGGCGCACAACGCCTCCACGTCGGTCTCCTTGATGGGTAGACACTCCGCAATCTTTGCGATTCCAGCGTTTCCTGGTGCGCAGTAGACCTTAGAGACCTCATCCGAACGCTTCAGAGCATCTACTATTGCGTGCTCACGTCCTCCTGATCCGATTACTAATACCTTTTCCATATATATATCTTTTTTAAAGTGTAGATAACAAGATGAGTTTTTGGGCTTCGTGAAGCCTCAGAAAGCGGAGCGTACTTAAAGTACGTGAGCATTTCTGAGGCGAGGGAAGTGCAAAAAATCGCTTGTTAGCTGCTCTTTAGTGTTTGAAGTGGCGCATTCCTGTGAATACCATTGATATACCCTCAGCGTTAGCCTTCTTGATAGAGTCCTCATCACGAACACTTCCACCAGGCTGAACGATAGCCGTTACGCCATACTCAGTGGCCAACGTCACACAATCGTCGAATGGGAAGAATCCATCCGATGCCAAGATGATACCCTCTGTGATGCCCTTAGCCTTAGCCTGATTCAAGGCGATCTCTGCCGAGCCAATGCGGTTCATCTGACCCGCGCCAACCCCCAAAGTCTTACCATCCTTAACCGCCACGATAGCGTTCGACTTCACGTGCTTCACAACTCTCCAACCGAAGTCCAAGTCGCTCAACTCCGCCGCCGATGGCTTAGCCTCTGTGACACACATATCAGCCACTACCGTAGCTGTTGTTGTATCCAACTCCTGAGAGAGCATTCCGCCATTCACGCTAACGAACTGCATCTGAGTAGCCTCCGATGCGCTCATATCGACCTCCAAAAGGCGAAGATTCTTCTTCGATGCGAATACTGCCAACGCCTCCTCGGTGAAGGCTGGGGCCATAATGATCTCCAAGAAGATAGGCTTCATAAGTTCCGCTACTTCGGCCGTGATGGTCTGGTTCGTCGCTACAATACCTCCGAAGATGCTCACCTTATCGGCCTCATAGGCGTTGGTCCACGCCTCAACGACGTCGGCTCCCACACCTGCTCCGCAAGGGTTCATATGCTTTAAACCCACGCAGAATGGCTGTGCGCCAAACTCACGCACGATGCAAAGTGCAGCGTTTGCATCCTGAATATTGTTGTAAGAGAGCTCCTTGCCGCCCAACTGCTTAGCCGTAGCCAACGAGAATGGAACGCTCTCAGACGATGCGAAGAACTTAGCGCTCTGGTGTGGATTCTCACCATAACGGAGCGACTGCTTCAAATCATACTCCAAGAACAACTTCTCCGACAAGCCAGCGTGTGGACGCATCCAACCAGCGATCATCGTGTCATACTCCGCTGTGTGGGTGAAGGCTTTAGCCATCAAAGCAAAGCGTGTCGCACGCTCGGTGTTGCCACCTGCCCTAATCTCCTCGACGATCTGGGCGTAATCCGCAGGGTCACACACAACAGTCACGTCCGCAAAGTTCTTAGCTGCCGAGCGCAACATAGATGGGCCACCGATGTCGATATTCTCGATCGCATCCTCCAACTTCACATCCGCCTTCGAGATTGTCTCACGGAAGGGGTAGAGGTTGACACAGACCATATCAATAAACTCGATGCCATTCTCCTTGAGTGCTGCCAAGTGGCTCTCGTCGTCGCGACGTGCCAACAATCCACCGTGTACATTTGGGTGGAGGGTCTTTACTCTTCCGTCGCAGATCTCGGGGAATCCCGTGATGTCGCTGATGTTGATAACCTCAACACCGCTATCTGCCAACAACTTCATTGTACCTCCTGTTGCGATGATCTCCCATCCCAGAGATACGAGCTCCTTCGCAAAATCAACTACGCCACGCTTATCGCTGACGCTAACTAATGCTCTCTTCTTCATTATCTTATATGTTTTATTTATTCGTTTATCTCTGTCAAGAAACGTTGCAGTGTCGCAATATAGAGGGGGTGCTCCGCAGCGTGTACCATCTGCTCCAACTCCTCGACCTTGTTGCCCTCATACCTAAAGGCCGCTTGATCCAACACAGCTCCGCTATCCAACTCCTCGTTCACAAGGTGAATAGTCACACCAAACCACTTCACGCCATAGGCCAAAGCTTGCTCGATGGCGTGTGCCCCCTTGAAGGCTGGCAACAACGATGGGTGGACATTCATTATTCGGTCGGGATAGGCGTTGAGGAGTGTCGACCCCAATATCCTCATATAACCTGCCAAGCAGATCACCTCGACCTTCTCCTCGTTGAGCTTATCGAGTATCGTCTGCTCATAATCGGCCTTCGAGGCGAAATCTTTGGGGCTGAGGACCAAACTCTTGATCCCTAACTTCGCCGCTCGCTCAACCACATAGGCCTTTGGCTTGTCGCAGACCATAATCGCCACCTCGGCCTCCACCTCGCCCGATGCACAGGCCAGAGCCAATGCCTCGAAGTTCGACCCCGAACCGCTGGCGAAGATCGCTATACGAGGGGAAGTATTTAGCTCCTCTCCGAAATCAATCACCGTCTCTAAATCTGGGGTGATCTCCTCACTCATCATCTCACTCATAGCCCTTAGATGATCTCAACGGCACCTGCCTTGTCGGTGATGCGGCCAATGACGCTCGCCTTCTCGCCCCACTTCTCCAACACCTCGATCGCCTTCTGGGCATTCGCCTCATCCAAGGCGATAACCATTCCGATACCCATATTGAAGATGTTGAACATCTCACGGTGTGGCACGCCACCCTTCGCCTCCAAGAACTTAAAGACGGGGAGGATCTCCCACGACCCCTCCTTGATCTCGATTCCCATCTCTGGGGTCAAGATACGTGGGATATTCTCGTCGAAGCCACCACCTGTGATGTGGCTAATTCCGTGAACCTCAACCGAACGGATCACATCCAATACCTGCTTAACATATATCTTTGTTGGGGTCAACAACACATCGCCCAAGCGTGCGCCGCCAAACTCCTCGTAGCTCGCCATCAAATCCGAGGTGCTATCCGAGATCACCTTGCGCACCAACGAGAAGCCATTTGAGTGGACTCCGCTCGATGCGATACCCACCAATACATCGCCCACCTTGACCTTCGATCCATCGATCAACTCGCTCTTTTCGACCGCTCCACAGGTGAATCCAGCGATGTCATACTCGCCATCGCTATACATTCCTGGCATCTCGGCTGTCTCGCCACCGATGAGTGCGCACCCGCTCTGGCGGCAACCCTCGGCAACACCTGCCACGATAGCCTCGATCTTCGCTGGCTCGTTGCATCCAACCGCCACATAGTCGAGGAAGTACAACGGCTCAGCACCCTGTGCCAAGACATCGTTCACACACATCGCAACGGCATCAATACCGATCGAGTCGTGCTTATCCATCGCAAAGGCCAACTTCAACTTCGTACCCACGCCATCGGTTCCGCTCACCAAAACTGGCTCTTTGAGACCCAATGCCGAGAGGTCGAACATACCTCCGAAGGCTCCAATATTTCCCATTACACCCAAACGAGCGGTGCTCGCAACGTGCTTCTTAATTCTTCGTACCGACTCGTAACCTGCCTCAAGGTTAACGCCAGCCTTCTCGTAACTCTCTGCCATATATCTTCTATTTTCTTAATTTACTTAACTTAGAATTTATTTAGATCTTCCTTGGAATCTCCTTAGAACTTCTTCTTCACACACTTCAACACAGCCTTGTCGTCCGCCCCATAGAGGTTTGTCGGATATTTGCCCGTGAAACAGGCCGTGCACAACTGAACTCTGCCTCCTGCTCTATACAACGACTCAGGTTTGAGGAAGGCCAACGAGTCGGCCTCGATGTACTCACGAGCCTCATCGACCCTCATCCTATGCGAGAGCAACTCCTCGGGCGATGATGTGTCGACACCATAATAACACGAATGGCGATACTCGGGGCTTCCGATCCTCACGTGAACCTCCGTGGCTCCCGCCTCCTTCAACATCCTCACGATGCGCTTCGAGGTGGTTCCTCTCACGATTGAGTCGTCGATAAGCGCCACTCTCTTTCCCTTCACGATACCTCTCACGGCCGATAGTTTCATCCTCACACCCTTCTCACGAAGTGCCTGAGAGGGCTGAATGAAGGTTCGTCCGATATATTTATTCTTGATCAGACCCATCTCATAGGGGATTCCCCCCGCCTCGGCATATCCCATCGCAGCGCTGAGGCTCGAATCGGGCACTCCAACAACGATGTCGACATCGGCAGGCGACTCCTCCCAGAGGATCTTGCCCGACTCCTTGCGGAAGGTGTGGACATTACAACCCTCGATATCTGAGTCGGGGCGAGCGAAGTAGATATACTCCATCGAGCACATCTGGTTGCGCTTGAATTGTGAGAAGTGGGTCGAACGCAACCCCTTAGCGTCGATCGAGACGATCTCACCAGGCTCCACGTCACGGATAAACTCCGCACCCACAACATCCATAGCACAGGTCTCGGAGCTCACGACATAACCATCGCCTAACTTTCCGATTGAGAGCGGACGTAGACCATACTTATCACGACAGGCGTAGATCCTATTCTCGGTCATAATGAGGAATGCGAAGGCTCCTTCGATCATATTCAACGCCTCGACAATGGCGTCGATGCGCTGCATCGTGCGGTTGTTCTTCTTAATTAGGTGGGCCAACACCTCACTATCAGACGACGACTGAAAGAGGCTTCCACGATTCTCCAAGAATGTGCGTAGCTCCTCCGAGTTGACCAAATTTCCGTTGTGTGCCATCGCAAAGTCGCCCGTGTTGTGGCGGAACAAAAAGGGTTGGATATTCTCCATTCCTCCTCCTCCAGCCGTAGAGTATCGAACGTGACCGATCGAGATACTTCCCGACAGGGTCGAGAGTCTCGCTTCGTTAAAGACCTCAGTAACAAGTCCTTCGCCACGGTGACGTGTGAAGTCGCTCTCTTTGTCGACCGCTACGATTCCACACCCCTCTTGTCCACGATGCTGCAACGAGTGCAGACCATAATAGGTCAACGACGCTGCATCATTGACACCCCAGACACCAAACACACCACACTCCTCGTGAATCCCATTATCAAATGGATCCATCATTACTTCACTCATATAACCATTAATTAATATGTATGCCTTTAATCAGAGTTCGGAGTGTGGCCAAGGCTCCTCGGCCACACTCCAAAAACCCTTTGTAACCCCTAATTAGAGAGCCTGCAAACGAGCAAGGATCTCCTCGTAAGCTTCGCGAACCTTGCCCAAGTCACGACGGAAACGATCCTTATCCAACTTCTCGTTGGTTGTCTTGTCCCACAAGCGGCAAGTGTCGGGTGACACCTCGTCAGCCAATACGATCTCGCCCGATGCGGTGCGACCAAACTCGATCTTGAAGTCAACCAACGAGATGTTCATCTTCGAGAACATCTCGGTCAACGCAACGTTGATCTTCGATGTCATATCGTAGACCTGAGCCAACTCCTCGTATGTCAACGCTCCAAGGGCCACAGCGTGGTGGTCGTTGATGAGTGGATCGCCCAACTCGTCGTTCTTGTAGCAGATGTCGTAGATTGTATTGCAAGGCTTTGTTCCCTCCTCTATGCCCAAACGCTGAGCCATCGAGCCAGCGATGATGTTACGCACGATAACCTCGATTGGGATGATCTCAACCTTGTAGCACAACTGATCACGCTCGTTTAGAGTCTCGATATAGTGGCTCTTGATGCCAGCCTTGTGAAGCTGCTCGAAGATAAGTGTCGAGATGGCGTTGTTCAGCACACCCTTGTTGTCGATTGTCGCCTTCTTCACATTGTTGAATGCTGTGGCTGCATCCTTGTAGTGGATGATGATCTGATCCTCAACGTCTGTCAAAAATACCTGTTTTGCCTTGCCCTCATAGAGCATCTCTTTCTGTTGCATAATGTTATTTAGTTTTGTGTTATTATTTTTTTTGGAAATATTTTACTGCATTCTCGAACAATGGCTGACGCTTGTTGCCTGCGATGTTCTTCAATAGGTTCTCCTCATATCGCTCCGAGTGGCCCATCTTACCCAAGATACGTCCATCCTCCGAGATGATTCCCTCGATGGCGTAGCTCGATCCGTTGGGGTTGTATGGGGTCTGGGTCGCCACCTCGCCCTTTAGGTCGACATATTGGAATGCCACCTGACCCTTCGAGAATAGCTCGTCTGCCAACTCAGCGCTCACCACAAACTTACCCTCTCCGTGGCTCATCGCAATCGAGTGCTCCTCGCCGAGTGTCATACCCTCCAACCAAGGTGAGTTGAGAGTCGAGACACGAGTAGTCACCATCTGTGAGATGTGGCGGTTGATATTGTTGCGGAAGAGAGTTGGTGACTCGTCGGTCAACATTCCCAGACGACCATAAGGCAACAAGCCCGACTTAACCAACGCCTGGAATCCGTTACAGATACCCAAGATAAGCCCCTCACGATCACGCAAACGGTGGATCGCCGCCTTCACCTTCTCGTTGTTCAACACCGTTGCTATGAACTTACCACTTCCATCGGGCTCATCACCACTCGAGAAGCCTCCGCTCAACACAAAGATCTGGCAGGCATCAATCATCTCTACCATCTGCTCGATCGACGAGAATACCATCTCGCTCGTCAAGTTACAGAATACCGATGTCGTCACCGTAGCCCCAGCCTTAGCAAAGGCCTTAGCTGTGTCGTAGTCGCAGTTAGTTCCTGGGAATACTGGCAAGTAGGCCACTGGGCTCTCTACCGCCTCACCCGAGTAGCTTACGCACTCCTTCTCGGGAGTCTCGACCCTCGCCACAGCATCGCTTGCGGCTGAGTCGGGATAGATCGAGGCGAACTTGCGAGTGTTGGCCAACCAAAGCTCGTCCAACGACAACTCAACGCCATTTATCTTCAATGACTTAGCCTCGACAGTTGCACCCAACTTCTCGGCATATGTGCTCTCGATAGCGGCATCCTTAGCCACCTCGACAACGATTGATCCATAGTTGTAGTTGAATAGCTCCGCGCTATCCAACTCAATCTCGGCTCCGATCTCATTTCCGAATGACATCTTAGCCAACGCCTCAGCTACTCCTCCGAATCCTACGGCATAGCCCGAGAGGATAGCACCACCCGAGATCAACTCCGACACCTCGCCCCACATCTCAGCCAACGCATCTGTGTCGGGCATTCCATTTCCGAGTGGGGTGTGTCTAAATATATATAGGTCATTGCCCGAGGCCTTGAACTCCGTAGAGATCACCTCACGTGCATCGACCGTTGTAACTCCAAAGGCCATAAGCATCGGAGGGACGTTGATATCGTGGAATGTTCCGCTCATCGAATCCTTACCTCCGATAGATGGCAACTTCAAATCGCACTGCATCTTCAACGCACCCAATAGAGCCGCCAAAGGCTTACCCCAGCTCTCCGCTCCTGTCATCCTCTCGAAATACTCCTGATACGAGAACCTCATACTCTCGAACCTCGCACCAGCGGCAACTGTTTTGGCGCACGCCTCGACAACGGCATAAGCAGCTCCGTGATAGGGGCTCCACTCGCTCAAGAATGGGTTGTATCCGTGCGACATTACGCTTGCTGTGTTGGTCAGTCCCGTTGTTGGGAGCTTCTGAACCGACACCTGAGTCTCCGAGTTCTGGGTCTTGCCACCAAATGGCATCAACACTGTCGAACGTCCGATCGTTGCATCGAACATCTCGATGAGACCCCTCTGTGACACGACATTATCGTCGGCCAAGTTGTTCAAGATCTGAGCCTTTAGATCCTCACCCTCCACCTCACGGACGAATGGGTCACGCTCCTCGACCGCCTCGATCAATGCCTCAGCATAGTGTGGAGCACCTGCCGAGTCGATGAAGTCACGTCTAAGATCAACTATTAGCTCCTCGCCCGAGAACATCCTCATTCGGTGAAGATCTGTAACATCCGCTACGTGGGTGATCTCCAGATTCTCCTCGGCGCAATACCTCATAAACTCCTCCTTGTCCTTAGCCTCGACAACCACCGACATACGCTCCTGCGACTCGCTGATTGCGATCTCCGTAGAGTTCAGACCGCTATATTTTGTTGGGATACGATCCAAGTAGATATCCAATCCATCGGTCAACTCACCAATGGCCACCGAGACTCCACCAGCACCAAAGTCATTCGACTTCTTCACCAAACGTGTCACCTCTGGGCGGCGGAACAACCTCGAGATCTTCCTCTCCTCGGGTGCATTTCCCTTCTGAACCTCGCTGCTGCAACTCTCCAACGACTCTGTTGTGTGCTCCTTCGACGATCCCGTAGCTCCACCCACGCCATCGCGACCTGTGCGGCCGCCAAACATCAATACGATGTCGCCCGCCACGGGTGACTCACGACGCACCGCATCGGCCTTAACCGCTCCACACACAGCTCCTACCTCCAATCGCTTAGCGACATAGTTGGGGTGGTAGATCTCGCGCAAGTGAGTGGTTGCCAATCCGATCTGGTTTCCATAGCTCGAATATCCATCGGCCGCCTTACGAGAGATGATTCTCTGGGGGAGTTTTCCCTCCATCGTCTCGGCGATAGGCTTATATATATCACCCGCTCCCGTAACACGCATCGCCTGATAGACGTAGGCACGGCCCGACAATGGGTCACGAATAGCTCCTCCCAAACAGGTCGATGCACCTCCGAAGGGCTCGATCTCAGTTGGGTGGTTGTGGGTCTCATTCTTAAACTGCAACAACCACTTCTCCGACTGGCCATCCACGTCGATATCGACGAAGATCGAGCAGGCGTTGTTCTCCTCGCTCACCTCCATATCATCCAAGAAGCCATTTTTCTTGAGGTAGCGAGCACCCAAAGTGGCCAACTCCATCAAACAATAGGGCTTAGCCGATCGTCCCAACTCCTCACGGATGCGAAGCACACCATCCAACTGCGCCTCGATGTCGGCACTGATGAAGCTCTCCGCCACCTCGATGTCGGTGAGCTCCGACGTAAATGTTGTGTGGCGGCAGTGGTCGCTCCAATATGTATCCAAGATCCTAAGCTCAGTCTCCGAGGGCTCACGTCCCTCCTCGGTGAAGTAACGACGCACCTCGGCCAAATCCTCGGCACTCATCGCCAACCCCATCGACTTGCAATATGGAGCCAACTCCTCGTCGCTCATTGCGCAGAATCCCTCTAAGATGGGCACTGCCGTTGGCACCGCACGCTCGGCATCGGTGAGCTTCGACATATCCTTCTCTCTCGACTCCACAGCGTTGATGCAATATCTCTTGATTCGCTCAATATCCTTCGCCTCGACACCTCCGTCGATAACCAACAGACGAGCCGACTTGATCCTCACATCAGCCTCGGGATCGAGCAGCTTGACACAATCCACAGCCGAGGCTGCACGCTGGTCAAACTGACCTGGCAGATACTCAATAGCGATGATCGAGTCATCGCCCATCTCAATCTCATCTGTCACCCTATCAGTCACGATCTCGCCAAAGACACCATAGCGTGCCCTCTCGACCAACTCGGCATCGAAGCCGAAGAGGTCGTAGACACAGACTAATCTCAATGACTCGATAGAGAGGTTCAAATTCGTGTTTAGCTCCGATCTGAGGCTCTGCGCCTCGACACGGAACTGCTCTTTCTTCTCTACAAAGATGCGAAAATTACCCATTTCTTAAATTTATCTTATTGTTTTTTACTCTTCTTACTCTACAAATCGTGAGGCATACCTCTCACGATACTCCGCCTCGTCGACCCCCACAAATGTGATGTGGGCCATCTTGCGCCCCACCTTACACTCGCTCTTGCCATAGATGTGGACATAACACCCTTCGACCTCTTCGGCGGCCAACTCCTCGGCGCTCGCCATATCCTCACCCAATATATTCTTCATCACAACGCTCTGGGCTACCAACTCGGCACCCTTCAAAGGCTCATCGGTGAGATAACGCACCAACTCCGAGAATTGTGACGAGGTGCACCCCTCGATGGTGTAGTGGCCCGAGTTGTGGGGACGTGGTGCCATCTCGTTGAAGATCACCTCTTCGCCACGTATGAAGTACTCGATGGCGAGGATTCCATAATATCCGCACCTCTCCATAAACTCAACGCTCCCCCTTTCGATCCTCTCACGAAGCTCTGCTGACATAGCGGCTGGGACAATGGAGAGATCTAACACCCCACGACGATGGATATTCTGCCCCACGGGGAAGATCGTGCAGCTATCCGCTGAACGGACAACCACCGTGCTCACCTCGTAATCATACTTTACAAACTCCTCCAAGATGCAGGGGACCGAGAGCAGCTCAGCCGCTGCCGCCAAATCCGCCTCACAGCGAAGAACCATCTGCCCCTTACCATCATAACCCATCCTGCGACTCTTCAATACCGCTGGAAGTCCAATCTCGGAGGTCGCCTCACGCAGCTGCTCCTGAGTCTCGACCGCCGCATAGCGCTGAGCGGTGAGGCCATTCGCCTCGGCATTCTGCTTCTCGACTAATCTATCTTGTGACTTTAGCAGTTGGGCGCAACCCTGCTTGATGTTATACCTCTCGCATAGTGGCTCCAACACCTCGGCTGGGATATTCTCGAACTCGTAGGTGACAACATCACACATCTCACAGAGCTTGGTGAGCGCCTCTACATCGTCGTAACGAGCTACGATGTGCGACTCGCAAACGACAAACGCAGGTGCATCCGCCGCAGGGTCCAACGCAACACAGCTATGTCCCAACTCCTTTGCCGCCTGAGCAATCATCAACCCCAACTGACCTCCGCCAACTACTCCTATCCTCATCCTCTATGCTTAACTAATCTTTTTTGAAAAAAATATTTTAAATCTCAGCCGCCAAAACCTCGGCAGTCTGCTTAGCCCTAAAGGCCTCATATTGCGAGGCGAGCGCCTGATCCTTCAACGAGAGGATCGAGACAGCGATTAGAGCGGCGTTGCGAGCACCATTTATAGCGGTCGTTGCAACTGGAACGCCAGCAGGCATCTGAACAATCGAGAGCAGAGAGTCCAACCCATTCAAGGCACGAGACTTCACAGGAACTCCGATCACGGGCAACGACGTAAGGCTGGCCACCATACCAGGAAGGTGAGCCGCACCGCCCGCGCCAGCGATAATTATCTCCAAACCACGAGCCTTAGCTGTCTTGGCATAATCGAATAATAATTCGGGGGTTCTGTGGGCGCTCACTACTCGCTTCTCGAACGATACACCAAACTGCTCGAGAGTGGTGATTGCCGCCTCCATTACCTCAAAATCGCTCGTTGAGCCCATTATAACTCCTACTTTCATCTCTTTGACTGTTAATATGTTACACAAAGAAAAGTCCGTAACATTCCCAGCGGGTTGTTACGGACCTTTCATATCTTCTATTTAGGGTTTGTTTCGAGTTCATCGCCTGTGCTTATGACCTTTACTTTAATTAAGTAACAAAGGTATGCTTTTTTTGTGATTTTTCATAATTTTGGCACTATTAAAATTGTTTTTCTGTAATTTTATGGGCAAATATTTGGTAGTAGCAATTTTTTTATCTACTTTTGCACTGCAATAGGCGGATATGGTGTAATTGGTAGCCACGCCAGACTTAGGATCTGGTGCCGCGAGGCGTGGGGGTTCGAGTCCCTTTATCCGCACTTCGCCTATTTTTTAGCTCTCCTTTTTGGAGGGCTTTTTTTGTCTCAATACCTACCCTTTCCTCTCGGCTTAAGCGAGGGGCGATCTTTCGGATCTTTAATCAAAACGGTGATGTCAAAATTTAATTTGTAAAAAAGAGGGGATAGTTTGCAGAATCATAATATTTTTTATTATATTTGCATCAATTGGAAGAATTTTACATATCACCCTTGCTAATGCAGCCCGATCTTTGGCTGTGGTTTGGGAGGGGCTTATAGCATCACCGCACGAATATTGAGTGTGTGGGTGGCGTTGGGTGGGTATAGGATATTACCACTCGCGTTTAGTGTGCTATTTATCTGTGTAGTGTCGATCGGGGGGGGGAGTAGCCCTCGGGTCTCGACCATTTTTCCTGCTATGTATATATGTCAACGTAGATTTTGATTAGCATTAGGCTACGTTGCGATTTGGTAAGAGAAAAATGTTAAAAAATATAAAAATAAAAAATTATGCCCATTCAAAAAAGATGGGTGGTGAAGCCAGAGGTGGATTCAATCAAGGTCGAGGAGCTATCCAAGAGTTTGAGAATCGCGCCCGTATTGGCTAAGCTACTCATACAGAGAGGCATAGGGACACCCGAAAAGGCACATAACTTTTTCAATCCACAGCTATCGTCGCTGCACGATCCATTCCTGATGAAGGATATGGACCGCGCGGTGGAGAGGATCGAGAGGGCTATTGAGAGGGAGGAGAGTATTATGGTTTACGGAGACTACGACGTCGACGGAACCACAGCCGTTGCGCTACTCTACAAATTCTTGCGCCAGATCGGACACAAGAATCTATCGTTCTATATTCCAGACCGTTACTTGGATGGATATGGAATCTCGATTAGGGGCATCGACCACGCTGCGGCGAAGGGTAAGAGCCTCATTATCGCCCTTGATTGTGGAATCAAGGCGGTCGAGAAGGTGCTCTATGCAAAGAGTAAGGGGATTGACTTCATCATCTGCGACCATCACCTCCCTGCGGAGGAGATACCTGCGGCTGTTGCGGTGCTCGATCCCAAACGTATTGATTGCCACTACCCATTCGACGAGTTGTCGGGGTGTGGAGTAGGATTTAAATTGGTGCAGGCCTATGCTCAGAAGCACGGCATCCCATTCTTCGAGATCGAACATCTGCTCGATCTGTTGGTGGTGAGTATCGCTTCGGACATTGTTCCTCTCGTCGACGAGAATAGGACCTTGGCGTTGCACGGACTCCAGAGGCTCAACGAGAATCCCAGCAAGGGTCTAAATTCGATCATCAAGATCTGTAAGCTCACCCACGAGCAGATCAGCATCGACGATATCGTCTTTAAGATCGGCCCAAGGATCAACGCTGGGGGAAGAATGAGGATGGATCCCGACGATGAGAACGCCGCCCCTTCGGGTGGATATGCCGTTGTGCATCTGCTTGTCGAGGGTAACGAGAGTGCGGCCCGTGAGTCGGGGGCACAGATCGACGCCTTCAACTCCGACAGAAAGTCGATTGATAGGTCGGTGACACAGGAGGCGTTTGACTACGTGGAGTCGAATCCCGAGCTCAAGGCACGCAAGTGTACGGTGGTCTATAATCCGAAGTGGATGAAGGGCATTGTGGGAATTGTGGCGTCGAGACTTATCGAGAGCTACTATCGCCCAACGGTTGTCTTGACTATGAGTAATGGTCTGGTGACGGGTTCGGCCCGCTCGATTCAGGGTTTCGATCTCTATCAAGCTGTTGAGTCGTGCTCCGATATCTTGGAGAACTTCGGTGGCCACCTCTATGCGGCTGGATTGACGATGCGCCCCGAGATGGTCGAGGAGTTCACACGTAGGTTCAATGCCTATGTCGAGGAGAATATCGATCCCAAGATCTTGGTCCCTCAGGTCGATATCGACACCGAGATTTTGTTCTCTGAGATCACCGACGATTTTAGGGAGTCGCTCAATCGGTTCCAACCCTTTGGCCCTGGTAACACAGCCCCAGTTTTTGTTACTAAGCAGGTGAGCAACAACGGAAATGCAAGGTTGGTGGGTATGGATATGGAGCATCTGAGGATGGATCTGATCCAGAAGGAGAAGCCCAACACAAGGATGCCAGCAATAGCCTTCGGACAACCCGACTTATATAATTGGGTACGCTCGGGCCGCCCAATAGATGTCTGCTACTCGGTAGTAGAGAACAGGTATCGAGGCAAGGTGACAACACAGCTAAGGATCAAAGATATCCGAGGTGCGGAGTATAAACCACTGAAATAGAGTTATCGAAAAATAGGAAACTCCCTCACGGCCGATGTCGTGAGGGAGTTTCCTGTTTTGGTCTTATTTCTGTCGTTACTCGACGTTTCCACCACCGAGTGCTCTGTATAGCTCTATTACGTTGTCTATTTCATCGAAGCGGTCCGAGGCAGATGACAACTCCGCACTAAGCAGAGTATTCTGAGCCGTCAAAACCTCCAAGTAGTTGACATTACCGTGCTTCATCAAGAGCTCCGAGCTCTTCACAGCCTTCGTCAAGATCTCGATCTTCTCTAAGCTAAACTGCAACGAAGCTCTCGCACTCTGCCATCCGATAAGGGTTTGGTTGACCTCGGCCCCTGCATCCAATATTGTCTGCTTGAACTGCAAGAGAGCCTGCTCCTGCTGCATCTTCGAGATCTGGAGCTGTCCCCTCAACGCCTTGGCATTGAAGATGGGCTGCAAGAGCGATGCAGCGACGCTATATATCATCTCGCCTGGGTCGGCCGCTCCGACATAGCCAGCCGAGCCGCTCAAAGTGATGGTGGGGTAGAGCGACGAACGAGCCTCGCCAACGGCATAGAAGCTCTGTGCCAAGTTATACTCCGCCGCCTTGACATCGGGGCGATTGCTCAACAACTCGATCGGAAGACCCGCCGACAACTCATCGGGGAAGCTAACCTCGCTCAGTTTTCCACGCTCGATCTGCTGAGGTACCACAGCCAAAAGGGTCGAGATTGTGCTCTCCAACACCTTGATCTGTCTCTCGATCTCCTCGACACTCGACATCAACGATACCTTGCTCGCCTCCGACTGCAACACTGAGGTTACGTTGATCTTACCTGCCCGCTTCAACGCCTCCATCACTCGGAGGTTATCCTCCCAGTTCTTAAGGGTCTGGAGGCTGATCGAGAGCTGCTCATCTAACATTAACAACGTGTAGTAGCTATTCGCCACCGTCGCAATAAGCTGAGTCTGAACGGCTTGGCGATATGCCTTGCTCTGCTCTGCCGCCGCCTTGCTCTGCTCCTTGGCATTGCGGATGCGACCAAATAGGTCGATCTCCCAGCTCGCCGCCACACCTACGGAGTAGCTCTCGCTGTTGCCGCTCATCTTTGGTGAGTAGCTACCTTGAAGGTTCACCGATGGGAGGTATGACAACCTCGCTGTCTTAAGAGCCACCTCAGCCTGCTCGACGCTCAATTGTGCAACATTTAGATCTGTGTTGTTCTCCAACGCTGTCTCGATCAAGCTCTGCAACTTCGAGTCGGTGAAGAGTTCTCGCCACTCCAACGAGGCGATGCTTGTGGTCTGGTCCACAGCCGTGAGGTAGGTGTAGAGGCTATCTACACTCACCACCTCCTCGGCAGGGTTCTCAAACTTGGAGTAGAGACCACATCCGCTCAACGATGAGCAGAGCAGGGTCGCCACCACTATACTTTTTATCTTATTCATATTATCTCTCCTCATTTTTATTCTGTTCAATCATTAATCCTCAACCTTGGGCAATACTCTCTTTGGGATCACAGCCTCCTCGATGGTCTGGAAGATCACAAAGAGGGCTGGCACGATGAAGATGAGGGCGATAGTTCCCACGAACATACCTCCAACAACTCCAACACCCAACGAGATGTTACCATTGGCTCCAACTCCCGTGGCAAATACCAGCGGCAACATTCCGAAGATCAAGGTCATCGAGGTCATCAAGATCGGACGTAGACGAACCTTGGCCGCCATAATTGCCGACTGAGAGATCGATATACCCTGACGACGACGCTCCGAGGCGTACTCCGTCAAGAGGATCGCCGTTTTGGCCAACAATCCGATGAGCATAATGAGTCCCGTCTGCATATAGATATCGTTCGAGAGGTTGAACATATTGGCAAACAAGAAGCTACCCAACAGACCAAATGGCACCGAAAGGATCACGGCCAGAGGGATGAACAACGACTCATAGAGCGCACACAAGATCAAGTAGACGAAGATGATACAGATCGCAAAGATGATGAGAGTAGAGCTTCCCGACGACGACTCCTCCTCACGTGAGAGGCCTCCGAACTCAAATCCATAACCCACGGGGAGGGTCTGAGCCGCCACCTCACGGATAGCTTGAAGTGCCTGCCCCGAGCTATACCCATCGCCTGGGGTTCCGCTCACCGAGATCGAGGGGAAGAGGTTGAATCGTGACAAGCTCTGTGAACCATATACCCTCTCGATATTGACATATTGAGTTATGGGCGACATCTCGCCATCGCTGTTTCTCACAAACATATTCTCCAAGGCCGCCAAGTCGAGGCGATCCTCGGTGTGGGCCTGCAACATCACACGATAGAGTTTCGAGAACTTATTCATATTCGAGACATAAGAGCCTCCGATATATCCCGAGATAGAGCTCAACACGCTCGTTGGTGAGACACCATTCTTCACACACATCGCTGCATCGACCTCGATAATATATTGAGGATACTTAATGTCGAAGGTGGTCTGGGCACGTCCGATCTCGGGGCGCTGTCCCAATTCATAGATGAAGTTGTTGGCATACATCGCCAAATCCTCGATCGTGCCACCCTTTTGGTCCTGAACGTGAACCTCGAATCCGTTGTTCATACCAAATCCAGTGATGAGAGGAGGAGCCACAATCATAACCCTCGCATCAGTGATATGGTTGGTTAAGGCGTAGAGCTTAGCCACCACCGCATCGACATATTGGTCGGGATCGGGTCTATAACTCCAATCCTTGAGCCTCAAGACGAACATTGCACTCGTAGCTCCCGAACCGCCGATCATACTCACACCGACAACGGCCGAGTAGGCCTGAATCTCATCCACCTCGTTGATATGCTTCTCCACAATGTCGGCAACCTTGCCAGTCTCGTAGTAGCTATATCCTGGAGGGGTCTGAATATTTACAAATATTGTTCCCGTATCCTCATTTGGTACCAACGCTGTCTTAGTGTTGTAGAGGAAGTAGAAGAGACCCACGCAGGCCAAGATCACAAGCAGGAACGAGAAGTTCTTGTACTTAAGGAAGAAGAATACCTGATCTCGATACTTGCTCACAATACCATTGAAGGCCGAGTCGAAGGCGATATGGAATCGAGACGAAAAGTTGAGCTTCTCACCTGCCTTCAAATCACGGTGTGGCTTCATAATCAAGGCACACAGAGCAGGGCTCAACGTCATCGCATTCACAGTCGAGAGGGCCACAGCGATCGCCATAGTCACTCCAAACTGAGTATAGAACGTACCCGTAGTTCCGCTCATAAAGCAGACGGGGATAAAGACTGCCATAAAGACCACAGTTGTGGTGATTAGGGCCGAGGTGATCTCCCTCATCGCATTGATAGTGGCAAGGTAGGGCGACTTCTCGCCATCGTCGAATTTACTCTGGACAGCCTCCACAACCACGATGGCATCATCCACCACCGTTCCGATCACCAACACAAGCGCAAAGAGCGTAAGCAAGTTGATACTAAACCCAAATACATAGAGGAAGGCGAATGTTCCGATGAGGGCCACCACGATCGAGATCGAGGGGATAATCGTCGAGCGGATATTCTGCAAGAAGATATAGACCACCAAGATCACCAACAGGATAGCCTCGATCAAGGTCCACAACACATTCCTAATCGAAGCATCGAGGAAGTCCTTGACATTCATCAAGTCGATGATCTCGAGCCCCTCGGGCAAGTCGGCACGCACCTGCTCCACCGCCGCATCAATACCATTGATGACCTCGTTGGCGTTAGATCCAGCTGTTTGAGAGATCATAATTGTACGTCCGCAGGCTCCATTCACATTACCCAAGATGTTGTAGTCCTGAGCGCCCAACTCGATCGTTGCGACATCCTTAAGATATAGGATCTCGCCACTCGGAAGCGCCTTGACGACCATATTCTCATAGTCGATATTCTCATCCAAACGACCCCTATAACGTAGATCATACTGCAATGGGTTGTCGGAGTTGAGCCCCAATGTTCCCGTTGGATACTCCACATTCTGAGCATCCAAGACCGCTGTAATGTCGGATGGCATCAAGCTATATTTGGCCATCTTCAAAGGGTCCAACCAGATACGAAGTGCATAACCAGGGCCACGCACATTGACCTCACCAACTCCCGTGACACGGGCCAAACGTGGCTCGATGTTGATCTTGGCATAGTTGGCGATAAATACATCGTCGTAACGGTTGTCGGGGCTATAAATACCCAAGATCTTCAAGTTGCTCGACTGTCGTTTCTTCACCGTTACACCCGACTTCGTAACCTCGGCAGGCATCAATCCCGACGCTGTGGCCACACAGTTCTGGACATTGACTGTCGCCATATCGGGGTCTGTTCCCTGTCGGAAGTAGACATTGATATTCACCGCTCCAGCGCTGGTCGTCGAAGAGGTCATATACAACATATTCTCAACACCATTGATCGCCTCCTCCAGAGGAACGGCAACACTTCGCTGAGCTGTCTCGGCACTCGCACCCGTATATGATGCGCTGACGCTGATCGTCGGAGGGGCAATCTCGGGGAACTGCTCGATCGGCAACATCGTGAGTCCGATGATTCCGATGAACATAATCACTACCGACAATACTCCTGCGAGGATCGGTCTGTCTATAAATAGTTTGATCTTCATAGCTCTACCCTCGACTAATTATTTGTGATAACGGTTCCCTCACGCACAAGACCAGCACCCTCGCCAATGATCACGTCGCCCACCTCGATACCCGAAGTCACGATATACTCATATCCATCGTTGTTGGGGTTGATGGTGATCATAGCCGATTTGGCCACTCCATCTATCACCTTATATACAAAGGTCTTGTTCTGAATCTCGTAGGTCGCAACCTTTGGGATCACGATCACATTCTCGTGTGGGGTCTTGATGATCACTCGTCCCGAGCCGCCATCACGCAACATCATCTCGGGGTTCGAGAACTTAGCACGCAGGCCAATCGAACCTGTCGACTGCTCGACAACGCCGCTTATTGCGTCAACCACACCACCCAACTCATAGAGCTCTCCGTCGTTCAACATAAGCTCCACCTTTGGTAGCTTAGAGGCCAACCCCTTAGCCGAGCCATACTCACGGCTGAGCGCCAAGATCTGAGACTCCGACATCGAGAAGTAGGCATACATATCGCTATTGTTGGTGACACTCACCATAGCATCCGACGTAGGAGAGACATAGGCTCCGATGTGGTAGTCGGTCATTCCTGCCACTCCATCGACTGGTGATGTTACTATCGTATATGATAGGTTGCTCTCCGCAATCTTGCGTTGCGCCTCGGCCAAAGTGTAGGCCGCCTCGGCTGTTGCGAGGGTGTTCTTTAACACCAATAACTCATTCTCCGAGATCACCCCCTCGGCAAAGAGCTCCTCGCCACTATCGGCATTGAGCTTAGCTGTTGCCACGCTCGACTCGGCACTCTTGACATTTGCCACAGCGACATCTAAGGCCGCCTGATATGGGATCTGGTCGATTACAAATAGAGCCTCGCCCTTTTTGACATTGGCCCCCTCTTGATAGAGAACCTTTGTGATGACTCCCGAGATCTGAGGGCGTATGTCTACATACTGCACACCTCTTATCGAAGCGGGAAATTGGGATGGCACAACAGTGTCCTTGGTCTCCACAGTTAGCAGTTTGTAGTTCTTGGGTGTCGTCTCAACCGCATCATACGACCCTCCACACGAGACTGCCACGGCGCAGGTGGCCAGTAGCAGAAGTTTTTTTAAACTCATCATTTTTTTTGTTATTGTTTTTTTGTTTTAGATAATTTTCTCTTGCTTTATACAAATTGAGGAGAGGTAAGATCTGCATCCCCCTCTCCTCAAAATCACTATGATCGAATCTGTGCAGCGCACTTGGTCTCTAACTGACGCTGCAAATTGTTCATAACTTTGTCGATAACCTTGTCGGTAAGTGTCTGTGTTTTGTCCTCCAAGACAAATCCCAGCGCATATGACTTCTTCCCCTCGGGGAGCTTATCTCCCTCATACACATCGAATAAGGTGACACTTTTGAGTAGCTTCTTCTCGCTTTGGAGTGCAACCGACCTAAGCTCCGAGAAGGTGACACCCTTGTCGATAAGTAGGGCCAAATCACGCTTTACCTCGGGATATTTCGACAATTCCGAGACTGTTATCTTCTGCTTCTTTGTCGACTTTATCAACAGATCGAAGTCGATCTCGGCATAGAACACATCCCTCTTTATTCCAAATCCGCCCCTCAACTTAGGCGAGACAACACCCATCTGGATCATCTCCTTGTTGCCCTGCTTGAAGCTCTGCGCCTGAGAGTAGAGTCCGCTGTTAAGGCTCTCCTCACGGAGCGAGTAGATGTCGAGGCCGAAGCGAAGCAACACCCTCTCGACCATCTGGCGAAGTGTGAAGAAGGTAGAGTCGGTCCCCTTGCCCATCCAAGTCGTAGGTGTAGCCTCTCCCGTCACCGCAATCGCCAAGCGATAGTTCTCGCGATATGGGGCCAATGGCTGCTCCTCGTTCACCGCCTCGGCGTTGTAGAAGTAACAGTTTCCGAACTCATAGATCTTCAAGTCGCCATTACGCCTATTGGCGTTGAGCTCCACAGCCTCCAATGTGTTAAAGAGCAGAGTCTGGCGCAAGACGTTGAGGTCGGCACTTAGTGGGTTGATGATCTTTACACACTCGTCGACCGAGAATCCCTCCAACGACTCATAGTAGCTCGCTTTAGTGAGTGAGTTCGACATTATCTCGGTATATCCGTTGGCGCTCATATAGTCGGCCGCCAAATTCATCAACTTATTCTTGTCGGGGCGTGGCGCATACGAGAGTGTCGAGCGCACAGCCGTTGGAACCTCAATATTATTATATCCATAGATTCGCAAGATATCCTCGATCAGATCGGCCTCACGCTGAACATCGACCCTATAAGGTGGAACAGCGACGTTCAACACCACGCCCTCCTGCGACTCGATCTTCACATCCAACGCCTCGATGATCGAGATGAGCTCCTCGTCGGGGATCTGCTTTCCGATGAGCGAACGAGTCCTATCCAACGAGATTTCGAACCTAAAATCCTCAGCTGGGGTGTCACAGATGTCGATCACCTCGCTGGCGATCTGCCCCCCTGCCAACTCCTTATAGAGTAGAGCCGCACGTTTTAGGGCATACAGCTGAATATTGGGATCAATTCCCCTCTCGAACCTAAACGATGAGTCGGTGTTGAGGCCAAATCGCTTGGCTGTCTTTCTCACCCACACAGGGTTGAAGTAGGCCGACTCGATGATGATGTCGGTCGTAGTGTCGCTCACTCCCGAATCCAAACCACCAAAGACTCCCGCCAAACACATCGGACGCTCCGCCGAGCAGATCATAAGATCCTGAGCGGTGAGAATCCTCTCCGCACCATCCAACGTAGTGAATTTAGTCCCCTCGTCGCAAGTGCGAACGACAATTTTCTGCCCCTCGATCTTCTGAGCATCGAAGGCGTGAAGTGGCTGACCCAACTCGTGCAAGACATAGTTGGTGATGTCGACCAAATTATTCTTGGGGTTGATGCCTGCCGCCCTCAACCTATTCTGCATCCACTCGGGCGATGGGGCGATTGTGCACCCCTTCACCGCAACGGCAGCGTAGCGTGGCGCCGCCTCTTTCTGCTCGACAACTACCTCGATCGGGAGCGATTGGTTCTCGACAGCGAAGGCCTCGACACTTGGCATCTCGACCGAGATCTGCTCGCCTCGGCTCCTTAGGTAGGCGACCAAATCCCTCGCCACGCCGATGTGCGACGCTGCATCGACTCGGTTTGGCGTGAGACCCACCTCGATCAGGTAGTCATCCTTGATGTTATATAGCTCCTTGGCGCTCATTCCAACCACAGCGTCTGCCCCGAGCTCGATGATTCCGTCGTGCGATGTTCCAACGCCCAACTCATCCTCGGCACACAACATACCCTTCGACTCGATACCACGGATCTTCGACCTCTTGATCTTAAACTCCTCGTCGCCACTATTTGGGTACAACACCGCACCGACCGTTGCACAGACAACCTTCAACCCGGCACGGCAGTTCTCCGCTCCGCAGACGATCTGCAATGGCTCCTCGCCACCTACATCGACAGTTGTGATGTGGAGGTGGTCCGAGTCGGGATGGTCAACACAGGTGAGAACCTCACCAACAACCACACCTGCCAAACCACCTTTGATGGTCTCGATCTTCTCGAAACCCTCAACCTCAAGACCCACCTCGGTGAGTATCGTCGCCACCTGCTCCGCTGTGAGCGAGGTGTTGACGTAGCTTTTTAGCCAATTATATGAAATATTCATCGCTATAAATTATATTATTTTCTCTAATTATTCTCTGTTTATTGAGTCGATTGCACTCATTAATCAATACAAAACGTACAAAGTTACAAAAAAAGTGTAACGAATCAACCCTTTGTACCTATATAAATACAAATCATTCCAATTAAAATCAACAAAAGATCGAGAGCCTTGGCCCTCAAGTTGCGCTCGCCAAAGAGCAGAGCTCCGCAACCAAACGAAACCATCACCGAACTTCGCCTCACCATAGAGACGATCGAGATCATCGCCCCATCCTGATCGAGGGCGTAGAAGTAGGCCATATCGGCCATCGACAAGAAGATCGAGATCAGCGGAATAGCCCAGCTCCACCGAAAGGGGGTGGTCTCGTTGCGCTTGGGCCACCACAAAAGTCCAATGATCGCCCCCATAAGGAGCATCTGATAGAGGTTATACCACCCCTGCACAAAGATTGGGTTGAGCGAGCGCATTATGAATTTGTCGTAGAGCCCACTCACCGACCCCATCACAGCGGCCCCTGCCAAGAGCAGGACCCAAAGGTTGCTCCCGAACGAGATCCCCTCACGCTTGCTCGACCTGCTAAGCAGAATAATAGAGAGAAACGACAATGCAACACCAGCCCCCTGCCACCCATTGAGCCGTTCGCCATAGATCAACATCGCCCCAATGAGGGTCATCACAGGTCGGGTAGCGTTGATTGGGCCCACAAGGGTGAGTGGCAGATGTTTGATGGCAAAGTAACCCATCACCCACGACGATAGTACGATGCAGGCTTTGAGCATAACCATCAGGTGGGCCTGCAAATCCCCCCTCTCCCCCTCGAAGATAGTCCCATCGAACCACCCCACGCCAAGCTCCGCCGAGAGGATCATAGGCGCAAAGATCAAAGAAGAGAAGAGGGTATTAAGCAACAAAACAGGCAGGACTGCATTTGCCGTCACCGCCTGTTTTTTCGCTACATCATAAAGCCCCAGCAGCGCTGCTGATAGAAAGGCGAGTAGTAGCCACATATAATTTATCTGTTAAATTTAGCACTCATACATATCTGGTTATAGCGTTGATAGGTGGATGAGATTTTGAAGATGGCAAGGGGGCTGCTGAAGGGAGCGTACTAAAGTACGTGACCGAAGTAGCTCCCTTGCCATCTTCGAAATATCGCCGCCTTGCAATGCTATAATTCGTCGCTGTAAACTGCTCCTGGTAGATCGTGTAGATTGTAGCGTGACGCCATCGACATTCCATAAGCACCAGCCGACTTCATAGTCAACAGATCACCCCTATTAGTTGGGCGAAGCGTAAGGTTCTCCTGAAAAACATCTGTCGACTCACACGCAGTACCCACAATAGTGTATTTCGATCGAGCATCCGAATCCGAGGTGATATTCTCGATATTATGATACGAACCATAGAGTGCAGGGCGGATCAACTCCGTCATACTCGCATCGACGATGATTAGCCTACGTCCCGTCGCAGTGGTCTTGTTGAACAACACCTGAGTGATTAGCTCGCCACACTGAGCAACGATCGAACGACCGAACTCGAAGCGAACATCCCTATCACCAACCCTGAGGTGGTTATTCACGATCGAGAACAACGAAGCGAAGTTTGGAATAGGCTCATTCTCAGGCACATCATAGTTGATACCCAATCCGCCACCAACGTCCACAAAGCTAAACTCGAAGCCCAAACGAACCAAGTTCTCGACAATCACATTCGCCTTGTTACACATATTCTCAAAGACGTGCAACTCTCTGATCTGAGATCCGATGTGGATATGTATTCCGATGATGTTGAGGTTCTTAAGACCCTTGATCATCTCGGCATTATCCATCACCTCCTCATACGAGATTCCGAACTTACTATCTGCCTGACCTGTGTCGATACAGTGGTTTGTCTTTGGGTCGATATCGGGGTTGATGCGCAACGCAACATCGGTCACGACACCCTTGCGAGCCGAGATCTCGTTGATGATCTCCAACTCTTGGATCGACTCACAGTTGATAGCCAAGATCTGCTGATCTACGGCATACTCCAACTCCTTGTTCTTCTTACCCACACCAGCATATACGATACCACGTGGATCGAAGCCCGCCTCGATCGCCTTGCGAAGCTCGTTTCCGCTTGCACAGTCGATTCCCAAGCCATACTCTTTGATTACCGATAGGATCTTATCGTCGTAGTTTGCCTTGATGGCGTAGTGTACTTTATAACCATATTTATTTGACTCATATACCACACTCTCAAGTGTTTGGCGCAAGAGCCCAATGTCGTAGAGGTAGAATGGAGTTTTGTCCATCACCTGCAATTTATCAGCTACTTTTCTGCTTAGCATAAGTTTATTGTTTTGTTTAGTTGCATACGAGGCACAAAGATAGTAAATTTGTCTCAAATTGATACTAAATTATTAAAAAAAGTAGAGTAATTCTTCCGAGTTAGTTGCTTATTCTCAAATATATCGCTACTTTTGTCATCGTTATAGTATGAGGAATAATTTATGAATATTGAGTTTATAGTTGTAGGCAAGACCGATGCGGCAGAGATAGAGCGCCTATTCGAAGGGTATGCCAAGAGGGTCAACCACTACTGCAAATTTGTGGTGACAACCCTCCCCGACATACGAGGCAACAAAAGCCTCTCGCCCAAGCAGCAGAGGATGGCCGAAGGTGAGGCTATCTTGCGACAGCTCAACGACTCAGACTATGTGACTCTGCTCGATGAGAGGGGGGCGCAATACCGCTCCGTGGAGTTCGCACAGTGGATCCAAAAGAGGCTAAATAGCGGAGTGAAACGACTCGTTTTTGTGGTCGGCGGAGCCTTCGGATTCTCGGACGAAGTCTACGCCCGTGCCCACTCCAAAATATCGCTCTCACCGATGACCTTCACCCACCAATTTGTGAGGGTGATCTTTGCCGAGCAGATATACCGTGCATTCACAATTTTACGCAATGAACCCTACCACAATGAATAGAGAAGAGACGGCAAAAAGAGCCGTGCCCGTAATAGCAATTTTGGCCCCTAACATCCTGATGGGTGTGGGGTTACGCTCGATTTTGGAGAAGATGATACCCTTCGCCTCGTTCCTTGTGTGCGACGACTTTTCGAGTATCGAGCGCACAGAGCCCGAGGAGCTATTCCACATCTTCGTGATGGCAAATATTGTGGTCGAGAGGCGTGACTTCTTCGAGGCACGTCGCAACAAGACAATCATCCTCACGAGCGGCACCCCCCACGCTCAACTCTTGGAGGGCTATCCCCAGATCAACATAGCCGCCTCGCAGGAGCAGATCGAGCAGACAATCCGCCAACTCCACACCAACGCCCACGGTGAGCGTCAACACCCCACCTCATCGGAGTCGAAGCCCCAAGAGGTGCTCTCTTCGCGTGAGATTGATGTGTTGCGTCTGGTGGTCGAGGGCTACATCAACAAGGAGATCGCCCATAGGCTAAACATCGCCATCACAACGGTGATATCGCACCGAAAAAACATAGTCGAGAAGTTGGGCATCAAGTCTGTTGCAGGGCTCACGATCTATGCCGTAATGAAGCGATATATCGACATTTAGAGAGTCGGAATCGACTGTACGTTGAAAAAAAACACCCATTCGTTGAATAAATTTTGAGGAGTGCCCCTATACGATTACCTTTGTCATTATGATAAAGATTAATATTATAGGTATAAAGAGAGCGATCGCAGTGGCCGCCCTGCTTGTCGTGGCTTCGTGTAGCGACAAGGGAGATCTATATATTTCAGAGAGTGAAGCGGAGAAGGCGGAGGTTTTGCTCCCAGTTAGTGTCTCAACATCGAGTCGCACGGCGTTGACCGACGACGGCGAGACCGTGAGATGGATTGTTGGTGATGAGGTTGCGTTGTGGGCTGTTGGTGCGACCGATGGTGGGACAAAGCTATCAGGCGAGAGGTTCACACTCCGATATTTCGATACAACAAATACAATTGCACAGTTTGGTGCGGCGATCGACCCAATGTCGACCGATCAGGAGTATATCTACTCCTCATTCTACCCCTATCCCACCTCGGTGAGTGGGACAAATCTCACCTACACAATCCCTACAACTCAGAGTGGCGATTACGATGGCGTGGCGGACTTTAGGGTGGCCGACGAGTCAACGGGTTCGGCCCTTGTTGGCGAGGCCGACCAGAGCAGTGCGAGGTTGTCGTTCAGACCCTTGATGCACGTCCTTAGGATCACAATCCCCGAGGGTTACAACGAGTTGAAGCAAGATATAGCATCGTTGGTGGTGACTTTGCCAGAGTCGGCCGCAGGCGTTATGTCGCTCGATATGTCCAACACCAAGGCGACCCCAGCCTTCGTGTCGGGTAGAAGCAGCTCGATCACGGTCGATTTAGTGGACCGCACGATCAATGCAGGCGATGGCCAATATGTCTGGGTATTCATAAATCCGATGAGTGGCGTAACGGGAGATCTCTCGATCTCGGCCGTGGGTGCCGATGGAATCAGAAGTTTCGACTACGATATTCCCCTTGTGAACCACACCTTCAGCGCAGGAGGTATAACCCCCGTAAACACAGCTATCGGCGAGGCTAAGCAGATCACAACGTTGACGATAAACATCGAGAATAATTATATAGGTGAGTCATTGACCAATCTCAACTTCACCGCCCCCACGGGAGCGATGTTCTTGAGTGACCCCGACGATAGCAGCTCAAAGGTGAGCACAATCTCGGTCGATGCCAACGATGCCAACAAATATCAGGTTCACTTCATCACCGACACCTACTTGAGCACCTTCAAGGGCGGCTCACTTGCGGTGGAGTACGAGAGCGAGAATACCCTCGTCCCCGTGAGCTTTGCGCTGAGCAACATCGTCGAGAATATCGAGAATAACTTCTATGATGATGTGCCCTATCTTCTCTACCAAGATTTTAGTGGTTTGAATAGTACTATATCGAACTACGATAATGAGGATCTGGAATATCATATTACCACACACTATAATACCAGTGGCAATGCCGTAGACCTCAGTAATTATGGATTAGATTCGGGTTGGAAGGCATACCGAGTGGGTACAAGCAAAGGCGTCTCATTGCGTATCTGTTGTCGAGAGGAGGCTTCGGTGACATATAAAGGTTATCTAACAACGCCTACATTCTCATATATCAAGGATGGTAAAACGGTAGATGTAGCCTTTTCGTACAATTATAGTGGTGGTGAGACGGAGTGGATAAAGATTACTGCTGAGGGAAGTTGGGCCGAGGTGAAATGGGGTAACTATGGAGATCCTCGATTTACGGTCTCGGCAAATAGCACAACCTACTCGCAGGGAACATCGGGTAGTTATACGAGTATCACGCAGTCACACTCGTTTACACTCTCATCATCAACTAACGCTACATCATTTACTTGGACGACTGGTGTCGAGAAGGATGGATCGGTTGTTAGTTCACAGAATGGAAACTATTGGTTGTATCTCGATAATATTAAAGCATATATAAAGTAAGTCCAAAAGTATATTGGGAAAAAGTAAAATAAGACAATATGAAAAAAATTACACTATTATTAACATTAGCCACCCTCCTAATAGGATGTAGCAAGGAGAGTAGCTCGACTGGCGAGGAGCAGAACATCGGCTTTGGCCGTGTCGAGATCTCGGCGGAGACATTTGCGTCAGTCGAGACAACTGATACACGAAGCAGTGTCTCGACCTACACCATCCCCGAGGAGTTGTATCCCACAAACGAGACCCTATCAATCAAGATCTCGGGAACATACATCGACTCTGATGACAATTTAGAGAAGGAGTATAACTACTCTTACGCAACCCTAAAGGCCTACAACACAGCCGATATAGATAGCGATGGAAATCTACTTCCGCCCTATATCCCTGCTGGAACCTACACCTTCACACTCACCAGCACAGGAGATATCTCGACTGAGAGCGCAACAAACGCCTTCTTCTCGGGTTCGGCGGTCGATGTGGTGGTTGAGGCCCGCATCGTAGATACCGAGATCTCGATCCCCATATCTTTGCAGAACTCGATTCTGAGGTTGGATGTGACTGAGGATTTCACCTCTTATTTCGAGGGTGGAGCATCACTAACCCTCTCGACCGAGAGTGGCTCGACACTCTATTATAACTACCCCGACAATAGCGCAAACGAGGGTGCAGTGCTCTATGTAGCCCCCCAGACAAAGCTATACCTCGAAGGATCGGCAACAAAGCAGTCGCCAACCGAGAATCCCGATGATGCCCCAACGGTGACATTCTCGAAGAGTGAGCTATCATCGACAACCACCGCCGCAACGATGTCGACAGTGACGGTTGACGCCACGGATGCAGGAGGCTCGTCGATAAGTGTCTCAGTAGATGGCACGATAACCGAGATCTCGAACGAGTCATTCGAGCTTAATCCATTGAATTAGAAAAAAGGAGATTATAGATATGAGATTACAACTACACAAAATAGCCACAATGGTGGTTATCGCTGCGATGGCGTTGAGCAGTTGCAGCACTGAAACGACGGAATTTGACAGTAGCGACGATGTGGTGGTCGACAAGGATGAGATCCTCGACCTCGAGAGCTATGGATATGTCAACTTGGCAGGTATCACCTTCTCGGTCGACGTTGAGGATGAGTCGTTCAACGACGAGACGGTGAGCGAGATTAGCTCTTCGGCGACTCGCTCTGCAACACGCTCCGACGAGACAACCGACGAGACAACCGACGAGGCAGCCGACGAGGCAGCCGACCCAGCGGATGGCTACTTCGTAACCATCACCAACGAGGATAGTGGCGAGGTGGTATTTAACGACACCTTTGCCGTAGCCAAGACAAGCGAGCTGTTGACCCTCAAGGCAGGATACTACACATTATATGTCTGCTCTCACTCCGAGATCCCATCGACAGCGTGGGGTCAGAAGATCTACGCATCGGAGGAGAAGCGATTGACCGTGGGCGACGAGGCTGTGACAGAGATCGGAAGTGTCACTTGCCGCCTCGCAACGATCAAGACTCAGGTCGCAATCTCGGCAGATATGCGTGAGGTATTCGATGTCGATAGCACCGAGACCCCATTCACAGTAACGTTGACATATGGAACAGCCGAGATGGTCTACACCAACGACAAGCTCTACGACTCGACAGCCTCAACCGAGGTGAACGAGGCCAACACAGGATACTTCGCACCACAGGATGGTATGGAGAAGATCAACATCACGATGAGGGGACTCTACAACTCGGCAAATGCCAACGAGGATCCAGTATATCAAGAGATCGAGTGGAGCCAGACGATCACGGGCGTTGCCTCGGGTCAATCACGTATGATCACCATCAGAGTCGATAACTCGGAGAGCAGCAAGGTTCTCATCAGCTTCGAGGTTCAGAAGTGGAGTTATGAGGAGACCTTGGGTGTCAATATCTTCAGCACATCGTTCGGTTTGGCAATGGCAGAGGATACAATCGCCGATCCCGACGATGAGGAGACATTCGAGAGCGACAAGAATGCACCAGTTTTGGCCCTTTCGAGCGGCTCGGTGACTGATGTCTACCAGATCAGTAGCTCGACTGTCGACGAGGACTCAGAGACATATAGCCCTCTCTACAAGGCGACACTCACCCCTCAGAGCGACTCCTCAATCAGCTTGATACAGGTGATCGTCTCGTCGACAAACACAGGCCTTACCGATTCGGTTGTGGCGATGGGTTACACCGACCTCTATGTGCCAATCTTCAACAATGGCGTAGTGACAAGTTCAATGAGCAGCTACATAACAGCCAAGGAGGATAGCTCGACAGGAGCGGTGACGTTGACAGCTAAGTATGCAGGAATCTCGGCACTCTACAAATATGCAGGAACCCACACCCTAAAGGTGATGGCCACAGATAGCGAGGGTCGCACCTCATACACTGACCTTGCGATCGAGAGTGCAGGATCTGCGGGCAGCGGACCAGCGCCAACCCTTACGTGGGCAACGGGCGAGTTTGGAGTCTTGACCGATATCACTAACGCCTCGTCGATGACTTTGGTCTTGGAGGTTGAGTCGGCAGCAGGTATCGACTCTATGGTTCTCGATATCGACAGCGATGTGTTGGTGGCCTCGGAGCTTGAGGCGGTAGGTCTCTCGACAACGATGGATGTTGCCAACCCAACAGAGTCGGTCGAAGAGGGACTCTCAACACTCGGAATCCCCGTTGGAAGTCAAGTGAAGGGTCAAACCTCATTGTCGATCGATATCTCGATCTTCATCCCGATGTTGGCAGGTATTAGTTTCGATGGAGACGCAGCCTACACAACATTCAATGTGACAGTCACCGATGCAAACGGTGAGGTGAGCAGGTCGATTATGTTGGTCTGCTACTACGAAAATGAAGTTGTTGTTGATCAAGTGGAGGAGTAGATATGAGAAAGTACATTTTACATATAGCAACACTTCTGGCACTATTGGTGTCGAGTTGCAACAAGGCAGATTATAGCGACACACTCTCTGGCGAGTATGGCGAGGGTGAGGGTGCCGTAGCACTAAACATAAATTTAGAGAGCAGCTCACGAGCGGTGAGTGCATCGGAGAGTTTGATCGAGAGGATGGAGCAGAATAGCGTGCTCAAAATCTACGACTCATCAAACAACTTGATCCGTCGCTACGAGCCTGCAACCGAGACCCCCGACCAGATCTATATCGTCGAGGGCGACTACACAGCCACTCTGTTAATAGGTGACGAGAGTGCCGCGACCTTCGACTTCGATAGCTGCACCTACTACGGCACAAAGGAGTTCACGGTGAAGGAGAAGAGCACATCGCAGATTGATCTGCTCTGCTCGTTGATCAACACAGCCGTTCAGGTGACATTCGACGATAGCATCAAGGATAACTTCGATGGAGGCTACTCGGTGAGGGTCTATGCCGCCGATAGTTACTCGGATGATGGTTACACGGAGGAGAAAGAGGTGAAGTTGGAGTTCGCCGAGAGTGGCGTGGGTTACTTCATCATCTCGGACGATGAGGATGCCTCGAAGAACCTTGCGTGGCAGTTCTTGGGCTACAACACATTGGGCGGAGTCTCGACTCCAATCTCGATGACAGGTGTTATCACCGCCCCTCAGGCGCAGAACGTGAGCACACTGAAGTTCTCATATTCGAACTACTTGAGGGTCGACAAAGATACCTTCTCGATCGTGATCGACGAGACTACGGACAACTACGACGACTCATTTAGCTTCAAGCCACAGCCAACAATCAAGGGCGAAGGATTTGAGCTAAGCGATACGCTCTACGCCACCGAGGATCTTAAGTTCAACATCACGGCATTGAGTGCAATCACCTATGTCGAGTTGCAGAGCGAGACCAGCAGCTATGTGGTTTATAGTACCTCAAAGACAGCAGATGCCCCTGGGGTAAGTTACGAATCTGTATCTTCGATGAGTGGTGTTGTCACCATCTCACCCGAGTTCTTCGATGTCTACGCCAAGGGTGGTGAGTTGACCCTCACAATCGCAGCGATCGACGAGACCAACTCTAAGGGCGAAGAGGAGGTGAGGGTCGTAGCAACTGGAATCACAACCCTCACGGGAGCCGATTACTGGAACAACACGGCAACCATCTCGGCAGTGGTATTGGATGAGGCGGCCGAGAGCGTGGTGATCGAGTACCGCAACGTAGGATCGACCGACTGGGTAAGTGCAGCGGCGGTTAAGAGTGGCGATAATACCTACTCGGTAGTGGCTCTACCTCAGTGGAGTAGCTCAACCAACGATGCGAAGCTCACGATCTACACGCTCGCCAACGGAATCTCGTCGGGTAATAGCTATGAGTGTCGTTTGACAGTCGATGGTGTAACATATTCTACGACCACTCTCACCTCTGCCGATGCGTCACAGACGATTGCTAACGGAACGATGAATAGCTCATATTCGTGCTTCGGAACAAGTAATTCGAGCTCTACGACTTGGGGTAGTGGAAACAACACCTTTACAAAATACCTCTGTACCTTTGAGACAAAAGATGGATACTCGTCAGCCTATTTGAAGCCAACAACATCGTTCTATAACTTTGCGGCAGGTAACATCTTCTATGGTCAATTCTCGTTGGATGGAACCGAGGGAACGGTTAGCTTTGGTCAAGCCTTTAGCTGGACATCACGTCCACGAACCTTCAAGTTGAAGTATGCCTCGACAGTTGGAACGGTCGACTACTCGGGCGATCACCTCTCGAAGTCGGATACCGATCCAGGTATTATCTACTTCGCAATCGTAGATTGGAGCTCTCGCCACAAGGTGACATCGGGCCCATATATGTCCTCTCCTTCGGGAACGTGGCACCCAGCGACTCAGACCTCGACCGACGAGGGTAAGATCATAGGTTACGCCTCGACATATATTACCGCATCGCAGAGTTCGATGACTTCGTTGGAGTTGGATATCCACTACTACGACACTGTGACTAAGCCAACGGGCAGCATCGCAATTGTAATCAGCTGTTCGGCGAGTGCCTATGGAGACTACCTCGAGGGGTCGACCAGCAATAGGATGTATGTCGCTGATTTCGAGTTGGGATACTAATAGAATAGATCATTTAAGGGCTTTGGGTATTGATAGTTGCAAGATTATTGATACCCAAATCTTATAATAACATATATATCTTTTAAGCGTTGAGATTTAGAGTAAATATAGCCTCCGTAGTATTGGTAGTAATGGCGACGGTGCTATCGTCGCAGGTGGTGAGAGCCGATGAGAGCGAGAGCATCAAGATGGCAGAGAGCATCGAGCCAGCTATGTGTATCTTGGTGGCGGATAGTATCTTGGTGGCGGATCCCAAACAAGATGAGTTCATCCCCCGAGCCCGAAAGAGTCAAAGCATCTACTCCGAGGAGGAGATCGCAGAGCATAAGCTCAATCGAGGATTGGTGATGCTCGATAACCCATTTGTCCCCAAGGATCAGTGGGTAGTGGGGCTAACGGGCTCCTATTCGACCCACGTCAACGACAACTACTCATTCACAATCATCGAGGGGATCAACTCCAACGGCTACACCTTCAAGATTAGCCCGATGTTGAGCTACACCTTTGCCGACAATATGGCGGCAGGATTGCGCTTCGAGTATGGCCGCTCGCTGCTCAAAATCGACACAGCGGGTCTTAGCTTCGGAAGTGGCGATAGCTCGATCGACATCGAGTTGGTCAACTTCTACGCCCTCCAACACTCCTACACAGGAATGGCGGTCTTTCGCCAATATATCCCTCTGGGCTACGCCAAACGCTTCGCCTTCTTCTCCGAGATTCGCCTCGAGGCGGGAGGATCGCAGTCGAAATTTGCCTACGACTCACCCGTTCAGGGTAGCTTCGCCAAATCCTATAATTTGGGGCTGGGTATAGTCCCTGGTATCGTCGCCTTTGCTACCAACAACGTAGCCTTCGAGGTGACTGTGGGTATGATGGGCATAGGGTTCAGCCACACGGAGCAGATCCATAATCAAGTATATGTAGGTGAGGCCAATAGCTCCTCTATGAATTTTAAGATCAACCCTCTATCCATCGGGTTGGGTGTAGCTTTTTATATGTAACAAAAGAGGAGAGATGATTATGAGAAACAGAGATATAAGAGTCATTACAGCGCTACTCCTCTTTGTGGTGTTTGGCGGTGTAGAGCAGGTTGCGGCCCAAGAGCAATACAGATACATATTCACTGAGAGTGGCACGACAGAGGTCGAGAGCTCCGATGATGAAGCGGATAAGAAGAGCCGTGATAACGAGGAGAAGGAGGAGGACGAGCCAACCAAGATGCAGCAGATAATGCAGCAGAGGAGGGTAGATAGGCAGATCAACCGCCGCAAGTTCATCTTCAAGGGCGAGCAGATGTATGGAGTCACAGCATCCTACATCTCACTCGACAGCGACAACACCCAATTCTATATGTTGCTGGATAACATAGCAGGAAGCCTCAAGATAGCAAGTGTAAAGCCCTTCGGAGGTTACTTCTACCGTGATAACAGAGCTGTGGGAGGTCGCTTCGGCTACTCGGTAATAAATGGAACGCTCGACGCCGCAACCATCGACTTAGGCGAGGTCAACGAGCTATCGTTCGACATCCCCTATGTCTCGTATCGAAGCAGAGCCTACTCAGCAGCGGTGTTCCACCGAGCCTATGCCGCCCTCGACCCCGAGGGCCACTTCGGCCTCTTTGCCGATGTCGAGCTCTCCACTTCGTTTGGTGAGAGCACCTTCGAGTACGAAGTGGGTGGAGCAGTCCGCACGACCAATAGTTACACTACGGCGGTCAACATTAGCTTCAACCCTGGGTTGGCAGTCTTTATCCTACACAATGTTTGCGCCTCTGTTTCGTTTGAATTTGGAGGAGTCAACTATACACGAATCGACCAGTTCGATGCCGATGGGGTCTACCAAGGCTACCGTGAGTCGTCGGGAATGAGGTTTATGTTCAATATGTTGGCTATAAATATGGGTGTTAACGTACATTTTTAGAAGATAAGTTATGAAAATCTTTTTTCGACAATATATAATCGTGGCTTTGGCGCTGGTCTCACTCCTTTGTGGCTCCTGCATCGAGAACGATATCCCCTACCCCTACATCGAGCTATACATCACAAATGTAGAGGGTGATAACTTCACGCAATCCAAAATCGACAACGACTCTCGCACAGTCTACCTCACGTTGGAGGAGGTGGCCGACATCGAGGCGGTCAACATTACCAATGTGAACTACACCGAGGGGGCAACCCTCTCACGTGAGTTGGTGGGGGTTTCGAATATGACAAACACCATAACCACCACCTTGACCCTCTATCAGAGCTATCTCTGGAGCATCGTGGCCCAGCAAGATATCGACTATCGTTTCAAGGTGACGGGGCAGATCGGCTCGGAGCGTATCGACTACGATGCAGGCACGGTCGATGTCGATGTCAACGAGGCCACGGTCGACTTGTCGAATGTCACCATCACCGAGATGAAGTTGGGCCCCGAAGAGATCACAACCTACTCCCCCGAGTTGGCGGAGTTCACCCTGCGTGACTTCTCAACCTCGGTGCGACGTGTAACGGCTACGGCTCACGGCCGCTCGAAGGTGTGGAGTGTGAGGATGTACCCCGTCGAGGCGACTGTCACCATTGAGGCCAATGCGTGGGGTAGGGTGGCGTGGTTGAGCGCTACGGGAGATACGAGCGACCCATCGTTGTGTCGATTCGAATATAGGCTTTTGGGGGCAGATTCGTGGACGAGTGTCATCCCCGACGAGGCCTCGGGCGGAGTATTTGAGTCGAAGCTTACGGGGTTAACTCCCGAGACAACCTACGAGTTCAGAGCCGTGGTCGACTCGATGGAGTCCGACACCGTGGAGCAGACCACCGAGAGCACCCCTGAACTCGTGAATGGAGGCTTCGAGGAGTGGCAGACCATAGGCAATACAATCTTCCCATACCTCACAACGGAGTATTGGGGGTCGGGAAATACGGGTTCGACACTGATCGGAACTACCAACATCACACGCTCATCGACCGAGGTGGCGCCAAATAGTACGGGTAGCTACTCAGCACTACTCGACTCGGAGAGCATCGTGGGCTACTTCGCCGCAGGAAACATCTTCACGGGGCGATATGGCAAGACTGTGATCCCCAACGGAGTGATCTTGATGGGACGACCCTTCGAGCAGCGACCTTTGGCTTTAGAGGGCTATGTGAAGTATGATCAGGGGGTTGTCACCCACACCAGCAATAAGTGGGGCGAATATAAGCTCGCCAAGGGCGACGACGACCAAGGAATCATCTATGTAGCTTTGGGGACGTGGAGCCCCGAGGAGTATGGCTACGACTCGGATGGAACGATGATGGGCGACAGCTCCTCGCCCGTGGCAGTAGATACTCGCAGCGAGTCAACCTTCTTCGACAAGGATAGCGATGCGGTGATCGCCTACGCAGAGTTGATCTTCGATGAGAGCACCGACTGGACCAAATTCGAAATTGAGTTGGAGTATCGTGACCTGCTTGATAGCAGTGGCAATGTAATCAGCTCGGCCCATAGCCGCAAGCCCACCCACATAATCATCATCTGCACCAGCTCACGATATGGCGACTACTTCACAGGAAGTAGCAGCAGCGCAATGTATATTGATGACTTCGAGCTAAAATATGAATAGTGTGCTGAGACTTTACTGAGTCTTACTGGGGCCTTCTGAGTCTGACTCAGAGAGTCTCAGTAAAATTCTTAGAAAAAAAACTAAAAATCGATCAAACAATTCTTAATAGCATAGACCACCAGATTAGCGGTGTTCTTGCAACCAGTCTTTTCCATTATATTAGCACGATGTTTATCAACCGTGCGCTTAGAGATGAATAGCTCATCGGCAATCTCCTGATTAGAGAATCCCTTGCAGACACAGACCAAGATCTCACGCTCTCTATTCGAGAGTAGCTCCTCGCCATCAATATAGCTGCTCGATGTCGATCGCAACGCCCCACGCATCGAGTTCATAAGCTCACTCGAGAAGTAGCTACCTCCTGCACAGACGCAATCAATCGCCTCGATCACCTCCCCGATATCGGAGTTCTTCAACAGAAAGCCACTCGCCCCAGCCTTCACCATCCTCGAATAGTAGATCTCGGCCCCAAACATCGAGAGGGTGATGATTCTGAGCTCAGGGTGGATCGAGAGCGCCCTTTGGGTCGCAACATCGCCCGAGACTCGCTCCATCGAGATATCCATAAATACAACGTCGGGACACATCGTCTCGATCATCTCCAAGAACTCGTCGCCATCCGACGCCTCACCGATAACCTCGACATTGGCATAGCGCTCCAACAGACCACGCAACCCCTCGCGAAAGAGGATGTGATCGTCGACCAAGATAACCTTGCGCCGCTCAATTGTCGCTATATTTTGCCTCTGTTCAGTCATATATTTATGATCTTCGGCCAACCGCCATTTTATTCCTAACACTCACCCTTATCGAGGCGGTCATACCTCCGCCACCCAACTCGCTCGTGATCTCAAATGTGCCGTTGAGGGAGTTGATGCGAGACGAGATATTCGAGAGTCCCATTCCGCAATCCATCACCGCCTTGTGGTTAAATCCTCGTCCGTTGTCGCTATAATCGAGTGCCAATTCGCTGCCGAAGTGTTGCAACGAGAGGTTGATCTGGTCGCAATTTGAGTGCTTTAGTGAGTTGTTAATCAGCTCACAGACAACCCTATACATAATCACCTCTACATCCAAATCATATCTCTGCCCCTCCAAGTTAGAGCCAAAACGGATCTTAGTCTTGTGGAGCATAGAGCTCTTCGATATAAACTGCCCGATGGCACGCTCCAACCCGAAGTCGCTAAGGGTCTGAGGCGAGAGGTTATTCGAGATCTCACGCAACGACCTAATCGCCTCGTCGATCACATAGGCCGTATTCTCGAAGATCTCACGGCGCTCCTCCTCGCTCTTGGCCGCCTTGACAGCCGAGATCGACATCTTGGCCGACGAGAGGAGTGGCCCCAAACCATCGTGGAGCTCCTTCGAGAATTTGGAGCGTGACTTCTCCTCGGTCCTCAACACAGCGGTGAGGATCCTCTTCGAGAGCAGAGTTCGTTGGTTTGTTAGGCGGTCGATATGTTTGACCAACTTGTGGGCATAGAGCACCCCGAGCGAGAGTCCGATCGAGATGACGAAGCCCGTGAAGTGGAACGCCGAGAGGGGGATCTCGCCCCCGTTGTTATAGTTGATTAGCTGCATATACCTCTCAGCCGAGAGCAACGCAAAGCAGATGATTAGCAGGATCCAAATAGCATTGTATTTGGTGGCACGCACCAACTTGATAGCATAGATCATCGCTATGCTATGGATGATAATGGCAATTATAAAGAGGATTTTTGTCACCATAACGCTTACCTTATTTATTTTATAAAAATATCCGTAGTAGACTCCATCTGCGCATAAGAGGTCATATCAACCTGAATAGGCACGATCGAGACATAGCCCTGCTTCAAAGCGGCAAGGTCGGTATCCGTAGCTTCGCTCTCGTGGTTGATGAAACGGCCCGAGAGCCAGAAATACTCCTTATTCCTCGGGTCACGTCGTGGCTCAAAATCCTCGACCCAGTGGCCTCGGTTTTGCCTCACGACCTTCATCCCTCGGATCTGCTCCAAGGGGAGATCGGGGATGTTGACATTGAGACAAAACGGAGTCTCGGGAGCCGCATCCACAATATCTCGGATGATCCTCTCAACATATACCCTCGAGGCGGCAAGGTCCGACGATTCGTCGTGACTCAGGTGCGAGAAGCCGATCGCTGGGGCATCATAGAAGCTACCCTCGATAGCCGCCCCCATAGTCCCCGAGTAGAGGATGTTTGTCGCTGCGTTGGAGCCGTGGTTGATCCCCGAGAGGACCAAATCAACCTTCTCACCCTTTAGGTGATAGTCGGTGGCATACTTCACACAATCGACAGGTGTGCCATTGAGCGAATATAATTCGTAGCCCTCCTCCTTCTCAATCAATTCGGGGTAGAGCGGCGAGTAGGTGGTTATCGAGTGGCTCTTTCCACTCTGCGCATCCTTTGGGGCTATCGCCACTACTCGTCCAAACCCTCTTGCTATCTCGATAAGTGCCTTGATCCCAGGGGCATCATACCCATCATCGTTGGTCACTAATATTAATCTCTCCATCTTCTAACTATCTCTTTTCTGCTATGCTGATATTGCTATCAGTGCAATTTATGCAAAGATAGTGTTTTTTTCCTAACTTTTATTATCGCCCCCGAAATTCTTAACAGACTTAAAATCTCTACTCCCACTCGATATAGGGCGTTCCATCCCCATCGAATTGGATGGGCAACCAAATATACCTCGAATCGGCCAGATCATTGGGTCGCCAAATATCGGCCATAAAGATCCACTCATCCCTCTTGCCCTCGACCTTGAGGATATAGGTGCTCTGACCCCCAAAGGTCGTATCGGCACCCTCGCCACGGCAGGGGTTAGGCAATTCACGCCACTCTCCCATCATCGAGTCGGCAACGGCCAAACGGGCCTTGTTTGGGGCCCACCCTGTGCAGCCCGACGAGATCATCCAATACTTACCCTCTCGCTTCATCACTGCTGGCGCCTCATTGCTCCTGCCTGGAAGGACCCTTTGCCACTTGCCTATGTGGTAGAGATAATCATCCGTAAGCTCAGCAATATGGAGCGTAGCGTTCTCCTCCGAGGCGAAGATGTGGTAGGCTGTGCCATCGTCGTCGATGAAGATGGTCTGGTCACGAGACATCTGGCCACCCTCGATGTCACGAGCCACATATCCACCCTTTATGAGGTCGGCACGCCCCTCGGGGGTGTTTCTCACGAGGTCGGTTTTTGTGAGGGCATAGGCCTGCTCCTCCTTGCTCATATTGATCGGCCACTCACCCTTCGAGGAGCGAGACGAGTAGAGAAACTCGTAGGGCCCCGTGATATTATCGCTCTGCGCCACTCCATAGCGGGCCGCCGCATACCCCTTGCCCTTAAGTTCGAGGTGGAACCAAATCACAAATTTCTTCGTCTTTTTATTATATACCACCTTTGGGCGCTCGATTATACAACCGCTCTCGATGTCGCTGCCACTCCCCTCGGGGGCGACACTCATCACAATCCCCTCGTTGCGCCACGTGTAGAGATCCTTCGATGAGTACATCCTAATACCCTCACGAGCTTGAGCCTTCTCGCCCTTATGCTCTCCAATCCAATAGTATCGCCCTTTGTGAAAAAGGAGTCCACCTCCGTGGGCATTGATCATCTCGGAGTTGGTGTCGAGCCACACCTCGCCCGAATTGAAGCTACGTCGCTCGGCTGAGTTCACCCCCACGATGGTCATCACCGCAAGGATCAAGGTTAATAGTTTTTTCATTGTTATAGTGTTTTTGGTTAATGGTTTCAGATGTTCAGCCACGAGGCGACAAGCGATGGCAGGTCGAAGTAGTAGATCGCAACTCCAGCGATGGCCGAGAGTACGATGATCAGAATCAGACTCACCTTTTTAGATGCGGCGGCGGCAAAGGCCACTGCGAAGAGGATCCAACTCCACACATCAATGAAGCTTCGGCCCGAGTCGTCGGCAGGGAAGATCAAGGTCAATCCAGCCGCTCCGATCATCCCCACAACAACGGGGCGCATCGTGACGATTATTCGCTCTACATAGGGGTTGCCTCTCAGCGATAAGAACGAGCGTGTCACGATGATCATAAGTGTCATCGCTGGGGTGCAGACCGCTATTGTGGCGGCTAAGGCTCCGCCAAATCCTGCTACGGTGTAGCCTATATATGTAGCCGAGTTGATGGCGATGGGGCCTGGGGTCATCTGTGAGATGGCTACTATGTCGGCAAGTTCGCTGCCCGAGATCCAAGCGTGGCGGATCACCACCTCGTGATAGATCAGCGAGAGCATTGCATAGCCCCCTCCGAAGCTGAAGAATCCGATCTTCAAGTAACATAGTATCAGTTGGATATAGATCATCTCTTGCCTCCTCTCTTTTCGACCGCATAGGTCCAGACTACGGCCACCACCACCGAGAGCAAGATCAAGATCACGGGTGAGAGCTCGAAGAGGGTGAAGATCGCAATGGACAAGAATGTCACAACGATAGAGAGGATATTCATCCCCTTCATAAGTGCGATGGTCGGTGCGACGATGAGTGCCACGACGACGGGTCGCATAGCCTTGAATGCCGCCTCTACAACCTCGTTATTACGAATAGAGCTAAAGCCCAGAGCGATGATCAAAATTATAGTGAACGAGGGGACCACAATCCCCATCACCGAGGCCAAGGCCCCTGCATATCCACGTGTCTGATACCCCACAAAGGCTGCTGAGTTGAGGGCGATGGGGCCAGGGATCGACTGGGCGAGAGTCAATAGGTCGGCAAAATCCTCACGCCTAACCCATCCTCGACGCTCGATCACCTCACGGTCGATTAGCGGAATCATTGCATAGCCGCCCCCGAATGTGAAGATTCCGATCTTTAGGAACGATGAGAATAGCTCCCAGAGTGTAACACTTTTTGTCTCCGTCCCCATTACTCCATATTCTTTATCGCCACGGCTGTGGTTGCCACCACCGCTGCGGTCTCGGTCCTAAGTCTCTGGGTGCCAAGCGAGATCTCCCTAAATCCAGCCTCTATGGCCATCTTCACCTCCTCGGGCGAGAAGTCACCCTCGGGGCCGATCAAGATCAAAGTTGCCACCCCCTTGCGGAGCAGCGATGGGAGTGGTTGCCGCCCCTGCTCGCTAACGCTATCTGCGCAATGGGCTATGAAACGATCCCCCTCGAACTCCATCTTTATCACCTCCGAGAGGGGTGTTAGGGGGTGGAGCGTTGGGTGGTAGGCCTTCAACGACTGCTTCATTGCGGCTGTGATGACCCTCATCTCACGCTCGATCTTTGTCACCTTGCGCTCGCTGTGGGTGCTTAACAGAGGATAGATCTCGCCTATTCCGATCTCGGTCGCCTTCTCCAAGAACCACTCATATCGGTCGCTATTCTTGGTGGGGGCAATTCCAATGACAAGGTGGTAGGGGAGTCTGTCATAGTCGCTCTTGTGGTCGACCACACTCACCCGACAACGTTTTGGGTGGGCCTCGTCGATGCGGCAACAAAATAAATTACCTCGTCCATCTGTTATATGTAGTGTGTCGCCCTCGATGAGTCTCAACACCCTGACACAATGCTTCGACTCCTCCTCGGAGAGGGTGTATTGTGGGGTGGTGAAGTTTGGGGCGTAGAATAGTTGCATAATTGTGTTGGCTTATCGTATAAGAATCTGTTTAAATTTCTCTCATCTAATTTATTAAGGATCTGTCACTTCACTTTTCTCTTTTTGCACTCGTTACATAGCTATTGCTATGCGCCTCGCACAAAGAGAGAAAATTAAAGTAACATCTCTCTTAATAATTTTAGCGAGAAAAACTTAAACAGATTCTAAAAATTACTAACTTTGCAAAGATAACCATTTAATGTCAAATAAGAGCCAGCTAAGAGCTAAAATGATGTATAGACTTTATAAAATATTATTTACCTTTTTACTTATGACAACAGTTATAGCCTGCTCGTCGGAGAGCACATCGAGGGCGAAAAAGGGCGAAAACCCCCTCTTGATGGAGAGTTGGGGGACCCCATACGAAATTCCACCCTTCGAGAGAATCACCCCAGATCACTACCTCGAGGCCTTCGAGGTGGCGTTGGAGGAGCAGCTCTCCGATATCGAGAGAATCGTAGGCGATGAGTCGGAGTTGGGATTTGGGAGTGTTATATTCTCACTCGATAACTCGGGGCTGAGGCTACGAGAGCTTCGTGACCTCTTCGAGATGAGCGAGGCGGCGATCTCGGATGAGTCTTACCGAAGGGTGAGCGAGAATATCTGGCCTCGTTTGGCAGCGGCCGAGGATGCTATATGGATGAATGAGGCGCTATTCTCTAAGGTCAAGAGGGTCTACGCAAAACGAGCAGATTTGGGGTTGGATGACCTTCAGATGAGGCTCACCGAGAAGATCTACAACCACTTCGTGAGGGGCGGTGCGGAGCTTACCGCAGCAGACAAAAAGAGATTGGCAGCGATCAACGAGGAGCTTGCGACCCTCACCTCGAAGTTCTCTCGCAACCTATTGGCCGAGAATGACGCCTACTTTTTGAACCTAAAGGCCTCACAGTTAGAGGGGCTATCTCAGACCTTCAGGGCCGCAGCTCGCAAGGAGGCGGAGCGACGTGGAATCAAGAATGGGTGGGCCGTATCGCTCAACCCATCAATGATGTTGCCCTTCCTCTCGACCTCCAAGGAGCGAGAACTCCGCAAGGATATCTACACCGCCTACCTAAACCGAGGAGCAAACGGAGGCGAGAACGACAACCCAGATGTGGTGCGCCGAGTGAGCGAGCTCAGACAACAACGAGCAGCGATGTTGGGGTATGAGAACCACGCCGAGTATGTAATCTCGGAGCAGATGGCAGGGAGTGCCGAGGCGGCCTATCGCCTATTGGATGCCCTCTATGAGCCAGCGTTGGAGCGAGCAAAGTTGGAGCGAGATATTTTGCAAGGGCAGTTCGAGAAGGATTTCCCCGACGAGCAGATCCAGTCGTGGGATTGGCGCTACTATGCCGAGGCGATGCGAGCCGAGAAGTATAAGTTGGCGGCCGATGCGACGAGTCAATACTTCCCTGCCGAGGGTGTCCGCTCGGGTGCATTCCTGCTCGCCAACAGACTCTATGGAATTACGTTTAGGCCCATCGTGGCCCCAATCTACGACGACGATTGTGTCGCCTTCGAGGTGTTGGACACAGACAATACCTCGTTGGGAGTGCTCTACTTCGACCTCTACCCTCGAAGCGGTAAGGGGCAAGGTGCGTGGTGCGGCAACCTCCGTGAGCAGCGCACCGACGGAGGGGAGAGGATCCTGCCCATCGTGGCTATCGTCTGTAACTTCCCACGCCCTTCGGGCTCTACGCCATCGCTGTTGTCGTTGGAGCAGGTGGAGACCCTTTTCCACGAGTTTGGTCACGCCCTGCACTTCTTGTTCCAGAATGTCGACTATCACGGCTTAGCGGCCGTCGAGGGCGATTTTGTGGAGCTACCATCTCAGGTGATGGAGAATTGGGCGCTCGACCCCGAGTTCCTGCCTTTGTATGCAGTTCACTATCGCACGGGGGCACAGATCACACCCACCATCATCGAGAATATCAAGAAGAGTCGCCACTTCAACCAAGGATATGAGACATTATCGTTGGTCTCGGCAGCTCTGTTGGATCTCGATCTTCACACCACCACCGACCTCTCGAACTTCGATGTCGAGAGTTTCGAGCGGGAGTCCTTATATGACAAGAGGGCGATGATCGAGGAGGTGGGGCCGAGGTATCACCTCACCAACTTCGCCCACCTATTCACCTACGACTATTCGGCAGGTTACTACTTCTACCTCTGGGCCGAGGTGTTGGATAAGGATTGCTTCTCGGCCTTCAAGAGCTCGGGCGACCTCTATTCGAGGGATCTTGCTACCAAGCTAAGGCGAGAGCTGTTGGAGCGAGGAGGCGAGGCCGATGGAATGACGCTATACCGAAATTTCCGAGGCTCAGACCCCCAACCCGAGGCCTTGATCGAGGCTAAGGGGCTCAGCGAGGAGCACCTCGATGAGTTGCGTATGGAGTTAGGCGTAAAATAAAATTAAGAGACCCGAAACAGAAACCAAATAGATGAATAAAATGAAATATAATAACGTATTAAAAGCAATGATTGCATCTGCATTTATGGCCTCTTGTGCCAGTGGCGAGTCGATGCCCGAGGTTAACTACCCCGAAATTGATATGACAAATCCGCTCCTGATGAGTTGGGATGATGAGTATGAGACACCTCCATTCTCCAAAATCGAGGCGGAGCACTACGAGCGAGCCTTCGACGATGCGATAGCCTGCGCAAGGGCCGAGTATCGAGCAATTGTCGAGAACCCTGCTAAGCCAACATTCCAAAATACAGTTGTGGCTCTGGAGCGCCAAGGTGAGTTGTTGGATCGTGTGGCGGGGGTATTCTACCCATTGATGCACGCCGATGTCACCGACGAGATGGAGGAGATCTCGTTTAGGGTCCAGCCCAAATTGACAGAGCTCAGCAACGATATCTCGCTCGACGAGGAGCTATTCGCAAGGGTTCAGCAGGTCTATATGAACCCACCCAAGGGGCTCGACCAACAAGACAAGACCCTATTGGAGGAGTGCTACAAAGGATTTGTAAGGGGAGGCGCCGCCCTCTCGGACGAGGATAAGCAGAGCTACCGAGAGATCACAACCGAGTTGGGCAGCTTGGGGCTAAAGTTCTCACAAAACATCTTGGCTTCGACCAACGCCTTCACAGTCAACATCACCGACGAGAGCAAGGTTAGGGAGCTCCCCGAGGGGATCCGTGCCGCTCTAAAGGCCGATGCTGAGGCGAGAGGCGAGAGCGGATGGACAGTGACTCTAAAGAGCCCAAGTTATGTCCCATTCCTCTCATATTCGTCGCAGAGGGAGCTAAAGGAGCAGTTGTGGATGGCCTATAACACCCGCTCGATTGGGGGCGAGTTCGACAACACCGAGGTGGTGCGCCGCATCCTCGAGCTTCGCCTCAAGATGGCGCAGCTGTTGGGCTTCGAGACTTATGCCGACTACGCCTTAGATAATAGGATGGCTAAGAGCCGCACAACGGTCGAGGGGTTCCTCACCGAGCTTTTGGATGCTGTGAAGCAGCGTGGCGTCGAGGATTACGATGCGGTGGTAGATTATGCTGTTAAGAGTGGATTCAAGGGGGGGCGTGAGGCCTTTATGCCTTGGGACCACGCCTACTATACCGAGAAATATAAGGATGAGTTCTACTCGCTGAGTGATGAGTTGGTGAAGCCATATTTGGAGCTTAGCAATGTGCGCCGAGGGGTGTTCTTGTTGGCGGAGAAGCTCTACGGAATTACCTTCGAGCCCGTCGAGGCGGTCGACGTCTATAACGAGGATGTGAGTGCATACAGGGTGAGCGAGAGCGATGGCACATATCTGGGTCTATTGTATCTCGACTTCTTCCCTCGTGCATCGAAGAGTGGCGGTGCGTGGATGACAGAGTTCCGCAACACCTTCATCTCGGAGGGTGGCGAGGAGGAGCGACCTCTGATTACATTGGTGATGAACTTCACCAAGCCAACGGGCGACACCCCATCGCTATTGACCTTCTCGGAGTTCGAGACCTTCCTCCACGAGTTTGGCCACTCACTCCACGGTCTGTTGAGTAGGGGAAAGTATAGCTCGTTGAATGGCACGAATGTCTATCGTGACTTCGTGGAGCTACCCTCTCAGCTGATGGAGAATTGGGCTACGGAGCGTGAGTACCTCGATTTGTGGGCCGTGCACTACCAGACGGGCGAGAAGATCCCTGCCGAGTTGGTCGAGAAGATCGAGCGTGCAGCGAACTTCAACGCTGGATATTTGGCGGTGCGCCAGCTCCAATTCGGATTGTTGGATATGGCTTGGCACTCGCTCACTGAGCCCTACGAGGGCGACATTGCAGCATTTGAGAAGGCGGCCACAACGAGGACTCAGATCCTCCCTTATATTGATGGCACGATCTTCTCGTCGGGCTTCTCCCATATCTTCTCGGGCGGCTATGCTGCGGGCTACTACTCCTATAAGTGGGCCGAGGTGTTGGAGGCCGACGCCTTTGAGCTCTTCAAGGAGCGAGGCATTTTTGATCAGCAGAGTTCAACGGCTTTCCGTCGTTCGATCTTGGAGCGAGGTGGTCAGGAGGATCCGATGAAGTTGTATGTCGAGTATCGTGGTCACGAGCCATCGGTCGATGCGTTGATTCGTAGGACCCTCAAAAAGTAGCTCTCAGCCCCTTTGAGGGGTGATTGCGGCTGAATTTTATATTTTAAATTGATAGGTTTGTTAGACTTCGCTGCTCTAACAAACCTATTTTTTATTTGGAATTTAAATATTTTTTTCTTAACTTGCGCTACCATTTTATAAAAATAATCAATTTCAAGATAAAATCTAACCAATTTAATTAAAAAATACTAAATCTATTATGAGCAATCAAGTTGAGCAGTACATCGAGGATTTTATGGCCCAAATCAAGGCTAAGAGTCCAAACGAGCCTGAGTTTCACCAGGCAACATTAGAGGTCGTCGAGTCATTGGCACCAGTAATCCTTGCAAACCCAAAATATCAGAAGGCAAAGATCTTGGAGCGTATCGCAGAGCCAGAGCGTGTGATTATGTTCCGTGTTGCGTGGTTGGACGACAACGGTGATATTCAGGTTAACCGTGGATACCGAGTTCAGATGAATAGCGCCATCGGGCCATACAAGGGAGGTTTGCGTTTCCATCCATCGGTGAACTTGAGCGTCTTGAAGTTCTTGGCTTTTGAGCAGACATTTAAGAATAGCCTCACAACATTGCCTATGGGTGGTGGTAAGGGAGGATCTGACTTCAACCCAAGCGGTCGTTCAGACAATGAGGTTATGCGCTTCTGTCAGTCGTTTATGACTGAGTTGCAGCGCCACATCGGCCCCGACACCGACATCCCAGCTGGTGATATCAACGTAGGTGGTCGTGAGATCGGTTTCCTCTATGGTCAATATAAGAGACTTCGCAACGAGTTCACAGGAACCCTCACAGGAAAGGCTCCTGAGTGGGGTGGTAGCCCATTGCGCCCAGAGGCTACGGGTTATGGAACTTGCTATTTCGCACAGGAGATGATGGCTACTCGTGGCGATAGCTTCGAGGGCAAGACAGTTGTTATCTCGGGTTCGGGAAATGTGGCTCAATACGCTACCGAGAAGGCTACTCAGTTGGGTGGTAAGGTTATCACTCTCTCTGATTCATCTGGTTACATCCTCGATGCTGAGGGTATCGACGCTGAGAAGTTGGCCTATGTTATGGAGCTAAAGAATGTTCAGCGTGGACGTATCAGCGAGTATGTTAAGCAATATCCATCGGCTCAGTTCTTCGCTGGCGAGCGCCCTTGGGGTGTTAAGTGCGACGTTGCTCTGCCTTGCGCTACTCAGAATGAGTTGAATGGCGACGAGGCGGCTGTGTTGGTTGCTAACGGCTGTATGTGTGTTGCCGAGGGTGCTAATATGCCATCTACTCCAGAGGCTGTCACTGTATTCCTCAACGCTAAGATCTTGTATGCTCCAGGTAAGGCCTCAAATGCAGGAGGTGTTGCAACATCGGGATTGGAGATGACTCAGAACTCAATCCGCCTCACTTGGACTCCCGAGGAGGTTGACGCTAAGTTGAAGCAGATTATGAGTGATATCCACTCAGCTTGTGTTAAGTATGGTGCCGACGATAATGGCTATGTTAACTATGTTAATGGTGCGAATGTAGCGGGCTTTATAAAAGTAGCGGACTCAATGTTAGCCCAAGGCTGCTTGTAGAACGTTGCAAGGCGGCGATATTTCGAAGATAGTAAGGGGGCTACTTAAGTAAACGTACTTTAGATACGTGACTTAAGTAGCCCCCTTACTATCTTTTAAAATCTCACCCACCTATCAACTTTCTAACGGAGGCGGTGATTTGGGTGTGATGATTCGAAATCACAAAACAACAACTCTCTAATCGGTAAGTTTGTCAATATCTCTATTCTGTTGATAGAATAGAGCTTTTGTCGCTTGGTATCCTGGTTTCCAGAATACTCCGCCTAATTCATATGCTCCAATATCGGGAGCATCACCTACATAGCTGTCGGTCAATCCTGGCATTGTCCTACCCCCATCGACCAATGTAGAACCCTCTTTGGGTCTAAAGTCAAATTCAAGTAAGTTCTCAACGGGAGGTGTGTCGGTTAGCAGATTGTTGAAGGAATTGCTCTTGTTGTCGAACGGTGTAGATTTTCTAAATTCAGCACCAATTGAGGCGGCAACATTATTGAAAACAAGTGAGTGGGCATTCTGCTCCTCAAGCAGAGGTGAGTAGATGCGCCACGCCTTGAATGGCTCTGGTTCAGTATCCAGACGAATGTTATTCCCATCGCTAAGTCTCTCGTCGGTGTGAAAGACGGTATTGTTGTAGACTTTGTTATACTCACCCTTCATAACAATCGCATCTAACCCTGTGTTCCATATCACATTGTGGTGCATCGTGATATTGCGACATTGATCGTCCGAGCGTATGCCGATACCAGATGTTTTGCCCTTCTCAAGATCAGGATGGCAGTTATGAACCCAGTTATAGCGGACGATCGAACCCACGGAGCCAGGACCTGAAGTGTAGATAACCGATACGTCGTGGCTCATCATTCCACAATGGTGTACATAGTTATACTCCAAAATATAGCATTGGTGGCGGAACCCGATGCCAGCGCTACCAGCGTTATAGACAGTATTGTGAGAGACAATAGATGGGTTCCAAACATCGTTCATCATCTCCTCATCATCGCACATCATACTGATTACAGGGTAGCGCAGTGAGCCGTTCCAGCAGACATCGTGAACGAGGTTATTACGCACCGTGTTGAATCCACCCACCATTGCTAATCCGCTGAGTGGAGTATATGCCAACGACGAGTTTTGGATAACGTTATGTGTTCCACGCATTCCCGATATTGGATCGCCCGTTGGGGTATCGCTCAACTCTCTCGCAAAGGTGGGAAAGAGAAGATGACAATCGTCGACGAGACTATGCTTGGTGTTGTCGAATGTGAAGTTGCAGGCAAACATATCAAATCCAACGAGATGGATCTCATCCATATCTTTCACCTTAAATCCGTTTTCGCGCACCTTGTATTCTACTACTAAATCATTGGGGTTTGCACCGTCGGGAGCCCATAAATAGAGCATTTTATCCTCTCTGTCATAGAACCACTCTGTTGCAATATCCAATGCACCTAACTTACCTGTTAGGTAGTAGTAGTCGTCGGCCCAGCGACTTGGGATACCGATAGCTCCTGATAAGCTGCCCATATTACCTTCATATTCAAAGGTGTCGCTTCCTACCTCGTGTTTTGTTACCACACGTGTCCAAGTGTAGAATTGGTTGGCAATATTGAGTGTCGCTACCGCCCCCGTCCAGTCAATGTTCATCTTGGCCAGTTCAGGATCTTTCATCTTCATATACTCGCTCCCCTTGGCTGCCTCAGCCCAGCAACTACGCTCCCAAAGTTGATCGAATGTCATATTAGGCCATCTGGCCTCGATCATCATCTCGCGATTGACGAAGAGCTGCTCGATGTTGAAGTCAACCTTTACCTTGTAGATATCGCCTTTGTATCTCTTCCATTTGCCCGTTACGATCTCAGTTCCAGTGATGCATACCTTCTCGTTGGGATAGGCTACATAGAGGATAGGTTCGCCTAAGCGACCTCCTTTCTTGGGTATTACGCTCTCGTGATAGTTGCCTTCGCGAACCAATACAAGGTCGCCAGGTTGAGCTATATCGGCAAATTTTTGGATCGTCAAAAATGGGCTATCTTCTGAACCTGTGTTATTGTCGTTTCCATTTTTGGCGACATAATAGGTTTTTCCAGTCATCTCCATTTTGACATTTCTTCTGAGTAGAGGTGTTCTCACCGAGTGAGTTACAACTTCTTGGGCCTGCAGCGATAGGAGCGCAAATAGCCCTAAACAAATTGATAGGATAGGTCTCTTCATAGTTTTTTAGGTTATAGTTTATTTTTGGTCTCTGTTAAGAATATATTCCTTTAACCGTCTTTTGATAAAAAAGAGTGTAAGAATCTATTTAAACTACTCTCTCTTAGCAATTTTAGCGAGAAAAACTTAAACATATTATAGGCAAATGTAGCAAAATAATCTGTTTTTGCATAGCATAGATGAGTAATTTTTTAAAACACACTCTCTATCCACTCAAAGATCGACTGATATACTTTTTCTCTGGCTTTCTCTCCCGACAAAATTAGGTCGTGCATACCATCCTTGATCTCGACGTGGGTCACTTTGCTGCCCAGTTTGTCGCCATATTTCTTGATGTCTTTTACATCCAATACAGCATCGCTGCATTGATACTCCTCGATCCATATTGGGCTCACTATGCTCTTGTCGGAGTACATCAATAGGATGGGGATCCCGATGTTTGCCCCCTTTTGGATCTGCGTGTGGCCGTTGTGGATGGCTCTCAGCCACCCTGCCCTTGTTGGGGGCGAGCTCACGAACTTCATCGAGGTGTCGTAGCTCCACTCCCCCTTGTGATCTCTATCTAAGCTCTCGAAGTAGGCGGTTGTGGGGTCACGGACCACTATCCAGTTGGGGTAGTAGTTGCCAATTTTGGCCACTACGGGGAGGAATAACTCCTCTAAGATCCACCCCAAATTCATATCGAGAAAGGGGCTGTTGAGGATCAGTCCATCTATTCGTGGCGAGGCCTCGTCTCGCTTGGCGTAGAGCGACGAGGTTAACCCTCCTGTCGAGTGTGACATCAGGATAATTGTTCGGATTCCCTCCCTACGCATTGCCACCACAGCCGAGTCGATCTCCTCGAAGTACTCCTCCATCTCCCTCACCTCGAAGGGGGTCTGATCCTCACTTAAGGACCTACCATATTTGCGTAGGTCGAGGGCATAGAAGTTGTAGAGGGAGTCGTTGAAGCGGTGGGCCATCTCTCGTTGGAAGAAGTAGTCGTTGAAGCCGTGGAGATAGAGGATCGCACGGTCGCTATCTATATGGGGCGTTGTGCGCACGAGGGTCGCCTCCACCTTGCCCGAGTAGTCGACACCCAGATCTATGGTCCGCTGCTCGAACCCCTCACCCAAGATGTCGGGACGATATTGACCTAATGAGGTGAATATTATAGATAATAGTGCAGTAATTATTATAGTTGATCGTTTCATAGGTGTAAGAGTTGTTATATCTGCAAATTTAAAAAATATTTGGCAATTATGAGAAAGATTTTCTCGCTTTTCGTAGCGATATTGATGGTGTCGGGACTCTCGGCACAGAGCATCGGTGGGGTTCAGAACTTCGTCGAGGTGGCGGGCGAGGCGACTATCAAGGTCGCCCCCAACAATTTTAAGTTGATGATCATAGTCGATGAGTCGGCCGATCGAGGGCGGAGCTCGGTCTCAAACATTGAGGCGATGATGGTTAGCTCACTTATCAAGATCGGGGTCGATACCAACTCGAAGCTCAAGATGAGTGACCTATCGAGCGCCTCGCTTCGCAATAGGGGGCAGCTTGCCAAGGTGACATACACCTTGGAGCTCGACTCCGCTCAGATGGTGGTGGATAGTGTCAATGCGCTCAGAGAGTTAGGGATCACGAGTGTAGATGTTGTGAGTGTGGGCAACCTCCAGATCGAGGAGCACAGAGCCGAGGCGAGAGCCCGAGCAGTTGCCAATGCAAGAGAGAGGGGCCTTCAGATCGGTGAGGCGCTGGGTCAACGAGTTGGTGAGTGTCTCCAGATCATCGACAATGGAGGTAACTACCTGCCCAATATGGCTCAGATGATGAGGTCTAATATGGAGTCGTTGGAGCATAATTTGGAGTTCGCCGACATAGAGATTACGCAACGAGTAGTTGCCAAATTCCTGCTGGTGGTGAGCTCCGAGACTAAGCGTGAGGTGATTAAGTGATAAAAACGGTTGATGGGTGGTAATATGATAGGTATTATCACCCATTTTTTCTATCTTTGTAGCAGATTATAAAATAGAGAAAAATATGAATATAGCAACATTGGTATTCAACCCAGTTCAGGAGAATACATACGTCGTATGGGACCAGACGAGTGAGTGTGTGGTGATCGACGCAGGAAATAGGGGAGAGCGAGAGGATACGGCGCTTGAGAACTTCATCGAGAGCAAGGGGCTCAAACCCGTGATGGCGATCAACACCCACGGCCACTTCGACCACACGATGGGGGTGGAGTTTTTGCGCAAGCGCTTTTGTGTGAAGTTCGCCCTCTCGAGCAAGGATTACTACCTCTTGGAGTCGGCCAAGGAGGGTACGGTGATCTATGGAATGAAGATCGGAGCGATGCCAACTGAGGCCGATATCGACCTCGATACCACCGACGAGCTTCACTTTGGCGAGACCACACTTCGAGTAATTAAAACCCCAGGTCACACCCCAGGTCACGTCTCGTTGTATGAGCCAAAGAGCAAAGTTTTGTTTACGGGCGATACCCTATTTCGCGAGAGTATCGGCCGTACCGACCTCCCAGGTGGGGATTACCCATCGCTTATGGAGTCGATCACAAAGAGCATCATCCCGTTGGGCGACGAGGTGAGAGTTTTGGCAGGACACAGCGAGGAGAGCACCATCGGTCACGAGACACTCTACAACCCATTTGTTGTAGAGGTGTTGACGGGCGAGATAAAATATTAAGCGATGAGAATAGATATATTAACAGTAGTCCCCGAGCTGCTGACCTCTCCCTTGAATGAGTCGATACTCAAACGAGCGCAGCAAAGTGGGTTGGCCGAGATCGTGGTCCACAATATCCGAGACTACACCGAGGATAGGCACCGAACAACCGACGACTACCCCTTTGGGGGCGAGGCTGGGATGGTGATGAAGTGTGAGCCGATCTTTAAGTTGGTCGAGAGTCTTCAGGCGGAGCGCCACTACGACGAGATCATCTACACCTCACCCGATGGCGTGACACACAACCAAGGCGAGGCAAATAGACTCTCGACGATGGAGAATATCATCATCTTGTGTGGCCACTACAAGGGGATCGACTACCGAATCAGAGAGCACCTCATCACTCGTGAGATCTCGATCGGAGATTATGTCTTGACTGGTGGCGAGTTGGCCGCCTGTGTCATTGTCGACTCGGTGGTGAGGGTTATCCCTGGGGCTATTGGCGATGAGGCCTCGGCCTTGACAGATTGCTTTCAAGATAATCTGTTGGCACCTCCCGTCTACACTCGACCAGCCGATTTTAGGGGTTGGAGGGTCCCCGATGTCTTGTTGTCGGGAAACTTCGCCGCCATCGACAATTGGCGAGAGGAGCAGGCTTGGGAGCGGACAAAGCTCTTGCGCCCCGATTTGATAAAGGAGTAAAAAAATGAGATATTTTCTAATAGCAGGCGAGCCCTCGGGCGATCTGCACGGAGCAAATTTGATGCGTGGCATCTTGGAGGCGGACCCCGAGGCGGAGTTTCGCTTCTGGGGTGGCGACAAGATGGCGGAGGTCGGAGGGCGCGAGAACCTCGGGCTCCACTATCGTGAGAGCTCGTTTTTTGGCTTTGTGCAGGTGGTCCGACACCTTCCGACGATCCTTGGCCAACTAAGCAGGTGTCGCAGAGAGATCGAGCAGGCGAGGCCCGATGTAGTGATCTTGATCGACTATGCAGGGTTCAACCTCAAGATGGCCAAGCACGCCAAGAGCTTGGGGATCAAGACCTTCTTCTATATCGCCCCAAAGGTGTGGGCGTGGAAGGAGAGCCGCATCGAGCGAATCAGAAAATATGTCGACGAGCTATTCATCATCTTCCCATTCGAGAGAGAGTATTTCCGAAAGAGGGGGATCGAGGCCCACTTCGAGGGGAACCCATTGGTCGATGCCATAGAGTCGAGATGCGAGAATCTACCCTCAAAGGAGGAGTTTTTGGGGCGCAACGACTTAAGCTCAGAGCGACCAATAATAGCCCTCTTGGCAGGAAGCAGGGCGAGCGAAATTCGCACCATCTTACCCATTATGCGACGTGTGGCGGACTCCTTCGAGGGGTACCAATTCGTCATCGCTGGGGTCGCTTGGCTGCCCCGAGAGCTCTACGAGAGGGAGACAAAAGGGAGTCAAATCCGCTTTGTGGAGAATCAGACCTACGAGCTGCTAAAACATGGCGAGGCGGCAATAGTCACCTCGGGAACAGCGACTCTTGAGACCGCCCTGATCGGCACTCCGCAGGTGGTTCTCTTTAGGCTCCCCCAATATCAGGTCGCTTTAAGGCCCTACTTTCTCAAAATCCCCTACTTCTCGCTGGTCAACATCAACCTCGAGAGGGAGTCGGTGCGTGAGATCTTGCAGTCGTCGAGCGACCCAACGGAGGTCATCAGCGAACTTCGCAAGATCATCGAGGGTGGCGACCAGAGAGAGAGGATTTTAAATGATTACAAAGAGCTACGAGAGATCATCGGAGCCTCGCAGGCGAGCCGACGCTTCGCACAGAGGATGGTTGAGTTATTAAAAGCAAAAAAATAGAGATGAAGATTATATGTATAGGGTGTAACTACAACGCCCACATCAAGGAGCTAAACAATCTGGAGCGCCCCGAGTCACCAATGTTTTTCATAAAGCCCGACACGGCGATGTTGCGTAACAACGACCCATTCTACATCCCCGACTTTAGCAATCAGGTAGACTACGAGTGCGAGGTGGTGGTGAAGATCAACCGTGTTGTGAAACATATCGACCAACGCTTCGCCTCTCGATGCTACTCGGAGGTGGGTCTGGGGATCGACTTCACAGCTCGTGACATCCAGCGTGAGGCGATAGCAAAGGGGCTGCCGTGGGAGCTCTGCAAGGGGTTCGACCACTCGGCCGCTATCTCGCCTGAGTTCATCTCGGTCGAGGAGTTGGGGGGCGATGTTCAGAACCTCTCGTTCGAGTTGGAGATCAATGGTGAGCGACGTCAGAGTGGCCTCACTCGAGAGATGCTCTTCTCGGTGGATGAGATAATTAGCTACGTTTCGAAGTTTATCACCTTGAAGATTGGCGATCTGATCTTTACGGGGACTCCCGTGGGTGTGGGGCCTGTGAAGAGTGGCGATACGTTGCGTGCTACGTTGGAGGGGCGTGAGTTGTTGAATTTTGATATTAGATAGGGAATATATATGTTACTACACGAGATAATCGAGCGTGAGGGTTACGATATCATCCTCGCCTCACAGTCGCCCCGAAGGAGGGATCTGATGCGAGATTGCGGAATCCCGTTTCGCACCGCCTCGTTCGATGTGGAGGAGGTTTATCCCTCCGAGACCTCAGCTGCGGAGGTGGCCGAATATCTCTCGAAGCTCAAAAGTGAGGGGTATCCCGATGTGTTGGGCGAGCGTGAGATCTTGATCACGGCCGACACGGTGGTTCTGTTGGGCGACCAGATTTTGGGAAAGCCCAAGGGTGAAGATGGCGCTCGCAAGATGCTCTCGGAGCTATCGGGGAGTGAGCACCAAGTGGTTACGGGGGTGACGATCCGCTCTCACTCAAAATCGCTATCATTCTCGACCGTCACAAGCGTAAAGTTCGCAACGCTTAGCCCAGAGCAGATCGAATATTATGTAACTCGTTACTCCCCCTTAGATAAGGCGGGGTCGTATGGTATTCAGGAGTGGATCGGTTATGTCGGGATCGAGGGGATCGAGGGGTCGTTTTATAATGTTATGGGGCTCCCCATTCAGCGATTATATAGCGAGTTGACAACTTTTTTGGAAAATAATTTGGGAAAGTGATAAAAATAGCATATATTTGCAATCGCATTTAAGCAAATGCCCAGGTGGTGGAATTGGTAGACACGCTACTTTGAGGGGGTAGTGGACATTGGTCCGTGTGAGTTCGAGTCTCGTCCTGGGCACCAAAAAATATCCGACTAACAGTTTTGTTGGTCGGATATTTTTTGGTGGAGCCTAAAAGTAATCAACGGTCCCCCCTGCATTGACCTTATAGCCCCATCGTTTAATGTACTCCTCACCTGCGAGAAATTCATCATTGCGCTCTGCGAGATGCTTTGCTAACTCCCTCTCCAAACTCTTTTGGATCTTTTTGTATTTGGGGTCGTTAACCAAATTCTTCATCTGATATGGATCCTCGAAATTATCAAATAGCAACCAAGGGCCATTAAGATCCTTGACATAGGTGTAGCGCTCTGTGCGGACCCCTCTATATTCACGGCCTCCGTTGCTTCGACGAAATTCGCCAAATGGTGTTATGCACTCAATCAATGCGCTGTGTCTTTTGTTTTTAGCCTCACCCCTAATCACCGACGAGTAGTTAAACCCATCTAATACATCGGGGGTCTCGATCTGAGAGAGTCCAAGGATAGTTGGCAGAATATCTGGGGTGTTGAGCATAATATCGGAGGCTTGTATGCTCTCGGGGGTTAACACTCCACTATATTTCAGCAGAAATGGCACCCGAATACTCTCGTCATAGGGTTTCTGTTTTCGGTTAAGCCCCTGAGACCCCAACATATCACCGTGGTCGGAGGTGAAGATGAAGATTGTGTTCTCCTCGATGCCGAGCTCTCGAATCGCCTCTTGCAACAGTCCGATGCAGTCGTCGAGTGCGGTTATCTGGGCGTAATACCCCAATATGTCGTTCTTTGCCTTTTTCGTTATTGACTCAGGGACATTATCCCTTAGCTCAATCTTTTGTCCCTCATACATATCTTTATACCTCTGTGGGACCTTCTGATAAGGGTCGTGAGGTCCGCCCCACGAGAGGTAGAGCGCAAAGGGGGTCTCTCCGTTTGCCCTCTCTCTCATATACTCGATTGCGTCATAGGTCTGAGCTATCGCATCGTAGCCCTCCCAATATTTGATATTGGGGTCGTCGTTGTCGTAATATGCAGAGTTGAGGTAGTCGTGAGTACACTCCAGAGCCTTGAAGTAGTCGAAGCCTTGGCGATTCTCCTTCGGGATATATTGGCTACGTCCATTGCCATTGATATGCCACTTGCCTATATACCCTGTCTCATAGCCCGCCGCCTTGAAGATTTTGCCAGCCGAGACAGCCTCGATGTTGAGTTGGATATCATTCATAAACATACCGTTGTTTATGGCAAATTGGCCAGTGAGCATAATCCCTCGATAGGGTGTCGACACGGGCATCCCCGAGACCGCATTGCTAAAATTCACCGATTCGCTCGCCAACTTGTCGATGTTGGGGCTAATAACATTCTTATCCCCCGCATAGCCCAGAGCCTGCGCCCTAAGCTGATCGGCAAAGACATAGACGATGTTGGGGCGAGATTGTGTTGTTTTTTCGCCCTCTTTAGCGCACACCGATGGTATTACAGATATATTTGCAGCAACAATTAAACTTGTCGTGACAGCTCTCCTATTCATAAGTTTCTCTCTTTTAGTGTCTTATTATTTAGCCTCTTCGGCCAACTCCCTAAATCGTACCCTCGCTCTCTCGATCTGCTTCTGATAGGCTGGGTTGTCGATGAGGTTGTTCAGCTCGTATGGATCTTTTTTGAGGTCGAAGTACTCCTCCACGTTGTGCGAGGGCCACAAGATATATTTATACCTCTCGCCGACCAACGCATACGAGTCGGGGATTGATTCGAGGTCGTTGATGATCGGATGCTCATAGAAAAACTCCTTGCGCAGCGACTTTTTGCCATCTATATAGATGGTTGACAGATCCTCACCCTGCATCACACTGGGGATCTGGTGCCCCGTGGCCCCAAGGATCGTGGGGGCGATGTCGATGTTTAGGACCATCTGATCTAAGCGCTCGCCTCTGTCACGGCTCTTGATGCGTGGGTCACGAATTATGAGTGGGACCCTGAGTGCCTCGTTATAGGGATACCACTTATCGGCAAGTTGGTGCTCGCTGTGGAAGTAGCCGTTGTCTCCAGCGACGATAATGAGGGTATTCTCATAGAGCCCCTCCGCTTTGAGCCGATCGACGATCTCTCCCACCGCCAAATCGACCTCGGTGATGAGGCGAAAATAGTTCTTCATCGTTGTCTGGTAGCTCTCGGGGGTGGTGAATCGTTTGAACCACCTATCTCGGCCAAAGTTCTGCGACTCTTGGAGGAACTCGGGCAGCAGAGCCAGATATTTGTCGTCGGCACTCACGGGGGTCGGGATCTCTACATTCTGATAATACCCCATACTCGATAGCTGTGGGCGATACTGATCGGGGTGTTTATCCTGTGCGTGAGGGGCGAAGAAGCCCACCGAGAGGACGAATGGCCGATCTTTTGGGGCCTCGTCCAAAAATTTCATCGCTCCATTTATATTATGTTGTGTGACGTGGATCGAATCTTTTTTTATCTGCTCCACGCCATTCTCCTCCACCTTTGTCTTGACACTGATCCAATGGCTACCCTGAGTAATGGCGTTGAAATCGTAATCCTTGGTCGCTTTCTGGGGCGAGCCAACTCCGTGTTTACCCACTATTCCTGCCCAATAACCACCTTGGCGAAGCACCTCGGGGTAGCTATTTTGGACCTGCTCTTCGGTTAGCGATGTGCTAAATCCCTCGACATTGTGGCGACTCATATATTGACCCGTCAATATGGTAGCTCGGCTGACGCACGAGATAGAGGTTGTCACATAACAATTCTCGAACAACACGCCCTCCTCGGCCAATTTGTCGATATTTGGGGTTATGACAAAGTCGTTACCCATATATCCAATGGAGTTCCACCTGATATCGTCAATCAAAAGAAATACGACATTCATATTTTGCTCCGTGGTCTCGGCCTTGAGCTGTTGCGCAGGTAGCGAGAGGCCACCGAGCGAGAGTGCGAATGCAATGCTAAATTGATGATTTGTCATAATAAATGTTATTTTTCAGATAAAAAGTACTATCTTGTCAGTGATGCAAAAATGACACACACTACAAAAGTAGCACACAATAGGTGAATTACACACATATAATTGACAATAAATATATAAATTTTGACACGATATGGAGCTCCGCAAATTTGAAACATTCCGCTATCTGAATATAAACCCTCTCGATGAGAGTTGGGGAGTGTGTGTCACAACGGTTGGCGCTCAGCTAATCGACCCCTCGACCAACTATCCGCCCTCTGTTCACCCTCCGACCTACTCGTTTAAACCCACCTCGGGGCGAACTCTCGACGAGTATCAACTTGTCTATATCACCAAAGGGCAGGGATACTTCTCATCCGAGAGCCTCCCGAAGCAGAAGATCAAGGCAGGGTCCATATTTATCCTCTTCCCAGGCGAGTGGCACAACTATTCCCCCTGCCAAGATACGGGGTGGGAGGAGTATTGGGTCGGCTTTCGAGGCGAGCAGATTGATCGGCTTGTGGGTAGTGGCTTCTTCTCCAAATCGCAGCCTCTCTTCGACATCGGGATCAACAGCTCGATACTCGATATGTATAACAATATCTCGCTGCATATACAGGGCGAGCAGATTGGCTATCAGCAGATAATATCGAGCATCGTGTTATGCGCTTTGGGCGAGCTATATTCGCTCACCAAACGCCCAAGCTCGGCCAATAACGAGATCATAAATAAGATAGACGAGGCACGTCGGATGATGAAAAGCTGTGCGACAGAGCCCCTCTCGCCCGAGCAGATTGCTCATCAGTTGGGGATGGGGTATAGCTGGTTTCGACGGATGTTCCTCCGCCACACAGGCACCACCCCAGCCCAATATCAGATCCAACAGAAGATCATCTTGGCCAAGGAGCTGCTCACAACCTCCGATCTCAACGTTTGCGAGATCGCCTATCGCCTAAATTTCGAGAATGGGAGTCAGTTTGCATCATTCTTCAAGCGTATCGAAGGGGTGACACCAACGGCTTTTCGCCTCGATAAACGGTAGATGTTGGGGAGAGAGGGTTTAAAATGGGTATTTATACTATTGTCGGATAGCTCAAAAGGGGCTAATTTTGTCACAATTAAACAAACAGAACAAATAATGAAGAAATTTTTTGAGCAATTCAAGAGCGAGGATTGGGTTATCGTATTTGCAGGGTCGATAGTTATGTTACTCGCATTTCTATTCCCCGAGTCGATACCTTCGATGCCTAAGTCGTTGGCAACGAGTGAGAACTGGATCTCTGCATTTGGAGTCTACCTCTTTCTGCTTATCATCACAGTCGCTTGTAACATCGCCCTAAAGCGATCTGTTAGAGGTGTCGTGGGCTCACTCTTTGTCATCACCGCAATGTCGATGATCGGTCAGGTTATCGCTAACATCCCCGTCGTTAAGGAGTTTGGCTTCGAGGCGGTCTTTTTCTCGGTGATCTTGGGATTGTTAGTGAGCAACCTGTGGCGTGTGCCCGAGTGGTTGCGTCCCGCTATCCAGAGCGAGTTCTACATCAAGATTGGTATCGTATGTATGGGATCTACCATCCTCTTTGGCGATGTGTTGCAGTCGGGAATCTATGGACTCTTGCAGTCGTTGGTTGTGGTATTCGTCGTTTGGAACTTCACCTTCTGGTTGTCTCGCCGTATGGGGATCGACCGTGAGATGGGAACTATGTTGTCGAGCTCGGTGAGTATCTGTGGTGTCTCGGCCGCTATCGCCACTTGTGGAGTTATTCAGGGTGACAATAAGAAGCTCTCGTATGTGATCTCGTTGGTGTTGGTTTGCGCCATCCCGATGATGTATGTTATGCCTTGGTTGTCGGAGTTGATGGGTCTCAACGAGGAGGTCGCAGGAGCTTGGTTGGGAGGTACGATCGACACCACAGGAGCTGTCGCTGCCTCGGGAACGATGTTGGGTGAGACTGCTGCTAAGACAGCGATCATCGTTAAGTCGTCTCAGAATGTGTTGCTCGGAGTGGCCGCATTCTTCATCTCGCTGATGTGGAGCTACAAGGGCAAGAGGGCCTCTTCTCGCCCAACGGTGGGTGTTTTGTGGGATCGCTTCCCTAAGTTTGTGGTTGGATTTGTCCTTATGTCACTCTTCTTTAGCTTCTGCCTCGATGCAGATGTGGCCAAGTCGGTGGGTAAGATCGGCAAGGGTATGACCACCACCTTGTTCTCGATCGCATTCGTATGTATTGGCCTCGAGACACGCTTTAGCGAGTTATTCTCGAGGGAGAACAAACGCCCGATGGTTGCGTTTTTGACCGCTCAGGGCTTTAACGTCCTCGTTACGTTGGTGGTTGCCTACGTGATTTTTGGAGTTATCAAGCCATATTTCTTGAGTTTATAAACTTTTTTTCGGCAAAAAAAATAGTAAAAAGAAAAAAATCACTATCTTTGCCGAGCCGAAAGGCATACGACATAACCTCTTATTATAAGGGCGTTAGGACAATAGGGGCCGAAGATAAGGCCACGGGATTAGCAGGTAGTAGCCTGTTATGGTAGTCTCGGCGCAGCGATAATGTTGTGAGTAGAATACAAAAAATTATATCATTACAATGAGTAAGGATGCATTGATTAGGCTCGTAAACGAGCAGATGTGGACAAAGCCAGAGTCTGAGGTACCAGCATTTAGTGCAGGTGACACAATCACAGTGACAATCAAGATTGTCGAGGGTAACAAGGAGCGTTTGCAGTCGTTCCGTGGTGTCGTAATTCAGATCAAGGGAACAGGTAAGACAAAGATGTTCACAATTCGCAAGATCTCAAATGGTGTAGGTGTGGAGCGTATCTTCCCACTTTACTCACCACAGATCGAGAAGATCGAGGTAAACAAGTATGGTGTTGTGCGTCGTGCACGTATCTACTACTTCCGCGATCTTACAGGAAAGAAGGCTCGTATCAAAGAGAAGCGAGTTTCACGTCCAACAAAGGAGTAAATGGATGGGTGGTCACGATGGTGGCTGCCCACTTTTTTACATCAATCTTTGGTAAAAAGATTTTTTATCACTATATTTGTGACGCTCAAATGGGAGCACACAAAGCGAGGGCCTATAGCTCAGTTGGTTAGAGCAGCGGACTCATAATCCGAAGGTCGTGGGATCATACCCCTCTGGGCCCACCAAAAAAGGAGACTGATTTTTTAAAATCGGTCTCCTTTTTTGGTGGGTTTCTGAGTCTTTACTGAGTCTTACTGGGTCGACCCAGTAAGACTCAGAATGACCCAGAATGACTCAGTAAAGTCTCAGCAAAAAAAACTAAGAGTGGCGCCTAACCAATTCCTCCTCCACATCAGAAATCGTTTTGCCAGTAGCCTCAAGAAGCACCAACAGATGATAGATCATATCAGCAATCTCAGGAATCATAGCGTCATAGTTGCCAGCGGCAGCCTCGATGATAGTCTCGACAGCCTCCTCGCCAACCTTCTGCGAGATCTTACCCACACCCTTATTAAAGAGTTTGGTGGTGTATGACCCCTCAGGCATCTCAGCGTGGCGCTCCTGAATCACCGACTGCAACTGACGGATGAATCCCTCCGACGAGTCACCATCTTGGCGGAAGCAGCTACGTGCCCCAGTGTGGCAAGTAGGTCCGATCGGGATCACACGGATAAGCAGTGTGTCGGCATCGCAATCAACTGCAATGCTCACAATATTGAGGAAGTTACCGCTCGTCTCACCCTTGGTCCAAAGGGTCGAACGTGTGCGGCTATAAAAGGTTACACGACCCTCGTCGAGGCTCTTCTCGTAGGCCTCCTGATTCATATAACCAACCATCAAAACCTCCAACGAGCGATCATCTTGGATCACTGCGGGGATAAGTCCATCGGGACACTTCGAGAGGTTCAACTGCTCGAATGGTACAGATTTAATCTTCATAATATATATAGTATTATTTTTAAATGCTCTATTTATATCTCTTACCTCACACAAACCCCCTGCCTACGTAGCTCCTCTTTGAGCACAGGGATCGGGATCTCGTTATAGTGGAAGATACTCGCCGCCAACGCTGCATCGGCACGCCCCTTGGTCAATACATCGACAATATGTTGCGACGTACCAGCGCCACCCGAAGCAATGATCGGAATCGGAAGCTCCGCCAATCGTGAGAACTCCTCGCAGGGGTAGCCGCTCTTGGTGCCATCGTGGTCCATCGAGGTGAATAGGATCTCGCCAGCCCCCCTCTCATAGGCCTCACCTGCCCAGCTAAATAGCTCACCCTCGGTAGGGCGTTTTCCGCCGTGGGTGCAGACTCTCCACACTCCGTCGATCCTCTTTGCATCTATTGCCACAACGATAAATTGTGAACCATACTTCGATGCGATCTCGTCGATGAGCTTAGGGTTAGCCACTGCCGAGCTGTTGACCGTGATCTTGTCGGCTCCAGCGCCCAACAACCTCTCGGCATCGGAGAGCGAGCTGATTCCACCACCAACGGTGAATGGGATGTTGATCCTCTCGGCAATGCGACTCACCAAGTCGGTGAAGGTGTTACGCCCCTCCAACGTGGCGCTAATATCGAGATATACCAACTCATCGGCCCCTTCGGCTGCATACTTAGCACCCAACTCAATCGGGTCGCCCACATTCTGAAGCCCCAAGAAGTTGATCCCCTTAACTGTCTGCCCCTCCTTAATATCGAGGCAGGGTATTATCCTCTTTGCAAGCATCTCTCCAACTCTTTAAGTGATATGCCCCCCTCGTAGAGAGCCTTTCCAACGATTACACTCGCAACACCAGCACGATCCAACTCCTCAATGTCGGCCATCTTGCTCACACCGCCACTTGCGATGATGTTCAAGGCGGGGAACTCGGCATTGAGCGATTTGTATAGCTCGGTTGCCGCTCCACACATCATACCATCACGTGAGATGTCGGTTGTGATGATGTGGCGAAGTGAGTGGGGTATGAAGAGCTTGAATAGCTCCGAGGCCCCCATCAACGACTCCTCTAACCACCCCTGAATGGCCACTTTGCCATTTTTGAGGTCGGCACCCAAGATCATCTTCTCGCCGCCAAACTCATCCAACCACGAGGCAAACACCTCGGGCTCACGAACCGCCAAGCTACCAACGATAGCTCGCTCAGCCCCTGCCGAGAATACATCCTTGAGGGCCTGTGTGCTCTTGATTCCGCCACCATACTGCACAATCAGCGAGGTGTGAGTAGCCACCCTCTCCAACACCTTTAGGTTCATCGGAGCCGAGCTCTTCGCTCCATCCAAGTCGACCATATGCAGCCTCTTGATACCTGCCCCCTCGAAGGCCTTTGCCGCCTCCAACGGGTCGCTGAAGTAGGTGCTCTTGCGATCGTAGTCGCCCTGTGATAGGCGGACACACTCGCCGCCAATTATATCTGTTGCTGGAATTATCTCAATCATAAAATTTATAGCTTTAAAAAGTTAGCCAATATCTGCTCGCCCACCGAACCGCTCTTCTCGGGGTGGAACTGGGTGCCATAGAAGTTATCACGGTGAAGCGATGCACTAAAGAGTCGCCCATAGTCGGTTGTGGCGATGGTCTGATTGCACACCTCGGCGGCGAAGGAGTGTACATAATAGATATGCGATGACTCCTTGATCCCCTCAAAAAGTTTGCTCTTTAGCCCCTCGATGGTATCCCAGCCAACGTGAGGCACCTTCAACAGCTCGCCATTTGGCATCGCTGGGGGGAGCTTTTTTACACGTGTCGAGAAGATCCCCAGACACTTCGCATCGCCCTCCTCGCTGCTCTCGCACATTAGCTGCATACCGATGCAGATTCCCAACATCGGCTGTGTGAGGGTCGGGATAAGCTCCACAAGCCCCCTCTCCCTCAACTTCTCCATCGCACTCGAGGCCTCGCCAACTCCTGGGAGTAGGATCTTGTCGGCTCTACGCAACACCTCGTGGTCTGCTGTCACCACATACTCTACACCTGCCCTCTCGAGCGCATTCATCACCGAGCGAAGGTTGCCCGTGTCGTAATCTATTATCGCTACCATCTATTCAGTTTGCTTTATCTTCTTTGCCTCTCTTATCTTCTTATATATTCTCGATCTTCTCGACTTCCCGAAAAATTATAGAACTCCCTTGCTACTCGGAATCTCGGTCGACATCGCCTCACGCTTCACCGCCATACGGAGCGCCCTTGCAAATGCCTTGAAGATACCCTCGATCTTGTGGTGCTCGTTCTCGCCCTTGGCCGAGATCTGGAGGTTGCACCTTGCAGCGCTACACACCGCCTGAAAGAAGTGGCGGAACATCTCTGTCGGCATATCTCCCACATATTCCCTCTTAAACTCGACATCCCACTGGAAGTCGATGCGTCCGCCGAAGTCGATGAGCACCAGTGCGCTACACTCATCCATCGGAAGTGCGAAGCCATACCTCGCAATACCCACCTTGCTGCCCAACGCCTTGTCGATCGCCTCGCCCAAAACGATGGCTGTATCCTCGATTGTGTGGTGCTCATCGACCTGCAAATCACCCTCTACGTCGACCGAGAGAGAGACCCCTCCGTGGTGCGAGATCTGATCCAACATATGGTCGAAGAAGTTGAGCCCCGTCTTTATCGTCGAGCTCTTGTCGGGTGTGCGGTCAAGATCCAACACAACCTCGATCTTAGTCTCCTTGGTCGCTCGCTTGATCTCTACTCGGCGCTCTCCGCCACGGACGAGGGCCACAATGTCGCTCCACGATGTTGTCACCAGAGCACACCACTCCTCGACTCCTGCCTCACGGACAGCGGCCCATCCAGCCTCGCTCTCGGCAATCAAGAGACCCTTGGCGCCTAAGTTTTTGGCCAAGATGATATCAGTCACACGATCGCCAATCACATAGCTATTCTGTAAGTCATACTCGCCACCCAAATATTTGGTGAACATCCCCGTGCGAGGCTTCCTCGTTGGGGCGTTCTCGCTCTCGAATGTCCTATCAATTAGTTGGTCGTCGAATGTTACCCCCTCGCTGCACAAAATTGATAGCATCTTGTTGTGTGCAGGGTGGAACGTCTCCTCGGGGAATGACTCGGTCCCCAAACCATCCTGATTGGTCGCCAAGACCAACTCGAAGTCGAGCGTCGAGAGCAGCTTCATCGCAGAGATCGCCCCTGCCCTAAACGCCAACTTCTCTAAGCTGTCGACTTGAAAATCTACGGGTGGCTCCAAAATTATTGTGCCATCACGATCTATAAATAATGCCTTTTTCATTTATCTAAATTTCTCAATTATATCGAGCATTCTCCTATTCTCTGCCTCAGTTCCAATTGTGAGGCGCAAAGTATTTTTACAACCCACAATGCGTGAGCGGTTACGAACAATAACCCCAGCCTCCACCAACTCATCATAGAGACGATCGGCATCGGAGACCTTGATGAGTATGAAGTTTGCGTCGGTGGGGTAGACCCTCTCGACCGACGAGAAGCCCTCCAGAGCCTCCTTCGCAACCTCTCGCTGTGCAATGATCTGTGCCACCTGCTCCTCGACACCCTTGTCCAAGGCCTTTGCCACGTGTGCTTGGGTCAAGACATTGATGTTGTAGGGATATTTCACCATATTCATCAACGAGATGATCGCCTCGGATGCGAAGGCCAAACCAAACCTTAGCCCCGCCATAGCCCACGCCTTAGAGAGGGTTTGCAGAACTACGAGGTTCTCATACTTTGCCAATTCAAGAAGGAATCCCTCGACTGCCGCAAAGTCGATATAGGCCTCATCGACCACCACAATCCCCTTAAACGAGGTTATGAGTCGTGTGATCTCCTCCTTGGGGAAAGAGTTTCCCGTTGGGTTATTCGGTGAGCAGAGCCACAAGATCTTGCTATTCTCATCGGCCGCCGCCAACAACTCCTCGACTGGGAGCGAGAAATCCTCGCTTAAGCAAACCTCTCGCATCTCGATATCGTTGGTCGCCGCCGCAACCTTATACATTCCATAAGTGGGAGCGATCGAGATGGCGTTGTCTATCGCAGGGCGTGCAAAGACCCTGAAGATCAAATCTATCGCCTCGTCGCTTCCGTTTCCTATGAAGATCGACTTCGCCTCGACCCCCTTGATCTTCGATAACTTCGCTTTGAGCAGCACTTGGTGTGGGTCGGGATAACGATTCACACCATTGTCGAATGGGTTCTCGTTGGCATCCAACCAGACATCAATCTCACCACCCTCATACTCGTCACGAGCGGTCGAATATGGCTCCAAAGCCAATATGTTGGGGCGCACTAAGCGCAATACATCATCCCTATTCATCTTGCATTTTGTTTAAATTTTACCCTCGGTCTGAGCAACTCTCACCCTCACTGCATTTGCGTGAGCATCTAACCCCTCGGCCTCGGCCATCGCCAAGACTGTCGGTGCGAGAGATCGGATCCCTTGGGCGGTGAGCTGCTGATAGGTCTGCTTGCGCATAAAACTCTCCAAGCTTACACCGCTATATGAGCGAGCCCATCCCCCTGTTGGGAGTGTGTGGTTGGTTCCCGAAGCGTAGTCTCCAGCGCTCTCGGGCGAGTAGTTGCCGATGAAGATACTTCCTGCCGAGGTGATCCTCTCGGCCACCTCCCACGGATCTCTCATCGAGATGATGAGGTGCTCCGCCGCATACTCCTCGGCAAACTCCACCATCTCGTCGGTCGAGTCAAAGACCACCGCCCTCGACTGCTCCAACGACTTCGAAATCGCCTCTCCACGGCTCAACTCCTTGGTCTGGTGTGAGATCGCAGCTGCAACGGCCTCGGCAATTGCGACCGATGAGCAGACCAATATCGCTTGGCTGTCGGCTCCGTGCTCCGCCTGAGAGAGCAGATCCGAGGCTACGAACTCAGCGTTAGCACTCTCGTCGGCCAACACCAACACCTCCGAAGGGCCTGCTGGCATATCAATCGCCACTCGGTTGGTGCTCACAATCTGTTTCGCCTTGGTGACATATCTGTTTCCTGGTCCGAAGATCTTATCGACACGTGGAATACTCTCGGTGCCATAGGCCATAGCTGCCACCGCCTGAGCTCCACCCAAGGTGAAGATGCGGTGAACGCCACACAACGATGCTGCATAGATGATCTCGGGTGCGATGGCGCCACTCTTTGAGGGAGGTGTGCACAACACAATCTCACGACACCCAGCGATCGTTGCTGGGATGGCCAACATCAAGACCGTTGAGACCAATGGTGCGGTGCCTCCAGGGACATATAACCCCACCTTCCTGATCGCCACCGAGCGCTGCTCACACTTGACGCCCTCCATAACCTCGACCGAGACTCTGCGTGGTAGCTGTGCTGAGTGGAACGCCTCGATGTTGCTCTTGGCTCTCTTCAACGCCTCCTTTAACTCCTCACTCACCCTCTCACTCGCCTCGGCGATAGCCTCCTTTGACAGCTCGAACGACTCGGGAACGCTCCCCTCGATCGAGGCTACCACCTCACGGAGAGCTGAGTCGCCACCCTCGGCGATGCGAGCGATGATTGACTCTACACGCTCTGCAATCTCGCTATCTTGCGGGATGTTGCGCTCGGTGAGCCCTCTCCACTCGCCCCTCTCGGGGTTCTCGTATATTGCAAATCTCTGCATCTTACTTACTCTAACTCTTATCTATTCTAAATATCAGTGAATTAACTCTCTAAACAAATTTGCTTAGTAAAGTCGCTTCGTGAATTAGCTAAACAAATCTGCTTAGCGGATCATATTCTCCAGCGAGAGGACCAAAATTCCCTCGGCGCCCAGCGCCTTGAGCTGCTCGACACTCGCCCACAAAGTCTTTTCGTTGAGAACCGTGTGGATCGAGCACCAACCCTCCTGAGCCAAAGGCAAGACAGTCGGGCTACGCATTCCGGGGAGCAACTTCGTCGCCTCCTCGATCTTCTCGACTGGCAGATTCATTAAGACATACTTCATATTGCGGCTCTCGAGGATCGTCGTGAGGCGGAACTTCAACTGCTCAAGGATAGCACGCTTCTCATCGCTTAGCTCGTTGTTGGCGATAAGCACAGCCTCCGAGAAGAAGATCTTCTCAACCTCTACCAATCCGTTAGAGACCAACGTACCACCCGACGAGACAATGTCGAAGATGGCGTCGGCCATTCCAACCGCTGGCGCAACCTCCACCGAACCCTCGATAGTGTGGATCTCGGCATTGATGCCCTTCTCGTCGAAGAAGTTCTGCAAGATGCGTGGATATGAGGTGGCAACCCTCTTACCCTCGAAGTACTCTAACCCGTGATAATCGACACTCTTCGAGACTGCCAACGAGATGCGGCAACCGCCAAATCCGAGAGGTAAGATCTCCTCTACCTCGAAGCCCTTCTCGGCAGTCTCGTTCTGGCCCACGATTCCCAAATCGGCAACGCCCATCGCCACCGCCTGTGGGATATCGTCATCACGAAGATACAACACCTCCAGAGGGAATCCCTCTGCCTTAGAGATCAGCTTGCGCTTGCTCTCAACTACTCCGATGCCCGCCTCACGAAGCATCGAGACACACTGCTCGTTCAATCGGCCCTTGGCCTGAATTGCAATTCTCAACATAATTTTTCTTCTATTTTTTTGTTATTTTTCTCTCTAATTCGCTCTGCTCTAACAGCAAAGAAACCCACCCTGTTTCGAGGATGAGTTTCTTGTTAATCAATTATAGTAAATCTGATATACATAACAACTCTACCCCACGGTGATGTGGTGATGATGATGGATTGTATGTGTTGCTACGCAGATCATAATATTGTGAAAATTTCTATTCTCTTGTTAATCTGCTCCAAAAGTAGTTATTTTTCGTTTAACCACAAAATTTTTATCAAAAAAAGTTACAGAATATTTACCTTCATAAATTTACCTCGTAAAAGATGTTGTAATTAGCGTAAAAAGGTTGCTATTTTAGTAAATACTATATATCTTTGTTTGTCTTATTATGCGGTGAGTGTAATGAACCTAACTAAAGCTACTAAAATATTATGGAATTTAACCAATTAGATCTTCTTGTCTCTGTTGCAGGCGGAGTGTTCGGAGCCGTCATCGGCGCCTTTCCAGTCTGGATTCTCTGTGGACTTGCAGTGCTTATCGGAGCGACAATCAACTTTGTTAATGGCAATCCCGATTTTATGAATATGGTGGCGTGGGGCCACTTCATCGGCCCTCAGACCTCGTTTGTGGGGGGTACAGCGGCAGCGGCCTATGCTGCCAAACACAACTTAATCGAGAGTGGTCGTGACATCGCAACCTCGCTTATAGGGCTACAAAAACCTAAGGTCTTGATGGTCGGAGGATTATTCGGCGGCATCGGATACCTCCTCTTTTGGGGTTTGATGCAGGTGCCAAATTATAGCAGCGAGGTGGGGTGGACCAACCACATCGCCTTGGCCGTAATTTTGGGAATGGTGATCATCCGCTTCGCCTATGGAAAGACAGGTCTCTTTGGTCGCAAGATGGAGGAGGGTGAGAGGTGTTGGATCCCCAATGAGAACGCCTCGTGGGTCAACTACCAGTCGAAGCCCGATCAGTTGGCTATCTTGGCCTTTGCGGTTGGATTGCCTGCCGCCTACTACGCCATCACAATCCCAGGAAGTATCGGCTTGGTGTTCGGTTTTGTAACAGTCCTTCTGCTCTTTATGTTGATCGGATTCAAGGTCCCCGTGACTCACCATATCGCTCTCTCGGCCTCGATGGTGGCGACTATGACGGGTAGCATCGAGTGGGCAATGTTGTTCGCCTTTATGGCGGCATATCTGGGCGAGGTTTGCGCCTGCCTATTTCTCTATCGAGCAGATACGCATATCGACCCTCCGACCTTTGCTTTGGTCTTGACCTTCACGATCTTCCCTGTGTTTTGGGAGCTTGGAGTCTTTCAGTTGCCACTCATTTGGAGCTATGCTGTGATCCTTTCGATCATCGTCGGTGGCTACATATTACTTTCGAAGTGTAAATGTAGTTGTGCCAAAAATTAGAGCGTTGCAAGGCGGCGAAATTTCAAAGATAACGAGAAGCGTGCTTCGGTCACGTACTTTAAGTACGCTCCCTTCAGTCCACTTCTCCCCATCTTTAAAATTTCATCCACCTATCAACGCTCTCGTAAGCGGAGCAAAACTTGCGTTTTGCAATGAATTTAGAATATTTATAAGAATAAAATAACAGATAAAAAAAGATGAACAGATTTGATTTTTACAACCCAGTAAGGGTTATCTTCGGAGCAGGTGAGGTTGACAACATCGCAGTTGAGGCGAAGAAGTTTGGAGGCAAGGTCTGCCTCGTATCATACAAGGAGTTACTCTTTTTGGAGCCTTTGATGAACAGAATAACCAAGACTTTGGAGGATGCAGGGATCGAGGTATTCCCATTTTACGAGATAGAGGCCAACCCCGAGATCACAGTGGTAGCTAAGGGTTCTCAGTATTGCAAGGCCAACGGTGTCGATTTGGTAATCGGCGTGGGTGGCGGAAGTGCGATGGATGCCGCTAAGGTTGTCGCTGCTGGAGTCTACTACGAGGGAGACCTGTGGAATATGGTCAATGCTCGTCACGATAGCTCGGTGTCGACCCCTCCCACCAAGGCGTTGCCACTTTTGATGGTCCCAACACTCCCTGCAACGGGAAGTGAGATGAACCAGTGCGCTGTTGTGAGCAACAAGGCGCTCAAGGAGAAGTCATATATCTGGGCAAGCTGCCTCTTCCCAACTGTCTCGATCGTCGATCCCGAGTTGACCCTAACATTGCCACTCAAGCAGAGTGCCTATGCGGCGGCCGACACAATATCGCACGTGTTGGAGATCTATATCAATGGCGAGGAGGAGAGCGATCTTCAGCACTACTTCCAAGAGGGAGTTATGCGCACGGTGATCGACAACTTCCCACGTGTGATGGCCAACCCTAACGACATCTCGGCACGCTCGAATTTGCAGTGGGCTGCTACTTGCGCCATCAATGGATGGGCCTCACCAGGCGATGCGTGGACTCCAATCCACCAAGTTGCCCACCAGCTAACATCATACCACGGTGTGCCACACGGAGCATCGTTGGCTATGTTGATGCCATCGTGGATGGAGCTCTTTAGCTCTCGTCGACCAGCTCGCTACCTCCGCTTTGCGAAGAATGTGATGTTGATCGAGACTGCGGGCAAGTCAGATGAGCAGATCATCGCTGAGGGTATCGCCAGCTTTAAGTCATTCCTCTACGAGATCGGAGCAGGTTTGTCGTTGTCGGATTGGGGAATCAAGGCCGAGGATTGCGAGCAACTCGTTCAGGGAGTTGTGAAGGTGAGCTTCGGAGCCGATGGCTATCTCTCGTGCAACCCACCAGTGAGTCAGGATGATGTGCGTGAGCTCCTTAAGTTGGCTTTGTAACTCAGCACCCTATTAGCTAAACAACTTAAACTAACTATAACTAAATTATCAAGATGAAAACAAAAGTGATGATAGCCACCCTTGCGGTGGCGATCTCCGCCTCCGCCTTCGCAGCCGAGGTAGAGAAGTGGCGTGACCCCACAATCTTTGAGATCAACAAGGAGAAGGCACACGCCGAATTTACAACCTACAAGAGCCGTGAGGCGGCGTTGATGCCCCTCAATTTGGAGAACCCTTGGCACTCGGAGTTCTATCGCTCGTTGAATGGGGAGTGGGAGTTCAATTGGTATGGCGATCTACTTGCTATCCCTTCCGATTGGTACGCTGTCGAGAGTAGCGTCAAGAGTTGGGGCAAAATGCCTGTTCCAGGGATCTGGCAGAGTAATGGTTTCGATCGTCTCTACTACCTAAACCCCGAGATGCCATTCGCTTACACCGAGAATGTAGCGGAGAAACACCCTAACTTCCTACCCGAGACAATCGAGGAGTCGAAGGCTACGGGATTCATCCCTATGGAGATGCAGTCGGTGGGATGCTATCGTAAGTGGATCGAGATCTCGGCCGAGGAGTTGGCGAGCAGTGTGATCTTGCGTATCGGCGCTGTTGAGGCTGGTGTCGAGCTCTATATCAATGGCGAGGAGGTCGGATATAGTCAGGATAGCTGTCTACCTGCCGAGTTCGATATCGCAAAGTATTTGAAGGAGGGTCGCAACCTCGTAGCACTTAAGGTCTATCGTTGGACCGATGGTAGCTATATGGAGGTGCAGGATATGATCCGCTGGGCTGGTATCTATCGTGATGTCTACCTCAAATTCAACCCCGAGCAGTCGATCCGTGACATCCAGTTTGTGGGAACTCCCGACAAATTGTTGAAGTCGATTGACGCACGTTTCGAGCTATCGGTGGTGAACCACTCGGCTAAGGCGTGGAAGAAGGGAAGTGTCGATTTCGAGCTCGTTCCATTTGGTTCGACCGATGCAGTGAAGAGTTGGAGTCGTAGCTTCGCCTCGATCGGTGCGGGCGAGGAGTTGGTCGAGAAGGGCAATATCGAGCTGAACGATTTGAAGCTCTGGAGCCCCGACGTTCCAAATATGTACACTCTGATCGCTACCCTTCGTGATAGCAAGGGGGCTGTCGTCGAGGTAGTGAGGATCGACGCTGGATTTAAGCGCTTCGAAGAGATTGATGGAAATTACTTCCTCAATAACCAGCGCTACTTCATCAAGGGTGTGAATCGTCACGACCACAACGCTTGGTCGGGCCACGTCGTTCCGTTGGAGGACCTTATCAAGGATGCTGAGTTGATGAAGCAGAATAACATCAACACCGTAAGGACGAGCCACTATCCAAACGATGAGAGGTGGTACTATATATGTAATAGGTATGGTATCGCAATGCTTGCCGAGGCAAATGTCGAGAGCCACGGCTTTGTCGATGTGCCCGATAGCCGCCCCGAGTGGTTGGATGGAGCTGTTGCTCGTGTTGCGAGGATGGTACATCGTGATCTGAACCACCCAGCAGTGTTGATCTGGTCGTTGGGTAACGAGCAGGGATTCGGATGGTGCGAGGCCTTCGACAAGCAGTATGATGCTGCGAAGGAGATCGACCCATCGAGGTATGTGATGTGTGATAGAGGTGTGAGCACCAACAAGCGCTTTGGCGACAAGAACCCCGTTCGTCTCGATAAGCCCGATGCTGTGACTCCAATGTATGGAACACGCTCGAAGGCTGCCGCCTACTTAGAGAAGCGTGAGACTACGGGCGACAAGCGTCCATTCTATATGTGTGAGTACACTCACGCTATGGGTAACTCGGTAGGTGCGTTGAAGGAGAAGTGGGATATGTTCTACGCCAACGAGGAGAATGGTCTCAACGGAGGTTGTATCTGGGATTGGATCGACCAAGGTGTTGGGGCTTATAGCGACTCGGGCGAGGTTTACTACCAATATGGTGGTGACTGGGGCGACCTAAAGTCTCAGTTTAACTTCTGTCTCAATGGATTGATTATGTCGGATAGGGCAACAACGCCTAAGTTGATGGAGGTGAAGAAGTGCTACGAGCCATTCACGATGGAGGTTATCGACATCGAGAGCGGTAAGTTTAGCGTTCGCAACCGCCTAAATCAGCAGTCGATGTGCGAGTACGACGCATCGTGGGAGTTGGTAGAGGATGGAAGTGTCATCAAGAGCGGAGCATTGTCGCTCAGCGCTGCGCCACAGCAGAGAGAGACATTCACAGTCCCTTACGACACAGCGAAGATGTGCGACTCGAAGGAGTACTACGTGAGGATCAAGTACAACCTAAAGAAGAGAACTCTCTGGGCCGATAAGGGCTTCGAGATCACATTCTCGGAGTTCAAGGTGAAGGGTAAGTATAGCTACGACTACACACCTAATAGCCTCGTGCCAACATACACAAAGAGTAGCGATAAGATCGTCGTGTCGACAATGAGTGGCGTTCAGATCTCATTCGACAGCAAGACAGGATTGTTGAACTCTCTGAAGGTTAAGGGCGAGGAGTTGATGGCCGAGAGTAGCCGTGATCGCCTCTTCGACCACACTCAGGCGTGGATCGACAACCTCTACGACAACAAGAATGACAAGTTCAGAATGGAGCGCTTCCGTGAGTTGGAGCTCGAGAATATCTCTCGTAAGGGCAACGCCAAGGTCTCTGTCTCGAAGAGCGGCAACTTCGTAGTTGTGACGGTAGAGAATGTCTATATGAGCAAGGCGAATGCAGGATATCGTGAGCGTCAGGTGTGGAAGATAGACGGATTGGGCGAGATCGAGCTCACCGAGAGTGTGTCGCCAGAGGGCGAGCTCGAGGATGGCGATTGGATCCCACGCATCGGACTCCGCTTTCCATTGAAGCCATCGGTGAACAACGTCTCATATTATGGCTTGGGCCCTTGGAACAACGAGGTGGACCGCCAATACTCGGCACAGAATGGCCTCTACCACTCTAAGGTTATGGATATGTATATCGCCTACCCATTCCCTCAGGACCACGGAAATAGGGAGGATGTGCGTTGGATGTCGTTGAGCAACAACAATGGCCGAGGCGTGAAGGTTATCGCTCCCGATATGTTGTCGATGAGTGCGTTGCCTTACACTCAGGATGAGTTGCAGAAGGCTCGCCACACCATCGAGTTGCCAAGCTGCCCAACAACCACCGAGTTGAGGGTCGCAGGCAAGGTGACAGGAATCGGAAATGGCTCGTGCGGACCTCAGACCGATGAGGAGTATCGCACAACGGCCGCACCTATTACCTACAAATTTTATATAGTTCCATTTGCACTGTAAAGCGAGGGGGTACGAAGATATTTTCAAATAAAAGCAGACAACTATTTGCAAATCAAAAATATCTTCGTACCTTTGTCGCGCTAAATAAGCAAATAATTTAAAACACAAAAAACAATGAAGCAAGGTATTCACCCAGAGAATTATCGTTTGGTGGCATTCAAGGATATGTCGAATGACCACGTGTTTTTGTGTCGGTCCGCCGTTTCGACAAAAGAGACCAT